>JBATEX010000187.1:0-53644 GCA_049664225.1 Thermoanaerobaculia bacterium
ACGCCAGACGCACCGCCTCGCGCTTGAACTCCTTGGAAAACTCCCTGCGTTGCTCTCCCATTCGTAGACTCCTTCCTGCCCATTCTCGGGCTTTCAACGGTGTCTACAAAATCGAGGCAACTCCACCCAGGGGGTTCTTGCAGCGGAAGGGAGGATAGCCCCCTGGGTTCCTGCCCCCGGACGGGCCTCCTATCGACATCTTCTTTGAGAGAGGATGATCTCTTGCCCAGGACCTCAGGACCCCTACGCCCCTATGCCCCTAAGCCCCTATGCCCCTATGCCCCTAAGCCCTACGACCTCGAGGATTCGAGGTCTAGCACCATCTTCTCGACATTGGGATCTTGCGGCACCAGCGCCTGGAGCTTGCGAGCGTACTCCAGGGCGGTATCGAGATCGCCGCTCGAGCGGTAGATCGACACCAACCCCACGAGAAGCTCCCGGTCGGTCGGATGCCTTTGGTGAGCCTCCTCCAACACCTCCAGTCCCTGCTGAGATTCGCCTGAGTCGAACAGCGCCACTGCGTAGACGTAGGCATAGCGCGCCGATTCAGGCATCGTTTCGGCAGCCAGCTTCAACTCGCCGAGCGCCTCCACGGGTCGCTGCAAACGGATGAGGTTCAGCCCCAGAACATGGTGAAGGTCGCCACTATCGGGGTAGAGCTCCAAGGCCTCGCGCAGCGTTCTTTCCCCCTCCGCGTCCCGCCCCTGCATTCGATAGAGATCCGCAAGGTTGACGTACGTGCCGGGGAACCGAGGATCGACCTCGATGGCTTTCAGGTAGGCCTCCTCGGCCTTGTCGAGATCGCCACTGTTCACATGCAGCACCGCGAGATTGACGTGACTCTCGGCTCGATCCGCGTTGAAGCGAAGCGATTCCCGATACTCGGCGAGCGTGTTCTGGAGAGCCGTTTGCTGAGGCGATGAGAACAGCTCGCGCGGCACCGAGGCGAGCCGAGCCGCCGCTTCGAATCGAACGGCGCGAACGGGGTCGTGCAAGAGAGGATAAATCAGAGAAAGTCTCGTGGAGTCCCCAACTGCCTCGGAGGCTCGCACCGCCGCCATCCTAATCATTGGTTCCGAGCTGCCCAGAGATCGCCCGAGGACAGGCAGGCTGCCGACCGTCAGATATCTCGGCAGCAGAGTCAGCGCCGTCGCGCGGGCGATGGCAGGAGTCTCCTCATTCTCGATCAGCCCGACCAACTGCTGTTCCGCTCCGACGAGACCCTCTCGTCCAGCGTGCAAGGCCTCACCGTAGTGGGGCTCCTGCCGCCGCTCCGGCCCGTACCACTTCACGATCCAATCCATGGACCACTGCACCGATTTGTCGGCGTGACAGTCGTTGCAGGCGTTCGGGGTACTGAGCTTCAGGGAAAGGTCCGGCCGGGGAATCCGCAAACTGTGATCGTGTCGAGGATCCACGACCATGTAGTTCTTCGGCGGCATGTGGCAATCGACGCAGAAGGCGCCCTTTGTGGCGGGCTTGTGGAAGTGGTGCTCCTGGGTGGCGAATTTCGTCCGCGAGTGGCAACGGACACAGACCGAATCGTCGGGGAAGTGCATCTCCAGGCTGTGGGGATCGTGACAATCGCTGCAGGTAACGCCTTTCTGGAACATCTTGCTCTGCAGAAAGGACCCGTGAACGTAGACCTCTTCCTCGATCTGACCGTCGGCGTGGTAAAGCCCCTCCTCTAGGAGAGCCAATCGATGGGTGTCGAGAAGCGGCCGCCCGAACTCGTACTCCTCCCAGATCAAACCGCGCCGTGAGTGACAGCGGGCACAGGTCTCCATCTCCTGGGTTTCGACCGGGGGCGCAAGCCGTGTGCCACTACCTGTCTCTGAGCTCACCATCCAGGTACCTCTACCCGGATCCTCGAGACGCACCACCAGCCCCATGTGTCCGTTGTCGTACGGGGGCTTGGTTCGCAGCGCTACCGCATCAGCCCACTCCACGTGCAGCGAGCCCGGCCCGTGGCAGGCTTCACACGAAACGTCAATCTCCGAGTAGGTGGTGTCGAAGCGGCCTTCGTTGGCGAGAAATCGCTTCTTCAGATCGGTCGAGTGGCACTCGGCACACATGAAGTTCCAATTCTGATTTGCCCCGGTCCAATGCAGCTCATCCTCATGGTCGATACCCTCATCAGGGTAGTAGAGGTGAAACCACCGCTGCCCGCCTTCCTCCTCCGAGCGGGTGTCCCAACACAGACTCAGCATCTGATACCGGCCGTTCGGAAACTCGATCAGGTACTGCTGCAGCGGTACGGCCCCGAAGGTGTAGGCGATCTCGAAGTCCTGGAGCTCACCGTCGGGACCGTCGGTTCGCACGATGAACTTGTCGTCTCTTTGGAAGAAAGTCGAGGTGATGCCGTTGTAGGTGAAGGTGGCGTCATCGAAATCGCCGAGGACCGTGAACTTGTCGGCCACTTGCATGGCCAGGTCGTGATGGGAGCCTTCCCAGAGCCGGGTTTCCGTCGCGTGACAACTCGAGCAGGCCTCCCTGCCGACGTAGGTGGCCTCGGGGGCTCCGTCAGCCGCCGCCGAAAGATCCGCCCCCTTCTCTCGAGGCCCACAGCTCGGAAGAAGCACGGCTCCCACCAACAGCGGTGTCATGAGGGCGAGAAGCCCTCGGCGTCCGGTCCCGGATTGCGAGCTCATGCGGTCCCCTCTCCTCGGCGCTACCCCGCACCCAATCTCGTCGTTCGGCGCCGGGCTCCCCTCATCGACAGCTATTGCAACACAGGGCACGCCCGCGGGTAAAGGTACAGCTGGAGAGGGTGTGGAGCTCAGCTACGGCGTCCGACACGTCGGACCAATTGCTTCTTGGAGAGCCTGGCGAACGCCTGCTGCATATCGCCGATCGAGCTCGGTCGGACTACCGCTTCACTGGCTTCCGCCTCGACCTTGACGCCTTCGTCTTCCAACACCTTGGTAACGAAGGTGATGCCCTTGAGCAGACCTTCACGATGGATACAGCCCACCAACTTGCCGCGTTCGAGAACCGGCAGGACGGTGAAATGGGTGGTCAGGAAGATTTCAGCAATTCGAAACAGGTCCATATCGGTCTCGACGGCTTGTGTCACCGGAGACAGGAAGTCGGCCACCTTGCCGCCTCTGGGCCGATGAAATGCCGAAACCGAGACGATACGAAGGCAGTCCCTGTCGGTGAGCATGCCGAGGAAACAGGCGTCATCGTCCACCACCGGAGCCGCAGAAACATGCATCGCCGCCAGAGTCTCGATGGCATCGACAAGGCTCATGCCAGGCGAAAAGGTCGTCGGGACCTTCTCCATGAAGTCACGCGCTGTCGGGATCTTCGACTTGTCCATTGCTCGCCTCCCTGGCAGTCACTTCGATCGTCCCCGCACCGTGGAGCACCCTACGGACTGCCTGTCCAGTCAATCTACCCCGATGGTAGCAGAGCGCGAACAAGAATGTGACGATACGCCTAGCCTTTTTTTTCACAAGATGGAAGAATCAAGGCCCGAGTCGTGGTGTGCTCCCTGCCACACGTTGACGACACCGGGAGCCGCCACTCCAACAGATCTAACTCCGCAGCGGAACAAGAAATCCGATGGCACTGCACAAGTCGAAACGTGGCCTGCGTCTGCCCATTCAGGGTGAGCCCACTCAGCAGGTCGAAGCAGCCCGCACGTCCACTCGTGTCGCCCTTCTGGGGGCCGACTACCCCGGCCTTCGGCCCACCATGCACGTCAAAGTGGGCGAGACCGTCAAACGGGGTCAGTTGCTCTTCGAAGACAAGAAGATGCCGGGGGTCCGGTTCACTTCGGCGGGAGCCGGCAAAGTGGTGGCCGTCAATCGTGGGGAGAAGCGTGTCTTTCAATCCATGGTCATCGAGCTCACCCGAGGCGAGATCGAAGGACGAGCCGGAAGCGCCGAGCAGGTTGCCTTCGGCTCCTTCACCGGCAAGCACCCGGCGAGCCTCACCGGGGATCAAGTCAAGGCACTGTTGATCGAGTCGGGGCTGTGGACCGCGTTCCGAGGCCGACCCTTCGCCCGAGTGGCCGACCCCGAAGCGCAACCTCACTCCATCTTCGTCACCGCCATCGACTCCAACCCCCTCGCTCCGTCTGTCGAGGTGGCCATGGTCGATCAAGGTCATCGCTTCCAGCTCGGACTGGCAGCCATCGCAAAGCTCACAGAGGGCAAGGTGTTTGTCTGTACCGCACGTGGGGTGAAACTAGATCTTCCTGACGAGAGTCGCATCCAGGTGGAGCAGTTCAGCGGCCCTCACCCGGCCGGTACCGTCGGCTACCACATCCACACCCTCGATCCCGTCGATCGCAATAAGGTCGTCTGGTATCTCGGATATCAAGATGTGACCGCGATCGGCGAGCTCTTCGATTCGGGCGAGCTCTATTTGAATCGCGTCATTTCTCTGGCTGGCCCGATCGTAAGGCAGCCGCGCCTGCTCCGGACGCGGATCGGCGTCTCGACCGACAGCCTGGTCGAAGGGGAGCTCGGCGCAGGCGAGCCACGGGTGATTTCGGGTTCCGCGCTCTCGGGACGCATCGCGCAAGGAGACGCTCTCGGCTACCTGGGGCGCTACGACAATCAGATCACCGTGCTCGCCGAAGGCAGGGAGCGGGAGTTCCTGGGCTGGTTGACCCCGGGTAGCGAGAAGCACTCTGTCGTCAAGACGCACCTCGGTGCCCTGATTCCCGGTAAGCGCTTCGCTTACACCACCGCGACCCATGGCTCGCAACGGGCCATCGTACCGATCGGCAGCTATGAAAGAGTCATGCCTTTCGATCTGATGCCGACCCAACTTCTCAAAACCCTGCTGATGCGCGACGTCGAGGTGGCCGAGCGGCTCGGTTGCCTCGAACTGGCGGAGGAGGACGTGGCCGTGTGTTCCTACGTCTGCCCGGGCAAGAACGACTACGGACCGTATCTGCGAGACGTCCTCACTCTGATTGAAAAGGAAGGCTGATCGTGTCTCTGCGTTCGCTGCTGGATAAACAAGCCAAACACTTCGAGCCGGGTGGCAAGCTCGAAAAGCTCCACGCCCTCTGGGAGGCAGGGGACACCATCCTCTACACCCCGGGGAAGGTGACCGCCGGGCCTTCTCATGTGCGCGACGGGCTCGATCTCAAGCGGATGATGATGACCGTCGTCGTGGCCCTGGTGCCGGCCATCCTGATGGCGCTCTACAACACCGGCTATCAGGCTCACCTGGCGATCTCCAAGGGTGCCGCCCCGCTGGACCGTTGGCAGACCAGCGCAATGGAGGCACTGGGACTGGCTTTCGACCCGGGGAGCCTCTGGGCCTGCATGGTCCACGGCTCGCTCTACTTCTTTCCGGTGCTCATCGTCACCTTTGCCGCTGGCGGCTTCTGGGAGGTTCTCTTTTCGTCGGTTCGCGGGCACGAGGTCGCCGAGGGGTTCTTCGTCTCCGGATTCCTCTTTCCGCTCATCCTGCCGGCGACCATTCCCCTCTGGCAGGTGGCGCTCGGCATCAGCTTTGGAGTGGTGCTGGGCAAGGAGATCTTCGGCGGCACCGGCATGAACTTCCTCAATGTGGCTCTGCTGTCTCGGGCCTTCCTGTTTTTCGCTTACCCGATCGAGATCTCCGGAGATGCCGTCTGGATCGCGGCCAAGACCAGCGCTGACGGGGTCAGTGGCGCCACTTGGCTCGCAACGGCCGCAGAGCAGGGCCAAGCAGCAGTAGCCCAAGGAGTGTCGTTGCAGGATGCCTTTCTGGGCTTCATCCCGGGCTCCATGGGAGAAACCTCCGCCCTGGCCTGCCTGATCGGAGCCGTCATCTTGCTGGTCACCAGGGTCGCTTCCTGGCGCATCATGACCGGAGTGGTCATCGGCACCGTCGTCATGGTGTTGGGGCTCAATGCCATCGGTTCCGACACGAATCCCTTCTTCGCCACTCCGTTCTGGTGGCACTTCGTGCTGGGAGGCTGGGCCTTCGGGATGGTCTTCATGGCCACCGATCCGGTCTCGGCTGCCCAGACCGACAAAGGGAGATGGATCTACGGCATTCTCATCGGAGTCCTCGTCGTGCTGATACGGGTCGTCAATCCGGCCTACCCTGAAGGCATGATGCTGGCAATCCTCCTGATGAATGTCATGGCGCCGTTGATCGACCACTACGTGGTGGCCGCCAACGTCAAGCGAAGGATGCGACGCTATGCAACGTAACGCCCTCTATACGATTCTCTTCGCCACGGCGGTCTGCATCGTCTGTGCCATCGTCGTCTCCTCGGCAGCGGTCTCTCTCAAACCCGCCCAGGACATCAACGCCGCCCTCGAGAAGCAGCGCAACGTGCTGCTGGCGGCTGGTCTCCTGGCAGCCAACGAGAAGGTCGATGCGGCCGAGGTCCAGCGCCGGTTCGAGAACATCCGCATGGTCGTGGTCAACCTCGAGACTGGTGAGGAGAATCCCGACATCGACGCCGCCACGTTCGATCAAGCTCGGGCAGCCAAAGACCCTGCGACAAGCACCGTCGCGCCGGCGAACCGCGCTCTGGTCCAGCGGCTGCCGGACAACGTGCTGGTCTACGAAGTCTTGGGCGACCAAGGAGTCGAAGCCATCGTGCTTCCCATCGAGGGCTACGGCCTCTGGTCCACCCTCTATGGTTTCCTCGCCCTCGACAACGATGTGGACACGGTCCGCGGTATTACCTTCTATCGACATGGCGAGACCCCCGGCCTCGGAGGCGAAGTCGACAATCCCAAGTGGAAAGCACGATGGGCGGGTCGAAAGGCCTTTGGCGACGACGGAGAACCGAAGATCAGGGTCATCAAGGGTCCCGCGGGTACACCCGTCGAGGATCCCTTTCACGTCGACGGACTCTCTGGGGCCACCCTCACAAGCAATGGGGTGACGAATCTCGTGCAGTTTTGGTTGGGCGACGAAGCTCTCGGCCCGTACCTCGACAACCTGTCACAAAGGAGGGCGACCTGATGGCGAGCAAGACTCAGGAAGCGCTGGTCGATCCCCTGTTCAACGAGAACCCGATCGCTCTGCAGGTGCTCGGCATCTGCTCGGCGCTGGCGGTGACCACGCGCATGGACACGTCCCTGGTTATGAGTATCGCCGTGATCTGCGTGCTGACGCTGTCCAATGTCTTCATCAGTCTGCTGCGCAACAGCATTCCCACGAACATCCGGATCATCGTCCAGTTGACGATCATCGCCTCACTGGTCATCGTCACCGATCAGATCCTCAAGGCCTACCTCTGGGACATCTCGAAACAGCTGTCGGTGTTCGTCGGTCTCATCATCACCAACTGCATCATCATGGGCCGCGCCGAGGCCTATGCCATGGCCAATCCACCCGGCATGAGTCTGCTGGACGGCATCGGCAACGGCCTGGGCTATGCGCTGATTCTGATGATCACGGCCTTTCTGCGGGAGTTTTTCGGCTCCGGCTCCCTGTTCGGCAAGCAGGTGATGCCTCTCGTCTCGGACGGCGGTTGGTACAACCCCAACGGCATGATGCTCTACTCGCCGGCCGCGTTCTTCATTATCGGCTTCTTGATCTGGGGCCTCAGAGTCTGGAAACCCGACCAGGTGGAGGAAGACTGAGATGGTCGAGCACTATCTGAACCTCGCCGTCAAATCCATCTTCGTCGAGAACATGGCCCTTGCCTTCTTCCTGGGCATGTGCTCGTTTCTCGCCGTCTCCCGCAAGGTCGAGACCGCACTCGGTCTGGGCTCCGCCGTCATCTTCGTGCTCGGCATGACGGTACCGATGAACAACCTGATCTACAACTATCTGTTGAAGGAGGGCGCGCTCGCCTGGGTGAGCCCGAATCTGGCCCAGTACGATCTCTCCTTTCTTGGCTTCCTCACCTACATCGGCACCATCGCCGCAATGGTCCAGATCGTCGAGATGGTGCTCGATCGATACATGCCCAAGCTCTATGCCGCTTTGGGGGTCTTCTTACCGCTCATCGCCGTCAACTGCGCCATTCTCGGTGCATCGCTTTTTATGGTGGAGCGCGACTACACCCTCGCCGAGAGCACGGTATTCGGAATCGGCTCGGGCATCGGCTGGGCTCTGGCAATCGTCGCCCTGGCGGCGATTCGAGAGCGCCTTCGCTATCACGACATTCCGGCGGCCCTGCGAGGCCTCGGGATCACTTTCATCATCACCGGCCTGATGGCCATCGGCTTCATGGCCTTCGGCGGAATCCAACTATAGAACTATGACTACCATCGGACTCGGCGTATTCATGTTCACCTTCGTCATCGTGACGTTGGTGGCGTTCCTGATGGTGGCCAGAAGCAAGCTGGTCGCCACGGGTGAAGTGACCATCCTCGTCAATGAAGACTCGGACAAGGCTCTGAAGACAGCTGCAGGAAGCACCTTGCTAGGGACGCTGTCGGCCAACAAGATCTTCATCCCGTCGGCCTGTGGCGGTAAGGGAAGCTGCGGAGTCTGCAAGGTCACCGTCACGAAGGGTGGCGGTGCCATGCTGCCGACTGAAGTCAGCCACATCAATCGGGGCGAGGAGCGAGAGGGTGTCCGCCTGTCCTGTCAGGTCAAGGTCAAGGGCGACATGGACATCGAGCTGCCACCCGAGGTCTTCAGCGTCCGCAAGTGGCAGTGCAAGGTGCGCTCGAACCACAACGTCGCCACCTTCATCAAGGAGCTGTCGATGGATCTGCCACCGGGTGAGGAGGTGCCCTTCCGAGCCGGTGGCTACATCCAGATCGAGAGCCCACCCCACGTGGTGAACTACAAGGATTTCCTGATCGACGACGAGTACCGCGAGGAATGGGACAAGTTCGACATGTGGCGATATGTCTCGAAGGTGGATGAGGAGGTCACGCGGGCATACTCGATGGCCAACTACCCCGACGAGAAGGGCCTCATCCTGCTCAACGTACGGGTTGCCTCACCTCCGCCGAGATCGCCCGAGGGCACACCACCTGGCAAGATGTCCTCGTACATCTTCAACCTCAAGCCCGGTGACGAAGTGACGATCTCTGGTCCCTACGGCGAGTTCTATGCTAAAGACACCGATGCCGAGATGATGTTTATCGGTGGTGGCGCCGGCATGGCGCCGATGCGCTCCCACATCTTCGACCAACTCAAACGTCTCGATACCAAGCGCAAGATCACCTTCTGGTACGGAGCGCGCAGCCTGCGCGAAGCCTTCTATCAGGATGAGTTCGACGAGCTGGCCGCCAAACACGACAACTTCGAGTGGCATCTTGCCCTCTCCGAACCACTACCCGAGGACAACTGGACCGGCATGACCGGCTTCATTCATCAGGTGGTCTACGACAACTACCTCAAGGACCATCCTGCCCCCGAGGACATCGAGTACTACCTGTGCGGGCCACCGCTGATGCTCTCGGCCTGCCGCAATATGTTCGAAGACCTGGGGGTCGAAGAAGAGAACGTCCTGTACGACGATTTCGGGTGATTCCCTTACCCCCTCCCTACCAGGGCCTAAGGGCATAGGGGCGCAGGGGTGCAGCGCTCAGAACCCACATCACTGACAAACGTATTAGTCTGGTAGTAGGCTGTTGCAGGGCAGGGGATGCCCTGCCGGGATCGGTATCCCGCGAGGATGCCCCTATCTGTGGAGCTGACAGGAAGGCCATCCGTCAATGATCCGCATGCTCCTAAAGACCTCATTGCCTCACTGCCCCACTGCCTCACTGCCTTACCGCCTTTTGCTGTCGCTGCCCCTGTTGGCGGCGGCAGGCTTCCTCTTGTCCTGTGGCCAGCAGGCCCAGAAGCCAAGACTCCACACCTTTTCCGGGCCCACCATGGGCACCGACTACACGGTCAAGGTAGTCGCGGATAGCCTCGACGACGAGCGCCGAGCCGCACTCCAGAAGTTGATCCAGGGCAAGCTCGCCGAGGTGAATTCCAAGATGTCCCACTACCTCGGCGACTCCGAGCTCTCGATGCTGAATCGATGGCAAAGCGACGAGCCCTACTCGATCTCACAAGAGACCTTCGAGGTCCTGGAGCATGCTCTCAGAGTCAGCCAACTTGCCCATGGCGCCTTCGATATCACGATCGGACCGTTGGTCGATGCCTGGGGCTTCGGGCCTCCCGGGCGACCTGCCGACCCGCCCGACCAGCAAGTCATCGATCGCCTGCTCGCAACGACCGGTTGGAAAAATCTGGAGCTTCTGCCCGACGGCCCGGCTGTCCGCAAGCTCGTTCCGCACCTCAGCCTGGACCTGTCGGCCATTGCCAAGGGATTCGGCGTCGATCAGGTGGCCGAAGCCCTCGAGAGCGAGGATGTCCAGGACTACATGGTGGAGGTCGGGGGTGAAGTCCGCACCTCGGGCTCGAACCCGAATGGCAATCCATGGCGGATCGCCATCGAGATTCCCGACCCCAGCCAGCGGGGGGTTCAGATTGTCATCCCTTTGAGGAACCTCTCCCTGGCCACCTCCGGGGACTATCGGAACTACTACGAGGAGGAGGGCCAGCGCATCTCCCATACCATCGACCCTCGCACCGGTTGGCCCATCAGCCATGCCGTGGCCTCGGTCAGCGTGGTCCACAAGGAGTGCGTTCAGGCAGACGCTTTCGCAACCGCTCTGCTGGTGCTGGGCCCCGAGGGCTACGAGCTCGCCGAGGAGTTGGGTTTGGCGGCCTATTTCCTGGCCCGCCAACCCAATGGTGGCTTTGCGGAGCGCCGGACCACCGCCTTCACGAGCCTGGTCGAAGACTGAACAGGTCTGGGACCGCCTCGGAGCTAGGGAACCATCACCGACCAGGCGCTGCAATCTCCTGATTCGAAACCATCACCGAAGATGACCGCGACACCCTCGTACATCCCGATGTCAACGGTTCCGTTGATGATTCTGGGTGCGCCATCGTAATCGACAGCACCAAGACCTCCCGGCGGGTCGTTGTCGCCTACGTCCACGGCAGGCGAGCCGGGCTCCAGATGGTAGTCCAGGGTTGTCGGATCAGTAAAGAGTGGATCGACTCCGATCAGATTGGCACCGTCGTCCAACCTGACCGACGCCTCCAGGTCCACCAGGTTGCCGAAGGAGATCGTGTTGTAGAGGCTGATCTTGCCAAATTCGTAGATCGCCAGATGTAGTCCGGTATCAGCGTGATCGGCCACGGTGAGGTTGGTCAAATAGACCTTCCCAGAATCGACGACAGACGCGTACACACCGTCGAAGTCGCCCTGCACAATCCCCGAATCTCTCACCGTTATTGTCGAGCCATCCTGCGCCCTGGCTTTGAGCTGAGAGCCCCCTGCAGCTCCAGTCGCG
This sequence comes from Thermoanaerobaculia bacterium, assembly GCA_049664225.1. GTDB lineage: Bacteria > Acidobacteriota > Thermoanaerobaculia > Multivoradales > JAHEKO01 > JAUVRX01. The sequence goes on from JBATEX010000187.1 coordinate 11,235, forward strand.
CTATTGAGCATGACACCTGTTCGTTCGATCACGGCGTCACCCGATTGTGCAGATTCAATGCTCAGGCCGGAGGCAACCCTGACATCTCCGATCGCCGTGTTGTTGAATATTCTCGAGTCCTGAAGCCAACCCTGGGCGAAGTTCCGCGTCTCGATATGAACCCCGCCGCCCAGGGCATCATCGCCACCGGCATTCTCGATGCTGTTGCCATCGAACTGAGAGTCTCTGACAGTAAAACGGGCCTCTCCGGAAGCGATGATCGAGAGACCCGCACCATAGACTGCAGCCTGATTTCGGCTGATCGCCAGATTCTGCTGAGCGACCAGGCCGCTGATTTCCAGGATCTCATCTCCATCGATATCCGCACTCACGCCGCCACCATGGACCGAGCCCGATGACACCGACTTGTTGTCGATCACCATCAGGTTCTCGAGCTCGACACGCGCACCGCCCTCGAGCAGAATCTGAATTCCGGCCCCTTTCTCCGCCTCCCCATGGGTGACGGTAAAACCCTTCAGCAAGAGCTCTCCTCCGGCAGTGCGAACCTTCACTACCGCATCCTCTGCGCCGCCGTCGATCAATGTCGTGCTCGGGTCGTTGCTCCTTGTCGAGAAAGGGCAATCCCAGCCACCCGTCACCTCGACCCTCCCGGCATTGAAGAACTTGGTAAAAAGCAGATTCTCCTCGTATGTGGCGTTGCCCTGGATCCTTATCTCAGCGTCAGCTCCTACGACCAGCGCATCGATGGCATCCTGGATATCGTCGTGGGTGCCACAGACACCGACTGTGTGGACCGTCACCTGCGCGAACGATCCCCCCGTCACGAGTGCGAGCGGCATGCACAGCAGGATGACACTGTAGAAACGCGACCGATTGCCAATTCTATTTGTCACTGGAAACCTCCTGTATTGTCTGTCTGCAATCGGTCTATGCCAGGAACATGCCAGCTGCGGCTGCACTGGTGCAGCCCGCGGTCCTGGGCGTCGCATCGAAACCACGAGTTGACAAACCCACTACCTGACGGCAGATTTCGTCGAACCTGGGCACCGCTTTCGACAACATCGTCGAACAGGTCGCTGGAATCGTTTCCCTTGAGGAATTGTTAGGATCAGAGAGATGCAGTTGTTTGTCCTCAGTGCCGTCGTCATCGGAGTCGCCATGTTGGGCATGGCCATCGGTGTGCTGCTGAGCAACCGCTGCCTGCGGGGCTCCTGCGGCGGCCCCGATGTCATCGGTCCCAACGGCCAATCGCTGACCTGCGCTACCTGCCCCAACCGCGACCGCCCGCCGGAAGAAGAGACATCCATCCAGACGGCCGCCTGACGGAGTCCCACCAGATTTATCGGAGTGACCTTTGATTTTGATCTAGAATGGACAAGGCATCCCTCCCCCCCTGGGGTGGGAAGTACCACTTCGACTGACAGGAGAACAACCGATGACGAAACTGAAGATCGACGGGATGTCCTGCGAGCACTGTGTTCGGGCGGTCTCCGGCGCCCTACAGGAGGTCCCCGGAGTCGAGACCGTGGTGGAGGTGAGTCTCGAACGGGGTGAGGCCACTGTCGAGGGAAGTGCCGAGACCGCGGCGTTGATCGCAGCCGTCGAGGAAGAGGGCTACCGCGCAGAGGCCGTCGAATGAACCACGTCGAGTGTCACGGGCTTCATCTCGATCCCAAGACCCGCGACGACACCCGCCGGAGACTGCTCTCCATCAAGGGTCACGTCGAGGGCATTCTGCGGATGCTCGACGATGAAACGGTCTACTGCGTCGACGCTTTGAAGCAGATCAAGGCGGTCAACGGCGCCCTCGACAAGGTCGGGGCTCTCGTGCTTCGCAGCCATCTGCGCGATCACGTCGTCACTGCTCAAGAGCGCGGCGATGTGGACGAGATCGTCGATGAGCTCATGGAAGTGTTGAAGTACCGGTAGTCGGAAGAACCGTAATGACTATAGTCAAGCCCAGAGCCGAGTCGATCCAGATAGGAGTCAGGGGCATGACCTGCGCCGCCTGTGTGGCTCGGGTGGAGCGCACGCTCGAGAAGCAACCCGGCATCGAATCGGCAACTGTCAACCTGGCTACCGAGACCGCGAACATCGATTTCCTTCCCGAGCAGGTTGGACCGCAGCAGATCCGGGAGGCCATCACGAAGGCGGGCTACGAACCGGTAGAAGTCTCTTCGACCGTCGACGAGGAGCGCTCGGCACAAGAGGCTGACCATCGCGGCCAGCTGCTCGATCTCCGGCTGGCAGCAGCCCTGACGCTGCCGTTGGTCGTGGTCTCTATGGGGCCCATGTTGGTGCCCGCGATGAAGGGATGGATGCTCTCTCTGTTGCCGGCCAACGCCTGGCGCTGGGTCGAGCTCCTGTTGGCGACACCGGTCCAGTTCGTGGCCGGGCGACGTTTCTACACTCAAGGGTGGGCGGAGATCCGGCACGGCAGTCCCGGCATGAGCACGTTGGTGATGATGGGCAGCTCCGCCGCCTACTTCTACTCCCTGCTCGCCGTCCTCGCGCCTCAGCTATTCCCGGCAGGGACCGCCAACCTCTACTTCGAGGCGGCGGCGGTCATCGTCACTCTCATCCTGTTCGGAAGGTTCCTGGAGGCCAGAGCCAAAGGTCGGACCTCGGACGCCATTCGCAAACTGATGCGGCTACAGGTCAAGACGGCGCGACTGATTCGCGACGGCGAGTCGGTCGAGATCCCGATCGACAAGGTCGTGCCAGGAGATCTCGTCCAGGTCAGGCCCGGAGAGAGGATCCCCGTCGATGGTGCGGTCACCGAGGGCACCAGCTTTGTCGACGAGAGCATGATATCCGGCGAACCGGTGCCGGTGGAAAAGGGCCCGGGAGCGGAAGTGATCGGCGGGACGGTCAACGGGACCGGAGCCTTCCTCATGCGAGCCACCCGAGTGGGCGCCGACACCGTGCTGGCTCAGATCATCCGGATGGTTCAGGAAGCCCAGGCTGGGAAGCCACCAATCCAGCGTCTCGCCGATCGCATCGCCGGGGTCTTCGTTCCGGTGGTGATCGGTATTGCGGTGCTCACGTTCATCCTCTGGCTTGTCTTCGGACCGAGCCCGTCCCTGAACTACGCCTTCGTGGCAGCGGTCAGCGTTCTGGTCATCGCCTGCCCTTGCGCCATGGGTCTGGCCACTCCCACGGCAATCATGGTGGGCACCGGGAGAGGGGCCGAGATGGGAGTCCTCTTTCGTCGCGGAGCGGCCCTCGAGACCCTGGCCAAAGTCGACGTCATCGTCCTGGACAAGACGGGAACCCTGACCAAGGGCCGCCCTGAGCTGACCGACCTGATCACCTTCGGTCACCGCGAGGAGGAGGTCCTGGCCTGGGTGGCGGCCGCTGAAGAGCAAAGCGAGCACCCCATCGCCGGAGCAGTCGTCGAGGCCGCCCGCCAGCGAGGGCTCCGGTGGACACGCCCCGACTCCTTCCAGGCCGAGCCTGGCTTCGGCCTCGAGGCCAAAATCGAGGGACACAATATCCATATAGGCGCCGATCGCTACATGGAGCACTTGGGCATCGACCTGGTCTCGGCCGACGATGTCGGCAGGCAGCTTGCCGATCAGGCCAAGACCCCGTTGTACGCGGCCGTGGACGGGGAGCTTGCCGCGGTTCTGGCCGTCGCGGATTCCCTGAAGGAAGGTAGCGTGGAAGCCGTGAAAGCCCTCCAGGACTCCGGCATCCAGATCGCCATGGTCACCGGCGACAACACCCGTACCGCAAAGGCTGTCGCTCGGCAGGCCGGAATCGACCGGGTGCTGGCAGAAGTCCTGCCGGGACAGAAGGCCGAAGAGGTGAAACGACTGCAAATCGACGCAAGTCGAGTCGCTTTTGTCGGCGACGGTATCAACGACGCACCCGCACTGGCCCAGGCCGATGTCGGGATCGCCATTGGCACCGGCACCGACATCGCAATCGAGGCTGGCGACGTGATCCTCATCTCCGGCGACCTGCGCGGTATCGTCAACGCCTTGGCCCTGGCCAAGCGCACCTTCCGCACCATCTTCGGCAACTTCTTCTGGGCCTACGGCTACAACGTGGCCTTGATCCCGCTGGCGGCTGGAGTCCTCTATCCCTGGATGGGAGTCCTGCTGAGCCCCATGCTGGCCGCGGCGGCCATGAGCATGTCCAGCATCTTCGTCGTCACCAACAGCCTGCGGCTGCGACGCTTCGAGCCGCCGTTGATAGCGCAGTCGCTGGATGCAACTGAGGGAAGGAGTAGGGGCTTAGGGGCGTAAGGGCGCAGGGGTCTTGGGGAGACCCTGCTGTCTATTCTGCTGAAGTGGCGGCCTTCTGGAGCAGCTCACAGTGCTCTGGAACCTGCCCGATCCAGTCTGCAGGCAGTCGCATTTTGATCTCCTGCTCCTCGGTCACTGGCAAGCCGAACGGGTTCACCACACGAAGCAGCATGGTGTAGTCCTGATCTAGAGAGGCTTCCTCGACGGCGGGAACGCCGATCTCGTAAAAGTAGTCGGGCAGGTCCATTTCCGAGGCCCAGGAGGCTTCGCCTCCCAGAGTTTCCAGGTAGTTTCTTCCGACTCCGTATTGGCTTGTCAGACTCTGCTGGATCCGAGCGTTGAAGAGCTCACGGGCCAGTTCGATCTCGGGCAACTCCTCGATCGGGTGCGGCTCGCCAAGTGAGAGGAGGAACGTGACCATCGGCACGTTCTTCTTCAACTTTTTGGCTTTCGAACCCTGCACCCTGAGCTTCAGGTCGGCGGCGAAGAGATAGTCACTGAACAGACGGATCTTCCAGCATGGGGCATCGGTCGTCGGTGAATCTGGCTGGGAACCGGCAACGTTGAGCAGGGCCTGCCCATTCCGTAGCCGGGGAGGGGAATCCCGAAAGGTCTCCGTGTTCGGCACGATCTCGCCCGCGTCGAGGTGAAAACCGTGCAGGACATCGTTCGAGCCTCCGACGGGTTTGGTCATGTCTCCGAGTAGGAACCTGAATTCGTATCCCACGCCGCCTCCCTCGACCCCTCCGCCGAAGCGAACCGCTAAGGCCTGCATCAGGTAGAAGTCGAGCTCCGAGTCGTAGCCGTCGATCAGGCATTGGAGGCAGTCGCTCTTCTCGCCGAAGGCATCCTTCAGCCGATCGAATTTCCGCACCGCCTTCTTCGCCATCCTGTACAGCTTCTGGCTCCTCCTGTATCGCGGATCGAAGAAGCGATTGCCTCCCGGGGGCTTCTCGTAGCCACGCACACCATCGTAGTAGAGGCCGATGTGGCGCACAGACGGCTGCGGCCCCGCGAAGGCCGGGGCACCAGGCTCCCACCAATGACGAGCGGCCGCGCTCGCCCAGGCCTCCCCGTGCTCGGGGCCCAACAGAAGCTCCGCCAGCGCTCTCCAAACGTCGTCCTCGGACACCCCTGCGAGTCTCCTGGTCTCTTTTGGCCCGAAGCTCACTACCATGTCGACAGCGAACTCCGTCCTGCCATCCACCTTGCGAAGCATCAATTCGCCCAGAGCCGGATGTGGCGCACTCAGGCCCAGAACCGCCCCTACCCCCTTCACCAGAGTCCGGATTTCAGCCTGACTTGCATAACCCAAGGAGATATTCGTCGTAATCGTGGTTGCGAGCCTCTCATCTTCTCGCGCGAGATTGGCGACATCTGTGTCGAACCAATTGATGTCAGACTGGACCCGAATCACCGATCTCAGCTTCGCATTGCGCTTTTGGGTGATCACGTTGCGGAATTCCTTCATCCGGCCCCGCGTGATCTCCCGGAATTCGGCGTCTCGGGTCACGATGCGGCGAGTGTTGCCCAACTGCCGCAGCTGGTAGTTGAACCAGGCAAAGAAGTTGGCCCTCACCCGACCGTTGTAGGTTTTGCCGCGATCGAGCTCGGTATACAGAATCTCGACGCCATCCTCGGCTTCCGACTCGGGGCCCGGTACCTCCGGCGTCACCCGCACCCTGGCACCCTTCTTGAGCAGCTGCTTGAAGGTCTCCATCCCTGCCTCGCTCTTGAGATCGACACGGTAGGTGATGTCGGAGATCCTTTCCCGGTAGCGGTCGACGACCGATTCGAAAAAAGTGTAGCCGATCCTGATGATCCAGAGTCGGACTTCAGGTCGATACTTGAAAGGAGTCAGCTCGTTGCCATTGCCACGCCAATCCCGGACTCGAACCAGGACCTCGTCATCGGCTTCCTTGACCACTGTGGTTTCGCGCAACAGCCGGAGATACCGCTGGTACCCCAAACGGACTCCATATCTATTCACTCCTGCGGCGAGCGGCGAAAGACCCACGAAGGTCAAGAAGGTGAGGGAATCCCCCACCGCCAAAGTCGGGTCGTCGCCCGTGAAGACACTCAGCTTGACCGGGATTCCGGTCTCCGGGAAGAGCATCATGGGGCGGGAGTACTCGTCCCAGTAGACCGCTGCATGCTCGGTATTCGCGAAACGATTGCCGACGGCCGCCGCCGCACCATCCACCACCGCCGCCATGGAACCCACCCCGACGTAGACGACGTTGTTCTCCTGCAGATTGACGTCTTCCTCGACGAAGAACTCCTTGAACTCCGCCCATGACGAATCGAGGGCCTCGGTAGGTATGGTCTCGGGAAGATGGATCGTGGGCTGACGCTTGCGAGCCATCGTCACCGAGAAGCCGCCCTCGGTTCGCACACCTACGGAGGCCCATTCGTCGGCGTTTTCGAGGTAGTTCCAGTCGACGCGCAGCCGGAGTCGCGAAGTGTTGATATTGCTCAGGTAGGAGATGTCTTGGGCCGTAATTGTCGAACCGGCCGGCTTGACTTCCTGCGACCTCGCTACCCGCCGCCGGAAGTACCAATCGAGGTTCGTCCTCACGCTTCCGATATCGCCGCCGATTCCGACACCCAGATCTCCCATGTCTCGGTAGAGCGAGTCACCACGCTCGTACTCGAAGAACCAGTTGCTCACCAGGCTCCTGAGGCCGACGTCGGCCGAGCCTGTGAAGTCGCCGGTGACCAGCCAGCCTTCGACCGGTTGCGGGGCCACAGGCCTCAATTGAGCTAGAGCGGAGCCTGAGCAGAGCAGACCAAGGGCCAGGAGAGCGGATAAGGCTCCCCAGAATCGCTGTGATATGGGTCCTGAATTACCCCTCGCCATCGTCCCTCTCGAGAGGCCCAATCGTAGCATCGGGCTACTCTTTAGAAGGGCCCGCTGAGAGGCGGCAGAAAGGGGCTCGGAGGGTGGGGGTATCGACCAGCAGATTACTCGAAGAAGGCTTCTTGGATCTCGGTCACATAGGGGAGGCGGCTCAACCGATCCAGAACTTCTCCAAAGCCGGGTTGGTGAGTGCTGCCAATCGCCAGATACTCGGCCTCGCCACAGCCGATCCTGCCTGGTGAGCTGCGCTGAATCGCGATCGTGGAATCAATCGCTTCTAACTCCCTGACATGATCTTCGATAGCCGGAACGCAGAATTCGTAGCTCAAGGCACGCAGTCCGTCAGGAGGGCCCACCAGGCCCTCACTATTCAATCGGCTCGAATCGAACCGAATCACGCCCGCTGTCGCAGTCGCCGCCTCATCGTTGGATGGCTCATCGGAGGTTTCCACAAGAACCTCGCGACGGCCTGCCTTGACCACCGACGCGTCCCAATCGATGTCACTGCGCAATAGGACCCAGGCCAAGGTCACGAGACCAACGAGCAGGGCAAGGCTGAGACCTACCATCCCCCTGCACAGACCAACAACGGCTGGATCGCTCGATCTGGATTGAGCTTGCTCGTTGCTTTCGCCCGAATCTCCAGGTGGCTCTGCCGAATCCTTGCTCCCACTGGCTTTCTTGGACCATTGACTCACTATTATTAGACCTCCTCGATCGCTCTCTCCACAAGGAACGGCCCGGCCCAACCTCGTGCCGAGGGTCAAGGTTCCGGGAGAAGAGCGAACTCCACTGACTCCAGTTTCGCGAAGATCACCGAAGATAGAGATGGCTACGGGCGCCAAGATCATTACCCCTGGCGCCAGGAGTTGAGGCAGTGGGGCCTTGAAACGGCCGTGATCCCGTGGAGGTCCGTCCGGATGGTCGGCCGGAAGCACCAGGACTCCCGCAGGAGAGTCACCCCTAAGCCCCTACGCCCCTACGCCCCTATTGCCTTCATCGCCGCAGCGCTCTCGAGCCCACCTTCATCCCCGAAGCCAGGCTCTTGGAGATCGAGACTGAAATGGCCAGGGACAGCAGGCCATGGGCCAGGCCCAGGACCCAGAGATTCTTCGCTCGGGCGTAGAGCCAACAGGACCCCAGTCCAGTCAGAAAGGTCGCCCCGACCAGAAAGGCGTTTGGCAAGTGCAGGAGAGCGAAAGTCAGGGCCGTTGCCAGAACCGGCAGCCGATCTCCGGGCAGAGCCTCCTGGTAGCGCCGCAGATAGAAACCGAGGAGGAGGTACTGCTGCGCCAGGCCGAAGACTGGCAGGATTGTGAGCCTGGCCAGAAACTCGTCGCGAGCCAAGACTCGAAAGGAGCCCAGCCACATCCCGACGAGCAGAATGACGACAATCAAAGGACCGACAAAGGAGAACACCTTGACGGCAGCCGGCACCAGATTGTCCGTCCGAAAACCGAGGTCGCGCGGCGTCTCGCCCCGGCGCCAGTGACTCCAGACTGCAAGCCCCACCACCAGAGCTATACAAACGAAGAGCTCTCCCGGAAAGGTTCGCTGCCAAAACCACAAATAGGACAGAAGCACCGCGGTCATCGCCACGATGTCCAGCCAAGCACTCCATTTCGCCGTTCGGCTTGCCATGCTTCGGCTCTTCTCGGCAAATCCTCTGTCCTGGACGAGCATTATCACTCATCGCGAGGCCCGCGAATTCGGCCGACTCTGTAGAATCCTCCTGGCAGTGATTCTTCAGTAAGGAGAAAGCACCATGTGTCGCTGGATGGCCTACTCTGGAGCCCCCATGTTCCTCGAACAGCTCATCTTCAAACCGAAGCACTCTTTGATCGACCAGAGCCTGTCCGCCTATTCCGGCGAGACCACCACCAACGGCGACGGATTCGGCATGGGCTGGTACGGCGACCGGGACTTTCCCGGCGTCTACCGCGACACGCAACCGGCCTGGAACGACGACAATCTCCGCAACCTGGCCGCGCAGATCGAGTCTCCCCTCTACTTGGCGCACGTCCGAGCCGCTACCGGCACGGCGGTCCAGCAGACAAACTGCCACCCGTTTCGTCACGGCAAGTGGCTCTTCGTACACAACGGCTCCATCGAGGAGTTTCGGAGTCTGCGCAGGGAGCTGACCATGGCCGTGGCACCAGAGCTCTTCCCGAACATCGAAGGCACAACCGACTCCGAGATCATGTTCTATCTGGCTCTCACGTTCGGCATGCAGGAAGACGTCATCGGAGGTGTCGAGAGAATGGTCGGCTTCATCGAAGAGGTCGCCGAAAGACAAGGCGTCGAGAATCCGCTCCAGATGACCCTCGGCATCAGCGACGGCCGGCGCATCTATGCCTTCCGCTACTCCAGCGAGGGCAAGTCCCGCACCTTGTTTCATAGCCTTAGCAAGGAGGCCATCCAGGAGCTTCACCCCGACGTGGGAGAGTTGCCTGACCACCTGCGGATTGTCGTCTCGGAGCCTTTCAGCGACCTGACCGACCTCTGGGTGGAGATTCCCGAGTCGAGTGTGGTGATCGTGGAACAAGGTGAGCTGTTGCCGCAGCCCTTCACGCCCCAGCGCAGTCATCAGCTTGTCTGAGTCAGGGCGCAGCTGAAAGAGAATCCCTTGAGCAAGCATTCATTGCTGAGACGATTGATCGTCGCTGGTGCGATCTGCGTCGGTCTCGTCGTCGCTCTCGTGGCGCTTCTCCTCGTGTTCCAGCCGACTCTGAACTTGAGTCCTTTCAAACGCCTCGTGGAGGCGCAGTTGGCTGACCTGGTCGGCATCCCGGTGACGCTGCAGGAGCTTCATGTAAAGACGTCTCTCCAGCCGGGAGTGGACGTACGAGGGCTGCAAGTAGCCGATGCCGCAAGTGTCGAGGAGACCCGGCTTCAAATCGAGTTGATACCGCTACTGAGGCGTCGCATCTCCATCGGCTCCTTGCAATTGGATCAAGTCACAGTGCAAGTGCGGCCCATGCTCGGACTGGTGAAGGAATGGCTCGGGGAAGACGATCGCCCAAAGTCCCTGTTTCGGTTCGACGCCCTCGAAAACCTGGAATTCGATCGGGCCCATCTGAATCTCACCGACAGTCGTGGAGACTCTCATCGACTCGCGATCGACGAGCTCGATGGCGGTGTCACCCGATCATCTCCCCTGAAGCTGAAGGCTCGTGGCAGCTTCGATGACGTGGCTCTGCAGCTCGAGGCAACAGGCCCCACTCTCGAAGAGCTCTTCACTCCAGACTCGACACTTCCTCTGGCGGCAGACCTCGGGATCGCCGGCGCAAGGGTCTCCGCAGAAGGCACTCTCACCAAGCAGCCCAGCGAATTAGCCCTGGCGCTCGACTTCACCCTCGAGGGAGACGATCTGACGGCCACCCTTGCGGCCGCCGAGATAGATATCCCCTCACTCGGCCCCTTCCGACTCCGAGGCAGCCTGGCTCACTCGGGCGGTCCGATCCATCTCTCCGCCCTCGAAGGTCAGGTTGACGAAGCCCATCTGAGCGGCAATCTCGAACTGAATTTCGAGAGCGAAAACTTCGCTCTGGCGGGCACCTTGGAGACCAGCCGGATTGACCTCCGCCCTTGGCTAAAGCCGAGGACGGCCAGGGATGATCCGGACATTGAGGAGACCGGCTCGGCCGAGAGACTCCTCGAGTGGCCCCTTCCGGTGGCACACGTCGAGAGGGCCCTGGCGGCGATGGATCTCCACCTGGAGGTAGCCATCGATGGCCTCGAAGGTCTGCCGACAACAGTCGAGGATTTGACAGGGAGCCCGCATCTCCAGGACGGTCGGTTGACCCTGCCCTACGGGCTTCAGTTGGCAGGCGCTCCGGTCCAAGGGCAGGTGCAGGTCGCGAGCACTCAGGGTCAGCTCGAGCTGGACCTCGAGCTCTCGTCGTCGACACTTTCCCTCGACCAGCTCACGGACGATCTGGGTCGAGGCCTCACAACCGGGACAGTCGGACAGGTGCACATTGCGGCTTCTAGCTCTGGAAATACGGTGGGTGACCTGCTCGAACAACTTGCGGTGCGCCTCGAAACCGGCGATGCACAAATCCGGTTCCGTAGTCCCGATAGCGACCGACAGGTCGACCTCGTCCTCACCCAAATGGAGTTGAGGCGAAGCGCGGATGTACCCCTGCTTGTGGCGCTAGATGGAGACCTGCGCGGGCACCCCTACCACATCGAGCTGATCGGGCAGGACACGAAAGACTGGAGGTCGGACGACCCCTGGCCTTTCAAGCTGGTCTCCAGGGGACTGGGATCGACAACGCGGATCGAAGGTCACCTTTCACCGAGGCCTGGAGACCTGTCTCTCGCTCTGGAGCTCGACATCTCCGGTGACCGCATCGGAGACCTCGAGCCCTGGTGGGGGGTCCCAGCTGATGCAGACTACCCTTATAAAGTTCACGGACACCTGAGTGTCGGAGCGGATCAAAGCGAGCTCGATCTCGACTCCATCCGCATCGGTCAGACGGCCGCCACAATGAAACTGCTGGCTCCTCGGCAGGAGAAGGCACCGATCTTCGTCGACCTGGCTGCTTCCACCGTCGCTCTCGACGAACTGATGCGGCTGGTTGGGTCCGCCGAGAACGATCTCGCTTCGGAGCCTGTTCTCACAGTGGACATCCCTATCTGGCCTGACGAGGTGACCTTTCCGGACAGCAAGATTCATCTCGAACTCGATCGCGTGCTGCGGTACTCGCCTGACCTGGATGATCTCTCCGACGTGGTGGCCGACATCGAAATTCATCAGAGCCATCTGGAGAACGTCATCTTTTCGGGTGATGCCGGGGAAGCTCGATTCCGCGGCGGACTGGACCTCGACTGGGTAGCGAATCCGTCGGCGATGACCCTGGAGATCAGCGCCGAGACCATCGATCTCGGGCGCCTCGTCCCGCTGGAAGCGGTCGCGCCCGGACTCGCGGTTCGGGCGGATCGGTTCGAGCTTCAAGTGACAGCCGCGGCGCAGACGCTGCGCCAGATGTTCCTCGAAGGCGCCGACATCTCGGGAAAGGCTGAAGATGTCCTTCTGGCCATACCATTCCTCGACGAAAAGGAGCCGCTCGAGCTCACTCTGCACCAAGCAGAGATCTCCGAGTCTCCGAACAATCCACTCCAAGTCACAGCCGACGGTCTGATCGGGGAGTCGCCCATCGACCTCGAGTTGCGACTTCGCAACAAGAGTCGCACGGATCCAGATCGAAACCAGATTCCCGTGGAGCTCTCGCTGCAGACGGGAGATGTCCGCCTGGAGACACGGGGAGATCTAAAGCTGCCGGCCTTGGCCAAGAACATCGATCTGGGCTTCACCCTGACAGCCGATCGCATCAGTAGCTTCGAGCCGTTCCTCGGCCACCGAATCTCCGAGGTCGGCCCGGTTGCGGCCACGGGAGATCTCACGATCCGGCCCGATAGCTACTCTCTGGGGGATCTGTCCCTCGAAGTGGGTCAGTCCGACGTCAATGGCAAGGCGTCTCTGGATCTGACAGGCGCGCGACCCCGGATCGCCGCCGACCTCTCATCGCGGCGAATTCACCTCGCCGAGCTCCTTGCCCACGCATGGGCCCCCGAAGAGGATCAAGGCGAAACTGCGGAGGGATCGGCGAGGTCCGACGATGATTCCGACGAGGAAGAGGTGGAGAGCTGGCTAGAGAAGCTCGAGTCGAGCAAGCTCGCCAGCATGGATCTCGACCTGAATCTGCAGGCAGACGACATCTACTGGGGAGGAGAGCACGGCGGAGGTGGTCAGATCCGGGCCATGATGGAAGAGGGGCGGCTATCCGTCGGGCCCTTCAATCTCGCGCTGTCTGACGGGAGTGTCGGGGGCCAGGTCTCCCTTCTTTCCCAGGACGGCTTCGTCGACGCCGACGTTGGACTCGAAGTCGACAGTGTGGAGTACGGCCCCATCCTCAGTTACTTCGATCCCATGGCCAAGGGGACCGGCGAGCTCGATCTCCAGACAGAACTGCGGACATCCAGCGTGCCGGTCGAACAAGTGATCGCGGGAGCGAGCGGCGGTTTTCGATTCGCGGTCTTCCCCCGGGACATCGACACGACGCTGCTAGACCTGTGGGGTGCCGGCCTGTTTAGGTCCATGTTCAGCGTTGTGGACCCGACCGATGAATCGGTCCTCAACTGCATGGCCGGGGATTTCTCTATCGCCGATGGAAAGATGACGGTCAACAACTTCTGGTTCGACACCTCGAGGATTCGCGCTCGGGGCAAGGGTTCGATCGATCTGGAGACCATGACCGTCGACATGACCCTGCGCCCCCGTCCCAAGAAGAGGACCTTCCTGACCCTCGCAACACCTGCAAAGATCACCGGGCCTATTGAGGATCCATCGATCTCTCTAGCCAGGGGCGGTTTTGTGGGTACGGCCTTCAGGATCTATATGTGGGCGCTTACTCTCTATGCCCAGATTCTCAAGCGGCCGCTGCCGACCGATGGGTCGGATGTCTGCTTCCTTCCTCCCCCTCCCGAGACCGCCCAGCAACCACTCACCGAGTCGACCGCGCCACCGAAGAACTAGACCCAACTTTTCCAGGTGCCACCCGATTCTGAGCTTCAGTCGGGTCAAGTGGATGCTTGTGTCGCGGCACGACTCCTGGATAGCCTTTTGGGGACGGCAAATGTGGGAATGCGGCTCACCCGAGCCTGACTGAGTAGCAGTGATACCGCTGGCCGCGGACTCGAAACACAGGAAGACCTTGGTTACGAGTTGCCTCGCGCCATCTGATCTGTTCTTGGTTTCGACGAACTCCTGCCCGTTCGCTAGCCTGGTTCCAACTCAGGGACCCAGCCGACAAAGGGAAGCCGTGGAGGAAAGCTACCTACGGGGAAGCACGCGCTGAGGTCGCCCTTGCGTAGCTTCTCCGCCGCTTTCCGATAGGCCCTGACGAACCAGCCGTAGGCCTCGATAAGCTCTCTGCGGGCAGCCTTCGTGGCCGCGTGAAATGTCGGGGCTGGGGCTTTCTTTGACCGCGGAGGTTTGTCGTGGGGATTCCGGGCCATTACGGCAGCCAAACCCAGAGGCCGCGTCCCCTCCCGTGCATGGCGACTTGCAGTCTCCCTCTCGATCTGCGAGATCAGCTCACCGACTCGTGCTCTGCGCTTTTCCTCCGACAGGTGGCGCCAGCAGGGCATGGGCTTGAGCAGTATGGCCTCGGGCGTTGCATAGTCGAGCCGGTCGAACTCTTCGCCCCGAACTCGTGCTTTGTACTCTCTGGTTCTGTCGAACCACAGGCCCTGGAGGTCCTGGCCTTCGACCAGTGCCTTCACACAGTGGGCACCAGGCCACTCTCGCGGCCGCTCTACCAGACCCTCCTTGCACCCATGGGACAGAAGGTACCGCAGCCGATCCATCTGAGCCGCCTGTTCTTCACTGACGACAATCGCCTGATACCTGCGACCCCAGAATTTCTCCTTCCAACCATGCAGTCGACCAGCCTCCCGCGCTAGATTCGAGTTGAGGTAGTTCATGAAGCAGGCGAGCTGAAGTGCACTCTCGACGCTCACCAAGAGGTGGTAGTGATTGGAGAGGAAGGCAAAGGCATGGAGCCCGACCGGGGCATGTCTCTGCGCTCGGGCGAGAACCCCGATGACGATGGACTTGAGCTCCTCGGTGGGTTTGAGCAGAAAGCGGCCCTGCAGGGTCCGACAGGTCACCTCCACCAGTGCGCCGCCTTCAGGGATGAACCGCAATCGCCTAGCCACACCTCTGAAGACGCACCTCACCCCCAACATCTTGCAGATTCGGGTGGCACCTACTGAATCGGTTCCTCTGCGACGATTCGGGCCACTGTGTCACCGTCGATCACCTCGTCCTCCTGGAGGACACGAGCGATCTCGTTGAGCGCAGCTTCGTGGGTTCTGATCAACTCGAGGGCGGTTGCCTCGGCATCATCGAGCAGCCGCCGCATCTCGGTGTCGATCAAGTTCTCGATCTCAGGGCTCAGGTTTCTGGTCGCCGCCTGGCCGCCAAGATAGCCCGAGCCGGCCGGACCCGCGTAGCGCACCGGCCCGAGGGCCTTCGACATCCCGAACTCGGTGACCATCCGTCGGGCGAGATCGGTGGCTACCTCGAGATCGTTCGAGGCACCGGTCGAGGTCTGCTGAAAGACCAGAAGCTCGGCGGCTCGGCCTCCAAGCATGACCGCTAGACGCTGCTCGAGCGCTGGTTTGGTCATCAGATGCCGATCCTCCTCCGGCAATTCCATCGTGTAACCGAGAGCTCCTTTGGAGGTGGGGATGATGCTCACCCTGTGGACCCTGTCTGTCAGGGGCAGCAGCTGTGACACCAAGGCGTGCCCCCCTTCGTGGTAGGCCACCATCTTCCGGACTTCCCCATCCAGCGGCATGTCCCGCTGCAGACCGGCAACGACCCGCTCGATCCCGAGATCGAAATCGGCCATCGTGACCGTCTGCTCTCCTCTTCGCACGGCCAGCAGGGCAGCTTCGTTGACCAGATTGGCGAGATCGGCGCCCGAGAAACCGGCCGTGATCTGCGCCATCCGGTCCAGATCCACATCGGGAGCCATGGCCACGTTCTTGGCGTGAATCTGGAGAATCTGGACTCGCCCCTTTTCGGTCGGCAACGGCACCTCGATCTGCCAGTCGAACCGACCGGCCCGCAGCAAAGCCTTGTCCAGGACCTCGGGTCGGTTGGTCGCGGCCATGATGACGACTCCTTCGTTCGAGTCGAAGCCATCCATCTCATACAGGAGCTGGTTCAGCGTCTGCTCGCGCTCGTCGTTGGACCGCATGGCTACGGCACCCGACCGGGATTGACCAATGGCGTCGATCTCGTCGATAAAGATGATGCCTGGAGCTTTCGCCTTCGCCTGATCGAAGAGGTCCCGCACCCTCGAAGCGCCCACCCCCACAAACATCTCGACAAACTCCGAACCGCTGATCGAAAAGAAGGGTACGCCGGCCTCTCCGGCAGTGGCCTTGGCCAGCAGCGTCTTGCCAGTACCGGGCGGACCCACGAGCAGGATACCCTTTGGCAGCTTCGCTCCCACCGCGACGAAGCGCTCTGGGTGATTCAAGAACTCGATGATCTCCTTGAGCTCGACCTCGACCTGCTCGGCACCGCCGACATCGGCGAAGGTCACGTTGGTCATCTCGCCCGAGATCTCGGTGGCCTTGCTCTTGCCGATCGACAGCATACCCCCGGCACCCTTCCCCATCCTCTTCATCAGGAACCACCAGATCACCACGAACGGCAGAACCGGCAAGATCCACCCGAACAGCGACTCCAGAAGACTCTTGGACTGCACTCGAGCCTGAAACTCGACTCCCGCGTCGACGAGCTCCTCGACCAGGTCGTCGTCCTCGATGCGGACGGCCTTGCGCGTCTCCACCGTCGCATCGGTTCCTTCACCCGATTCCGACATTGTGTAGACGACCCGTTCGGGCTCTACCGTAACCTCGGCAATCGCTCCCGTGGCCAGATCCTGGCGGAACTGACTGTACGGGACCTCCTCCTCTCCCGCCTTCATCGGCCCGATCACGTACTCCTGAAGGAGAAGCACCGCGAGAACGGCTCCAACGACATAGATGAGCGAGAACCGGGCCTTGAGCTTCTGGTCACTATCCATGAGAGGCGTCCTCTTGTCTCGATGCAAGCCCCACTCAGGCCGGCGGTGGTAGCGGTGGCTTGGGCCTTCCCAGGAGCGAACGCCCTCCCGCGAACACCAGATACACCAGGTACCAGGCCGACGATGCCACACCTGCCACGTACGTCATGGCTGCCGCCCTGAGCACTTTCTCCGCGCCCTCCTGGCCATCGGGTGAGATGAGATCGAGCCGGTCGAGTTGGTCGAGCGCACGCTTGCTCGCATTGAACTCGACCGGCAGGGTCAAGAAAGTCAGCAGGATCGCCCCGGCATAGGCCAGGGTTCCGATCTGCACCATCGCCGTCGATCCATACATGGATCCAAAGATGGCCAGCGGTATCCCGAACCGGGACCCGAGATTGGCGATTGGGACCATGGCCGTTCGAAATTCCATCGGCCGATAGTCGTCGGCATCCTGCAGTGCGTGCCCACACTCGTGCGCCGACACCGCCGTGGCGGCAACACTCTTGCCGACGAAGTTGTCCATGGCGAGGCGCAGCAGCTTGTGGCGAGGGTCGTAGTGGTCCGTGAGCTTGCCCTGTACGGGCTCGACCGGCACGGCCTGGAGTCGATTGGCGTCGAGGATCGTGCGGGCGACCTGACCACCCGGTTTCCCCGTCGCGCTGCGAACCTGACTCCAGCGATTGTAGGTCGACTTCAGATGCTGGCGGACACCGAGCGAGAACAGAAAGACCAACCCGGCGATGCCGTAGAAGAGAGTGGTATCCATGGCTACACCTCAGATTCCGGCGTCACGCCGGCGCTCTTGAGAAAGTCGCGAATCGCCACGACTTCGTGCTTGCTGTCGATGTTCTTCTTTCTTGGAATCGGAAAGCTCATCTCCTGTCCGTTGAGCTTCACCTTCAGGTGGCCCTTGCCGGTTTCATCCATCTCGGCGCCCAGGTCATCGAATAGATTCTCGACCTTCCAGAAATCGATGTTCATCGAGATCGGGTGAGCGAACAGCTCTTCGAGCGTTCTGCGGTGTTTGGCATCAATACTCATCGGGATCGAGTGCCTCCTTGTCAAGCTCCTCAGCCCCCTCGGCGCAGTCTATGCACAGCGTGGCGTAGGGCAAGGCCTCGAGCCTCATTTCACCGATCTCGTTGCCGCACGATTTGCAGAATCCGTACTCACCGGCACCGAGCCGGGCCAGCGCGTCGTTGACCTGGTTCAGTTCTTGTGAAGCTTCGTCGTCCAGGCCGTCTCTAACCTCCGAGACCTCCCAAAGCTGGGCGTTGGAGTCCAAGCCTTCCTTGACCTCGTGCCCCTCGGTCGCCTGGGTCGCCTTGATTCGGTCGGAAAGCTCCTTCTGCTTGGCGAGGAGCTGGGTCTTGATCTCTGAGTAGTCCATTCCCGACTCCTACTGAATCGGCGCTGTCAGCCGCGCCTGGCGTGCACCCCAAGGTGGGGACAAGTGTTGAACGACAGCGCGCCGCCTATGTTACCCGCCGATTCTCCGCGAAACCGGCCATTGCGTGCCAAGGGTGACAACACGTCCCAGGGAAGCTACCGATTTCGCCGTGCCACCACCTCGGCAGGTACGAAAGAGACGACCCGCTTCAAGGTCGCTTCGCGGCACCTGACCCAGACAGGCGCCCGGGCGATCGATATCGCAGAGATCACAGGCTATCGGGACCCCTCCCATTTTTCCCGAGCCTTCAAACGCCTGGCGGGATGCACACCACGCTAATACCAGCGCCAGCAAGCGTCGAGAGTGCCCTGAAAGGGGGTCAGCCGATTCTGGATTTGGTGCGGGCGCCGGTTCTCTGGCCGGAGGGCTGGCTCGCCCCGAATGGAAACACGTCTTGATCGGCGGTACCGAATTGAAAGCCCTATCCCTCGGTCTCTTCGAGGGCTCTCACCAGCAAATCCTCGACTCCCAAGATCTCGGATCGAGACCGGAGATAGTCGAGATTCAGTCGATCATCCTGAGTTCGCAGGATGCCGAGAACATCCCCCCATTGGCGATCGGAGACCTCTCCACCCAGGCGATACCACTCGAGCTTTCGCAGGATCGTGTCCTCGGCCGTCTTGACAGGGACTGCTCTGGATGGCTCACCCAGCTCCAGTATCTGACTCCGCTCCAGCTCCTCGCTGTCGTAGCGATCGCTGCCCTTTGGAAAGATGTCGATCTTGACGCCCGTCTTCAGGTGCACGAGATTGAACGAGAGGCGTTTTGAGATGGCCTGGGCCATGCGATCTCGATCGCAATAGAAATCTTCGGCAATTTCAGTTGCCAGACGCTCAGCATCGCCTGGTTGCAGGTCGCAAACGATGTCGATGTCTTGAGTTTGCCTCGGTATGCCGTGAATCGAGCTGGCATAGGAGCCCCCCAGATGGTATCGCCGACCGAGTGAGTCGAGCACGTCGAACACCAGGAAGGCGACCTGCAGGGCCTCCGGATCGTTGAGTGTCATTGAACTGTCGGATCTGAGTTGGAACCATAGACCTTTTCGGCCAACTCTTTGCCCAGTACCAGATCCATCAATTGGCGTTGCTGCTGCTCAACTGACAGCTCCGGATGGCGAGCCCTGATGCCGGCAAGTGCCAGAAGACGACTGGTCCGATTCGCGTCTTCGACCAGCTCGATCTTACGGCGAGGAGGCATCTCGCGAAGGATTCTGATGCGAACCAGCTCTGAGCTCGGGTCGGTGTCGGAGAGCGCTTCTCGCAACTTGCTCATGACTGGAATCAGGCTATCACGCGGTCGACAGCTTGAAGTCCTCAGGCAGACTCGAAATCACTGCCAGGAGATGCCTCGAGTCTTGATTCCCCCCGAAATCAAACACTTCCAGCCGCTACCCGAATCGGCTGGCACCTAGCCTTCGGGTTGGTACGGTGTGTAGCCCGCCGGTCGCTCGAAGTTGGTGCGATCCCAGTCCGCGAGATCTGCGGCGGCCTCATAGGTTGACTCGAGAAAGGCCGTCAGCATCGCATCCGGATCGTCCGAGGTTCGCACCACCTCGTAGGGCAGCGCGAACTCGCCCAGGTCAGCCAGCCAGAAGGCGCCTTCGGGCTGCACCACATGCTCGGCGAAGCCCTCCGGGGTCGGATAGGCATACGAATAGAAGATCGGGTCCGGCGCACCGGCGTTGCCGGGCCAGAAGCCACAGCTCGAGACCTCTTTCGAGTAGGCCTCCAAGGTGACCACATCCGGTAGATAGGGGATTCCTCCAGGGTGCTTGGGCGCAGGTCGCCCCGAGAACCGTGTCACCGCCAGATCGAAACTGCCCCAGAAGAGATGAACGGGGCTGCACTTGCCAATGAACCGGGCCCGAAAGGCCTCGAAAACACGTGCCGACTGGACCAACGCATGCCAGAAGAGACGCACCTGCTCGGGTTCGTACGAGGAATGCACCTGATCCTCCTGGAAGGGAATCGGGTTTTCGAGCTCGTTGGGCATGGTGTGGATGCTGACGGTGATCCCGAGAGAATCGAGTGCAGCCATGAGGTCGCGGTAGAAATCCGCTACGGTCTGGGGTCGCAGTTGCGAGGGCACGATCAATCCATCACTGGTAGCGATCAGGAGTTTGTGGTCGACGAAATCGAAGTCGATCTGAAACGACTTTCCACGATAGGGAATTGGGGAGGTCGAAAGACCACGAGCCGTCACATACAGGGTCGCCGTCCACGAGTGGTTGATCCAGGGCGAAAGCTCCAAGCGCACCTTCCCGACGATTTGTGTCCATAGGTGGAGCGTGGCCAGGGTGTCCGTCCATTCGGTGTTGGGTAGTCGCGGCCAGGCGTTCGGCAGCACTGCGGGCTGTTTCATGACTCAACCTCCGGGACTGTTCGTTTCGGTTCCTGTTACGGGCGTCTTTCGGCGCCACTCTCTGTTACCAACTGCTCCAGAGTGTCGTAGGGCTGGGCCCCGACTATACCCCGATCATTGATCACAAAGGTCGGAACACCGGTGATGCCCAACTCGGAGGCTCGGCGCCAATCGGCGTCGACGCTGGCTGCAAAGGAGCGACTCTCGAGCGCTTCGCGAGCCTCCTCTTCCGATAGACCGACCGAGCCCGCAATCTGCACCAGCTTGTCGACCCGGGCCAGATTGACCCCGTCGACAAAATAGGCTCTGAACAGAGCATCGTGAATGGCTCCGCCTCCGGGCTGGATCTCGGCCCATTTGGCCAGCTCCTGAGCCAGCCGGCTGTTGTAGGTGTGCGTACGCCTGCCGTACGGCAGTCCCTGTTCTGCCATCAACGCTACAAGGCGCTCCTGCGCTGCCTCGAGATCGAACGACCGACCACTGAACAGCTGCTCCAGGGTCATCCCTTCGGGAGGTGTGTCCGGATGGAGGGGAAACTGGGTGAACTTCACTTCGACGTCGAGGCTCTCGCGGATCCGTTCAATACGCACGGTACTGAGGTAGCACCACGGTCATATGTAATCGGAGAAAACCTCGAACACCTGTGTCGTCATGGCGGGAAACTCTCCTTGGCCCGAAGGGGACCGCCATCCCACACCGCAGAATCGGCTGGCACCTCATCTCCCTCGGCCAGAGAGGGCCAGGCGGTCCAACAGATCGAGAACAATCGCTGCGCCCTCCAGGTTGACTCCCAGATCTCGCTGGAGGCGCACGACGATACGCACATGCGTCACGCTGGTGCCGGGGAATCTCCAGGTCGCTGGCTCGTCCCCCTCGGGATCCAGAACTCCCTCTTCGACCAAGGTGAGGATGACCTTCTTTTCCAAGCGGCAAATCTGGCAAATCTGCTCCAGGGTGAAGCTACCCTCTTCATCGAGCACCGTACCGCGCAGCACCGGGACTATCTCGTTCGGCATATCGTGCTAGACCCCAAGCCCCGCACGGGGGTTGAAGTCCATCTCCTCCTTCATCTGCTTGTACATCTTCTTGGCCTTTCGGCTGTCGGCGGGTGGCAAGGCGATCTGGAGAACCACATAGAGGTCCCCCGGCGATTTTGCCGGGATCCCTCGCCCCTTGAGACGCAGCTTGCGACCCAGCTGCGACCCGGCCGGTATCTTCAGATCGACGTTTCCTGATGGCGTCGGAACCTTGACGGTGGCACCCAGCCCTGCCTCCCAGGGGGCCACGGGCAGGTCGAGATAGACGTCCGCCCCCTCGACTCTGTAGTTCCGGTGAGGGCTGAACTCGACTTCGAGATAGAGGTCACCCGGTTCACCCCCCATGCCCTGCCCCCCCTGCCCCGCCAGCCGGATCTTCTGGCCCTGTTTAATGCCCTTGGGGATGCGGACATTGAGGGTCCGGGTGTGTTGGGTGACTCGACCGTCGGGCGTGACTTCAGGGGCGTGCATCGTGAGAGATCGGGTGGCACCTCCATAGGCGTCTTCGAGGTCGATGGTGACCCTTGCATCGATGTCCTCGCCTCGCCCAGCGAAGGGCCCACCGGCCGTTCTATAGCCGCCAGCACCAGCCCCACCAAACAAACTCTCGAAGAAATCGCTGAAATGGGCGGCGTCCGCCGTAGTGTAGCCACCGCCCGAGAAATCGTATCCGGCGGCGTCCCAATCGGGTGGCGGCCGAAAGTCCTGGCCCTGCTGCCAACCGCTACCCAGTTGATCGTAGGCCGCCCGCTTCTCTTCGTCCTTGAGAACCTCGTAGGCTTCGCCGACCTCCTTGAACCGCAGGTCGGCCTCTGCGGCCTCGCTGACGTCCGGATGGTACTTGCGCGCCAGCTTGCGATAGGCCCGCTTGATCTGATCCTGGGTAGCATCGCTGCTCACCCCGAGGATGTCGTAATAATCTTTGAACTCCATCGAATGGGCCTACCAACGAGCAGTTCTGCTCGCCTCGTTACCGTGCGGGCGAACCGGGGCCATCTCCGCCAGCGGCGACGATGACTCGCGCTGGTCTGACCAGCCGGCCGTTCAACAAATAGCCTTTCTGGGCGACCTCCAAAACGGTGTTGGCTGACACACCTGGGGATTGTCGCATCGACAGCGCTTCATGAAGATCCGGATCGAAGGGTTGCCCCGACGGATCGATCTCTTCGACCCCCGCACGGCCCAGGGCCTCTCCCCAGAGTTTCAACGTCAGCTGGATTCCGTGTCGCAGGCTTTCTGCCTCATCGCTGGCATCGGTCGCCGCCGCCTCGAGCCCCTTCTCCAAGCTGTCCTTGACCGGTAGAAGCTCGTGGACGAAGCTCTGCAGCGCGTATTTGCGCGCCTCTTCGTTCTCCCTGGCGCCGCGTTTGCGCTGGTTCTCGAGCTCGGCCCGTGCGCGCAGCAGCTGGTCCTTGTACTCGGCCGCCTTGGTCCGTAGATCTTCCAGCTCTTGATGTTGCGGCTCCGCACCAGCTGCATCCTCGCTGGGTTGTCGGCTCGTTTCCTCGTCGCTCATCGCTCAATTCCTTGTCGATCGAGGTGAAATCCTACTGCACACTCCTGCCACTGGTGCCGGCCGATTCTAACCCTTCGCAACCCTGACCGAGATCAGGCCATGGTGCCAGCCGATTTTTCGATCCGATCTCTCAGAATCGGCTGGCACCTTTGGCACGAAAAGGCCGGATTCTGCTTGCCTAGTCTGCTAAGGTTCCGCCTCTGCCTTCGTGGCCATCGCAATTGGCTACCGCAGAAGGTCCCCAGCCATTCGACCCAGCGTTCCTGAAGAGGTGCCGACTGTTTGTTAGGCAGAAAAGAGCGAAAAGATATCGAGGGATTGACATAAGCCGAAGCGTCTTGCAGAACCGGCGATTCTCGAGAACTGACAAGAAGACACTAAAGAAGCTTGGCTGACGAAACGTGCCATCATATTCGTCTTGCCAGCAGACCTACATGCGAATCCAGGAATCAAGAAACAGAAAAGGAGAATCAGGATGAATCACTTCAAGAACCAGAAGCTCAAGTATGCACTTGCGATCGGCGTTGCTTTGGTGGCGCTGCAGTTCGTTGGCGTCGCCGATGCTTCGGCGCAGGATGGAGAATTTCGCTGGATCCTCCGTGGTCACCTGGTGCACGTCTGGCCCGGCTCCGACTCCGTGACCTTCGAGAACCCTCCCGGCGAAACCCCGCCGGTCAACAGCAAGTTCTAGGTTGATGGCGGCAATGGCTTCAATGTCGAGTCCGAGTACATGTTCCGGCCCAACATCGGCGCCTATGTCGGTCTCACCTTTGCCAACATGAAGACCAACATGAGCTTCCAACAGGGTCCGTTGTCAGCAGAGTCCGATGACCGGGTCGATATGCGGCAGGTGAACCTGGGCGGCAACTACCACTTCACGCCGGAGAGCCGGTTCGACTTCTACGCCGGCGTCCTGGTGTCCTGGGTTGGCTACAGCTCATCGACCTTCAATTTCGGTCCGCGCGACTACCAGGTCAAGTACGACAGCGAGCTGGCCTGGGGCCTCAACGCAGGTTCCGACTTCTCATTCGGGGAAGACAGCCCGTGGTTTGCCTCCGTGCAGGTGAAATATCTCCTCCTGGCCTTGGAGGGCGATTCCAACGTCCAGCATCTGACGGTCGATCCGGTGCAGGGCTACTTCGGCTTCGGCTATCGCTGGTAGAAGGGCAGGTCTCAGACGGCAAGCTGACGGTTGACTACGAGGCGCTCGATCTGCAGCCCACGAAGACAGTCGATGTCGGCTACTTCGAATGTGACCACGCCAGGGATCTGCAGGCGAAGTTCCACAAGCTGCACAAGCAGGTCAAGAAGGGCATGTAGTCGGCGGTCATGATCGGCGAGAAAGCGTGGACAGGCACCTCTTTCGAGAGAAAATGGTGCCTGTCCCCGCTTTTCTTTTCACCCCGCCGGCAGAGGTCGTCGAACGGCTCGGTAGAACTCCCTGATCTCTCTCGTTTTGGCGACTCCCTCGGCAACCACCCAGGTATCGATCTCGTCCCAGTCGATGTTGTCGGTCTGATGTGTCGCCACCAGCACCGCCTGTTCGAGGGATGGTGCATCCTGCCAGGAGGCCGCTGCGCTGAGCCGATCCGTGATCGAATGCGTGGCAGTGATGATGCGCACCTTGCCCGTCGGGGTCGATAACACCGCACACCGAGAGACATCGACTTACGTTCCACCGAAGCTGAGCGGTGCGGGAGGAAACTCCAAATACCACTTCGTGGCGGGGTGCTCGAACACAGACAGCCGCGGACTTCCCTTGTGCGCGAACCCCAAGCGCTCGAGAACCGGTTTGAGCTCGTCCAGCAAGGCTGACGTGACGAAGTCCAGGTCCTCGGACTGGTATCGATTCTCGGTATAGACAGACACAGCGCTGCCCCCCGAAAGCGTTGCGAGAATGCCTGCCGCTTCCAACTCCTCGGAGACCCGAGCGGCCAGCTCGATCATCGTGGTCTCTTCAGTGATACTCGTTCGACTCGTCACGAAGCTGCCTGCTCGCCCTCTCCGACCCCTCTACCTCTTGTCGTACCGTCTAGGCCTCTTGCGCTCTCGATAGAACTTCTGAATCGTCGCATCCGGCAGACGATCGAGTACCGAGCGAAGGAACTCACGGAGCGTGTCGGCGATCGGATTGCGATTGAAATAATAGACGCGGGCTGTACCCTCTTTCCGACTGACAAACAGACCGAGCTCCTCAAACTTGCGAAGCTGGTTCTGAACCTGGCTTAGCGACATGCCGAATGTTCTGGCGATCTCGGCCGCGTAGCCCTGACCGTAGTTCTCGAGATACATCAGAACCTGATAGGCGGCTTTGCTTCCGAACAGCCCAAAGAGAGGCGCCTCCGAGATCGACGCTTCTTTCACGGTGTCCATGACTCTACAAACCGTCAACCGGGCTGTCTTATTCACCCGGTTTGTCAGGTGGTTATTAGGTGAATAAACCTAATTCATAGGTATATTAACCTAGTTATTAGGTAGACACAACTGACTGCATCTTGGCAGAACCTATTCAGCGGGTTTGCATCTGCAGGAGGCTCAGCAGGTCGATACTTGCCGACTTCGTATCGCGCTTGCCCAAGCTCGTAGGCCTTGAAGTTGTTGTCGACGGCTGAGGCCAGGAAGCCCTCGCGTCGTGCATACAGATCTTCGCTGGTCAGCGACGGGGCGGGGCTGGGAGTTCTTGAGACTCGAGGCCTAACACCGCAAGGCACAGACGGGGTTGACGTCGCACAGCTGTTCGATCGCCAGGATCTCCTCTAGTGGGCCAGCACCCTACTTCGGAAACAGGAATGTGAACTGGACCCGTAGCTGCCAATCGGCAGCGAACTCGGGCTTCGTGACGTTGTAGTAGGCCTGAACTATGGTGTTTACCGGCTGCTTGCCGATCTTGTCCACCCGCCTAGACCCGCGCAGAGCCTCACCCAGGTCATCATGCAGCTGCTGGTATGCGCCCGAAGTGCGATATCTCCTCACCGGCATCTGGACGATGCTTGCCTCTGTGACCCCGTTCGACAACCTACCTCTGGAGACTCTAGGCCTTGAGCCAAGATCATAAGCGGGTTATGATATTGGCATGGAGAGCAAGGTGAAAGAGTATCTCGCCGAGATCGGGCGACGTGGCGGCCGGAAGAGTCGCCGGGCTCTGGACCCCGAAACGGCGCGTGCCATGGTCCGAGTGCGGGAAGCGCGCCGGATGTACCGGCGATTTCATCCCGAGTGCTTCTGGTCCTTCGATCCCGACTATCGAATTGGCGCATCGGACGTCGCCTGGGTGGCAGACCAGCTTCGCAGGCACGGTGGGCGTGACGCCTGGGAAGCTGCGGAGAAGCTGTGCCACTAACTGACTACCAAGCAAAACTCACCCGGTTGCTCTCTGAGAACCGGTCCTTTGATTCGTACCTGGCGGGTGGCGCCGCCATTCTGATCGAGCCGAGCACGACTCGCTTCAGCCGCGACCTCGACTACTTTCACGACTCCGAGGTACGAGTCGCGGAGGCCTATGCCGCTGACCGAGTCTTGCTCGAAGACGATGGGCACTCCCTCGAGGTGGACTTGAATCAACCCGGCTTCGTACGCGCTGTCGTTCGCAAAGAAGAACACGCCGCCAAAATCGAGTGGGCACGTGACTCGGCATGGCGGTTCATGCCCACGGTTCGGGACGATCGGGTTGGCTTTGTACTCCATCCAGTCGATCTCGCTGTCAACAAGGTGCTGGCGCTCGGTGGCCGCGATGAGCCGCGCGATGTCGTGGACGCGCTGTACCTACACGAGCATGTCCTCGTTCTCGGCGCACTCTGCTGGGCTGCCTGTGGCAAGGACCCAGGGTTCACTCCGCTCTCCCTTCTGGAGCTGCTGCGAAGGCGCGGGCGGGTTCGAGCCGAGGACCTCACACGACTCGATCTTGCAAAGCCGATCGACCTCCACGAGATGAAACGACTGTGGCTGGAGGCCCTCGATTCGGTGGAGCCATTCGTGGATTCCAGACCGTCCGACGAGATCGGCTGCCTCTACTACAGCCCTTCTCAGCAGAGGTTTGTCGATCCTCGAAAGGCCTCGGACGCCGTACCGCATTTCGGTAGACCCGGCGGCGTCCTGCCGCGCGTCGTTGACTAGGTGCCACCCGACCGGAAGAGGGCCGGTCTTTGATGGGCCTGGGATTCCAGAGGACATTCGAGACTACAATGGGGCGAGTCCAGAGCCCTGGAGATTTCGCCTGAAACCGAGGTGACACCATGCCAAGAGCTACTTCCCAGATCTGCCTATTGCTGACTGCGCTCCTGCTGGCACCAATGGCCATAAGCGCTCAGGAGGCCCCGGAGCCGCCTGTCAGGGCGATCACCTTCAATGTCTGGCACGGGCTGCGGAGTGGTGAGAGCAATAAGCGCTTCCCGGGCGAGGATCCGGAACGCAAGGAGAGTCGGCTGGCCTGGCAAATCGAGGAGCTGAAGCGGCTCGATCCTGACCTGCTCTTCTTTCAGGAGGTCAATCCGAATCAGCCGCTGGCTCGCTGGTACGCCGAGCAGCTCGGCTACGACGAGATTCACAAGGTCACCAGCTGCGGTCTCCACCTCGGCGGCATCTACAAGATCCCCAAGAACATGAACGAGGGGATCGCGATCCTGGCCAAGCCCGAGCTGGGGCTGCGCCGCGTCGGCAAGAAGCGCCTGAGCGGCAACGCCACGTGTAGCGCTACCTGGGGCTTTCAAACCAAGGAATCTCGCTATGCCCTGTTCGGCGAGATCACAGTCGGCGGCAAGAAGGTCCTCGTGGCCACGGCCCACCTCTACTCCGCCCCCTTCGTGCTTCCAAGCTTCGAGAATGATCTCGAGCAGTTGGTCGAGGAAGGGATCCTCGAGCCGGCACAGCGGGACGAGATCCTCGCCGCTCGTGCGCAGAAGGTGCAGCGCGCCACTGGGGAGGCGAAGCTCCTGGTTCAAGAGATCGAGAAACGTCGATCCCGCCTCGGCTCGGACGTTCCGGTGATTCTGGGCGGCGACTTCAATGCCGAGCCGGACACTCCCGGGATCGCCGCGATCAAAGCGGCTGGCTTCTTGGAGGCCGGCACCGGTCCCGATTTCCACACTTGGGATCCGGTGACCAACGAGGTCAACTACGGTATCGGCACCCGTAGACACGATCCTCTACCGACCTTCGACAAGCCCGAGGTTCAGGAGCTGCTCGCGTACCGCAGCACGACTCCCAGGCAGATCGACCACATCTTCGTGTCGCCGGACTTCGAGGTTGTTTCAGCAGCAATGGTGCTGAACCAAGACAAGGACGGAATGTACCCTTCAGATCACTTCGGGATCCTGGCGGTCCTGCAGCTACGCTGAGGACCGTGGGGGTTGGAGCGGCCGGCGTCCCTTCGGCCGACCTTTGAGGGCTTGGGGGTTGAAGCGCTCGGCGACTTCGCCGACCGGCCTTTGAGGCAGTGGGGCCCCCTCCCTCGCCTTGTCTTGTGCGAACCTGGCGATAGCTGTGCCGGCCCACCGTCCAAAAGGCTCCTCTTAGCGCCCAAAATGTACAACTCGAGGGCCAAAGTGGCCAACGGCCGATCCTTGGGTCAATGGGCTCTCCTCACCTACATTCAAATTACCAAATTCAACCCATTGGCCGTATTCAACCAATTGTAGGGACGGTCACGTGCTAGAGAGTCTTTTCCGTGTGACCCCAGCCCTACTGCCTCGAGGATCGGCTGGAGCAAGCGACAGATTCCTCAACCCCCAAGCCACAACGATCGACCGGGAGGCACGACCGGGCGCCTCAACTCTTCTTGGCGCCATGCGCCAGATAATTGACGCATTTCGCCAATGCTTTTTCTCGCGCCGGAGTGTAATTTTCTCGCAGTAGGCAACACCTACTCCCTGGACATGGCATTTCGTGGTCGGCCACGACGAAATCCGGCACAAGAGATGCAGTAGCAGATAGACGAGAAGGAAGAACGGTAGCGAGAAAGGAGAACCGACATGATCCATGAACACGTGATGCAGAAACCGCAGGTGGCAAAAGCGGCCAGGTCACAGCCGATCGTCGTCGGTCACTGGGCGCTGTTCTCCCTGTTCCTGCTGTGGCTGACGCTGCTCGCCTCGGCATTCCAACTGGGCCTCAACCTCAGCTAGGCCGAGAAACCTACCTG
This sequence comes from Thermoanaerobaculia bacterium, assembly GCA_049664225.1. Classification (GTDB taxonomy): domain Bacteria; phylum Acidobacteriota; class Thermoanaerobaculia; order Multivoradales; family JAHEKO01; genus JAUVRX01. The sequence goes on from JBATEX010000187.1 coordinate 40,441, forward strand.
GCACGAGCCCCAAGCTGTCCTCAATTATGGACGTTTCCTAACGGAAGAAGCCGACTACTCGACCCAACTCGCCTGAGCCGCAATGCGCTCCGTGGGGAAGATCCCGGGAAAGGTGATGTCGTAGCGCTCTTGGCTGTTCGGTGGGATATACATGGGGAAATCGCGGGTCTCGATGACCCCTCCGGAACCGACCAGACTGACCTGCAGCTTGCCGCGCGAGGCAGAGCGAGTCGGATTGTTGACGAAGCCGGTCACCGTTACGAAGCCCATCGGACTGATCGTGACGTAGGGCGGCCCAACCGGCTGCACGCCTTCAGTCGGTCGAGGACCGGCCGGCCCCTGAGGGGTAGCTCGGGCCGAGCTCTCGAGTCGTCCAAGCTCGGAGCGAAGGTGGTTCAACTCGGCCACGGCCTGGTCCAGCCCCGCCCTGTATCGTTCCGAGTCCTCCTGCAGCTGCACCACCCGAGCCTCCAGTGAGGCGATCTCGGAGCGCTGCCCCGACAGCTCGAAGTCCTTGTCCTGAAGGCGCATTTCGAGCTCGGCGATGCGTGCATCCTTGGCATAGGGAGAAGCAGTCTCGCCAGGCAGCGAGCTGATTGGCGCGATTGCTTCAGGTTCGGATTCCGCTGACGCAAGATCAGCCGGTACCGCGACATTCAGCGCGGCTCGATCGGCCTCACCCGCTCGCTGGTAGATCAGCACCGAGCCCGCGACCCCGATCAGGAAGATAGCGGCCACGACCCAAACCAGCGACACCCCGGATCGCTGATCACTCGGAGGCTCGTATCTCTCGTAGCTTCCCAAAGACGGATTCTCCGCGCTTCATTTGACGGGAGGGGACAAGCCCCTCCCTTAGATTCCTCACATTCCCTACGCCCCCAGGCCCCTAAGCCCCTAAGCCCAAAACTAGTACTTCTCCGGCACCCAGGTTCTCTTCGCGAGTGCTGCCTCGTCGTCGTAGGCACCCTTCTCGCTGCGTGGTGGCAGCTCCACCGGCTCGTAGGGCAGGTCCTTGTAGGGAATCAGGCTCAGTAGATGGGTGATGCAATTCAGCCTGCCCCGCCGTTGGTCATTGGAGTCGACCACGTACCACGGGGCCCAGGAGGTGTCGGTGGCTTCGAACATGGCGTCTCTGGCTCGCCCGTAGTCGTACCACTTGCGCCTCGCCTCGACATCCATGGGGCTGAGCTTCCAGTGCTTGCGGGGATCCTCGATCCTCTCCTTGAAGCGCTCCTCCTGCCCCTCGTTGTCGACCGTCAGCCAATACTTGATCAGGACAATCCCGGAATCCACCAGGGCTCGCTCCCAGCCGGGGCAGGTGCGAATGAACTCCCCGTACTCTTTGTCAGTACAAAAACCCATGACCCGCTCGACCCCGGCGCGGTTGTACCAGCTGCGGTCGAAGAGCACGACTTCGCCAGCCGCCGGAAGGTGCGTCAGATAGCGCTGGTAGTAGAACTGGGTCTTCTCGCGGTCACTGGGTGCCGGTAACGCAACGACCCGGAAGACCCGTGGGCTCACTCGCTCCGTGATTCGCTTGATCACACCGCCCTTGCCGGCGGCATCCCGGCCCTCGAACACCACGACGACCCTGAGTCCTTCGTGCTTGACCCACTCCTGAAGCTTCACCAGCTCCGTCTGGAGCTTCTTGATCTGCTTGTCGAAGGTCTTGCGGTCGAGCTTGGTTTCTTTCTTGACGTCCTTCTTCTTGCTCATCTCTACTCCCTTACGCTTCGCTCACAGCTCGGCTCCGTCCCCTTCAACGCTCACCGAATTTTTCACGACACTGTCGATGTGGGACACCGCCTCCGCCGGAGAATCGGTACCGAAAACCGCTACCTCACCTTCGTTGATGGTCTTTTCTCGCAGCATTCTCTTTTGAATAAAGTCTAGAAGCTCGTCCCAGTAGTCCTGGCCCATGGCCACCAGCGGAAAGCGCTCCATCTTGCCCGTTTGGATCAGTGTAATGGTCTCGAACATCTCGTCCAGGGTGCCGAAGCCTCCCGGCATGAAAACGAACGCCGAAGAATACTTGACCAGCATCACCTTGCGCACGAAGAAGTGGTCGAACTCGAGGCAGCGGTCCAGGTAGCGATTGGGGGCCTGCTCGTGGGGCAGGGCGATATTGCAGCCGACACTCAAGCCTCCACCCTCCTGGGCACCCCGGTTGGCGGCCTCCATGATGCCGGGCCCCCCTCCGGTCAACACCGTGTAACCGGCCTCTGCCAGGTCTCGACCCGTTTGCCGAGCCAGCTCGTAGTAACGGTGGTTCTCGTCGAATCGCGCCGAGCCGAACACAGTCACCGCGGTTCCGATGTCGTAGAGATTCCGGCAACCCGTGACGAATTCGTTGAACACCGTCACGCCACGGTCGAAATCGGCCAGCAAGTCGTCGGAGCCCCGAAGAAGCTCCGCTTCCGGCATGACGAGATCGTGGTTGTCGTTCTTGTCCGTCATTCCTTCACCTCGTACAGACAACGGCCGGCGGGGAAGCCGGCCGCATCTGTCTCAAATCGGTTTGAGAGGTTGCTCATCGTGTCGATTCAACCCCTCGACTCTATCCCTTCCAGTGCCAGTCGGGCACCCCCGACGCAAAATCGCGCCTGTCAGGGTCGATACTCGTCAGAAGGCTCCGAGTAGACTACCGGCTGTCAAGTATGACGAGGTCGGTCTCGAGCTCGACCTTCGAGCACAATCGCATAGACGGACTGGAGGGAAAGAAATCATGAGACCTCTACCCCTGATCGCGGCCCTGGTGGCCATCTGCACAATCGCCGCGGCCTGCGGGAATGATTCCGCTACGACCACGCTCGAGGAACCCGCGATCGTGGAGCAGCCCGTTTTCGAGGATGTCGACTGGCGCCTCGTGGAGTACCTAAGCGAATCCGGCGAGATGGCGCCGATGCCGGGCCAGACCACCGTCGGCGTCAAGTTCAGCGGTGGCAAGTTGAGTGGCACCGCGGGCTGCAATCGGTACTTCGGCAGCTACGTTCTCGGGGAGGCGAACAAGCTGACCCTGGGCTCCGAGATGGGCTCGACCCAGATGGCCTGCGAGCCGGAGGTGACGGACCAAGAGCAGCGGTATCTGGCACTTCTCGGTCAGGTGGTCGCGGTGGACCGGGCAGAGGACCGCCTGCTTCTCGAGGATGCTGACTCGAAGATCCTTCTGAAGTTCGTCGCTACCGAGCCCGCGACCCTCGAAAACACAGAGTGGCAGGCCACGGGTATCAACAACGGCAAAGGTGGAGTGGTTTCCTCCGCCACTGCTTCCCGTTCGACAGCGGTGTTTGCAGGAGACCAGCTCAGCGGAACGGGTGGCTGCAACCGGTTCACGGCCACCTACGAGACCGAGGGAGATCAGATCACCATCGGACCCGCCGCCGCGACCCGGATGTTCTGTGATGAGCCGGAGGGAATCATGGACCAGGAGCAGCAGTACCTCGAAGCCCTCGGTCGCGCGCGCACCTTCAGTCTGACGCCCAAGAAACTCGAATTGCGAGACGAGAACGGCTCGCTCCAGGTGAGCTTTCGCGTCGCGGGAGAGTAGAAAAGGTCCCGCCGAGAGCCCCTGAGCCGTTCTCGGATCGGTCCTTCAGGAGCCCTCGGCAGTTCTTGGCCGTCATTCAGACGAGGATCGTCCGAGCCACTTGCCCAGTTGTTGTCCAGCCAGCTCGCGCCCGCCCAGGCCGAACGCCAGTGCGGCCGCCACGGCGGCAGCGCCCAGCACCAATCCGAAGGCCAGATTGATGATGTCCTCGGCTAGGCCGGCCTGGCGCAGCGCCATGGCCGCAGCCAGGATGATGATGGCCGCGCGTGCCACGGTCGACAAGAAGCCCGCCTGAGCCGTACCACTAGACCGGATGGCCTCTGCCGCCAGGCCTGCCAGATAAAGACCGATGGCCAGAATCACGACTCCGAGCAAGACGTCTCCGGAGAACAGCGTGAATCGAGTCACGATCCCTGCCAGCGCGTCGAACTTCATCACTTCGAGCGCCTGGATGGTCGCGAACAGCATGATCGCTATCATGGCCAACCAGCCGACCAGCTCTGACGGCGAGCGAGAACTGCCCTCGTCCTCAGTGGCTGGAACGGCGCGAAACCCGATACGCTCCAGAAACCCATCGAATCCGACGCTTGCCAGAAGTCGGCCAACCAGATCGGCGACCAGCTTGGCGACCAGGTAGGCGATGAACAGAATCAGTACGGCAGCGAAGATCTGCGGAACCGCGGCCAGGATTTGATCCAGCATCGAGCTCGCTGGGGCCGTCAGTGCCTCGAGCTGCAGCGCATCCAGGGCTGCGATGACCACTGGCACGAGAACCAGGATGTAGACGACCAGACCCACCAGAATCGAGAGCTGCTGCTCTCCCAGCACACGCCCGAGCCCCAGTCGTTCTCCCAGAGCGTCTGCTCCGGAGGCCGACAAGAGGCTACTGATGATCCGCCGAATGATGCGAGCCAGCACCCATCCGACTCCCAGAATCAGCAGGGCGGCGAAAAGGTTGGGAAGGAAGGCCAGGACCTTGCTGAGGAGGACGTTGACCGGTCCCAGCAGGCCCTCGAGCTCCAACGCGTCCATGACGGCTGGAAGAAACAGAAGGAAGACCAGCCAGTAGACTGTCTCGCCCAGAGCCTTGCTGGGAGGTGTTGCATCCTCGGCTACCTCCGAGGCGATGCGCTCATCCAACTTCGTCTTGGCCAGTACACGTGTCAGGGCGAAGCGGAGGCCGGAAGCCACCATCCAGGCGACCGCCAACAGCACGGCGGCAGACAACAGGTTGGGCAGGAAGGCGAAGATCTCTTCGAGGAGCGTGCCCAAAGGCGCCGTCACCTCGGGGATTCCCAGCAGCGAGAAGAACGCGACGAGCGCGAAGACCATCAGGATCCAGAATACGGCCTTGCCTACGACCGTTTCGATATGTACATCTTCGGCCTTTTCGGCTCCAGTAGCCCAGGAGGCCACGCGGTTGTCGATCGAGGTCTTCTTGAGGATGGCGCGGGTCAGGGCAGCGCCGATCAAGGCTACTACCCAGCCGATCACCAGGACTGCCAGAGCCATCACGAGGCTCGGGACCTGACCAGACAGGGTTTCCCAGATTTCGTTGAAATAGGCTTCCATCTCCATCTCCTTTCGTAGGAACGACTCGGCGAGGGAAACGGCCTCGTAACCATCGCCACGAGGAACCTCATTCAGTGGACTACCGAAGAGCCTATCAGAGGGCCATTGAGGAACTTGGACGTCGGACAAGTCAAAAAGCTCTCTTGTCTTGAGGCCTTAATAGCGCGCCAACTTCGGCCAGATTCCGGGCTAGCAGCATAACAGGCTAGCAACAGAACAAGTGATCAAGGCTCTTCACCGGTGCTTCCCTTTCAAGAACACCTTTGGTGTTATTCTCGCCATCCCATGTTTTCTTCGAAAGGTTTCAGATCACTCGCGGGAGTCGTGTTGGTCGCGGCCCTGGGCTGCACCGTGGGGCCCGACTACGAAGCGCCACCACTGGAGCAGGAAATCCCCGATGCCTGGAAGTCGGCGGCAGCCGAGGAGATCGGGGAAGCCGGGTCACCACTCGAAACATGGTGGACGACACTCAACGACCCCAAGCTCGTGGAGCTCGTTCACCAGGCCCGACTGGAGAATCTGTCGCTGCAGACTGCTGCGGCGCGAGTCGAGGAGGCACGGGCGCGGTTGGGAATCGCCACCGGCCGCTACTATCCAGACGCTGTCCTGGACGCCGCCTATTCGCGCCAGGATCTCAGCGAGAACAGCTCCTTTGTGGTGCCTCCAGGGGGGTTCGAGCCCTTCGATCTCTACAACATCGGCGTCGGCTTCAACTGGGAGATCGATGTCTTCGGTCGCTTGCGCCGGGGAGCCGAGTCGGCCAGGGCCAGACTCGAGGCCTCCATCGAGGATTACCGCGACGTCATGGTGGTCCTGATGGCCGACGTGGCCGCCAACTACATCGAAGTCCGAACTTTGCAGGACCGCATCAAGTACGGTAGAGCCAACGTCGAGGCTCAGGCAGGCAGTCTGCAGCTCACCCGAGATCGATTCGATGCCGGTTTGAGCCCGCTGACCGATGTCACCCAGGCCGAATACAACCTGGCCAACTCGCAGGCTGCAATTCCAGCCCTCGAATCCAGGCTCGCTGCGGCAACCAACCGCCTGGCGGTCTTGCTGGGCAAGCCACCCGGGGCCGTCGACGATCTGCTGACCGGAGAGTCCACCATTCCCGATCCGGACGAGGGCGTGACGCTGGGCATTCCGGCGGATCTCCTGCGACGCCGGCCGGACATTCGAGCCGCCGAGCGGCAGCTCGCGTCTCAAACAGCTCTCATCGGGGTGGCAAAGGCCGACCTCTATCCGACCTTCTCACTGGCCGGAATCCTGGCCCTGGAGTCCGTCGACAGTAGTGACCTGTTCGACAGCGGCAGCACCACCTGGTCGCTGGTGCCGGGCCTGCGCTGGAACATCTTCTCCGGCGGCAAGATTCGCAACAACATCCGGGTCCAGGAAGCCGTGACCCAACAGCTCCTCTTCGCGTATGAGCAGACCGTGCTGTTCGCCCTGGACGAGGTCGAGAGCACGATGGTGGCCTATGAGCGCGAGAAGGAGCGCCGGGACCGTCTCTACGAGGCCGTGGACGCCAGCAATCGAACGGTCGAGTTGGTCCGCACCCAGTACATGTCGGGATTGACGGATTTCCTCAACCTACTCGACGCTCAAAGGACACTGGCCAGCCAGCAGGATTCCTGGGCCGAGTCCGAGGGCCAGGTGGTACAGAACCTGATCGCCCTCAACCGAGCCCTCGGCGGCGGATGGGGTCCCCCCAATCCCGACAACACTCCGAAAGAGGAAGCCGAGGTCATCTCCTCTTCGATCGACAGTGCAGGGAGCGAGCCATGAGAACACCTTTCCGACCGGGCAGCGTATGGAGCTGCCTGCTTCTTGCGACGCTGGCCGCTCTGGCCGTGGGCTGCGGTGGAGACGCCGAGACCGGCCCGCCTCCACCTCCTGATGTCGGGGTAGCCCAGCCGATCCTGCGCGACGTGACGGTCTTCTCGGAGCATCTCGGGTCCACTCGGGCCTTCGAGTCGGTCGAAGTCAGGGCGCGAGTCACCGGCGAGCTCGAGCAGATCTCCTTCGAGCCCAGCACGATCGTGCAAGAGGGCGCGACCCTGTTTGTGATCGAGCCGCGCCAGTACAAGGCGGAACGGGATGCCGCGGACGCGGCTCTCAAATCCGCCGAGGCGGATCTCGCAAGAACCGAATCCGACCTCCAGCGGGTCGAGCAGGCCGTCAAGACCAACGCCGTGAGCCAGTCCGACGTGGATCTCGCCAGGGCCAATCGCGACATGGCGAGAGCATCCGTGCTGTCGGCCGAGGCGGCACTCGATCGAGCCGAGCTTCAACTCTCCTACACCCAAGTCGGTGCGCCCATTACCGGCCAGGTAGGCCGCAATCAGGTGGATCGCGGCAACATCGTCAGCGGAGCTGAGGGCACGCTGCTGACCACGGTCAATCGCATGCAGCCGATGTTCGTCTACTTCGATGCTCCCGAGGAAATAGTTCTGCGGGCGTTGAGGAACATGGACCTGACGACGGAGATCGACCAGTCCAGACTCGAGCGACAAGAAACGACGATGGCCCAGGTTGCGACCTTGATCGACGATGACTTCCCGTTCAGCGGTCCCATCGACTATGTCTCCAACACAGTGGATGCGGCGACAGGCACCATCCAACTACGAGCTGTACTGCCCAATGAAGAGCTGAGTCTGTTCCCCGGTCTCTTTGTCCGGGTGCGGATCCCCATCCAGTTGCTGGAAGATGCCGTGCTGATTCGCGAGCAAGCACTCGGTACCGACCTGGGAGGGCGCTATGTCTACGTCGTGGGTAATGACAACCTCGTCGAGCGGCGCTACGTCCAGCTGGGTGTGGTCGAACCCGACGGCATGGTGCCAATCCTCGAGGGCCTCGAAGGCTCGGAGACTTATATCGTCGAAGGCCTGTTGAGAGCGCGGCCTGGGATGCCGGTGACACCCGACACAGTGTCCGACACTCCGGAGCCGAGCGAGCGGCCACAGCCTGCGAGTCAACCCGAAGCAACCACCGGTCAAGACGAGCAGCCTGCCGAACCCGCGAGCGAGGACGGTTGATCGATGGGTGGATTCAGTAAATTCTTCATCTATCGACCCATCTTCGCGATGGTGATCGCTATCGTGATCGTGCTCCTCGGCTTGCTCTCGATCCCGATCCTGCCTGTCGAGAGCGTTCCGAACATCACCCCGCCGACTGTCAAGGTCTCTACCAGCTATCCGGGTGCCAGTGCGGAGGTTCTTGCCGAAACGGTCGCTCAACCGATCGAGCAGGAGGTCAATGGCGTCGAGAACATGCTCTACATGTCCTCGAAGAGCCCCTCCACCGGCAGCATGAACCTCACCATTACCTTTGCGGTGGGCACCGACCCCGACATGGCCCAGGTGCTGGCCCAGAATCGGGTCTCCATCGCTGACCCCAAGCTGCCCGCAGAGGTGAAGCAACAGGGTGTGACCACCAAGAAGCAGTCCACTTCCATGGTCATGGTGGCGGCTCTGTACTCTCCGGACGGCAAGCGCGATGAGCTCTATCTGAGCAACTATGCGACCACCCAGGTCAAGGATGTACTGGCCCGGGTGAATGGCGTTGGCGAAGTCATGATGTTCGGTGCCAAGGACTACAGCATGAGGATCTGGTTGGATCCTGAGCTGCTCAAGGCCCGCAATCTGACCACCAACGAAGTTCTGAATGCCCTCAAAGAGCAAAATGTCCAGGTCGCGGCGGGCAAGATCGGCGAAGAGCCCAATTCGGGGAATCTCAACTTCGAATACACCCTGACGACTCTCGGTAGATTGGCTGAGGTCAGCCAATTCGAGCAGATCATCGTCAAGCGGGGCGAGGCGGGCCAGTTGGTTCGTGTTGCCGATGTGGCCCGGGTCGAATTGGGAGCCCTGTCCTATGCCTGGTACTCCGAGCTCGATGGCGCGCCGGCCATCTCGATGGGGATCTACCAGCTACCGGGCTCGAACGCACTGGCCGTGGCGCAAGGTGTGATCGCTGCTCTCGAAGAGCTGTCGACACGGTTTCCCGAGAGCCTGGAATACTCGATTCCCTTCGACGCGACCCGTTACATCGAGGCCTCGATCAAGGAGGTCGTCACATCGCTGGTGATTGCCATCATCCTGGTGATCTTCTCGGTATATATCTTCTTGCAGGATTTTCGCACCACGGTCGTGCCATCGGTGACGATTCCGGTGGCCCTGATCGGTACCTTCTCCGTCATGCTGGTGACCGGTCAGTCCATCAACAACCTGACGTTGTTCGGACTGGTCCTGGCGATCGGTATCGTGGTGGACGATGCCATCGTCGTGGTGGAGAACACCATGAGGATCATGGACACCGAGGGCCTGGGTCCCAAAGAGGCCGTGGCCAAGGCGATGGACGAAGTGGGTGGTGCCATCGTTGCTACAACCCTCGTGCTACTGGCGGTGTTCGCGCCGACGCTGGTCATGCCCGGCCTGACGGGGCGCATGTATCGGCCCTTTGCCATTACCATTTCGGTCGCCACGATCTTCTCCTCCATCAACGCCCTGACACTCAGCCCGGCGCTTTGCGGCATGTTGCTGAAACCGAGCTCCGAGGCCAAAGAGCCCGGTTGGTTCTTTCGGCAGTTCAACAAGTACTTCGATCGCATGTCGGCCTCCTACGGCCGCGCTGTGGGTGGTTTGATAAGAAAAGCGATCATCGTGATGATCATCTTTGCGGGGCTGGTGGGAGCCATGGTCTACGGATTCGGCGCCATGCCTGGTGGCTTCGTTCCGTCTGAAGACGAAGGCTACTTCTTTGTCAACATCCAGCTGCCCAATGCGGCTTCGCTCGCCAGAACCCGGGAAGTGATGGACGTCGTCATGGCGGAGGTCGAGAAGCTGCCCGGGATTCAGAACTCGATTGCCATTGGTGGGTACTCATTCCTCGATCAAGTACAGGGTCCCAACTTTGGTGCCGGGATCATTACTCTCGTGCCTTGGAGTGAGCGAGAGAACACGGTGTTCGAGACCATCGGGATAATCCAGGGAGTACTGTCGAAGATGCGGGAGGGCACCGTCTTCGCATTTGGGCCCCCGCCGATTCAGGGTCTGGGCTCTGGCAGTGGCTTTCAGATGGAGCTGCAAGACCTTGGTGGCTTAGGGCTGCTCCAGCTCGAGACGTTTGCCAACGATATGGTGACGGCTGGCTACCAAAGCGGCAAGATCACCCGCTTGAATCAGAACTTTCAGTCGAATGTTCCCCAGATCTATATCGATGTGGATCGGGAGAAGACCAAGCGACTGAATATTCCGCTGCAGACCGTTTTCGACACTTTGCAGGCCAATCTGGGCTCGGCCTACGTCAACGATTTCAACCGCTTTGGCCGCACGTGGCGCGTCATGGTGCAAGCCGACGAGACGTTCCGGAATCGAGTCAGTGATATTCAACGCCTCGAGGTTCGCACGGCCGAGGGCCTGATGGTGCCGCTTTCCACCTTGCTCTCCGTGCATGAAGATGTGGGTCCCTCGGTGATCAACCGATTCAACATGTTCCCTTCGTCGACCATTACGGGTGCGCCAGCGCCCGGATACAGCGAAGGTCAAGCCGTCGACGAGATCGAGCGGATTGCGAAGGAGATCCTTCCCAGTCAGATGGGCTATGCCTGGTCGGGCGTCACACAGCAGCAGAAAGAGTCGGGCAATGTGGCGCCCTTGATCTTCTCTCTGGCGCTGATCATGGTTTTTCTCTTTCTGGCGGCACAGTACGAAAGTTGGGCGACACCGATCGCGGTGCTGTTGTCGGTGCCTTTGGCGATTCTCGGTGCCATTATCTTTACCCTTCTGCGCGGGTTCGATAACAACATCTACACCCAGATCGGTTTTGTGCTCCTCATTGGCATGTCGGCGAAGAACGCGATTCTTATCGTCGAGTTTGCCAAACAGCAACGAGACGAATTCGGTAAATCGATCGTCGAGGCTGCCCGCGAGGCCGCCAGGCTCCGCTTCCGTCCGATCTTGATGACCGCCCTGTCATTCCTACTCGGCGTGATCCCACTGGTGATTGCCTCGGGTGCTGGAGCGAACAGTCGTGTCAGCCTGGGAACGGCCGTCTTCGGCGGCATGCTCCTGGCTACCGTGGCCGGCGTCTTCATGATTCCGCTCCTGTACTTCGTCGTACAGACCGCGGCGGAGAAGATGAGCCGCAAAAAGCCAGCCCCGACGCCACAACCGACGCCGACGCCTCAGACACCAGCGTAGAGCTCGCCTTTTGGGTTGAGGCGCCCGGCGATCCCAGCCCACCCTCCCGTCCTGGGGCTCGGGTCCTGGGTCCTGAACAGATGACCATCTTTTCTTGGAGGTTCCGAGGCAATGAGGCAGTAGTTCCCCCCACTGCCCCAAAGATCAGCCGGAGCCAGCGACGGCTGCTTCAACCCCAAGCCCTCAAAGACCAGCCGAAGGAACGCCGGCTGCCTCAACCCTTAGTGCGGGTACGCCAACTCGCCAGCCCGGATGGCGACATCCAAGTGGTTCTCCCGGAGCGGGAGAGTGCAGTTGTAGGCGGGCGAGTAGTTGCACAGCGGGTTGAAGGCGCGATTAAAGTCGAGCACGAAATTCTCGCTCTCCGGGTCGTCGATCATCAGATACCGGCCGGCACCGTAGGTCTCCCGCCCTGTGGTGGTGTCCTTGAAGGCGATGAACAGTCCTTCGGAGCCATCGCCTTCGAGTGCACTCTTGAGAGCGGTCAACTCCTGCTTTTCGCCATCGATCTCGAACTCGATCGCTGCGTACTTGTAGAAAGTCTTGATCAGGTTCCGGGTTGTAGGAATCTCGAGCTTCTCGGGGTCCGGAAGAACGACCAGCTTGGCGTCGACCTCGTACTTTCGGTCTGGCGGGAAGTAGAGGAGGTGCTCGAACTCCACCATCTCAGGCCTCTGGGGATCGAAGACAATGAAGGTCACCCGGTCCTCGCTCGGATAGAAGTTGAGATGGAATTCGCCGATGTCGAAAGATGCCGGCCCTTCAAGGGCGGCGCCCACTACCGCCGCCTCTTCGCCCACTTGGCCTACGACATCCTGCCCCAGGCCCTGCACATGCCAAGCCTCATCCTGTTTGACAACTCCGACCTCGGTGCCATCCATCGGTGAGTCAGCCAGCTCGAACACCCCGTCTCGGAGGACCAGATAGACCTCGTCCATCGGCTCCGACTTCAGGTACTGTGCGCCCGCCATCGGCGATTCCTTGGACGTCCTGAATTCCTCGTCGATCTCCCGCCTCTCCTCGAGAAGCGCGGCTGTCCATGCCTCGTCGTCCAACTCCACCGGTTCGACAGGGCTCGGCTCGGAGGCTTGCTCGACCTCCGGAAGACTACAACCTCCGACCAAAACAAGCATCATCGCGGCTATAGATAGGCTCTTCATTCTGATCGACTCCACTTCCTTCACAGGTGCCAAGGGTTCGTTCGGGTGGTTCGACAGGGGGCGCCGAGTCGAGCGCAGCGCAAGGTCCTTCATAGTGCACAGGAGATGGGGCGCGATGACGATACGAGGCGGCGGCCCGCCCGTCGCAGTCTGAGTAGCCGTCGCCGTCCGCCTGCGGACCACCCGGACGGGCCTGCCCACGACATTGGGCTCAGGGCTGCACTGCATCCTCGGCCCAGTGCCATCATCTTGCCTTGGGAAACTTTTTGAACATCTTCTTGGTCGCCTGGCGTGCGAGGCGTGGGAGTTTATTGGGGTTGGCGGTGGTCAGCACACCTTCGGCTTTACCTCGCCACACCAGTTCTTCGCTCGAGCCATCGTAGGCCTCGACTCGCAAGGTGCCGCCCTGGAACATATCGTCGCGGTCGGTGTGAATTGCCATCGTGAAGTCGGCGGCTCCTTCCACCTTCTTGTAACCCTTTGCCGCGAGCTCCTCGTCGGTGGTCTTTTGAATGGCCTGCTTCACATCGAAGTTGGCGGGAGGGGTACCTTCAGCCCAGGAATAGGTCGAAAAGGCCGCAATGTCGACCCCTCCGAAGAACTCCACATTCACGAACATGGCCATGGCGGTCACCGCGACCAGGGCTCCAATACCCACCAGTAATGTGACTCGGTGTGTCATCTGGCTTGCCAATTCCTCTCCCTTCCAATGCCCGTTCCGACAT
>JBATEX010000188.1:0-1697 GCA_049664225.1 Thermoanaerobaculia bacterium
GATCTGATTAAAGAGATAGTTTTAAAACTGGGAGGAAGCGCAGAAAACGGTTCCAAGACGGTTCTGATGGATCAGATGCACCGGTTATTGAGTCAGAACGCAGAAAAAGGAATCAACACCGTTCTGGCCATTGACGAGGCCCATGTCATCGACAATTCGGCCACATTGGATGAACTGCGGATGCTGCTCAATATTCAATCTGATGACGACTTTTTAATCACCCTGATTTTGCTCGGCCAGCCGCCGCTGTTGAAAAACATTTCCGAACTGCAACCCTTAAAGGAAAGAATCAGCATTAAATACAACCTTGAACCGCTGGACATTCAAAATACACTGAATTATGTCGTCCACCGTTTGAAATGCGCAGGCGCAGCCCGGGGCATATTTTCCCGGGAAGCTATCGAAGCGCTTTATAATTACACCGGCGGGATACCATTGCGCATCAACAACCTGTGTGACCGTTGTCTGCTCATCGGCCTGATGCGTCAGGCCAGAATCGTTGACAGCACGGTGGTTCAGGATGCCATTGAAGATTTAGGATCATGACCATGAACCGGATCGTGAAACAATTTATTATCAGTAAGAGAATCTTTTTGGTGGGAATACTGCTGCTCTTGACGGCAGCGGCTTTTATAGGCGGTGTTTCCGGTTGTGCAACCGCACCTGAAGTTGATACACCGCAACCGGCTAAGCCCAAAGCGGACGGTCTTTCTTTAGCCGGAAAATTTCGTGCAGTGACGATCCACGACCTGGACAACGACGGTAACCTCGATGTTGTCGGCGGGGCGTCTTCTCCCGGCATGGTTACCATTAACTACGGAGATGGCCTGGGCGGCATATCCCCACCCCAGTACCTCCCGGTTAAAGGGGAAGTTCGTTACATTGCAGTGGCGGATATTAATGAGGACGGTCTGGCAGACATCATTTTTTCTGTTCAAAGGCAGTCTTCAGGAATCAAGGTATGGATGAATCAATCCAGGCGCCAATGGAAAATCGGCAAGGGTCCTATTGAAATTAATAAATTTGAAGGGATAAAAACAGCCGATGTCAACGGCGATGGCCATATGGATATTATCGCCGCCAATTCGACATCAGCGACCCAGGGCGGCATCCAGATCTGGTTGGGTGACGGTCAAGGGAGGTGGCCGGTGGAAACCGGGCCCACCATCAGCGGTATATATATGGATGTTCTTCCGGCTGATCTCAATCATGACGGCCATCTGGATCTGATAGGAGCAGGCTGGGGGACTTATGGCGCCCTGAGGGTCTGGCTGGGCGATGGAACCGGCAGGTGGTCATCAACTCCGCCTCTGGAAAGAGGCAGTTTTTACGGACTAAGTATAGGTGATTTAAATAAAGACGGCAATTTCGATATTCTTGCCGGATCCTATAAAAAAGGAATCCGGATTTTTACGGGAGACGGCAGGGGAAATTTTTCCAGCATCATGACACCAGATGAGTATTTGAAGCGCAAGACCAAAACCCAGGCAAAAACCGCATCCGGTGTCGGCGAAACCCCGGCACCGAAAAAAAAACAGAAGTTATTGGACCGTACTTGCGATGGATCTGGATGAAGACGGTCTGATGGATATTGTCGCCGGCTCTTTGGATTCGGAAGGCATCAAGGCCTGGCGCAACCGGGGCAAAGGGCGCTGGTCACGTTTTGAGGGCCTGTTTCCGTCTACCGGGTCTTATTA
>JBATEX010000189.1:0-1635 GCA_049664225.1 Thermoanaerobaculia bacterium
CAGCGTGCCCGGGAGGATATTTGAAACGGGGTTTTCAGGCCGGTGGCCGGTGACATTTTCAGGCGCCGAGTTGTTGTTTTACAGCGTTGCTGACGGCCTTCATGTCGGCACGGCCCTGTACCTGCTCCCGGAGTTTATTCATGACTGCACCCATATCGCGGATACTGCTGGCGCCGGTATCAGCGACGGCCTGCTTGATCAACGCAGCCAGTTCATCTTCGCTCAATGCTTCGGGAAGGTATGTAGAGAGTAACTCGAGTTCGAATTGTTCCTGCGCCGCCAGGTCTTCCCTGCCTGCAGATTGATACTGCTCGAGGGACTCCCGGCGTTGCTTGACCATCTTGTCCAGCACCGCCAGTACGGCCGTGTCATCCATTTCGATGCGTTTGTCTATTTCAACCTGCTTGATTGCAGCAGTGATCAATCGCAATGCGGTCAGGCGCCTTTGATCGCGCGCGCGCATCGTAGATTTCACATCTTCCTGGATTTGAACTTTTAATGTATTTGACGGCAAAGTCATATTGAAAACTTCTGCAGGGATAGGAACCGATCACTTGATATTCGAATCAACCACCCGAAACATGTGCCCCGGGGCGGAACAAAACCCAAAAAATCAATACATTCTGGTACGACGAACGTTATCCCGTGCCAGACGACGCAGATCACGCTTCACTGCTGCTGCAGATTTGCGCTTGCGTTCCTGTGTAGGTTTTTCGTAGAACTCACGGCGACGTGTTTCAGCCAACACACCGGCTTTCTCACACGAACGCTTAAAGCGACGTAGTGCATATTCAAAAGGCTCGTTTTCGCGAACTTTTACGCTTGGCATTGTTACTCCGGTTTCATTTTCATGCCCACATTGGGCGTAGCCAGATATTTTAACCTTTAAACCTGTGTTCTTGCAAAGAATAATCAATTAATTCCCGCAAACGCGACCGCGCCACCCCTGCGCGGGTCACCGGCAGCGCGAAATTGGCCGTTGGAAAGACGTTCGACGGCGTGCACGCCTCCAAAAAACAGGTTGCTGTCAGGCCATTCCTCCACACCGGGCCATGCGGCCTCCAGCGCCTCCAGTGTATGGCTGGAAAAACCCCTTTCCACGTTCAGATGATTGCGTTCAAGGTGCAACCTGGGGGCCTGCACCGCCTGTTCCAGACCCATATCAAACTTCAATACATTGACCAGCACCTGCAGTATGGCACTGCGAATCCTGTTGGAACCACCGGAACCCAGCGCGATCTGCCCGCCATCAGCCAGGCTCGCGATCGTCGGGGTCATCATCGAAGCCAGCCGGGAACCGGGCGGCATGCGGTGAAACCCGCCCGGGTTGAGATCTTCTTCGCCCAGCATGTTATTCAGCATGATACCGCTGCGGGGCAACACGGAGGACGACCCTTCGCCATTGGACAGCGTCAGGCTGGCCAGGTTGCCCTGCGCATCAGCCACGCTTATCTGTGTCGTTCCGCGTGAGACAACACCACCCGTTCGTAACGTTTTGCGCCAGCTTGAGAGGTTTTCCTGCGAAAGGATTGCCGAGGCGGTTTTATCATCCAGGCCGGTCTCCAGGCCATGCTGTTTACGCACCAGGCTTGAAGCCTGCATCACCCCGGTCAACGCCAGTGCATGCTCCGGGCC
>JBATEX010000190.1:0-294208 GCA_049664225.1 Thermoanaerobaculia bacterium
GTTCTCCCCCAGCTCCAGGGCGTAGTCCCCTTTGAATACGTAGTCATCCTGGCCCCAGAGCACTTCGTCTGAGCCGGTCCTGACCAGATCCATGTCGGCTCGAATCGTAATCTCGTATTCCGTGGCCCGCCCGTCCGGCCCGAACTGCACGGGCCTGACGATAAACGAGGTCAGCGCTCCGCTCAGCACGGCATCAGCCTGGGCTTTGCTCTTGACGATCGTGTAGCTTCGTCGGGTGACGAGCTCGTCGATGATGGACTGAGTCAGCTGTAACTCGATGCGAGACCGGGTGGTCCTGTTTTGCAGTGTCTCGACGAAGATGTCGTTGACATCGTCTGGCAGATTGCTGGTTCGGCCGATGAGTCCGTAGCCGCAGCCCAAGGAGCCGAGAAGCACCGGTGCCAAGAGCATCAGAAGGATCTTTTGTTTCAACTCCACCTCCGAAATCTCGAGATCGAGAAACTCCGTTGAGACTGGTCAGGTAAGGCTCCCTGGCAGACTGTGACTCTTGAGAATTCCGTCGAGAACTCCATTCACGAACCGCCCCGACTGCTCGGTCCCGAATTCCTTGGCGAGCTCGATCGCCTCATCCAGGATGACCAGCTTCGGAACGTCGGTTTCGAAGAGAAACTCATAGACCGCCAGTCTCAAGATATTGCGGTCGACAGGCGGCATGCGTTCGAGCCTCCAATGCTCGGCCTGCTGGCGAATCAGCGCATCGATCTGATCCAGATGGTCGAGGGTCCCCCGTACCAGGGTCTTGGCATATTCGAGGGCATTCTCGAGCTCCGCCGCGGTGCGTGCCGAAAGATCGGTTGTAGCAGCTCTCCGGGGCACTGTAGACGACGTCTCCTCTCTCTCTTCGCTCAGGTAGTCACCCGGCCTGAAGTCCCCTACGACCCTGTCGCACGACTCCTGCCCCAGGTCGCTCTGGTAGAGCATCTGGATCGCCATCTCTCGCGCTCGTCGCCGCTTGCTCACCCCATTCTCCCGAGTCAAAGAACCTTCCAACCCTGAAAACTCCACGGCAGTTGCCCGAGACTGGTGCGCCAAGTCCGGGCTCTGCACCTGAGTGAGACCGTACCCGCTCTAGCCTGATGCTGTCAACGGGAATCCAGCGTGTAGTCCCTCAATCCGCAGTATCCCGGAAGATGCGAATCAGCTCGTCGGCTGCCATCGTTGCGGTCAGTCGCCCCGCCGCCACTCCTGTTTCAAGAGAGCGAAGCCGCTCTTCGACACCTGCGGTCGACCGGAAGGTCCGTAAAAGACGTTCCTCGATCACAGTCCAGATCCAGTTCCGCAGCTGCAGCTGCCGCTTCACTTCGAGCTCACCGGTACCTTCCAGAGCCGCTCGATGCGAATGCAGGCTATTCCAGAGCTCCGGCAGGCCGGCTCCCGTCTTTGCGCTCACGGTCAAGACCGGAGGTGACCACTCCTGGTCTCTGCCCGGCAGGAAGTGCAGAGCCGCCATGTACTCCCTCTGGGCGATCCGAGCTCGCTCCAGGTTGTCCTCGTCCGCCTTGTTGACCGCGATCACGTCAGCGAGCTCTACGATGCCCTTCTTGAGCCCTTGCAGCTCATCTCCGGCGCCTGGGAGCATGAGGAGAAGGAAGGTGTCCACCAGATCTGCGACCATGGTCTCGGACTGTCCGACCCCGACGGTCTCGACCAGGACGACGTCGTAACCTGCAGCTTCGCAGAGCAACATGCTCTCTCGGGTTCGCATCGTAACTCCACCCAGGCTGAGCGCGTTCGGCGAAGGTCGGATGAAAGCATCGTCGTTGCTTGCAAGACGGGGCATTCTGCTCTTGTCTCCGAGGATGCTGCCCCCAGACAGTGAGCTCGAGGGATCGACAGCTAGTACAGCCACCCTGTGTTCCGAGTCGATGAGCTGGATACCCAGAGCATCGATCAACGTACTCTTGCCGACACCGGGGATGCCACTGATACCGATGCGATGCGCCTGTCCCGTATAGGGCATCAAGCGCCTGAGAACTTCCTGTGCCCGATCACCGTCAGTGGATTGCTGGCTCTCCACCAGGGTAATCGCCTGCGCCAGGACCCGTCGGCTTCCCTGCCGAATCCCTTCAACGTAGTCGTCGATGGACAACGCCTGCCGATTCGTTTTGCCTGCAGATGTCACGCTTCAGACCCTTGGGCCAAGGGGATTTCGACCGTCGATTCGATCGTCAGGAGCTCTCTCTCTTTCGCGTCGTGCCCTCGAGATCGTCGAGTAGCTCCAGGGCCGCGGCAGGGATAGGTGTCCCGGGTCCGAACACCGCACTGGCGCCCGCTGCGAACAGGGCCTGATGGTCTTTTTCGGGAACAACTCCGCCGACCACGACCAGAATGTCGCCCCGGTTCAGGCTCTTCAGCTCCTCGCACAGAGTGGGAACGAGGCTCGAATGGCCTGCTGCCAAAGAGCTCACGCCGACGATGTGGACGTCGTTCTCCACCGCTTGCCTGGCGACCTCTTCGGGGGTCTGGAAAAGCGGCCCGATGTCGACGTCGAAACCGAGATCGGAAAAGCCACTCGCGATGACCTTTTGACCTCTGTCGTGCCCATCCTGGCCGATTTTGGCCACCAGAATGCGGGGGCGCCGCCCTTCCCGAGTCAGGAATCGAGCCACCCTGCTGCGGACAGCTTCGACGTCGGCTCTGCCTTCACCCATCTCTCTACTGTATACCCCACCAACCGCACGAGTCATGGGCTGGTGCCTACCGAAGACTTGCTCGAGAGCCGCGGAGATCTCTCCCACGGTGGCCCAAGATCGCGCCGCACCGACAGCGAGCTCTAGAAGGTTGGACTCATCCGATTTGGCGCCTTCTACCAGTCTATTCAGGGCTCTCTGGACTTTGACCGGATCTCGCTCGGAACGGAGCCGCGCCAGCCTTTCGATCTGAGTCCGTCTGACGATCTCGTTGTCGACGCTCAAGACCTCTACCTGATCGGAATCCTCCGACGGGTATTTGTTGACACCGATGATCGATTGACGACCGGAGTCGATCCGTGCCTGGGTGCGGGCCGCGGCCTCTTCGATACGCAGCTTGGGCAAGCCGGCCTCGATGGCTTTGACCATCCCTCCCATCTCCTCCACCTCCGCGATCAGCTCACGAGCCCTCTCGGCTAGCTCGTAGGTCAGTCTCTCGACATAGAAGCTGCCGCCCCAGGGGTCGATTACACGGCAAGTCCCGGACTCGTCCTGCAGCAGGATCTGGGTCTCACGGGCGATTCCAGCCGAGAAATCTGTCGGCAGTGCCAGAGCCTCGTCGAACGAGTTCGTATGCAGCGATTGGGTCTGGCCGTGGACTGCGGCCATCGCTTCGATGCAGGTCCGAACCACATTGTTGAACACGTCTTTGGCGCTCAGTGACCAACCCGACGTCTGACAATGCGTGCGTAGCATCAGAGATCGGGGGTCGTGTGGCTCGAAGCCCTGTACGAGCTCGGCCCAGAGCAAGCGAGCGGCTCGAAGCTTCGCTACCTCCATGAAGTAGTCCATCCCGATCCCGAAGAAGAAGGAAAGCCGGGGCGCAAACTCATCGATACCGAGGCCAGTGCCGAGTCCGGCACGTATGTATTCGAGCCCATCGGCCAGGGTGTAAGCCAGCTCGAGGTCGGCCGAGGCACCGGCTTCCTGCATGTGATAGCCGGAGATGGAAACGCTGTTGAACCTCGGCATATGCTCGGCGCAGAAAGCGATGATGTCGCGGACGATGCGCATGGAGGCCATGGGCGGATAGATGTAGGTGTTGCGGACCATGAACTCCTTGAGGATGTCGTTCTGGATCGTCCCCGAGAGCTTGTGGACTGCGACGCCCTGTTCCTCGGCAGCGACGATGTAGAGGGCCATGATCGGCAACACGGCGCCGTTCATGGTCATCGAGACGCTCATCTGGTCCAGAGGAATGCCTTCGAAGAGGACCCGCATGTCCAGAATCGAGTCGATCGCGACACCAGCCATACCGACATCTCCGGCCACCCGAGGGTGATCCGAGTCGTAGCCGCGGTGGGTCGGTAGATCGAAGGCGATGGACAGGCCTTTCTGCCCACCGGCCAGGTTCCGGCGGTAGAAGGCATTCGACTCTTCAGCCGTCGAGAAACCGGCGTACTGTCGGATCGTCCAGGGCCGGCGAACATACATCGTGGTGTAAGGCCCCCTGACGAAAGGTGGGAAGCCGGGCATCGTATCCGTAGCCCGGATGTCTGCCAGATCTCTCGATGAATAGAACGGAAGTCGACGGATCCCCTCGGGAGTAGGAGCTCCACCTTCCATGCCGCTCTCTCTGAGATGGTCCTGTACCTGCGTCGGATCGTTCTCCATACCGAATCGTGCCTCGAGCTCTTCCCTACTCTCTCGAGCAGCTGAGGGCTCCTGCAGACTCTTGCCCACGCGCGACATGGTGACGATTCCGCCGCGATTCTCTATCTCCAGATAGACAGCCCAGGCCCTCTGGGCCAGCTCCGCGGTGAGCCATTCGAGATAGTAGGAGCCTCCCCCAGGGTCCTGAACCTCCTCGAGAAAACTCTCGTCGGCGAGAATCAGTGGTGTGTTTCGAGCCCATCGGCTCTGCTTTGATTCCCCGGCGCTGCCCAACGGCATGGTACTGATGGCATCCGCGCCGCCGGCGATCGCGGCGAATACCGATGTCGTCCCGCGCAGAAGATGCGTCCAGGGTTCAGGCTGAGGAAACACCACCTCTGGAGCACTGACTGCGTGCAGCCAGGGTCTAGGAGGAGATGCAAGGCCTTGGGCTTGAAGCAGCCGGCACCAGAGCAGGCGGGCCGCGCGCAGCTTGGCAATCTCCGGGAAGATCTCCCGACCCACTGCGAAGCAAAGACCGATCTGCTGTGCGATCTCGGGCTTTGCCAGGCCATGGGCGGCCAGTCGCCGCAGATAGTAGGCGACCGCAGCGACGGCGAATCCGAGCTCCTCGACCAGGCTAGAACCGGTCGCGTAACGATCCTGAGTCGATACGACGATCGATCGCGAGCTCGAGAACCGATCCCCGAACTGGGCAACAACGTGCGCGAGTTCGTCCTCCGCTGACTCCATGTTCGAAGAGGATGCTTCCACATCGAGCCAGTCCCCAAGAGGATCTGCCCTCAAGACAACGCTGGACTCACCTCGTTCGCCCTGTCTCTCCACCATCGCTTCCAGCGCTAGGGTTGCAACCGGGCCGAGGTCGCCTTCGACGGAGAACATCCAGAGACTCGGCTCGACTGGCAGCTCGGCTGTAGCTGCCCTGAATTCTTGGAGATTGGAGATCGTGGAATCGGAGCTACCGAGACTCAGCCAGGCGCCCGTTGCTCCACCAGCCAGATCTTCCTGAAGTGTTCGGTTCAGCTCGATCGGATTGTCGTTGCTGTACAGCTGGCAGATCTCCCGCTTGCAAGATTCTCCACCTCCGGATTCGGCTCCACGGGTATACGGCAACTCACCCGGGAACCCGGAGGGGTCGCCCTTGCCGCTGCCTGGCCATTCAGGATGCTCAGAGGTGAAAAGGGGCTCGACGGAGAACCCCTCAGAGCCCGTCGACGTCAGGGCCGTCGCGAAGTCCGAGTCGCCGGTGAGCTCGGATTCGACCCGCCGGCGCCATTCGGCATAGGAGACTGGAGGGAATCGTTCCCCTGGCGCCCCCATCAGAGTTTTCTTTCCACTCGGGTCACATATTCCGCCGATACTGACCGCCGACCTCGTAGAGAGCTTTGGAGATCTCACCGAGGCTGCAGATCTTTCCCGCTTCCATGAGGGCTTCGAAGATGTTGCCCTTCTCCACAGCCACCTCCTGGAGGCGCTTCAGTGCTGTACCACCCTCAGGCTTGTTTCGCTCATTGAAGGCCAGGCAAGAGAGAATCGCGTAGTCCTTCTCCTCTTCCGTCGATCGCCTCACCTCATGGGGGACCCGAGTGGCCGAGTCCTCTGGATTGAGGAAGGTGTTGACTCCGATGATGGGCAGCTCGCCGCTGTGTTTCAAAGACTCGTAAACCAGCGACTCTTCCTGAATCTTCGTTCGCTGATACATCCGCTCCATGGCTCCGAGAACACCCCCACGATCTGACAGGCTTCGAAACTCGTTGAGGACGGCCTCTTCGACCAGATCCGTCAGCTCCTCGATCACGAACGAGCCCTGGAGTGGATTCTCGTTCGTGGCCAGGCCCAACTCCTTGTTGATGATCAGCTGGATGGCCACCGCCCGCCTGACGCTCTCCTCTGTGGGGGTCGTGATGGCCTCGTCGTAGGCGTTCGTGTGCAGGGAGTTGCAGTTGTCGTAGATGGCATAGAGAGCCTGCAGCGTGGTGCGGATGTCGTTGAATGCGATCTCCTGCGCATGCAGGCTCCGACCGGAAGTTTGAATGTGATACTTGAGCTTTTGCGAGCGCTCGTTGGCACCGTACTTCAGTCGCATCGCCTTGGCCCAGATGCGGCGAGCCACTCGACCAATGACTGGGTATTCCGGATCCATCCCATTGGAAAAGAAGAACGAGAGGTTGGGCGCAAAGTCGTCGATGTCCATACCCCTGGAAAGGTAGTACTCCACCAGAGTGAAGCCGTTGGCGAGGGTGAAGGCCAGTTGGGTCACCGGATTCGCTCCTGCCTCGGCGATGTGATAGCCCGAAATGGAGACGGAATAGAAGTTGCGAACGCCGTGCTCGATGAAGTACTCCTGGATGTCCCCCATCATCCGCAGTGCGAACTCGGTCGAGAAGATGCAGGTGTTCTGCGCCTGATCCTCTTTCAGGATGTCTGCCTGGACCGTGCCACGCACCCGCTTCAGCGTGTCAGCCTGGATGCGCTCGTACACCTCTGGCTCCAGAACCTGGTCGCCGCTGACTCCGAGTAGCAGGAGGCCCAGGCCATCATTGCCACTGGGCAGGGTCCCCTGGTACCGCGGGCGAGGAAGGGACTTGAGGGAATAGATCGATTCGATCTTGGCTTCGACCGCCTGCTCGAGACCCTGCTCGCGAATATGCCGTTCGCACTGCTGATCGATCGCCGCATTCATGAAGAATGCCAGAATCATGGGGGCAGGCCCGTTGATGGTCATGGAGACCGAGGTATTGGGATCGACGAGATCGAAGCCTGAATAGAGCTTCTTGGCGTCGTCCACCGTCGCGATGCTCACTCCGGAGTTGCCGATCTTGCCGTAGATATCGGGCCGTCGCTCCGGGTCCTCACCGTAGAGAGTCACCGAGTCGAAGGCAGTCGACAGACGCTTGGCAGGCATCTCCTTCGAGAGGTAGTGGAATCGCCGGTTGGTGGCCTCTGGCCCCCCTTCTCCAGCAAACATACGGGTCGGATCCTCACCCATCCGCTTCAGGGGAAAAACACCCGCTGCGAAAGGGAACATCCCCGGCGTGTTCTCGGTCAAGAGCCACCTCAGGAGATCACCCCAGTCTTCGTATCGTGGAAGGCTGACTTTGGGCACCCTTGTCCCGGACAGGCTTTCGGTGAAGAGATCCTGCTCGACTACCCTGTCGCGAACCTGGAAGCGATAGCGATCGGCTCGGTACCGTCTAACGGTCGCCGGCCAGTCTCTGAGCAGCTTCCTGCACTCCTCATCCAGGCTGGCCTCGAGAGCGTTATAGCGATCAATGAGATCCCTCAGGTAGTCCGGCTCCGCCTCCTCGTGCTCGATGACCTGTACCACTCGGTCGGCACCGGGCTCGACGATCTCGAGCGTCTGTTTGCCGACCTCCGATCTCAGGAGCTCGATCGTTCCGTTGAGTTGGTACATGCGGCGCGCGATCGCTGTCTGCTCCTGGACGAAGTGATCCCGGGACTCGCTGCTCTCTACGATCTCCGCCAGGTATCGAACGCGCTCCGGGGGTATGACCTGGAGCTTGGGCGCTTCGTCGGAAGGCACCGAGCTGCGACTGGAAAAGTGCCCCTTGTCCTTGCTTTCAAGGCATTCCAACAAAGCCTCGTAGAGCCGATTGACGCCCGCATCATTGAACTGGGACGCGACAGTGCCGTAGATGGGAAGATCCTCGTCGTCGCCCTCGAAAACCTGGTGATTCCTGCGATACTGACGCCGCACGTCCCGCAGTGCGTCCAGCGAGCCCCCCTTGTCGAACTTGTTGATGACAACGAGGTCGGCAAAGTCCAACATATCGATTTTCTCGAGCTGTGTGGCGGCACCGTACTCGGCGGTCATGACATACATAGAGACGTCGGAGTGCTCGACGATCTCGGTGTCCGATTGCCCGATCCCCGAGGTCTCGACGATGACCAGATCGAAGCCGGCGGCCTTGCAGATCTCGATCGACTCCCGGACGTATTTGCTGAGGGCCAGGTTGGACTGCCGAGTCGCCAGCGACCTCATGTACACCCGCGGGTGATAGACCGCGTTCATTCGGATGCGATCTCCCAACAGGGCTCCCCCACTCTTGCGCTTCGAAGGATCCACAGAGATAACCGCTATCTCCTTATCGTGGAAGTCGGCGAGAAATCGGCGAACCAGCTCATCGACCAGAGAAGACTTGCCGGACCCGCCGGTTCCCGTGATTCCGAGAACTGGCGTGAGTGAGTCCATGTTCAGGGCCTGCAAACCCTCGTCGATCTCCGGCGACAGCTCCGGGTAGTTCTCCGCCAGGGAGATCATCTGCCCGACGGCTTTGGGATCTCTGCCCCGCAGCCCGCCGAGATATCCGTCGATGGGCGGCACCACGGTCGGAAAATCACAGCCCTCGAGGACTTCGTTGATCATTCCCTGCAGACCCAGGGAGCGACCATCATCAGGCGAGAAGATGCGATTGATTCCATAGGTATGAAGCTCTTCGATCTCGTCAGGCAGGATCGTGCCGCCGCCGCCACCGTAGATGCGGATGTTGGCACCGGCCTCTTCAAGCAGGTCGTGCAGGTATTTGAAGAACTCCAGATGACCGCCCTGGTAGGAGGTGATGGCGACTCCCTGCACGTCCTCTTCAATGGCGCATTCGGCAATCTCCGCGGCCGATCGATTGTGGCCGAGGTGGATGACTTCGGCTCCCGAGGCCTGCAACAGGCGCCGCATGATGTTGATTGCCGCGTCGTGGCCGTCGAAGAGCGAACCGGCGGTGACGATTCTGACGTGATGCTTGGGACGGTAGATCTCGGTTTCTCGCGTCATCGCGGCAATTCTATCGCGGACCGAGGTGCTTGCCGTCGCCCTCGACCACTTCACAATCGGCCATCGACTCGCATTGCGCACTCGATTCGATCGCCAGAGAGCCCCATCCTCTTGTGGTAGATTCGTGCTCGCCATTTCGAGGTCAGGCTATCGCTCGGGCAACGGCCTCGACCTGCGCAGTCGAGCGACCCATCTGCAGTCCGGAGTCTTGAACCATGCTGCCCAAGAAAGCCAGTCGCGAAGAGGTTCTCGAGAAACTCGAAGAGGCTGGAGGAAAGCGCCCTGGCGTCGCGACGACCGTTCAGCGCCAAACGCTGGTACCCGAGGCCGACATCTACGGTGTCGCCACCTTCTACTCTCTCCTAGCAGAACCAGGGGCAGGAATTCGGGTCTGTCAGGGGCTGACCTGCAATCTCGACGACTCCGCGGCTCTCATGGAGGAGCTGAAAGCCGCGGGCAAGGAAGCTGTCTTCGCGTCCTGTCTGGGACGTTGCGATCAGGCTCCGGCATTCTGGGACCCCGACGATGAGAGTCAGATCGACAGGGCCCACTGCTCACCGAGCAGCCCTGATTTGGCAATCGACCTCGAGGCGTCTGATTCACCCGACTACGAGGTGCTTCACAAGGCGGCCGAGAAGGGGCCAGCATGGGTGCTGGGAGAGCTCGAGGCCTCGGGTCTGACCGGGCGAGGAGGCGCCGGCTTCCCTGCTCATATCAAGTGGCAAGCCATTCGCAACCAGGCGGAGGCCGACCGTTACGTGGTGCTCAACGCCGACGAAGGCGAGCCCGGGACCTTCAAGGACCGCGAAGTCATCCTCAGACGCCCTCATCTCGTCATCGAGGGTTTGGCCATCGCCGCCCAGTGCCTCGAAGCGAAGAACATCTACGCCTATGTTCGGGGTGAGTTTGGTCGTGTTCGCACCGCGCTCGAAGATGCGCTGCAGGCCGCACGCAGCGGCGGCCACATCGACGAGGCGGTCACCTGGCACTTCGTCGACGGCCACGGAGCCTACATCTGCGGCGAAGAGACGGCCCTGCTGGAGGCCCTGGAAGGCAAGCGGGGCATGCCGCGAATGAAACCTCCCTTCCCAGTCGAGAAGGGTTTCCGCGGCAAGCCCACCCTGATCCAGAACGTCGAATCGATCGCCTGTGTGCCTGGAATCCTCCTTCGAGGCGGTGACTGGTTCCGAGACCTCGGCCTGACCGAACCCGGTACCAAGCTGTATTGCCTGTCAGGCCACGTGGAAAAGCCGGGGGTCTACGAGGCTCCCATGGGCACAACCATGCGGCAGCTTCTTGCCATGGCGGGAGGCGTATCAGGAACTCTCAAGGCCTTTTCACCTGGCGGAGCATCGAGCGGCTTCCTGCCGGCGTCCAGCATCGACATCCCGATGGATTTCGGCTCCCTTCGAACTGCTGGCAGCATGCTCGGCTCAGCTGGGGTCGTGGTGCTCAACGACACTGTCGACATGGTTCACGCGGCGCTCACTCAGGCAGTCTTCTTCGAAGACGAATCCTGCGGCCAGTGCTCTCCGTGCCGCATCGGAACCCAGATCTTGCGTCAGGCGCTCGAGCGCTACGACAGCGGTGTGCCCGACGCCCTCTCCTATGTCCAAGATGTCGCCTGGGGAATGGGAGAGGCCAGCATCTGCGGGCTGGGGCAGGCAGCGGCGCTGCCCCTGACGAGTGCTATGAAGTACTTCCCGAGCGAGTTCGGGCTCGTATCGGAGACAGGAGGTAGCACGGCATCATGACTGAGAGTGGCTTTGTGATCATCGATGGCAACGAGCTCACCTGCGAAGAGGGCGAAACGATCCTTTTGGCAGCCCGTCGTGCCGAGATCGAGATACCGACACTGTGTCACGACGATCGCGTGACACCGGCAGGCGCTTGTCGAATCTGCCTCGTAGAGGTCGAGGGCTCCAACCTCATGCAACCAGCTTGCGCCACTCGGGTGTCTCCGGGAATGGTCGTTCGGACGGCGACACCGAGAGTCGCCCGCAACCGACAGTTCATCCTGTCGCTGCACCTGGCCGACACCATTCAAGACCGAGATGTAGCCGAGGACAACAATCCATCACGCCTCCATGATCTCGCCGAGCTCTATGGGACGTCTGGCCAGTGGACTCCGGTGGACTCTCCGAGACAGGGTCGACCGTCGGATGACAATCCCTACATCCAGTTTCGGCCTGATCGCTGTATCGCCTGCTCGCTTTGCACCCGTTACTGCGACGAAGTCGAAGCCGTCAGCGCCATTACCCTGGCCTTCAAAGGCGCCAGGACGACCATCTCTACAGCCGACGAACGACCCCTCACCGACACGACCTGCGAGCTGTGTGGCGGTTGTATCGACGTCTGCCCGACCGGTGCCATGACCGAGAAGGCTGCCCTGGCCTGGGGCAAACCTGAAAGGGACCTCGAAAAGGTCCGCACGACCTGCAACTTCTGCGGCGTGGGCTGCCAGGTAGACCTCAATGTCGACCGGTCAGCCAATCGGGTGGTCAAGGTGACCAGTCCGCCAGCGGGTACGACCGTCAATGACGGCAATCTTTGCGTCAAAGGGCGCTTTGCCAATGACTTTATTCACCACCCCGATCGACTACAGGAGCCTCTGATCCGGAGCGAATCCGGCGAGTTGGTCCCGGCCACCTGGGACGAGGCCCTGGATCGGGTCAGCAAAGGTCTGCTAGGCGTTGCCGAGGAGCACAGTAGCGACGCGCTGGCCTTCATCAGCTCGAGCCGATGCACAGGCGAGGAGAACTACCTGATGCAGAAGCTGGCTCGGGCGGGGTTTCGAACGCACAATGTCCATCAGTGCGCCGCTACGTGACACGCCCCCACGGTCGCCGGTCTGGTGACCACCTACGGAGCGGGCGCCATGACCAACTCGATCCCCGAGATCCGAGACGTGGATTTCCTGTTCGTAACCGGTTCGAACACCACCGAGGCACACCCGATCATCGCCATGGAGATGAAAAGGGCCGTGCAGCGCGGTGCCAAGCTGGCGGTCGCCGATCCGCGCGCCATCTGGCTGACCGAGATCGCCGACTGGCATCTGCAGCTCAAGCCGGGCTCGGACGTCTGGCTGCTGAACGCCATGGCCAACGTAATCGTCACCGAGGGTCTCGAGAATCGGCAGTGGCTCGAAGCCAACACCGAGAACTTCGACGCAGTCCGTGAGACCGTCCTTCGGTACTCTCCGGAAGAGGCGGAGGAGTTTACAGGTGTCCCCGCCCAGGCTATCCGAGAAGTCGCTAGGGCTTATGCCTCCACCGAGAAGGCCGGCATCTACTACACACTGGGGATCACAGAGCACACCTGCGGGACCGACAACGTCTACGCCCTTTCGAACCTGGTGCTCATGACCGGCCACCTGGGTCTGCGCTCCTCCGGGATGAATCCCCTGCGGGGACAGAACAACGTCCAAGGTGCCAACGATTCGGGGGCCTCTCCGGTCTTTTATCCGGGCTACCAGCGTGCTGCAGACCGTGAGGTGCGAGAGAGGTTCGCCGCTGCCTGGGGAGTCGAGCAAAGCTCCACCACCGGCTTGAATCTCAACGAGATGATGAAGGCCATGGGAGACGGCAGGCTTCGTGGCCTCTACTTGATGGGCGAAGACATCGTTGTTTCCGAGCCGAATGTGGGACGCGTCGAGGCCGCACTCAACGAGCTGGACTTCGTGGTAGTGCAGGACATCTTTTTCAACGAGAGCTGTCGTTTTGCCGATGTCGTGCTACCTGCCACCTGCTTTGCCGAGAAGGACGGGGTCTTTACCAACTCCGACAGGCGTGTGCAACTGGTAAGCCGGGCCGTGGAACCTCCAGGGCAAGCGAGAGCCGATTGGGAGATCCTGTTGGATGTAATGAAGCGGGTGGGCCTGCAGCAGCCGGACTACTCCGGCCCGTCCGAGATCTACGCCGAGATGGCATCGCTGGCCCCGAAATTCGCCGGTATTTCGCATGAGCGAATCGACAGGGAGGGTGGTCTCCAATGGCCCGTTACGAGCCCGGAAGACACCAGCACCGAGTACCTGCATAGGGGAGGTGTTCTGCGTGGAAAGGGTCTCTTTCAGCCGGTTGAATACTCCCCTCCGTTCGAGGAAACCGATCCCGAGTACCCGTTGGTGCTCTCGACTGGACGGACTCTCTACCACTACAACGCCGCGACGCAGACGCGCCGTTCGGAAGGTCTAACCAGGAAACAGCCCGAGGCCTTCGTAGAGATTCATCCCTCCAACGCTCGCAAGCTCGGAATCGAAGATGGCCAACTCGTCGACGTGGTGAGCCGGAGGGGTCGCGTTCGCTGCCGAGCCATGATCAGCCGGCAGGTCCGCCGCCACGCCATCTGGATGCCATTCCACTTCCCGGAGGCGCGTACGAACTACCTGACGACCGATGCCGGCGACAAAGTCACCGGCACGGGCGAATACAAGGTCTGCGCTGCGAGAGTCGAGCCGGTCGATCAGGATGGAGCGGCTCCAGCCATCTTCCCAGGTGCCTACGCCGCCACCGCCGAAGGCTAGGCCAATCGGCCCTGGCGCACAGCCTGGGAGGCATCGACCCCTCGACGCTAGTCGATGGAGATCAGCTCGACGTCGAAGACCAGAGTGCCAGCTGGCTTTCCAGGCTCTCCGCCATAGGCCAACTTCTCCGGAATCCAAAAGCGCCGCTTCTCTCCCACCACCATCAGCTGCACGCCCTCGGTCCAGCCGGCAATGACCTGGTTGAGGCCGAAAGTCGCAGGCCGGCCGCGGACCACAGAGCTGTCGAACAGTTCGCCGTCGGTCGACCAACCCGAATAGTGCACGGTGACTTTGCTGTTCTTCTTTGGATGCTCCGTGCCGTTGCCGGTCGCTAGAACCTTACTAGCCAACCCCGACTTGGCCACCTCGGCATCGGCTGGGGGGGCGGCGACGTCTGGCGGTGCAACAGGGAGCTCCGGAGCCTTCTGCATCGACAGCAGCTCGACATCGAAAACCAACATGCCAGCCGGCCTGCCAGGCTGTCCACCATAGGCCAGCTCCTCGGGGATCCAAAACCGCCGCTTCTCTCCCACCACCATCAGCTGCACGCCTTCGGTCCAGCCCGCGATGACACGGTTCAATGGCAAACCGATGGGCTCGCCGCGCGACACAGAACTGTCGAACATCGCTCCGTCCGTGGTCCATCCGGTGTAGTGGACCTTGACGATGTCGGCAGCCCCCGGGTGTTCGGTGCCAGTGCCAGGCTGCAGGACCTTACTGGCAAGTCCAGAGTCGGTGACGTCGGCGTCGTCTGGTGGGCTCGCAACATCCGGAGGTGCCGGGATGGCTTCCTGACTCCAGCTGGGAGCTCCACAAATGAGGCTCAAAAGTACGACGAGAACGACGGATACTCCGTTCAGATTTCGCATAATGCGCTGTAATGTATCGCTTCAAGTCGGTAGGTGCAAACACCCGAACTCAGCTGATGGCCAGACCAATCCCCGCATTACCTGGGAAGCGCCTGGTCAGACGGTGGCCTGGATCATCTGATTGTCGGGATCTCTGGTCTCACCGGCTCTTGAAATTCGAATCGCGGCACTCTCGCCGACCGGGCACCTGTTCTCGCAGAGGCCGCAGCCGGTGCACATGGACGGCTCGATATTCGGCCTTTGCAGAACAACGAGACCGCCGTCTCTGCGCCTCTCCTCGACCGTCTCCAGCCAAATCGCTTTGGGGGAAGTGGGACACATCTCCTCACACACGATGCACGGTATGTCCATGGCCCAGGGCAAGCAACGCCCCCGATCCATGAAAGCAGTACCGATCTTGAACTCGGGAGCCCCCCCGATGGCTTGCTTGGCGTCAGCATCGACCTGCTCGAGAGCACCCGTCGGGCAGACCTCCATGCACCGCACACAGGAAGGCTCACACCATCCTCTCCGCATCGCGAGCACCGGGGTGAACAGCCCCTCGACACCTGTCTTTCCCAGGTCCGAGACGATGACACCGGTAGGACAAGCTGCCATGCAAGCACTGCACGTGATACACCTTGCGATAAAGGCCTCCTCGTGGAGGGCGCCTGGAGGTCGGACAGCATCGTGAGCCCGACCTTCGAAACCCGAGCCAGAGATGCGCAGCACCGGGGCCACTGCAGCCGAGCCAATTGCGGTGGTGAGGAACCGACGACGCCCGACATCCAGCGGCATCGACTCGGTGGCAGTTGGGTCGAGACCGTATCCGTAACTCAGGCTTTGTTCCCCACAGGCATCCAGGCAATTGAGACAGACGTGGCACTCGCTGACCCGGTGCCTTCCGAGTGGCTCGTCGGCACCTTGACAAGCAATGAGACACAGCTTGCAGTCGGTGCATGAGGTGCCCTCTCTCCGGATGCGAAATGGAGCGAGCCTGGCAAACAGGCCCATCAGGGCACCCGATGGGCACAAGGCCCTGCAGAAGACTCGCGGCATCCATGCGGAAGCGGCAAGAATCAGGGCCAACAGACCGAACGCCACCCAGCCTCCTGGCACCACTCCTCCGTGCCAGAGAGGGCGAAGACCTGCAGCCACCCCTCTGTGCAGCAAAGGAAGCGGATCGAGCCACCCGGCGTGATTGGCGCCCAGGGCAGCCCACACCAGGAGTGCGGTCAGTAGCAGGTACTTGAGGCTGAACCAGGACCGATATCGATTCCGCTCCACCGACTTTCGCTTGCGCGGTCCAGCTACCCACGAGACCAGTTGTTGGAGTGTGCCCAGCGGGCAGATCCAACCACAAAAGAACCGGCCGAATACCGCTGTCATTGCCAGAACCGCCAGACCCACCCAGGTCCACTTCGGTAGGGTCCAATCGGCCAGACCGGTCGTCACGGCTGGCAAGGGGTCCAGGACGAGCAAGAACGAAGCCTGCTCACCCCGAATCGGGGTCCAGGACAGACCCAGGAAGAGACCGCAGAAAACGACGAGAAAGAGGGCTTGAACGACCGTTCGCAGGTGGCGAGGGCGCAGGCTTCTGCGTTGGCGAGATTGAGGCACCGCTCAGGTTTCGATCGAGATGGACCGCCAGTCTGGCGTTCCGAGGTCCAATCGTCGGGCGATGTCGAGATGAGGCATCTCTCGAGCTCCCAGATCCAACAGCGTCCCACCCCACGCGTCCGCCGCCACCGGGTCGGTCGACACGGCAATCTGATCCAACTCTCGCACAAGGGACAGGGATCCGCCGGTCGGACCCCCTCCTACCAGAATCCTCGTCGCATCGACGACTGTGAGAGTAGGCCGAAAGGCGTCGCCAAGCTCCGCCGAGACCTGGGCCAGACGTTGATGGAGTCGCGAGCGTTGGCCCACGAGGGCACCGAACCAGTTCTTCATACCCAGGGTTCCACGGGCAAGTGAGTGGTGCTTGACTACTGGAACGTTGATGACTCGGTCCGCCTCGACTATCGACTGCAGCACGTTCCATGAGCCCAACTGACTGCCACCGAGGTCCACGGAGACCGTTCCCCCTTTGGTTTGGTGGGCAGTTCGGGCACCTGCCTCGCGCGCGGCAGCAGCGATACCCGAGCGATCGAACGCCCTATCCGGATCGTGGCAGGTACTGTCGGCCACGATTACCGAAGCAGCGCCGGCCGCCACGCACAACCGCACGAGCTCCGCCACTACTTCAGGATTCGTGTTGGCGGCCTGTTCCGGGCTGCGATCCCAGGCACAGTTCGGTTTGATCACCACCCGCTGGCCCGGCTTGATGAAAGTTTCGATGCCACCTAGAGCAGCGATGGCCCTTTGCAGGTTCGTCGCTGGCCCCGATCCGGCCGCCAGGGCGATCGCACCAGGGGAATCTGGAACCGCCCGCCAATCTCTCCTGCCAGGTAGGCTGGTCGAACCGGCAGGCTGGTGTCTTCCCGGACGATCACGAAGCAGTCTGCCGGCACCGCCCAGGAGTAACCCAGTGAGCGCCACTGGCCCCCACTCGAGCAAGAGCTGCCGACGCCCAACCTGCCTCGAGGTCACTTCTCCACCGGGCTGGCTCTGAGCCGTCGGCGGTCGATCAGAATATGAAGGCTTATCGAGGGGTTTTCTCATTCGAGGACCTCATCCAATCAAGGAGCTCTCCTGCCAACCGAGTCGGACCAGGTCGATACTGTCGGGACTACTGTTGCCGAGTCCGTATCGGGTATCCGCGATCTCGATGTGGTGGGGTGGCGGACTGATCGGTCTGTCCTCGCCAAAGAACTCGTTCCGCTTCGCCTGGATGATCCGAGCTCCGGTCGCGTCTACCGCCACGGGATCGATCCCCACCAACAACCCACCGTATGGCCAGGTGAATCGGGATGAGTAGCTGTGAGGGCCGACTCCATGGAATTGCGGTGTGAGAAGTACCAGAATGTTCAATCTCACTTTGCCGACCAGCTCGGGTAGTTGCCAAATGGCGCCGAGGGAAGCGCATGTGTCGCCGTGATAGTCCGCCGGCCGCGGTACGAACATGATCATGTTCTTCAAGCAAGTACCCAGACCGGACCAGTGGTGAGTGCGCATGGGCCGTACGTTGATCATGGCATTCGCCCGGCGAAAGATTTCGCTGGTCCGTACACCACGATCGTCAACCGCGATGTTGGATTTGGACACTCCCGCACCGACGAGCTCAGTTTGGATGGCCTCTTCCAGGGACTCGGGGGTGCGCAGGTTGTTCCAGACATTGGTCTTGATGCCGACGGTGTCTTCGGCACCAAACAACTGCCCCCAGGCCTCATCCGGAGCCGAGGCGAGAAACAGGGCGGTCATGGCCTGATTGAGCATGTCGTGCAGCAGATCCGGGTCGACATCGTCTGCCGCACGAGCCGCTTGCGAATTCCTGACCAGCACGACCCGACTCTTCTCGGCTCGCGGCGGCAGGGTCGACCCTTCGGAGCTGGCACCGCCGCTTCGGCCAAACCCCACCATTCCACCCACCGCCACACCCGAGGTGGCGCGTAGAAATCCTCGACGCGTGAGTCCTGTTCTGCTCTTCTTCATGGCTGTCGCCCTCCATCGAAAACTCCCTGCAGCAGGCTCCCCACCCACTCCTCAGACCGAGTCTCCAATACCACCGCTAGACGGTTCCCTTCACGTCGGCAGCCGCCGAAGGCCTCCTCGGTAGGCGACATGTCACCCTCGTCTGAGGCTGTGGCAAGGCGTTCGAGGACCGAGCTCTCGGCTCGCTTCGCGCGGCGCTCATCGGGATAGTCGACGACCAGGAGGTAGGCCCGATCGGAGTCTCGCTGATAGAGCCCCAGGACCGCCTCGGCATCCATTCCGAGACCGAGGAGGTTCTCGGGGTCGATCGGCAGGTGCGTGTTCAGGATCTGCGGATGATGGAGGTAGCGCACGCTGCGAACCTCGAGGCCGGCTTCCGGCAGTGCCTCGAGAATCGATGGCGCCACCCCTTCGCTTGGCAGCACAGCGGCTACCTGACGTCCCAATTCGAGAGTCGCCTCTTCGGCAATCGTGGTCTCACCTTCGGCCACAATGGAGACGAAGTGGGAGCCCTGCCAGAACGACAGCCAACCGTACCGAAATCGCGAATCACGGCCGATCCCGACGGTTTCGCCCTCGGTGTCGTGAGTAAACACCCCAAAAGCGTCGGCAGGCGAGGCCATCTCGAAGATGTCCAGGATCAGGTCGGGTTCGCCAACAGGACCGGAGTAGCGCTCCGCGGTGCAGCCCCGCAAACCATAGGCGAGATAGACCTCGGCATGCCCGTCGATGTAAGAGAAGATTGTCTCGGGATCGTAGTGCTGCCCGTCCGGCGCCCGCTGCCACCCCATCACCGAGCTCGGCAGGCTTCCTCGAGCACCCGCTTCAGGCTCTTGCTGCCTGTTGAACAGCCAGAACACGACTCCGATCGCGCCAAAAAGAACCGCGACCAGAGCACCCCAGATGACCGCAGACTGCTGCACGGCACCTCCCTCAAGCTACGTCAGCCCCATTATAGAGAATGCGGCTCGACGGGCTCCCAGGCAGGGGACGCTGCTCCGCTTCCTCGGGTCGCTATGGAGGCTCACCACTTGGCGAGCGATATCTGTTACTTTTCCGAGAAATGTTGAAACTCTGTCCTCTGACCGGCTCGATTTTCCCGGCGGACCTCGCCGCGTGAAGTCGCCGACTGCCGTGATCCTGGCCGCCGGAGCCGGGACGAGAATGCGGCGAATCGACGGTTCTGCCGCCCTCACATCCCAGCAGCGAGCCATGGCCGACTCGGGGAACAAGGCCCTCATTCCTTTCGACCGTGCGTTCCTCGACTACAGCCTGGGAGCTCTTGCTGATGCGGGTTTCAGAAGCGTCTGTCTGGTCGTCTCTCCATATCAGGACGACCTGGTTGCTCATTGCGAGAGGCTCGAGACGGAACGATTGGAGATCCAGCCAGTACTCCAGGCCGAACCGAGAGGCACGGCAGATGCGGTTCTCACGGCGGAGTCTGCAATCGGCACCGAAAGCGAGTTTGCAGTTCTGAACGGCGACAACTACTACTCCATCGAGGTCCTGAGATCCCTTCAGACACTAGGTGGGCCTGGTCTCGTAGCCTTCGATCGGGCGGGCCTTCTGGCGCGCGGAGAGTCCAATCTCGATCGAGAGAGAATGGCTCGCTTCGCGATTGTCCAGACCGACCCGGCAGGACTGCTGGCGCGCATAATCGAAAAGCCCGATCCGGTAACCTATGATTCCCTTCCCGAACCCCTCCTGGTAAGTCTGAATTGCTGGCGATTCTCCTCCGCCATCTTCCGGGCCTGCGAGAGGATCCCCGAATCGGAGAGGGGCGAGCTGGAGCTTACTTCCGCCGTCCAGTACTGCCTCGATGAACTGGGAGAGCCCTTCAGGGTAGCGATCTCCACCTCAGCCGTGCTCGATCTCTCGGAGCGAGGAGACATTGCTGCTGTCGCAAGCTACCTCGAGGGCGTGGAGGTGAGACTTTGAGCTCGTCCTGGAAACTGGGGGACCTGAGCGACCCCGGGGTGCTCGAGCACATGGGCGCAACTGCATCGGATCGTCGAACACCCCTCATCATGCAGGCCGCGGCTGCTCTTCGGTCCAGGCTCCCTGCCAGCTCCAAAACCCATTTGATATGGGTCCCAGGCCGGATCGAGATCGCGGGCAAACACACCGACTACGCTGGTGGCAGGAGCCTGATCGCTCCCACGGAGCAAGGCATCGCGCTGGTCGCGGTCCCTCGACGCGACAGGCGGATCTCCGTGGAGGATGCTCGCTTGCGGACAAGCTTCGGGTTCTCTTTGGATGAGGAGCCTACGATTCCGCGTGAGAGTTGGCAGGCCTACTTCGTCACTGTGGCTCGCAGACTGGACCGGAATTTCCCCAGCCTGTCCCGAGGGGCCGATATCTCCTTCGTCAGTGACCTGCCCGCAGCCGCAGGATTGAGCAGCTCCAGTGCGCTGGTCGTGGGTACCTTCCTGGCGCTCGCCAACCTGAATGCACTGCCCGACAGGACCGACTACAGGCAGGCGATCCCCGACCTCTCCGCCCTCGCCGGGTATCTCGGTGCCATCGAGAACGGGTACTCCTACGGAGCACTCGAGGGGACCCAGGGCGTCGGTACATTCGGCGGCAGCGAGGATCACACCGCGATTCTCTGTGGTCAGGCAGGCCGTGTCGTGCAATACAGGTACTCACCAGTTCGATTCGAAGGATCGATCAGGCTTCCAACCGATCTCATCTTGGCCGTAGCGAGCAGCGGACTCCGGGCCGAAAAGACCGGCTCGGCCAGGGCGGATTACAACCGCCTGTCGCTTCAGACGCAGGAAATTGCTGCGCTTTGGAGAGCGGCGACCGATTCGAACCTCTCTGACCTGGGTTCGATCTTGGATTCGGAGCGTGAGGCGGTCCGAAAGTTCGTTTCTCTGGTCAAGAACATCGAAGATCCCGCTTTCCCTGTCGACCAGCTGCATGACCGCTTCGTTCACTTCGAGCAAGAGAATGAAGTGATTGTTCCAGGCGCCGCCGCAGCCCTCGAGGCAGGCGACATGGGGCAATTTGGGGATTGGATCGATCGATCCATGCAGCTGGCCGAAACCCTGCTCGGCAACCAGGTACCGGAGACCTCGTTCCTGGCATCGGAAGCACGGCAGCTCGGCGCCGTGGCCGCTTCGGCTTTTGGTGCCGGCTTCGGAGGCGCGGTCTGGGCCCTCGTGCCCCGAACCGACGCCGAAGAGTTAAAGTGTTACTTGAAGAAGTCCTACCTTCAGGCATTCCCGCAACACGCAGAGGCGGCAACGTTCTTTCTCACGGAAGCCGGACCACCTGCCATGGAGATCTCGCCCAAATCATGATGCTCAATCGCGTCGATATCCTGTTGATCCTCGGCTATTTCTCACTCACGATCGGTGTCGGGCTACTGGCAGCCCGCCGAGCCGGGAGAAGCTCGTCGGAGTTCTTTCTCTCCGGTCGGTCGATGCCCTGGTGGCTCCTGGGCATGTCCATGGTGGCAACCACCTTTTCGACCGACACGCCCAACCTGGTGACCGACATCACGCGCACAGGTGGAGTCTCCAGCAATTGGGTCTGGTGGGCCTTCCTACTGACCGGGATGCTGACCGCATTTGTCTATGCCAAGCTCTGGCGGCGTTCGGGAGTGATGACCGATATCGAGTTTTACGAGCTGCGCTACAGCGGCAAGGTGGCAGCCTTCCTGCGAGGTTTCAGAGCCATCTACCTGGGCGTCTTCTTCAACATCATGGTGATGGCCTCGGTAACTCTTGCCGCCATCAAGATCGGTGGTGTCATGCTCCACTGGTCGCCCCTTCAAACGGTCGGAATCGCGATCCTCGTCACCGTCATCTTCAGCACCGCGGGCGGCCTCCGAGGCGTCCTGTGGACCGATGCCCTCCTTTTCGTCGTCGCGATGTCCGGCTCGATTGCAGCGGCGTTCTATTCGCTGCGTCATCCGGCGGTAGGCGGCCTTTCCGGTCTCCTGGAGAACGAGCTGGTGACGGACAAGCTTTCGCTGCTCCCCGATTTCTCCGATCCCGCCCTCGCCGTTCCCTTCTTCCTGATTCCTCTCGCCGTCCAGTGGTGGGCTGCCTGGTATCCAGGCTCGGAACCTGGTGGCGGCGGCTACATAGCGCAGCGGATGCTGGCCGCCAAGGACGAGCGCAACGCCACCGCCGCGACGCTCTTCTTCAACGTGGCTCACTATGCCCTGCGACCCTGGCCCTGGATCCTGGTAGCCCTGGCCTCCGTAGTGGTTTTCCCCGATCTCGAATCCCTGGCCAGCGCTTTTCCGCATATCGACCCCAAAGTGCTGCGCAACGATCTGGCCTATCCCGCCATGCTCACCTTCCTCCCGCACGGGCTGCTGGGACTGGTCGTGGGTTCCCTGGCCGCAGCCTATATGTCGACGATCTCCACTCACTTGAACTGGGGTTCTTCCTATATCGTCAATGACTGCTATCGCCGCTTCGTGCGACCCGAGGCCGGCGAGCGAGAGCTTGTGATGATCGGCCGTATCTCTACCGTGATTCTCATGGTGCTGGCGGCCAGCTTGGCCCTGCAATTGGAAAATGCGCTGCAGGCCTTCCAGATCCTGCTGCAGATCGGCGCAGGAACCGGGCTGCTCTTCATTCTTCGTTGGTTCTGGTGGCGCATCAACGCCTGGAGCGAGATTGCCGCAATGGTCGTTTCCTTCAGTGTCGCACTGGCCTTCTTCCTGCAGCACAAAGCTGCCTCTCGGACGGGCGGTACAACCCTCGAAAGCTGGCAGGAGCTCCTCGTCGGAGTCGCGCTCACCACCGCAGCCTGGATAGTGGTCACCTTCCTCACTCGACCGACCGATGAGAGCAAACTGCGGTCCTTCTACAAGAAGACCAGGCCGGGAGGCCCAGGATGGACACCTGTGATCGATCGCGCTGCTGCGGCTGGAGAGCCCATTGCCACCGGAGAGTCGGAGTGGGATGTCCCGGCGGGCCTGTTGGCCATGTTGACCGGGTGCTTCGCTGTGTACAGCGCTCTCTTTGCCGTTGGTCACTGGATCTACGGCAACTACCTTCTAGGCGCAGGACTCGCGCTGGTCGCCGCGATAGCGAGTATTCTGCTCGTTCGTTCCTGGGGCAGAATCGCTGGGAAGGGGTCTTGAACCCCGGGGCTCCACAAGGGCAAACCCGAAACCCATGAGAAAGCGCTAGCTGCAAGGAGACATGGATGAGCCAGGGTACCAATCGAAGGGAGTTCATGAAGGTCTCGACGCTGGCAGGCGTCGCCGCGGCACTCAGTCTACGAACCGCAGCCCGGGGCCAGGAACGGAGAGACGAATACCGTGGACCGATCGGTTTCTCCACTCCGCCTCTGGAGAAGGTCCGAATGGCTTTCGTGGGTATCGGCCTTCAGGGCGGTTGGCACGTTCGGAACTTCCTGCAAATCGAGGGGGTCGAGATCAAGGCTCTCTGTGATATCGACGAGGCCCGAGCTCGAGAGGTTCGAGAGTGGGTAATCGAAGCTGGCAAGTCGGCACCGGACCTCTATACGCGAGGCGAATCCGACTATCGTCGACTCTGCGAGCGAGACGACATAGACCTGGTCTTCAACGCCACCCCCTGGCGATGGCACGTACCCGTCTGCCTCGAAGCCATGGAATCCGGCAAGCACACCGCCGTCGAGGTTCCAGCTGCCTATACGGCGGATGACTGCTGGCGCCTCGTGGAGACAGCAGAGAAGTCCCGCCGTCACTGCGCGATGATGGAGAACTGCTGCTACGGACAGCGAGAGCTGATGATCCTGAATATGGTCCGGAAAGGGCTGCTGGGGGAGCTCCTGCATGCGGAAGGAGCCTATATCCACGACCTCAGAAGCATCAAATTCAGTGACCAGAACGAAGGGCTCTGGCGCTTGGAGCATTCCATCGATCGCAATGGGAACCTCTACCCCACTCACGGTATCGGCCCTCTCGCGCAATGCTTCGACATCAACCGGGGTGATCAGTTCGACTTCGTGGTGTCGATGAGCAGCAACGCACGAGGTCTCGACCTCTACGCCGCCAAGCACCTTGGCCCTGACGATGCCCGGCGCCGGCACTACAGCCTCGGGGACATGAACTCCAGTCTGATTCGAACCAAGCTCGGCCGGACGATTCTCCTGCAACATGACACGACCAGTCCTCGCCCCTACAGCAGAATCAACCTGGTCCAGGGAACGCAAGGCACAGTGACCGGATACCCCGATCGAGTCTATGTCGAGGGCCGTTCCCCGGAACACGATTGGGAGACGTTGGAGTCGTATCGCGATGAGTTCGAGCATCCTCTCTGGCTCGAGCTGGCTACTGCAGCCGCTGGAGCGGGGCACGGCGGAATGGACTTTCTCGAGGACTTTCGTCTGATTCAGTCTCTTCGTTCGGGATCTCCCACCGATATGGATGTCTATGACGCGGCTGCTTGGAGCGTCATCTGCGAGCTGACGGAGACCTCGGTCGCGAACCGCAGCACGCCGGTCGACTTTCCCGATTTCACGCGCGGCGGCTGGAAGGAGAACCGACCTCTAGCGATCGTTTCATCGCAGAACCTCCTATGAAGGAGGCAGCAACGGGCGATTCGGAAATACTCCACTGATGCCATTTTGACACCAAAAGCTCAGGCGATACTTTGACTTTTCGCTATCTCTTGGTATCGTCAGGCTAGAACTTCGGGCCTTGAAGGCGGCTCGCGGGGAAATGGTATCCGGGCGGGGAACTTACGATGAGCGAACGAAAGCTGAACCTGGAAGAGATCGACCGTTTGGCGGATCAGTACCTCAAGCATCGCGGTGACGCGGCCAGCTTCGCTGCCGAGAGGATGGCGAACGAGGTCGTCGAGGCAGCCGCAGAGGCCATCCGACGTCTCGGTGGAATCTTGAGTCATATCGAGCTTCGCGAGAGCGAACGTCGAGCCCTGGCCGATGTAGCCGATGACTTACAGTTCGCGATTCAGAAAGCCAGAAGTCTGGATGTCGAAGGTATCCAGGGCAGATCCTAGATCTGAGACAGCTGGCAACATCGAAACCCCTGTGCGCACCTCTTCACAGGGGTTTTTCTGTAGCCGACCCGATCGCAACCGTCCCTAGAACGATGTTGCAACGCCCAGTCGTGCACAACATTACAGGCTCGCCATCTCGGGTGAGTCGAGAAAGGAGCTGGAATCCTCGATGAGCTGCGCAAGAAGTGGCTCGAGAACGATTCCTGGATTGCAGCCCTGCCTTGAGCGCAAGCGCCACTGGCGGCGGTCATCTCAGTCCATTCTGACGAGTGGGGGGATCTCGTGCTCCAGGAGGGGCTTGCTCCAGATTCGGCGCCAGCGTCCAACACCAAGAGCGCTGTAGTAGCCGATCCTCTGGTACCCGAGAGATTCGGGTACCGCGAGCCCCGCCCTGTTCTCCAGAGCGACAAGTCCCAGCGAGCGCCGAAACCCGCGCTCTGAATAGTAGTTCGCCACAAAGGCAGCCCGAGCCTGGGCCAGATGCAGGCTCCTGAATTCGGGGGCGGTGTACGTGTCGAAGATGTAGGTGTCGTCCCTCTCGAGCATGATGTCCCTCGACAGGTACTCGACTCTAGCCCGATGGAACGCCACCCAGGCGGTATGAACAATTCTTCCGTCGAGCCTGACTGCGAAACAGTCGTCGCCTCTCTCAAATCGTTCCAGAATCGACCTGGCTGACAAAGACGGACGAAAGCCGTTCAGATCAGACAGGTCATGCGAGATTCCCACGGAGCCGATCTCGACCGAGGATGGCACGACCGGCATTGGAGGCGGAGGATGAAGCTCTCTACTTACCAGAACCATTCGCCGATAGAAGGTGGTTACCACCTTCATGAGAAGGGTCTGACCCACGCTCAGCAGAAAGCTCGGCTTGTTCCGAGCTGGTGATGGCCTCTCCATCTCAGACCGCTGGAGTTTCATCGAGTCAACAAAAAACGGGCCACCCCGACGAATCGGAGTGGCCCTCGAATCCTACGCGCCTTCGGCGCTAGGCCGATCAGGCGTCGATCTTGACCACGTTCTCGGCTGCCGGGCCCTTCTGGCCCTGAACAACGTCGAACTGCACCCGATCGCCCTCGGAAAGCGACTTGAAGCCACTTCCCTGGATCGCGGTATGGTGGACGAAGCAGTCCTTCGACCCGTCATCCGGAGTAATGAAGCCGAAGCCCTTGGTGTCGTTGAACCACTTTACGATTCCTGTAACGCTCATCTACTTCTCCTACTAACTGGAGCCGGTAATCTCGAGAGTCCGTGCAAACCGGCGCCCATTTCCTTGCGGGCACGTGCCGCCTAGTATTGGATCGCTTCGATGTCGACTCCAATTGCCGGCTCGAAACGCTGGCTGCCGAAGGCACAAAAAAAAAGGACCACAGCCTGCTTCAGGTCCTTTTGTTCGTTGCCCTAGCCGCCTCGGCAGATCAACTGAGATCCGCCATTTCGCCCCTAGGCTAGCAGGAATCGCCCTGTTTGTCACGCATTTTCTACACCCTACCCTTGAAGGCTGATCTAGCCAGCTCCCTGCTGCTGTAGCCATCCTGCCAATCTCTCGACGTCCTCGGGCCTTAGGTCCCCAGGATCGGCCCGCCTGCGTTTCAACCAGTCCTCCATCACTTCCAGCAGTATCGCGGCCCGGTCCGGATTGGAATCGACGTAGCTCGTGTATGCGCTCGTGGCATTGCCCAACATGTTCAACTCCATCAGCGTCTCCGCCCAGCCCTCGAAATTCTCGAGGTCATCCGGGAACCGCCGAACAGCTGCCGCGTAAACCTCGAGCGATTGGTCCAGTCTCCCCCAATCCCTCAAGGTCTCACCGAGACCTGCATAGGCCTCCGACATCTTCGGGGCGAAGCCGATCGCCTCGGTAAACGACTTGGCCGCGCTCCCGTAAGTGGCCTCCATCTTCTCTTCGAGCTTGGCCCGCTTCTCCGGATCGTCGGTCTCGGCAATCCGTTTCCGGAGCTTTCTCGCCTGGCTCAGATTCCGACTGCCTTCCGCGTACTCGGTCCTTGCAGTTTGTGCAACGTTGCCGAGATCCGAACGTTCGAAACCTGTATCCCACTCGTTCTCCAACTCGGGTATCAGTTCCTGTTCTTCGGTCTGCGCAAGCGCAGAGTCGGTTGAGATCAATGTCAGAGGGACGGGTCCAAGCAGAAAGGCCAGCACAACGATCCAACAACGGCGTGAGAGTTTCATTCGGAGCCTCCTTTCGCCGGCTCGATTCTATCTCGGAACTGGCCTCCTCGAGCCACCTTCGCAAATCGTGATCACCCGATCACAAGTCGTTTCGGTGTAGTCTCGCCGAGCAGAATCACCTCGAGGCAGCCAACTCGCCAGGTAACGGGTCCAACGAGGTCCAGTAGGAGAGCACCCGAGACTCAGAGAGGTGTGACGAATGTCGCGGCGCGGGCTCTCCCTCCTGGCTAGACTCGTGAGTCAGACTCCGGAATAAGGAGAAGCTGGCTCATGAGACAGCGACGAGGCATCCGACCCAGCGTCGGTCTACTATTCCTGCTTGCCATCCTGGCCTGCCTTTGGACTGGCTCGGCTCGACTCGACGCCGCAGTACTCAAGAACGACTCCGTCGTAGATTTCAGCCAGGTAGCCATACAGGCAGGATTCGTAGCCAACGAAAGGGCTGCGGCCTGGCTCACGTCGACCTGCAACGGTACTCTGACCGCAGTCCAGGTCCTGTGGATGTCGACGACCGGGGGATCCGGCCAAACCCTCGGGGACTCGATCACGATTTCGGAGGCTGGGACCTTCCCCAATCCAGGGTCACAAATTGCCCAGCTCGTTGGCCCCGCGCTCAATGACGGTTTCTTCAACGAGTTTCCGGTCGTTCCCGAAATTCCAATCACGATTGGGGAAACGGTGGTCGTGGATTTCCGATTCTTCGAGGCGCCGCCATCGTCGGGTCCGAGTGTCGTCACCGACCAAGACGGATGTCAGGCTTCGAAGAACGGCATCTTCGCCATTCCGCCGAGTCTCTGGCTCGACTCCTGTATCCTCGGCGTCGGTGGCGACTTCGCCATCCGAGCCGTGGTCCAGTGTACGGGTGTGATCTTCGAAGATGGATTCGAGTCGGGGGACAGCGCCGCCTGGTCGAGTCAGATACCCTAGGAGATCTCAGGGCTCCCTTCCCTACTCCACGTTCCTCCAGACCGGTAGAATAAAGGGAGTGCCGTGCGGGACCCAATCAGCTCCGGAGGAGATTTGTCGATCAGTCCTAAACGTCTCGTTCCTTTCGTGATGCTCCTCCTCGTCTTTCCGGCTTGCGGCAAAGGCGTCGCGACAGGTGGGGGTGGCCCGACCGAGCCACCAGTGGAGGAGACTTCCGCGAACATCGTCGAGA
Organism: Thermoanaerobaculia bacterium; assembly: GCA_049664225.1. Lineage (GTDB taxonomy): Bacteria > Acidobacteriota > Thermoanaerobaculia > Multivoradales > JAHEKO01 > JAUVRX01. The sequence goes on from JBATEX010000190.1 coordinate 28,405, forward strand.
ACGCCGGCGTGCGGATCGGTCTGTGCACCGATCTTGGGCTCGAGTGCTCGTACTCCCAGGACTACCGTAACGTTGGTACAGGGTGTGCCAACAACGTGCGAGGCAAAATTCGAGCGTTTCAGAATGACACCCTCCTAGAAACCGTCGAATGGTCGCTCGCAACTTCGATTGTGATCCAACCAGGAGAGATCTTCCCGGTCGAAGACTGCTGTATCACCTCCGGGACGGCCCAGGCGGCGAATCGCTATACCGGCGAGGCCTTCTGGAACAACGTCTCGTGCAGCTAGCGATCTAGTAGTCGATACCCAGGAAGGAGATGATCGCGGGGAGCACATCCACTCCCCAGTGCGCCGCGATCAGCGGCGGCAGGCTCCTGTAGCGATCCCAGAGCAGGGCAAAAACCAGACCGACGATGAAGACCGGCACCCCCGTGCCCAGTAGAACGGAAGACAGATCTCCGGCCGAGCCTTCGACTCCCTGTGCCAAGAAGTAGCGCGTCGGAATGTGCCAGGCAGTGAAGAGCAGCACTGAAATCAAGATAGCCGCTGCCCTGCCACCGACCCTTTCGAGCCGTGTCTGGAGAACCCCTCTGTAGACAAACTCCTCCGGAAATCCGGCGATCAGGAATGGAAGAATGACTCCGGCGGCCAGGCGAACCGCTCGCTCACCTGCAGAGAATTTGGCCGTGCCCTCGATCACCAGATCCAACCTACCCTGCAGCAGGTTCAAGCTGAGGCCGGCAAGGAAAGCGAGAACGAGGACAGCCACATTCCTCGGTGCCCACTTCCAACCAGGAGCCAGGTCACGCAGGGTGTAGCCCTGGCAGAAGTACCAGATCAGCGGGATCGTCAAAAGGAACAGGAGCTTGAAGACGATCGCGTACCAGAAGTCGTAAATAAAGCTGGCTGACCCCAGAAGAGGTAGCGGCTTCCACAGAATCAGATGGCCTGTCAGAACGGCGGCCAGGACGAAGAGGACCGCATACACCGAAGCGGTCGCGGCCTCTCCAAAAGGGTTCTTGATGCGCAGCTCGCCGACCGGCACACGCTGCCACACAATCCAGTTTCTCAGTCGTCGGAGCACCTTCATCGCAAGTCACCTGCGAGCCTGAGCCGCAAGGCTACTACGAGCCTGCACGTGACAGCACCTGTCGAGTAGGTAAGGTCGATCCTTGATCGAAGGAGCCTACTTCGGTTCGAATGCGCCAATGCTGGGCGGGCTGGTGTAGCAAGCGCCCTCGATGTCACCCCAAGTCCAGGACGTGGATCTTCCAGTTCCGGAGGCGGGACTGGACTGGGTAATGCTGAGATCCGGACCAAGCTCAGGATCCAGTCCGTAGATCCCGCCACTCTCGGCCACCGGCAGGCTCGGCTCCGATTGCGCCGGATTGTCCCAGGCGTACCAGAGATTGTTGGCAAACGTAAAGGTGCCAGGCTCTGTATTTGTTCCTATGTTGACGTAGGTGGACAGGTCTCCCCGCTCGAAGTAGACGAGGTTATTGGTGAAGACACCCTCGCGACACGCCTCGAATTCGTACGAGCCGCTGCTGGTCGTCTCCTGGAGAATTCGAAGAATCCAGTTGTGCGGGTCGACGATCGTATTGTTGACTACGACGCATCCGACGCACCCGACGTAGGCCGCGGCGGCGTCTGAACCTTCGATCACGTTCGATACCAGTCGAATATTGCGGGCTTCGGCGTTCGGCGAGGTCGTCGATAGCGGCGGACGAAAGTAGTCGAAGCCCGTGCTGCCGCCCAAGTTGAGGCTGCGGGCGCCCGACTCGTAGAACCGGTTCCATCGGATCTCGATGTCCTGACTGCCGCCCTTCGATTGCACTGCGTTGCCAGACAGATCGTGAAACCGATTCCGGGCAATCAACCCATGATGGCATCCAACGTGATCGATTCCGCTACCGGAGAATCCTCCACCGCAGTTCGCAAACTCCGAAAACAGTACCCAATAGTCATCGAGGCCCGAGAGCTTGAGACAGTCCTGGTTGCCTCCTCCACCGATATCGCGGATCGACAAGCCGCGAAATGTCACGTGATGAGTAGCCAATGGGTCGTCATAGTCGCCACCGTCATCACAGTTGATTCCGTTGGCGCTGGCACCTTCGACCTCGAGATCGTGGATCACGACGAACTCGGCATGGGTGAGATGCATCCCCTCTGTGCCGCCGACAAGCTTGGGCCGCGCCTCTCCCGGTGCTCCCCCGATCCAGATCGGTGATTCAGCCGTGCCCGCGACATCTGACAAATAGACTCCGCCTCCATAGGTTCCAGCGTGAACTCGAACGGCACTCCCCGGAATGGCGTCTTGGACGGCCCTCTCGATTGTCGCGAAGGGACTTCCCTGGGAACCGTCGCCTATCGAGTCGTCACCCCAGGTAGCGACGTGAATCTCTTCTGTCGGGGTCAACCCTCGGTCGAATGACTCGACGCGGTCGCACCTGAGTGGTTCCGCCCTCGACCAGTCGGCTGTGTCGCCCCACTCGAAGTCGGTGTTGAAGACGATTTCTTGGCCCGCCAGAGGAGCAGCGACGAGAAGTAGCAGACCGGCTCCAATCCAGACACCCTCGGATCTGTCCCACATCGTTTTGGGCCTCCGAACCCAGGCTAGCAGCGGCGACCCTCGGTGACAGTGGAATCTGTCAATGTGGACATCTCCTCCGCAAGGGAGTAGCGTCTTGGAGACATCGAGATCGCTTCTTTTCGATACGGAGGTGACCCATGAAGCAAGGTGTTCGTCGTGCCGTACTCTCAGCGGTATCAGCCCTCGCTCTGCTGGTGACAATGGGAAATGCGGAAGCCCAGGTGACGATTCTCGAAGTTGGCCCGTCCGCCACGTACAACAACATCCAGGACGCCATCAATGCCGCGGTGGTCGGCGACGACACCGAGATTCGCGTCCAGAGCGGTACCTATACAGAGAATCTCTTGGTGTCGTCTGCCTTCAACGCGGGAAGTCTCACACTCCTCGGAGGTTGGGATTCCACCTTTACCCAGCGCGATAGCAACCCGAACAATACGATCATCGATGGGAATGCCAGCGGCCAAGTGCTCGGGTTGGCGGTGACCGGCGGGTCGTTCCTGATCGACGGATTCACGATCACGAACGGATTCTTCGCGCCCGGGGGAGGTGTTTACGTTGTTGGGAGCGGCGACGGGAAAGTCACTCTGCGTAACCTCCGGATCGTGGGCAACTCGGCCACTGCGCCCGGTTTCGCTTATGGCGGTGGATTGAAGGCAGATCTCATCGGCAATCAGGTGCTCGAGGTCATCGACTGCGCCTTCAAGGACAATGAGGCTGTCAGTACCGGCGGAAGCAGCGCAGTTGGCGGCGGCATGAACATTTCTTGTTTGGGAAACGCTCGTTTTCTGATCCAGGATTGCGAGATCGAGCACAACTCGATTGACAGCAATGGCGGGTCACGATGGGGGGGCGGTTTCTTTCTATTTGCCGGGGAAAATGTGCAAGGGGAAATCCTCGACAGCTACCCGTCCGACAATGAAGCACTAGGGAGCGGAGCCGACCTGAGAGGCGCCGGCGCCTATCTGGTCGCCCAGGGCTCGGCCTCGGTGAACCTGGAGCGCACTGGCTGGGCCCTCAACCACGTGACCTCGGGCGGAACTGCGCCCCAATTGCAGATCTCTGCCAACGACACCGCGACGGTTCGAATCAGCGACTCCGGACTCGCCCAAGGGGACGAGGACGGCGTCTACGCTCAATGTAGCGGCTCGAGCACCCTTCAACTCGTCAACCTGACGGTGGCGGACAACTCAGGAATCGGACTCGATCTGAGGCAGAGCACGAGCTCCACAGTTAGCCTCTACAACACGATCTCCTTCGGCAACGGAACGGATCTGTCGACTTCCGGCACCATCGACAGCGGCTCCAACCTGGTTGGAGTCGATCCCCTGTTCGTCGATCCCACGCGGCTCGACTACCACCTGCTTATCGGATCGCCGGCCGAGAATGTTGGTGACAACTCGCCGACCGGTGACTTGGGTCTGTTCGACTTCGACGGACGACCGCGAATCCAGGACGGCATCGTCGACATCGGCTTCATGGAGGGGATCGCCGAGGTATTCAGCGACGGCTTCGAGTCCGGCGACACCACCACGTGGTCCCGCACTGTGCCGTAGACTAGTCTCGGCCCGAAACCGAAGGACCGCCGAGTTGCCGAGGCATCGCAGGGTAGAGCAAAGGGGCGTGGGATCAATGCGGCTCCCAGTGCCAACCGCGGATTGGGTGTTCCCAGGCTCGCCGGCCCAGGTTCATTGATGAGGCGAACACCGTCGAGGAGGAAGGGACTACGATGATCTGTAGAACAGCTTTCAAGAAGGTCTCTGCGATTTCGCTGTTTCTGATGACCACACTGCTGGTCGGTAAAGGAACGGCGGAGGGGCAAACCACCCTGTACGCGGTGGACCAATCCGCGAATGAGCTCTGGTCGATATCTACCTCACCTCCGCCGACAAGTACGCTCATCGGAGGCGCGAATTCGACCGTAATTCTCGCCGAGATCGAGGAAGGCGGTGGCGTGATCTATGGTGCGGACACAGATGTCAACAACCTGCTCCACCAGATCGATCGCACTACAGGTGTGATCTTCGACACCCTGGTGCTGTCCTTTCCACCCGAAGGCGATGTGCTGACCTCTTTGGAGTTCGTCCAGGGCACGTTGTATGCGGGCCTGACGACCGAGGGTGGCGGGGAGACCTATCTTTCAACGGTCAACCTGGGCACTGGCCTGGTGACCGTGGTGGGACAGACCAACGTGGGATTTCCGCTGGGCGGCCTGACCTACGACCCGTCCAGATCCACGATGTTTGCCATCTCGGCAGGTGGCTCGCCGGCGGAGTTGTTCACGATCGACCTGAGCTCTGGGGCAGCCACCTCCGTGGGCCTGGTCAAGCTCGATGATGAGTCGTTTGGCGCTACGGCACTCGAGTTCGGGGTAGATGGGGTGCTCTACGCACTGGCCAACTTCAACGAGCCCCTCTTCGGTCACCTGCTGACGGTCGATCCGGACACCGCCGTTGCTACCGATCTCGGGTCGACCAACATTCCAGGTCCCGTAGCCCTGACAGAGGGTTCCCTCATCTTCGCTGATGGTTTCGAGTCCGGCGACACCGCGGCGTGGTCGAGCTCTGTTCCCTGAGGACTCTGCGAGTTCGAGTCCGAGAGCCGTGCGCCGCCCTTGCTGCTCTATCTGATGATCGAGGTTCTGACATCGATGGGTGTGTCGGAGTGGCCCGATATCTGGGGGTACGTGGGATACCACGAGCCGCCGATGTTGTTGGTGATGACCGAACGGTCGATGACGATATCCCCTGTGTGGTTGTTGGTGACGAAGAAGATGGCGCTTCCGTAGGCGTTGACCTCGTTGTGCTCGATGCGCGAACCGCACACGGAAAGAGTCATGGTGTTGCCGTCGTTGTAGATGGCACCGCCACTGCCGCCACCCGGTGTGCCCGTCGCTGGCGGGTTGCCGCCTTCGCCGATGGCGTTGTTGTGTGAAAAGACGCTGTTGATGATCGTCCAGGAGACGCCGATGCTGCTGATCCCCCCCCCATTCGAGCAGGTGTTGTCGAGCCCTGGAGCTCCACCGAAGGTCGAGTCGACCACGTAGACCGGAAGACCGTTGTACTGACTGAACACCCGAATTCCTGCTCCACCAACGTCGGGTCCCACGGGAGCACACACATTGTTGTGAAAGCGCGAGTTCACGACCTTGAACCGACCACCCCGAACCCAGATGGCTCCGCCTCCGTCATATACGGTCTCGCTTGTCGAGTCCGCGTTGATGAACTTCAGGTTCTGCACGGTGAGCCGCGGATGGTCCTGGTTCTGGCAATGATCGGTCGTCCACACCTGGTTCGGGTCGCAGGTGTTCATGTACAGAATGCGACGGCGGTTCTCTCCACTGAGCGTCACCAGTCCCCCGCCGTCGATGACGATCTCGGGTCCTGTGTTATTGAACACCTTGGCGGTCTCCGCGAGGGTGATCGTGACCGGATTCGGGCCACAGTCGAAGGTGATGATGCCGCCCTGGGCCACGGCATTGACGAACGCGTTGGATGTGCAGCTTGACGGTGTTCCGGATCCGACCACGGTTGTGGGATTGGACGCATCCTCTGGACCGGCACCAGGAGGAATGGCGCACGGAGCCGTGACGTTCGACCAGGTCAACAGCTGTCCCTCGTCGAATCCATCCTGGAAGATCGACTCACCAGCGGCCCCACCAAGATTCAACGCGGCCAAGAGCGTCAACGCGGCTACCTTCTTCATCGAGGCACCTCCTTGCTCAGTGAGGAAGATAACTCTTTCTGGCAGGCACAGCTATGCAATACGCTTTTGGGTAGCCGCCCTCGCCTCCAGCCCCCACTACCCCATCCTTGGGCTGCCGCACGGTCCCCTCCGGTATGCATACAATGGTGCAATGGTCGGAAAGGCCGGAGACCGGCGTAGAATATTGCCTCGTTCTACAGGCCGCCGCGCGGCTGGAGATCACCGGTACGAGACCCAGAATGAGAAACAGCATCGAGAACAACTTCCGCAAGTGGAATGACGACTACGACTGGCCGAAGGACGGCGATGAGTGGGATGGGCAGGCGCGGTTCAGCGGGCAGCCCTATGAATCATGGAAGGATTCGATCGTCGCGACTTTCCTCGCGCCCAACCTGTCACCGGAATCCGTGGTGCTCGAAATCGCCCCGGGTCATGGGCGGTGGTCAAACGAGATCGTCGACAGATGCGGGCGGTTGATCTTGGTCGATCTGAGCCCAAACTGCATCGAGTTCTGTCAGCGGCGTTTCGCCTCTCATGACAACGTCGTCTATCTCGTCAACGACGGTCAATCACTGCAAGGTGTTGCCGATGTCTCCGTGGACTTTGTGTGGTCCTATGACGCCTTCGTCCATATGGGCACCGACGTCATAGACCGTTACTTGCGCGAGCTTCGCAGAGTCCTCAAACCTGGCGGCAAGGCGTCGATTCACCACGCGGGACGCAAGCACGGCTTCCTGTGGCTCGGCTTCCTACGCGACTTTGGGGCACTCGGCACGAACATCTATAAGGCACTTTCCATGGGCAGAATCGCCGATGACGACGGTTGGAGGTCGAACGTCTCACAACGAACGATTCGACAACTCGCGACCCACCACGGGCTGCGCGTACGAGACCAGTTGCAGACCTGGGGAAAGAACAACGAGTTCGGGCTCGAGAGGTACGGTGACTTCGTCACCACGCTGATTCACCCACCGAGAACCCAGAACAAACTGAGTCGCTGAATCTCGATTTCCGCGCTCCGGACGCCTCCTGGCGGATATACGCGGGGTGAGGCTGAAGGGCCAAGATCGCCGGGCTGCCGAAGGGTAGAAGTCCGATCTCTTTCGCGATCAAGGAAGGAGAAACGAGACGATGAGAGACCACAAGCCGAGGTAGCGTTTGCGCTACACTTGTCACCGCGATGCGTGGGCTCACCGAAGCAGAGATCGAGAAGGAGATCGGGCGCTTCACCACCTGGCATCACAACATCGACCTTCATGGAGTCCAGACCAACCCGTCCAATCCCGACTACCCGGCCTCTTGTGGTCTGGCAAGCCTCTGGAACTGCCTCCTGCCACTAGACCCTAGTGGCTTCTGAAGCGCGAACGAAGTGATGACTGGTTCTCTCTGGGCCATTTGGGTGATGGCTGTGATCCTGTATTTGATGATCGTGGTCCTGGGCGCCATGCGTAGATCCCATCGCCGCGACATGGACCAACGCAGAATCTTGCGTGGCAAGCGCCGGGACTCTCGCCTGTAGCTGCAGCCCCTCCTCTCCTCGACCCGACTTCTGGACACCTGCTCCGCAGAGGAGTAGCGTTTTAGATACCTCGACAAGGGTACGCCAGCCGAAAGGCCGAACACACAAAGCCATGGGTTCTCGCCTGACCCCAAACCAAACCGCTGGGCTGCCGAAGGGGGCTCGACGCTTCTCAACTCATTTGGAGCCAAGGAGACTGCTGCCATGACTAGAAACGCGATTCTCTCGAGTTTTCTTCTGGTCGCTTGCTTCTCATCGCCCGTTGCGCCTCAAGTGATCGACCGAGTGAGCGTGAACAGTGCGGGAGTCGAAGGCAATGGGGCGAGCATCCTGCCGGCCTCAGAATCGACGGTGAGCGCCAAAGGAAGATACGTCGTTTTCGAATCAGACGCCGACAATCTGGTGAGCGATGACAGCAATGGATGGACGGATGTCTTCATCCGCGATCGAGTGCAAGACACCACCGAACGGGTGAGTGTGGACCTGGCTGGCGGTGACGCGAACGGGCCCAGTCTGAGTCCCTCGGTAAGTGCCAATGGTCGTTTTGTCGCTTTTCGCTCGGCCGCCAGCGATCTGATCCACGGCGATGGCAACTTCGAGTGGGACGTGTTCGTCCGCGATCTGCAACTGGGGCAGACGACCCGAGTCAGCGTCGCCAGTGACGGCGGAGACGCTGGTGATGACAGCTCAGACCCCTCGATCAGTGACGACGGCCGGTACGTGGCGTTCGTCTCTGCCGCTCAGAATCTCGTCGTTGGAGACACCAATTTCCGCACCGACATTTTTGTCCGCGATCTGCAACTGAATCAGACCGTGCTGGCCAGCGTCGGTTGGGCTGGCGGCGGCACCGATGAAAACAACTGGGGGGCGGTCATCAGTGGCGATGGGCGCCGCGTGGCCTTTGCATCCGCAGCCACGAACCTGGTCGACGATGACGGAAATGGCGAGACGGACGTCTTCGTCCGGGACCTGGATCTCAACGAGACTACGCGGGCCAGTGTGGATCGGACCGGGGGCGATGCCGACGCGAGGAGCAGATGCCCCAACATCAGCGAAAACGGCCGGTACGTGGCCTTCTGCTCACCTGCGACGGACCTGATTGATGGGGACACAAACGGAGTCGATGACCTGTTCGTCCGTGATCTCGTCACCAAGACCACCACCCGAATCAACGTGTCGAGCACCGGCGCCCAAGCCATGGGGGCAGGTAGCTGGCACCCGTCGATGAGTGCCGATGGCCGCTTCGTGGCCTTTCTGTGTGATGCCGACAATCTGGTTCCCGAGGACACCAATGGCTACGGCGACGTCCTGATCCGCGATCGTGTCGGGGGGATCACGACCCTGGTGAGCGTCGACAACGACGGAACTCTGGGAAATGACTGGAGCGGTAACCCCTCGATCACTGCTGACGGAAGATTCGTGGTTTTCGAATCCGTAGCGAGTAACTTCGTGGACGACGATACCAACACCGAGATGGACGTCTTTCTGGCTCGCGGCCTCGTGGTCTTCGTGGACGGCTTCGAGTCCGGAGACTCCTCGGCGTGGTCGAGCACCGCGCAGTAGCCTCCTATCCGCTCTTCGCTTCCTCGACCGACCGTGCACCCGAAGACTCACGAAGACGTATAATCGGGCAGACTCCGTAGCTACTCCGCTCGCACGACCGGCCCTGTGGCAGTCCGCAGCGGTCGTCGTGTCACCCGAGCACACCAACTGATCGCCTCTGGGCGATAGAACACGAAGGAGGTCGAAGATGAGAACGATTGCACTGTCGCTGGCCGTGGCCGCACTACCAATCCTGGTAGCACCTGTGGTCATGGCCGACCACCACACTCCAACTCTGACACCACAAGACAGCGGGACCCTCAACCGGCTCCAGGCGGTGAGCGCCGTCAACCCGCGGGTAGTCTGGGTCAGTGGGCTCGGCGGCACCTACGCCGTCACCACCGACGGGGGCAAGACCTGGCGGGCCGGAGTCGTTCCGGGCGCCGAGACGCTCCAGTTTCGCGATGTCGAAGGGGTCAATGCGAGAGTCGCCTACCTCATGGCGGCCGGCTCCGGCACGGACTCGCGTATCTACAAAACCGAGGACGGCGGGAAGACCTGGTCGCCGCAGTTCATGAACGAGGAGCCTGATGCCTTCTACGACTGCTTCGCCTTCTGGAACCAGAAGCGCGGCATCACTTTCAGCGACGCTGTAAATGGCAGGTTCCCGGTGATCCGGACGACGGATGGCGAGACCTGGCAAGACATCGGCGACTCGCTGCCGCCTGCCCAGGTCGGCGAAGCGGGATTCGCGGCGAGCGGCACCTGCGTGGCGGTCCAGGGTGGTAAGCGAGCGTGGATCGGCACCGGCGGCGCCGCCCTGGCCAGGATTTTCGCCACCCTCGACGGGGGCGACACCTGGGCCGCCTACAACACGCCGATAGTACAAGGCACCCCTACTTCGGGCGTGATCACCGTCGACTTTCGGGATCCCTTCCACGGCATCTTGGGTGGCGGAGAGATCCTGGCACCGACGGAGTTCGCCGACACGGTAGCCCGCACCAGCGACGGCGGAGTCACGTGGGAGCTCACCAACTGGCCGCCTTTCCCTGGGTCGATCTACGGCCTGAGCTACGTCCGCGGACTCGGCACAACCACCGTGGTGGTCACGGGGCCGAGCGGCACGGCGTGGACACCAGACGAGGGAGACACGTGGGAGAGTTTTCCTGGCCTCGCCGACTACTGGGCCGTGGACTTCGCAAGCCCGCAGGCAGGGTGGCTGGTCGGAACCGAGGGTCGGATCCTGAAGGTCAGCTTCTGATCCCTGGGGGGAAGACCGGTTCTGGTCAACAAGGCAGTCACATGTAAGGCCGGGCCTTCGCGCCCGGCCTTACTTTGTTTGGCTAGCCCGCCCCTGCGGGTAGTGCTGTCCTTGTGGCGAAGGCGTAGGATAGAGACAAGCCAGAACAAGGGTGGCCTTCAATGATCGGCGAGACCCTCTCGCACTTCAAAATCCTCGACAAGCTCGGGGCGGGTGGAATGGGGGAGGCCGAAACACTTGCCGCCCTCGACCGCCCCAACATCGTCACGGTGTTCACGGTCGAGCACGATGACGATGTTCGCTTCCTCACCATGCAATTGGTGGAGGGCAAGCAGCTTTCCCAATTGATCCTCGAAGGTGGAATGCCCCTGGAGCGCATCTTCGAGATCGCCATCCCGCTGGCTGACGCGTTGGCTGCAGCGCATGAAAAGGGAGTCATTCACCGAGATCTCAAGCCGGCAAACATCATGCTCTCCGACGAAGGGCGGGTGAAGATACTCGATTTCGGCCTTGCCAAATTCCGGGAAGAGGCCGAGGCCCCGATCGCCACGCAGCTCCCCACAGAACCTCTGACCGAGGAGGGGCTGGTGATTGGCACGGTGCCGTACATGTCTCCTGAGCAGGTGGAAGGCAAGAGTGTTGATCACCGGTCGGACCTCTTCTCTCTCGGCATCATCCTCTACGAGATGGCAACAGGCCAGAGACCGTTCCAGGGTGAAAGTCCTGCATCGGTCATGTCGGCAATTCTTCGGGATACCCCTTCGTCGGTCACCGATTTGAGAGTCGTGCTACCTCGGCAGCTAGCCAGGATCATCCATCGCTGTCTGGTCAAGGACAAGGAGCGACGGTTCCAGACAGCACGCGAGTTGGCGATCGAGCTCGACGAGCTGAAGGGAGAGATCGGCGCGGGCCAGTTGCTGACCACCAGAGCGACGGCCAGGCAGGGCCCGGCTGGAGCCAAGGTGACTTATTGACTTGAGAGAAGAGAACGACGCCCTACCTCTTCACGCACTTCTCGAAACCATCTTGCTCTTCATGTGCAAGTAACAGAAGGTCTCGGCTCTTGTGAGTCGAAGTTGTGCCGCTCCAGAGATCACCTGACATGCTGGAAGAGTCCTTGGAATCATCGCCAGCAGCGATGCTCCAGATCATCCTTAGATTCTCGTCTCTCGAAATCTCGCCGATAGTCGGGAATTTTAGATACTTGAAGCCTTCTTCGAGACAGAACTCGTGGGATCGGTTCTCGAGTTTCCTGCGTGCTTTCTTTGAAGTGTCCAGAACTCCTCCGCGAGTCATTTTTCCTCTCTCGTAGGAAACAAAGTAGATCCCTTCGTCCACCTCCTCAGATAGGAAGGCGGCGTCTGCAATAGTCGCCAGTATTGTGAGTGAAAACAGCAACGTCAGAGTCCGTCTCATGCGATCCTCCAGTCCATAACCAGTGGAACAGTTGTTGCTGATCACACCTTGTCACCGTCGAATGACTCATCGTCTCTCAGTATAGGTCAACTGGTCGATGAGCGTCGTGAAACCCATCGCCGACTCCCGTCCCACAGCAGAAACCGCCGCCGAAACTCAACCAGTCGCTGATTGTCCCCCTCGCTCAATCTGGCGACGAAACTTGTGATCAGCCAGGATGCGCTGGAGGGCGCGGGTGAGCTTGGCTACGTGGTCGGCCATGGGCCGTTCGCCACCAGTGAGCGAAAGCTCAGGAAGGACCGCTTCGAAGGCCGATCCACCGCGCTCTTGGACTGAATAACCTTGGCTTTCGGGTGACAAAGCACGTCACGCCTTTCATGACCCGTTGGCCCGCACGCTCGCTTCTGACGTAGATGTTGCAGTCATCCGCATAGCGCACGAAGCGGTGACCGCGGTGGTCCAGCTCCCGATCCAGCTCGTCGGTCACCTGGCGCAGGGACCCGAGGTGATCGACGTGCCGGTGGAGCACATCGAGCCCACTCACCTCGGCTAAGAGCTGAGCGTCCCGGTAGACGTGATCCCGCTCCCAAAACCACCCGTGCGACCGGCACGTCGGCCCGCTACCGCCCTCATCCGTTCAGGCGCACAGATCGCCGCTCTCGAAGCGCCTCCAGGGCGACCTTCGCCTTCAGCTCAGCTGGGTAATTCCGTCTCTTCCGTGGCATTCCAGACTCCTCCTCCTGGGTCTGGATCCCACCTTAGCAGGCGGTCCGAAATCCGTGGTCCACCTCTAGTCTCCCGGAAGCCTGCTATCCATCTTGTACCCTCTCGTCCTCAATCCTGGCTGCCTGAACCACCCTGACCAGGGCCTGAACATGGCCCGAAAGAACTCGTCTTGAGCGACTTGTCAGGAGGATTCTCCGCGGCCAGAGTGTCCCATTTCAGAGTTTGTCTAAAACCTGCCACTTGGTAGGCGAATCAGGTATTCTCACTGAGTGTCAGACACCAAGATTGAAGCACAAATCAACCGACTTGACTTGGCTGTCGAGAGCCTTGAAGCCAGCGTCGTTGCTCTGGACCGGGAATCATTCCTTGCGAAGTTCAATGGTTGGTCTCCAAGAGACATCCTGGCTCACTTGATCGGCTGGAACCGTCACGTTATCGAAGGCAGCAAACAGATCCAGCGGGGAGAGTTGCCTTTCTACGACATCGACCCGGGTGAGGACTACAGCAAGGTCAACGCGTCACTGGTTCACCATTACAGCTCTACCGACCGGCAGCTGCTCCTTCAAGAGCTCCATGCTTCTGCTCGCGACCTGAAAGAGTTCCTTGCGTCTCTCGATGCAGAGGTATGGGCCAGTGATTTCGGTGTACGGCATGGCGAATCGAAGGTGACGATTCGCGACACTATCGATGAGCTGATCGAAGACTACGATCACCATCGCAGACAGATCGAGAAGCTGCTGGCTGAGGATGGATAGAAGCCTCACTCGAGTGAGGGTTTCCCCCCCGCCCTCGCCCAGCACGTCACCTGTCCCAGCAAGTACCAAGGCATGATCCCGGTCTGCCAAGGGTCTTGATCCTCAGGGCCAAGTTAGGCCCTCAGTACAGCCCCAGACAGGCTGGGACAGGGTGTCGAGCTTTGATCGCTCCTCACCCCGAGGCCAGGAGAAGTGCACCCTCACATCGGACTTTTCTTGCGGATTCGCCGGGCCGAGAACGCGTACCAGGTTAAGGATGGACCTGACAATGACTCGGCCAATCGTCGTTCAACCCACCGTGCTGTTCTCCTTCTTTGTCGCCTGGACCAGCCTTCTCGTCGCCGCATTCCTTTTGGGCCTGCGTCTGGCCGGATAAGGACCCTGCCCCCTCCCAGCGGCGACCATCCATGGCGCCCACGCACTCGCTAGAGCTTCCCTGGAGGACTCTTTCCTAGACGGCAGTTCTGAGGCCCTGCATCATCGAGCAAAGGGCCTAGACCTGATCCCGAAAGAACTCTCGCTGAGGGGGCAAACCCACCGTATCTGTCGTTCGAAAAGGCCCCGGTTCAGGGGCAAACTGCTGGCCATCAACAGGGCAGTTCCCTGATTTCCTTAACCCGGTTTGTGGAAATCTGCTCTGGACAGGAGTAGCGTTTCGGTAGTAATGAGGCTTCGGGATCTCTGCATCGACGTGCTCTATCGGGCAGCGACGGGCACCAGAAAGACCCGGGTGCTTCTGACTCCGATCGGACTTACGGTATTCGGCTTGTTCACGACACTGTTCGTGCTTGCCGGGCTTCTTGTCGACAGGCTCTTGGGCTTCCCCGATCTTCTACCAGAGCGCAGGAGACTCTCAGCAGCAATACCGCTAATTGCGTTTGGGGTTGGGGTCACGGCCTGGTCCGTGATTCACTTCTTGAGGGTCAAGGGAACGCCAGTCCCCTTCAATCCGCCTCCCAAGTTGGTCAAGAGCGGCCCCTACCGGTACGCCAGGAATCCAATGGTCACAGGGGTCTTCATCCTTCTGTTCGGCATAGGCTTTGCCGTGAACTCTGTTTCACTCGTGTGCTTTTTCACCCCGCTGTACGTGCTGGTCAATGTGTGGGAGCTGAAGCAGATTGAGGAGCCTGAACTAGTGAAGCGGTTGGGCGACGAATATATCGAGTATCGAAGGCAGACCCCGATGTTCTTTCCCGGGCTCAGAAGAGAACGGGGCTGAGGCTCAGGCAAATCATCATTGGAGGCACTTCGAAATGCCTATCCAAGGTCATATCGGGATCTTTCTGATCGCCACCGTCGTCTGGGCGGGCTTCTGGATTGCTGGACTGCCCTACTACTACCAGCAGTACTCCAGACTCTTCATGATCTGGTTTGACTCTCTTGTATTGATTCCCATCGCCGCCATCGCCTATCTTGTTCTGAGGCGCCTGCGACCCGAGAAGCGGCTTGCGACTGCATGCTGGCTGGCTTTCTATTTCACAGTTCCTCTAGCAGTCTACGATTGGCTCTACTGCGGCCTCTATTTGGGCCACGGTGTGCAGTTCATTCAAAAATACTGGTATCTGACCGTCTACTACGCAATACCCTGGATTCTCTTGCCAATCATGGCGCTTCTCCTGAATCGCACTCGCTCAGGGGCAAAGGACGATTCGAGCTTGGGCCGTTGAGTCCCTCAGTACAAGCACAGACAGGCTGGGACAGGATCTGACAGCTCGCCTCCAACCGGTCTTCCTTCACCCGGTTTCTGGACATCTGCTCCGCAGGGGAGTAGCGTCTTAGCTACCTCGACAAAGGTACGCCAGCCGAAACTCAGAGACGGGAGGTGCTCCAGTGATCACTCGCGTAGGGACTCACTTCTGGACGTCAGTGTTGGCACTGCTAGGCATGCTCACCATACCGTTGCCAGGCAAGGCTGCGGACATCCACGTCAACACCACCGCGGACACCAACGACGGACTTTGCATTCCACCCTTCGGCTGCTCCCTCCGGGATGCGGTCATGATCGCCAACTCCAACCCCGGGAAGGACACGATCCACCTCCCGGTG
Organism: Thermoanaerobaculia bacterium; assembly: GCA_049664225.1. GTDB lineage: Bacteria > Acidobacteriota > Thermoanaerobaculia > Multivoradales > JAHEKO01 > JAUVRX01. The sequence goes on from JBATEX010000190.1 coordinate 43,964, forward strand.
GGGGTCTACAGCCTGACGATTTCCGGCCCCGGCGGAGCAGAAGAGGGTGATCTGGACATCTCCGACGACGTCGACATCGAGGGATCGGGCGCCAGTGTCACGGTTATCGATGGGCTTTCTGATGACAACGTCTTCCAAATCCCTGGTGTGGGCGCGCTCGGTTACCCGCTGCTGCAGCTCTTCGATCTCACCATCGCTGGAGGGTCGAGGGGAGTGTGGAGCCAAGATGCATCCCTGTACCTCTGGCGGTGCGTGGTGGAGGGTGCATCCCTCGGCGGTGTCGTTGGGTCTTTTACAGCGATCTTGATAGTCGACTCGGTCATCCGTGAAAACGGATCCGCGGGCGGATTCGGGGGGGTCCGCATTGCAGGCGCAGACGGCTTCCTGTGGGTCCTCAGATCCACGATCGCCGACAACATGGGGGATGAATTCGGCGGGGCATCCTGCTCGGTTGACGCCTCGGCGACATTTACCAACGCCACCATCACCGGCAACTCTTCCTTCAACGGAACCTCCGGTGGGTTCGATGCGCTGGGCTGCGATGTTCTGATCACCGGCAGCACCCTTGCCGGCAACCTGCAGAATGACCTCGACTTGGGTGTGCATCCGACAATCCGGAGCACCGTGACCGTGAGGAACACCTATATCGGTTCACAGTGCCCCCTCGGCACGGCCAACCAGGTCACCTCCGAGGGGGGCAATGTTGGTTCGGTCAATTGCGGTCTCTTTCATGCGAGCGACATCGATTTCGCCGGGGGCACGGCGATCCTGCTGCCACTGGGAGACTACGGCGGGTACACACCCACCATGCCTCCGTTCGGGGTCGGATACAACCCGCTCGTGGACAACCCGGGCGCCGACCCCAACTGCCTGACGGAAGATCAGCGGGGGATCTCCCGGCCCCAGGATGGTGGTGGAGTCACTATTGCCTGTGACACCGGCGCCGTTGAACGGACGCATATCTTCATTAATGGCTTCGAGTCCGGCGACACCTCTGCTTGGTCCAGCACGGTTCACTAGCTCGATCCCAAGCTCACCTAGTCAGGGCCGGGCCTCACGCCCGGCCCTTTCTTCACCTCAACGATGAGAAGGGGCGACAGCGAGAAACCTCTCCGCTAAGCCTGCATTTCAGACCTGATTCGAGGGGGATTCAAATTGGCCGCAGTGTTAGCTTTTCGTTAACTCCGGACCAATACAGTCCCGCCCAGCTCTTGGGCAGGACTTCCTGCAAACTACTGATTCTTAGGGGTTTAAACATTGGTCGGGACGGCGAGATTTGAACTCGCGACCCCCTGAACCCCATTCAGGTGCGCTACCAGGCTGCGCCACGTCCCGACCGGAAGCGGGATCTTATCTCTTTTTGGTACCTGTATCCAGAAGGGCGAGGATCTCCTGAGCCTGGCTCAGGGCGTTGTTGATTCCGGCCTCGAGCTCCTTGACCTTGGCGGATTCGCCTTCCCCACCCTTGCTAGCGCGACCCTCGGTCTTCTGCTTGGTCTCCACGGTCTTCTCTGGCTCGGCTGGCGTCTTCTCTGGCTTGGCCGTAACCGCTTTCTTCGGCAGGCTCTTGCTACTCAAGTCCAATGGCCTCAACGGCTTCAGTCCTCCACCCTCCAGCTCGCCCTCGAGTCGCTTCTTGGCCCCGGCGATGGTGAAACCCTCTTCGTAGAGTAACTCCTTGATACGACCGATTACCTTGAGATCCTCTTCCGTGTAGGTCCGCTGGCCGGACTTGCTCTTGCTGGGGCTCAGGGAGGTGAACTCGGTCTCCCAGTACCGGAGCACATACGGCTGGATGTCCAGGACCTTGCAGGCTTCGCCGATCTTGTAGTAGAGCTTCTTTGCCACCAGATGACTCCTATCTCGAAAAGGTACTGTCAGGCAACACGACAGCTCGGCTGTGCGGGCTCAGATCAACTCTCTTCAGACTTCGCATCCTCTACAGCACTTTGCAACTTCTTGGCTGGCCGAAAGCTCAGCCCCTTGTGAGACGGTATGTAGATCGACTCACCACTGACCGGGCTCACCCCGCGACGGCCCTCTCGCCTGGTCACTTCGAACACCCCGAAGTTCTGGATCTTGACCTTGCGGCCCTCGAGCAGGCTGGTCTTCACCGTGCCGAGGATCGTGTCCACCACCTCTACGGCCTCGTTCTTGGTGAGCCCACCGTGAAGGTCATAGACCAGCCCAGCCAGATCCCCTTTGGTCAGACCTTTCTTGAGCGACGTCGTCGATGCGGCTTTCTTGACCATTCATCTGCCCAGAGCGAGACCTCAAGTATCACTTCTGAGAATCTACATGAAGTATACGTCCTGAACTGTCGATCCTCAAGTCGTTTTCCTCTCGGGTCAAGAGGCCCGACTCTCCTCTATTCTGTCCGGATCACCAGCCGTATCGGAATACCCCAAAGGCCCAACTCTCGCCGCAGGAAGTTCTCGAGATACCGACGGTAAGGGGCCTGTCGAGGGAGTCGCCGGTTGGCGAACACCACAAAAGTCGGTGGCGCGGAGGAGACCTGCGTGGCGTACTTCAGCTTCCAGGGTTTCCCGGCCAGGTGTGGCGCTCGATGCCTGGCTACGGCAGCGGCCAGGATCCGATTCAACTCCGAAGTGCCGGGACGTGTATCCAGCAAGCTCAGGAGTGCGGCGGCAGCTGGCAGGACCTTCTCGACTGCCCTACCGGTAAGCGCGGAGATGTTCACTCTCGGTGGGCTGGCGAGCAGCTCCTCCAGGCGCTGAGAGGTCTCATCCAGGCGTTCTCGGCTCTTCTCATTGAGGAGATCCCATTTGTTGAGCAGTACGACACTGGGCCGGCCAAGCTCCCAGGCCGTGCCGGCAATTGCCAGATCGCCGCTGGTTATGCCCTGAGAGGCGTCGATGACGAGCAGCGCCACGTCCGCCCGGTCGAGTTGCCGGCGCGCCATCATGACGGCCAGCTCTTCCGGGGCACCCGAGACCTGACTGCGTCGACGAATTCCGGCCGTGTCGATCAGCAGGTACTCTTCGCCGTCGCTCGTCAACAGTGTGTCGATAGGGTCTCGCGTGGTCCCGGGCACTGGCGATACCAGGGCCCGGTTCTCGCCCAGCATCCGGTTCAGCAATGACGATTTGCCGACGTTGGGGCGTCCGACTATCGCCAGGTGTGGAGCATCGATCTCTTCCGCCTCCACCGCCGGCGGCAGCATCTCGGCAATCGCATCGTGAAGGTCACCGATTCCCAAGGCGTGCTCCGCTGAGACCAGGATCTGCTTGTCGAACCCGAGTCGGTAGAACTCGAAGTACCCCTCCTGCGCTGCCCTCGTGTCGGCCTTGTTCACTACCAGGATGGACGGCTTCGAGTACGCTCGCAGCGCCTGCCAGACGGTCTCGTCTGCGGGTACGAGGCCCTCCTTGCCGTCCACGACGAAAATCAGTAGGTCGCTTTCTTCCACCGCCAGGAGTACCTGCTGATTCAGCCCGAGGAGATCGTCACCGGGCACCAAACCACCGGTGTCGACCAACACGACCGAACCCTGATCGTCGAGCTCCATTTGCCCTGTGATCCGATCGCGGGTGACGCCGGGCTGGTCGTGAACGATGGCTTTTCGCTGCCGTAGAAGTCGATTGAAAAGTGTCGATTTCCCGACGTTGGGCCGGCCGACGATGGCCACCGAAGGCGTGATGCCCATTGCGTTGCCTATTGGATGGTGCGGAAGAGGACCCGCCATCGACCGTCGTCGCGTTTCAACTGGTACTTGACCCGATTGGGCTGCTCGAGTTGGGTCGAAAGGACCTGATCGGCGCCCGTGGCGCGAATTTCCAAATCCCAGATCTCGAGCGTCGTGACATAGCAGTTCGAGTAGTTCCAGACGTTGGAGTCCTCGACGGTGAGGCTGCGAAAGGTGGGTACCAGCCGACGCCCCTGGAACGACAAGTCCTCGATCCGTTTATGGACACGGGCGATCTCCTTTTCTGCCGCCAGGCCCTCGAGAAGACTCAGGTCACCGGTCGCATAGACCTCTCCCAGGAGCGGCAGATAGGTCTCGAGTGTGGCCTGGATCTCATCGCGATCCACCTGCTCCTGCTCTTCGGAGGGGCCGCAGGCAAACACCGTCAGCGCCATCAGCAGCCCACACGCGAGTCGAAGTTCGAGTTTCATGGTTCTAGTGTAGCAATCCGAGAAGGCCGGACCCCTACCTCGGCGATCGTCGGCGCTGCCGTCTCGGCCGTGACTGTCGCGGCTCGGGCATTCCCTCGATGGCCAGGCTCAGGCCTCGCTGCCGAGGATCGACTCCGGTGAGAACGACATCGACCCGATCGGCGAGTCGGTAGATCTTGCCGTTCTCTTGTCCAATCAATCGATGGCTGTCGGCTTCATAGACGTAGAAGTCATCGGCCATGGACCGAATGGGCACCAGACCGTCCACGAAGTAGTCGCTCAACTGCACGAAGAGTCCGAAAGGCTGCACCCCGGTAACCCTGCCGGAGAATTTCTCCCCGATCCTTCCGGCCAGGAGCCTGACGAGCTTCCACTGCAGGAGTTGGCGCTCGGCACGCTCCGCCCGCCTCTCTGTGAAGCTGCAATGCTCGGCAATCGAAGGCAGACGTGACTCGAGTAGCGAGTCCTTCCCCTCGGCTGGCTCAGACCCCTGCAGCAGCCTCTTGAGCTGACGATGCACCAGGAGATCAGGGTAGCGTCGAATCGGCGAGGTGAAGTGCGTGTAGTGGGTGGATCCCAGGGCGTAGTGACCTCGGCATTCCGGGTCGTAGGCCGCCTGCTGCATGGCTCGTAGCACGAGCGACGAAACAAACGGTTCCTCCGGCTTTCCTTCGGCCTGTTTCAGCAGGGCCTGCAGAGCGGCGGGGTTCAACAGCTGCAGGTCTCCTTCCAGCTTCAGTCCCAGGGGCTTGACCACGCTCCGCAGCTCCTCCAGTGATGTCGATTGCGGGGGATCGTGCACCCGGTACACCGCCGGGGTCTCATGAGAGTCCAAGTGGAATGCCACGGCTTCGTTGGCCGCGATCATCAACTCCTCGATGATTCGATGGGCGATGTTGCGCTCTCCAGGGCGGACTCCGACTGTAAATCCCTCCTCATCGAGAATCACGTCACCTTCGGGCAGATCGAAGTCGATCGAGCCACGGTCCATCCTTCGACGGTTGAGTACCCGCGCGAGTGCCTCGGCAGCACGGAGCATCGTCAGCACCGGACCATATTCCTGCTCGTCTTTGGTCTCCGGCTCTTCCAACAGTCGTCGCACCTCGCCATAGGTGAGCCTTCGGCTGCTGCGAATCACCGTCGTATCGAAGCTGCGCGACTCGACCTCGCCCGCCGGGGAAAACTCCAGAAAGGCCGAAAGCGTCAATCGGACGACATCCGGGCGTAGAGAACAGAGTCCGTTGGAGAGGGTCTCGGGCAGCATCGGAATCGCCCGATCCGGGAAATAGACGCTCGTGCCCCTGCGGAAAGCCTCGAGGTCCAGCGCATCCCCCTCGGACACATAGTGCGACACATCTGCGATGTGCACCGCGACGCTGAATCCGCCATCGGGTCGTTGCTCGACGGAGATCGCGTCGTCAAAGTCCCTGGCGCTCTCGCCATCGATGGTCACAGCGGTCTGGGTGGTGAGATCTCTTCGACCTTCGAGATCGCTTTCGAGGGGGTCCTCGCCGAATCTCTCGGCCTCGGCCAGCGCCTCTACGGGAAAGTTCTCCGGGATCCGGAAGTGACGCAGCATGACGAGCACATCCACTCCAGGAGAGCTGGCGCTTCCCAAGACCTCGGTAACACGCCCCTTCAAGGGACCTCGGGACCCTCTGCGCGGATCCAAGACCTCGACCACCACATACTGATCCTCGAGCCGATTGTCTCCGCCCGTGACTTCCAGATCGAGATTCACTTTGGGATCGAACGGCACCAGCCAACGCCGGTCGCCTTCGAAATCCAGGGTGCCGACTACCGTGCGGAGTGGTCGCTCCAGAACACGTACGATCGTCGCTTCCGGTAGGCGATCGCCTGCCTTCCTACCAGAGGCCTCGACCCGACGAATGAGGACCCGATCCCTGTCGATGGCACCCTTGAGATTGCGCCGCGAAACGAAGTAGCCGGCCTCCCACCGATCTCCTGTCCGGATGAGTGCATCGCCCTTCTCGAGCTGATTCACTTGACCGACGATCCATTTCGTGTGGCGGATGGCCATCCAGCGTTGATTCCATTCCACCGCCAGGCCGTCACGTTGGAGACCTCCGAGAGCCTGCTCGACCGCTGAGGCGTCCCAGTCCGGAGCCATCTTCTTTTGCAGCTCGACCAGCTGCATCCCTTTTGTGCCTGCCGCCATCAGCCTCTCCAGCACATCCTGGCGAGTCACCCCGTCCAGGCCGCTCAATTCAGTTGACACCTTCAGTTACCCTCCCTAGAATCCACGGTGGCCGCGAAAGTGGCGGAATTGGTAGACGCGCAAGGTTCAGGACCTTGTGCCCGCAAGGGCGTGGGGGTTCGAGTCCCCCCTTTCGCACCAGAGTTCCTCTTCGGCCCAGCAACAAGTGACATCGTAACCGATCGCCTGGCAGCGGTGACGTTCGATCTTCGTTCCAATTCTCATTAGCCTCTTGCCTCCTTTTCGCGCTTGTGAGATCCTTCACAAGTCGGTGGTGGCAGCCACGTGCCCGTTCCACCGGAACTTTTATCTGGGTATCCGCGCCCATACGCTTCTGTCATGGCCGAACCAGCGGCGATCTCTTCTCTCACCCTGAATCGCCTGTCGGTGTACTTGCGCTGCCTGCGGCAGCTCCAGAATTCAGGTGTAACCCACGTCTCCTCGAGTCAACTCGCCCAGCAGTTCGAACTCTCCGCGCCATTGATTCGCAAGGATCTCGCACAGTTCGGCGAATTCGGCATCCGGGGCACGGGCTATCGGGTCGACGATCTCGCCGAAAGTCTCAACGCCCTCCTCGGGCTCGATCGTGTCCACCGTCTGGCAGTCGTCGGCATGGGAAGTCTCGGAAGCGCTCTGGCTCGATACCTCAGCGTCAACGACAAGCCCTTCCGGATCGTCGCCGCCTTCGACGTGGACGGCCGCAAGGTAGGCCACAAAATCGGCGATCTGACCATTCATCACAGTCGGGAAATCCCAGAGATCATCCCGCAAACCGATGCCCAGATCGCCGTCCTCTCGGTGCCGGAATCGGCGGCCCAGAAGTGCTACGAGGATCTGGCCGACTGCGGCATCAAGGGCGTCCTCAACTTTGCGCCCACACAGCTGAAGCGGAACCCATCCGTGCGCACCAAGAGCGTCGACTTTCAGATCAACCTCGAGGAGCTCGCCTTCTTCCTGAGTTCCTGACTGGTTGTAGGCCCTCAAGAAGTCAGCCCAGGGGCAGCGGCGAAGAACGTGATCTGGTTCTCCCCGTAGTTCCGGCTTCCCTGACACACCAAGCCCTCAACAGAATCCGGCAATTCTCGCCGGACCGAGTGTTCGATCGCCAGCTCTCCACCCTCCGCCAACAATTCGCCAAGCGATGCCACCAGCTCCTCGTACTCCGCAAAGGCGTATGGAGGATCGGCGAAAATCAGGTCGTAACGACCCTCGCCTGGGTGCCGGGCCCGACTCACCTGAGCAGGCAGGTCGCCCTGCAAGACCGACGTAGAGTCCGGCGCCAGCTTCACACAGATTGCCTGAAGGCGTCGAACCGCATCTCGGTCGTTCTCCACGAAGACCACGAAGCTCGCCCCCCTGCTGAGAGCCTCCAAGCCGACTGCGCCCGAACCAGCAAACAAGTCGAGGAAGCGGGCCCCGGGGACTCGATCCCGCCAGATGTCGAAAAGCGCTTCGCGGAGGCGGGCCGACGTGGGCCGAGCAGTCCCAGGCACAGGCAGACTTCGACCTCGGAACCGACCACCGGAGATCCGGACACCACTCCTCCTGGTCATGGGAACTCGCGTCTCTCTACCAGTGCTTTGAAGTGCTGGCCAATTGCCTCATTGAGAATGTAGATGGTCAAAGGCTGTTCTACGCCGATCAGCTCGATGCCCTTCTTGTCCCCGGTCAAGCCAATCACCTCGAAGAGCACTCCATCAACACGTTCCAGAACGTCACCTGGTTCTGGAACGTAGCCGTATGGCAAACCGGTGGTGGGTGCCCGCTCCTTGACCACTTCGAGAAGATCGTCCGCTACGCGGTTCACCCGAGACAGCGGCAGCGAGAGGCTGTCATAGCGGCCGAAGCGGTACCTGGAAGGCTCCTCCCCCTCAGCAACGTCCAGGTAGAGCTCACACTGCTCGACCCAATCTCCCTGCAAATTCAGCCCGACGGGATCCTCTTCCGAGAGGTCCACCTCTCGGACCCGCCGCAGGAAGGCCTGGACCTCGTCTGGAGTGAGCTCGGTCAGCTGCACCGTCCGGTCCTCCTCATGCTTCGCGATCAAGCGGACAGTACCGTTGGCGAACAGAGTCACATCTTCGGTATCAATGATCGCGCGGCACTCTCGACGGATCAGCTCGTGACTGCGGCGATCTACATGGGTAGAACCGAAGCTCGGAGCAACAGTCAGGAGGAGCACCGCCAGGCACAACAAAATGCTCGGCAAAACGGCCCTGTCTGTCTGGATCCCGATCGTCACTCTCTGCCAGCCTTCCGGCTCTCTGACTTCAGCTCACTCAATGCGAACTGCAGCTCGCCTTCGGCGGTGATGGAACCGTCCAGGCGGGCTTCGCGGGTAGCCACGAGAGCACGTCCAATCGAAGGTCCAGGAGCGCAGCCCGCGTCCACAAGCTCCTGGCCGGTCAAGGTCAGGCTCAGGGATCGCAGTTCCTGGAGCCATCGGCGAGTCCATTGCACCACAGGAGGGTCGCCGAGGGCCAGCAGGAGGGCGATCTGTTCGCGTCTCAGTGGTCGCAGGACTCGGTCGATCTCGTGGGGCTTCGAGCTCGGCCGGCGCAGAACCTCGATCGCATGATCGAGATCCCGACGAGAACCCAGTAGCCAGTCCCGATCCTCCGGGCGGATTGAGAGGCGATCCGCAGTCTCTTCTCCTGCTCTCTGATCGAGCGATCCATACAGCACAGGAAACACGAGTCGCCAGCCCTCGACTTCAGCAGTGTCAGGTGGCAAACTCTCCAACTCGGTGGCAGCTCTGCCGATCCAGATCAGGTCTTCCCCAGACAGACGCAGGCCTGGATTGAGTATCGACAAGAGGCCAAGCTCCCCGAGGCGACCCAATCTCGATTCGATCGAACCAACCGGCTCCAGCAGACGAAAGACCTCCCGGCGAAGCCTGTCGCCGCTAAGGGCGTCGAACGCACCGTCTGCCACGGCCGTTCGTGCCATGCGTTCCGCCGCGTCATCCAGCCTGAGCCCGAGCCTGGACTCGAAGCGAATGCCGCGGAAGATTCTCGTCGGGTCGTCGGTAAAGGAACCGTCGTGCAAGACCCTCAGGCGCCCATCTTTCATGTCTTCCAGGGCGTTGTAGGAATCTAGAACCTCATATGGAGGGCCGTCGCCCAGCTCGATCGCCAGCGTATTGACCGAGAAGTCTCGACGGAACAGGTCCTCTGTCAGAGGACCCGGCTCGATTTCGGGCAGCGCTGCCGGTGAGCCGTAGCGCTCCGTCCTCGCCGTGGCAATGTCGAGCCGCTCACCGAGGCCCTTCAACTCCGCCGTGCCAAACCGACTGTGCATCCTTGCCGTGCCTCCCAGAACCTCTGCAAGGGCTCTGGCGAACTCCTCTCCCTCCCCTTCCACCACCAGGTCGAGATCCCCGAGTCGGCCTGAGAGGAAGAGATCCCGCGGTCCCCCGCCAACTAAATAGACTCTATAGCCAAGTCGTTGGGACACCTGTTGGATGGCTTCCAGGAGACCGCTGTCTATCCGCCTAGCCCGATCTTCGAGGAGCTGGACCTGATGGACACTGAGGGGAATTGATCGTTGCACGGAGAATCAAGCCACGGATACGGGCGGTTCGCCGTAGAGCTTGCGGAGGGACCCATGGCCCAGAATCTTCTCGACGGACTCCACCAGAGTCTTGTCGAGATGAACGCGAAAACGCTGCTCCGGGCTGATGGACACCTCCCGCCCTTCGACGGGAATGACCATACGGACTGGTGTGTCTCCCGAATGCTCGATCAGAATGTCCCGAAGCTGGAGCATTCTGGCAGTGGTCAGGTCGCCTGGCAGCTGTATCACCAATTCCTGAATCAGCGACTTGTCGACTTGCTCCAGTGCCGTGACATCCTCCACCGTGATCTCCACATCGGCGCCGCGATCCCGCGCCATCCCCTTGATCACTACGATGGCTTCGTCCTCGAGAAGGTGAGAGACCTTCTGCAACTGATCGGCGAACACCGCCACCGGCACCGAGCCTTCCAGGTCTTCGAGTGTGAATCTCGCCATCATCCGACCCGCGTTCGGCCCGGTCCTGATTCGATTCGTCGTCAGTCGTGTCACGATTCCACCGATACGGACGGAACCTTCGCCGTTGGCCCGAATAGAGCTCGTGGTGTGGTCGGTCAGATGGGCCAGCTTCGATTGGTGCTCGGAAAGCGGATTGCCGGTCAGATAGAAGCCCAGGGCCTCCTTTTCCCGGTACAGCCGCTCCCTTTCGGTCCAGACCTCCGAACCCGCTATCGGTTGTGGTTCGGGCAAGGCCTCCGAGCTGAACAGACTTCCCTGCCCTGCCTCCTTCTCCCGACGCTTTCTCTGGGCATAGTCGAGGATGCGATCGAGCGCGGCCAGCAAGTCACTGCGGTTGAACCCGAGGGAGTCGAAGCAGCCGGCGCAGATGACGCTTTCCATCGCCTTGTGGTTCAAAGACTTCGAGTCCACTTCCATGGCGAAGTGGGCAAGACTCTTGAAGCTGCCTACCTGGCGCCTGGCCTCCAAGATGGCCTCGACGGCAGCCTCGCCGACACCTTTGACCGCGCCCAGGCCGAAACGGATGGACGCACCGACCGCCGTGAAGGACCAACTGCTTTCGTTGATATCCGGCGGTAGGACGGCGATATCCATCTCTCGACATTCCTGGAAGTACTTCGCCACGTTGTCCTTGGAGGACATCTCGGAAGTCAGCATCGCCGTCATGAAGGCGACCGGGTGATGGGCCTTCAAGTACGCGGTCTTAAAGGCCAGCATGGCATAGGCCACGCTGTGGCTCTTGTTGAAACCGTAGCCGGCGAACGGCTCGATGTGCTCCCAGAGCTCCTGGGCCTTCCTTTTCGCCACACCCCGGCCCGTCGCCCCTTGGATGAACTTCTCCTTCTGCTTGGCCATGACCGCGGGCTTCTTCTTGCCCATGGCCTTGCGCAGGATGTCGGCCTCCCCCATGGTGAAGCCGGCGACATCCACGGCGATCTGCATGACCTGTTCCTGGTAGGCGATGACGCCGTATGTCTCCTCCAGAATGGGCCGCGTTTCGGGCAGGGCATAGCGAACGGCCTTATCGCCGCGCTTGCGCTTGATGTACTCCTCGACCATTCCGACCGACAAGGCTCCCGGCCGATACAGGGCATTGAAGGCCACCAGATCCTCGAATTTCGACGGCTGTGCCCGGCGCAGGAGATCCTTCATCCCAGCGGACTCGAACTGGAAGATACCGCTCGTCCGTCCATCACAGAACAGCCTGTAGGTCTCCGCATCGTCCAGGGGAACATGATCGAGGTCGAGATCCTCTCCCTGCTCTCGGAGAATTTGCAGGGTGTCGTCGATCACCGTCAGCGTCCGGAGGCCGAGAAAGTCCATCTTCAGGAGGCCAAGGTCCTCGATGACGTCCTTGTCCCATTGCGTGACGATTTCGCCCTTGCTCGTCTTGTAGAGGGGAACGAGCTCCTCGATGGGTCGAGGTGCGATCACCACGCCTGCTGCGTGCAGCGAGGCGTGTCGCGTCAGACCCTCCAGCCGGCTACCCACTTCGACGACCTCCCGCATTTCCGGATCTCGATCGAGCTCTTTCGCGAGGGAGTCCACCGACTTCGCCGCTTCGCTCAGGGAGCGCGTCATGTCGGGAATGAGCTTGGCGATGCGATCGACCTTGGAGTAGGGGATCCCCATCACCCGGCCGACGTCACGCAAAACAGCCTTGGCTGCCAGCGTTCCGAAGGTGATGATCTGGGCTACATGGTCTCGACCATACTTCTCGTTGACATACTGGATGACCTCGCCTCGGCGACGCATGCAGAAGTCGATGTCGATGTCGGGCAGGCTGATGCGGTCCGGATTCAGGAACCGTTCGAATAGCAGTTGATAGCGAAGTGGGTCGATATCGGTAATCCGCAGGGAGTAGGCGACGAGAGAGCCTGCTGCAGAGCCGCGGCCGGGGCCCACCGGGATGCTCTGTTCCCTGGCGTGCCGGATGAAATCCCAAACGATCAGGAAGTAGCCGGAGAAACCCATCTTGAGGATGATCTCGGTCTCGGTAGCCAGTCGTTCGTGGTACAGACTCTCCGAGAACTCCTTCAGCATCGGCGAGCCCTGGCTGCGAAGCTCCACCAGTCGTTGCTCGAGGCCCTCCTGCACTACCTTCTTGAAATACGAATCGAGGTCGTAGCCGGAAGGCAGGGGGAACTCCGGCAAGTGAAATTTGCCGGTAGGAATCTCGAGGTTGCAGCGCTCAGCGATTGCCAGGGTATTCTCGATCGCCTCGGGATCCTGGGGGAAAAGCCTGGCCATCTCTTCCCCGTTCTTGAGGTAGAACTGATCGGAAGCGTATTTCAGCCTTCCTTCGTCACTGAGATTGCGCTGTGTTCCAATGCACAGCAGAACGTCGTGCGCAAAGGCATCGGACTGCTTCAGGTAATGGCAATCGTTGCTCGCGACCAGCGGAATACCGTGCCGACGGGACAGCCGTCGCAGTACCTCGTTCGCTTGAGCCTGTTCCGGAATGCCATGATCCTGCAACTCGAGGTAGAAGTTCCCCTCACCGAAGATGTCCAGGAATTCTCTGGCAGCCGCTTCCGCGTCGGCCTCACGGTTCTCCAGGATCCTCTCGTTGATCTCCCCCTTGAGACAGGCTGAGAGGCAGATCAGGCCATCACTGAGCTCGGCCAACAGCGCTTTGTCCACGCGGGGCTTGTAGTAGAAGCCTTCCAGGTAGGAGCGCGACGTGAGCTTGATGAGATTGCGGAACCCCTGCTCGTTTCTGGCCAGCAGGACCAGGTGATTGCTCCGACTTCGACTTGGCTGGCGGTCGGCCCGGTCACCCTGGGCGACATAGGCCTCCATCCCCAGAATCGGTTTCACACCGGCGCTCTTCGCCTTCTCGTAGAAGTCGATCGCACCAAACATGTTGCCATGATCGGTCAGCGCAACCGCGGGCATCTCCGTCTCGACCGCGGCTTGGACCAGGTCGTCTAGACGATTCGCACCGTCTAGCAGACTGTATTGGCTGTGGAGATGAAGATGAACGAACGAGGCCATCGCACCCTTCGGGGAGATCGTATCAGATCGTCATTTGGCGGGATTTCATGGGCAGATACTTCCGCTACCCATGATTCGCGCCAATCCCTGCTACTGGGGAATTCCGAGCAGGTTCAAGGTCAACCGGCTCAATTCGATCGCTTCGGAGCCTGAAACACTCCCCGTCGGCCGGCAATCCGCCCCGGAGGTCAGCAGTCCACAATTGATACCAACCCCACAAACAGTTTCGACGCCGAGCCTGTCAGTCCCGCGCACGCCGCCCACGCACGCGAGTGGCGGCTCTTTCCGAGAGAGGAGCCGCACCATGGCGGTGAGCGCCTCGGAACGGCTGACCGCGCGGGTGGGTGAGAACTGATGCAGGCGCTCGTCTACATCCATGATCCCGAGATTGACAACCCGGACGATCTCTTCTCGATAAGGCTGGTCCAGAACGTCATTGGCGATCCGTACCTGCCTGCCCTGGCCATACTTCACTTCCGGAAACAGCCAGTAGAGCATCGCAGCGAAATCGCCTCGACTGAGCTCCCTGCGGTTGACAAGGTCGCGGGCTTCGATCGGTAGAAGCTGGAGCCGCCACAAGAACTCGGCTCTCGCCAACTGATCCTGGAGCTGTTCATCTGCCGGATTCTCTGCGACAAGCTCCTGGAAGACACGCAACCCGGCACCGGCGTCACCGACCACCAGTTCGAGATTGGCCCGCCTTTCGGCCAGCGATCGGTCGTCTGGACTGCGAGCCGAAAGTCGCGCTACGGCTTGCAGCTCCGCCTCCGGGTTGTCGGTGGCGCGGGCCACCGCAGCGGCAGACTCCAGGGTCAGGGTCTCGTCTGGAAGCAACCTCTCCATGCGACCCAGCTCCTCTGTCGCATCCTCGGTTCGCCCTTTCTGGAGATCGTCCTCGATTCGGAGAGTCAGAATCTGGACAACGCGAGGCCGAAGCGCGTCGGTCTTTCCCTTGGCCGCGCGGTTCCTGCTAGCCACGTTGGCGTAGGCTTCAAAAGCTGCCACGAAGTCATCCTGTGCTTCGGCACTGCGGCCGAGCAACAGTTGCCATCCGGTGTACTGAGAAAGCTCGACGGCCCTAGGCGTCAGAAGCTCCCGCGCCTGGCCAACGTCTCCATCCAGGAAAGCCACTTGAGCCGCCAGCAGGGTGGCAGGGTGAAAGTCCGGATCGCGACCCAGAATCTGACGACTCACGGAGATAGCCTGGTCCCGCTCGCCATTCTGGATCAGGTTCTCGAACGCTTCGTCGACGCGATCTCCTTCAGCAGGGCCCATCGTCAGCGGGTAGCCAGTACTAGGTGCCAAAAGAAACGGTTGATCCACGTTCGGTATTCGTGGACCCGGCTCTGGTTTGTCGACCCCGGCACAGCCGCTGGCCCAAACCAGCAGTACTGCGAGCCCGAATAGCCCAGCAGATGTGGAAGTGGCCTGGTAGGGCCTACTCTTCACCACGATCCGTTTCAACGGAGACGATGCCATGTTTGTAGACGAGGATCTCATGTGCGTCGGTTTCGACCACCAGAGCGAACCGATCGAACCGCTTGAGCTGGCCCACTAGAAGATCACCGGTCGTCAGTTGAACCGACACCGGCTTGTTCGCCTTCAGGGCCTGAAACAGGAACCCGTCCTGGATGTTGATTGTCGGCTTGGCCATCTCCTACTCCCAATCCCTTCCGCGTCAGAAAGCTCATGATCGCCTGGCTGGCGGCCTCCAGATCCTCGGCCGAATACCAGTTGATGTCTCTTTCCTTGCGGAACCAGGTCAATTGCCGCTTGGCGAAGCGGCGCGTTGCTCGAATTGTCTCCTCAATAGCTTCTTCCAACGAAACGTCACCGGCGAGATGCGCGGCCAACTCCCGATATCCGATCGCCTGGAACGCCGGTTCGCGAGGGCTGACCCCCCGGCTCAGCAGCTGCTCCACCTCCCCCACCCATCCGGCATCGATCATTCGATGGACCCGGTGCGCGATCGAATCGTACAAGAGGCCCCTCTCCAGGGTCAATCCAACGCGGATCGCATCGAGCCTGGGCCCGGTGGCAGGTGCGTCGCAATGCCATGCAGAAAGCGATCTACCGGTCGAGATCGCGACTTCGAGGGCCCGCAGCATCCGTTGAGTATCGCCTGGGGCCAGGCGTCCTGCCGTCGATGGATCCAGTACCAGGAGCTCCTCTCGGAGTGCATCCAGACCCTCCTGCTCCAAGCGTCGCCGAAGGTCCTTGCGGACTGCAGGGCGGACTGTCGGTACTTCGTTCAGGCCCTCGAGAAGAGCCCGAAGGTAGAAGCCACTGCCCCCCACAACGATGGGTAGCCTGTGCCGCCCCTCCACCTCGCCGATGACGCCCCTCGCACGTCGCGCGAACTCTCCTGCGGAGAAGTCCTCGGCGGGATCCAGAATGTCGATCAAGTGGTGGCGGATCTTCGCTCTTTCGTCAGGGCTCGGCTTGGCGGTGCCGATATCGAGCCCTCGATAGGCTTGAAGAGCATCCGCGCTCACAATTTCACCATCCAGCCACTCGGCCAACCGCAAGCCGATCTCAGTCTTGCCAACCGCTGTGGGCCCCACAATGACCAGAATCTGCGACATCGGGAAGAGTCTACCGTGCGAGTTCTCCAAGAATGTCCGATCGGCTGTCAACGTCGTCTCCATCGACCGGTCCTACCTCGACGATCTGGGCATCCCCGGAAGACTGATCTTCAGGGCTCCGGTCTGTCCGATTGCCAATCGGACCAGGCCCTGTTGGTCCGTGCGCAGAGTAGGAGTTCCTCGATCTGCGAGCCTCTGGATCACCTCCAGAGAGGGGTGGCCATAGCGATTGTCGATTCCCGCGGATATCAAGGCCAATGAGGGGTGAGTGTGATCGAGCCACTCTGCGGTCGAAGAGGTCCGACTTCCATGGTGGGCGACCTTGAGAACATCCACATCCCGGAGCGCCTCCGGATACGCCCTCAAGAGACGATGCTCGGTAGACTCCTCGATGTCTCCGGTCAGAAGAAGACTGCGGTTCTCGATCCTCGCCAAGAGCACGAGTGATCGATCATTGACCCCCCGACGCACCCCAGGCGGAGGATTGAGCACCCGAAGCTCCCACCTGCCCAGACGCATCTCCTCTCCGGCCCACAAGGACCGGATCCTCACTCGTGGCAGGCCATAGAGGTCCGCAACACACCCCTTCGGGCTCCAGCCCGGAGCGCTCCACACCTCGTCGACCGGAAAGAAGGAGGCTATCTGGACCAGGCCGGCGCAGTGATCCAGGTCCGGGTGGCTGAGAATCAGCGCATTCAACCGCCGTACACCCAGGCTGGACAGAACCGGGAGAAGGACCCGACTGCCGATATCAGCTCGTCTCCAACCACCGCCGTCGAGGAGGACGGCGGCCTGACCGTCGCGCAGAAGGATCGACTCTCCTTGTCCCACGTCCATCAAGACGAGCTCTGGGGAATCGACAGAGGATTGCCCTCCGCTCGCCAGAACGACGAGCAGCAGAGCAATGGCAGGCAACCGGAGCTTTCGCCCGGCCAGAAGTCCGGCGAGAACCAAAGTCATGGCAAACGCCGCGGAGTATCCCCAGTCCACGATGATCGGCCTCGTAACGAATGCCGAAAGGTCCGCGACGCCTTCGAATGGGATTGCCGCGAGATCGACCAGGAAGGTCAGCTTGGCCGCCAGGCCGGGGCTCCCAATAGCTACGAAGCTCCAGACCATCGAGATGCCCAGAGCCAAGGCCGTCCAGGGAATCGCCAAGAGGTTCCAAACAGGCGAAAGGGGTGTGAACACGTGGAACTCAGGTATTGCCCACGGCAACGTGCCCAACTGCGCTCCGACGGTGACGCTCAAGGACCGCCTCAGCCACACCGGCAGGCGGGTCCAACTTTTCTCGAGGATCGGAGACAAGACGAGAATACCTGCCGTTGCCGACACCGTCAGTCGAAAACCGAGGTCGCCGATCAACTGAGGACGGGCCACAACCATCATGGCAGCGACAACTGCCAGGGTATTGCCAGGAAGCGGCGACCTCCGCAGCCACATGGCGATCCACAACCCGATCAGCATGCAGCAAGCCCTGATCAGCGAAGGTCGGGGACCGACGAACAAGAGATAGCTGATCGCCAACGCCATGATCAGCGCAGCTCGCGCAGGCGTCGCAAGCCGAAACGTCAGCGCCAGAGCCATCCCAGCCAGGAGTCCAACATGGAGCCCGGAGAGGGCGATCAGGTGGGACAGTCCACAGGCCTGGAGCCCTCTTCTCCAAGAGCTGGGGAGGGACCAACCCTCGCCAAGAACCAGGGCCTGAATCAGGTAGGCGCCCGCGGATCCCGCGGCCTCCTGCGCCTGGAGAGCGTCACGAATTCTGACCCGCGCCAGGGCGGAGAGACCGTGTATCCGCGGCATGATTCCCCAGTCTGGCAACGGCTCCGTGAAGTGAACCGACTTCGCATACAGGCGCCATCCGGGACGCAAAATCGACACCCCATTGGCCAGGGGCTCCGGTCGTCTCAAGTATCCTCGAGCTCTCAATCGGTACGATTCCGGTGGGACCGAGCCCACCGGTAGCGTAATGACCACTCGATTCCTCCAGGCTCTGACCTGGCCCCCGACCCGGAGCCACTCCCCACGCACCGCCACCGACGTGCCTTCTGCCGTCCTGCTCCAGTGCCCGTCGAGATGAGCGACCAAGACGACAGGCGCTTCCGGATCGGGGCTCCAGGCCTGGGGATTCACCCACCCCCCGATCAAACCGATAGCCAGGCTCGCAACCACGACCCGCGCCTTCGAGCTGAGAGCGAGACCGAGACCCAGAAGCACGGCCGCACCGGGGATCGTCCGAGCCACTCCAGGCACCGAGAGGAGCATTCCGGCTAGGCAAGCCAAGGACGCGGGCAGCGCCGGCCAAAGGGTGGGGCTCACACGACTGATGACGCAGCTGGCAGTGCGGATCTGTCAGGTTTCTATGGAGTCGGGCTCTTCGATGTTTCAGGAGACCAGGCCGCGGTCCGCCGAGAGAGCCTCCGTGGAGAACAAACTAAGCAGCGGCAGTTGAGCCAACTCGCGAAGCGACCCGCGGCGGATTCGATCTCGAGCCGATTCGATTTCCTCCTCGGGAAGCCGAGTCTGGAGGCCGGTGATCACTGCGTCCACCCGGGCCGTGAGCCGTTCCCTGTCCGGCCCGTTCAGAGATCTCTCAACAGCCGCCAGGAGCTGCGCATCCAATTCCGCCAGGCTGTTTTCGACCTCGGCGGAGGTGCCGCTCAAGCCTTCGATCCGTTCTACCCATTCCTCTCGATCGGACAGCTCTTCCGGCAGGCTTCCTGAGATCCCGGAAAGCCGCGCCTGCACATTCATGGTGGCGACCGTCTGCCGCACTCCCCCAGCCTCCAACTCGCGGGTTTGATCCCAGGCTTGCCAGACGGAGTCCGCGCAATACCGGAGGCTCTGGATTCGCCCGCGTGCACCGCGCTCCTTCCTCCGGGCG
Organism: Thermoanaerobaculia bacterium; assembly: GCA_049664225.1. Lineage (GTDB taxonomy): Bacteria > Acidobacteriota > Thermoanaerobaculia > Multivoradales > JAHEKO01 > JAUVRX01. The sequence goes on from JBATEX010000190.1 coordinate 62,820, forward strand.
AAAACGCTTTCCAGAGTCTGGCGCACCAGGTCCAGAGGGATTCCAGCCTCGAACCACTCGCGAGCGACTTGCCAGTCCGCGGGCGACAGGAGCAGCGGCGCGCCCCGAAGACGGACGAAAACGGTCTCGATCACCTCGAAGTAGGCCTGCACCTTCTCGACTGGTCTATCGGTTTCGGTCATAGATCATCTTCAAGCCCAGCAGGGTCAGCTGCGGATTGACCTCGCGAATGTACTGCGACCCGCTGGCGATGAGGTCGGCCTCACCGCCAGTCCCCACCACCATCGTGTCTTGCCCAAGCTCTTCGAGCAGGCGCACCAGTATGCCGTCCACGAGACCGACATAGCCGTAGTAAAGACCCGACTGCATGGCGCCAGCTGTATTGCGCCCGACGAGATGCTGGGGTCGCCGCAGATCGATCTGGTAGAGGCGCGAGGCGTGGGAAAAGAGAGCCTCGGCCGAGATACCCAGTCCCGGCGCGATGACACCTCCGGCGTACTCGCCCTCTGCATTGACCACGTCGAATGTTGTGGCTGTGCCGAAGTCCGCCACGACCACCGGTGCCCCATAGAGCTCCCGAGCAGCCAGGCCATTGACGATGCGGTCCGCCCCGACTTCCGTCGGATTCTCATACCGGATGGAAAGCCCCGTCTTGACACCAGGCTCCACGAAGAGCGGCTCCTGATGGAAGTATCGTTTCGACAAGAGCTCGAAGGTCAGGTTCAGGGGAGGCACAACCGAACAGATGACGACTCCCGAGGCTCTTGCCGGATCCAGCTCTGCCGCGTTCAGCAATGGCAACAAGAGCGAGGCGTACTCGTCAGCTGTGCGATCGATATCCGTAGAGAATCTGAAATCACGATCGAATTCCTCCCCACGAAACACTCCACACACGGTGTTGGTGTTGCCTACGTCGACAACCATCAATAGGTCTTCATGACTCATGTCTCTCCCCCGTCCACTCCTCGATGGCCTCTCCGGCACCGAGACGAATCTCCCCCCGGGCACCTTGTAGGATGAGAAACCCTCGCTCATCGAAGCCGGTGAAAACACCTCGCCGGATCCCTTTTTCAGTCCGGTACTGGAGAGTGTCGCCGTGTCGATGGGCACTCAGGTCACGGTAGCGGGCTGCAGCGTACGCGATGTCCCCGATGTGGTCCAGCTGTTCCTCCAAAGCCTCTGCGAGCTCTGAGATCACCTCAGGAAGATCGGGTAGCTCTCGAGCGACTTCGTCCATCGCGATCCCACCAACCGCTGAGAGTTCCTGACTCCTCCCGTAGTTTACGCCGATGCCGATCACCGCTGCCGTCCCCACGGTTCCTCGACTGACGCAGTCGATCAGGATACCCCCGATCTTGCGGTCCCCGACCATCAAATCATTGGGCCACTTCAGCCTGCAGGCGGCGCCCGAGATCTCGGAGATCTTTTGGCACAGTCCGACGCCGACCAGAAGCGGCAAGCTTGCTAAGTCATCCGGACCATGCATGCCGGCGACCAGTGATAGATAGGCGCCCTGACCCGACGGACTGACCCACGATCGTCCCAAACGGCCGCGGCCCGAATCCTGCCGCATGGCGACGACAATAGTCCTTGGCGGCAACGACTCTCGGTCGAAGAACGATCTGACGACGCGCAAACCCACGCTGTTTGTCGAATCGACGCTATCCAGAAGAACCTGGTTGCACGCCAACCTCTCGGTACGGCTGTCGAGAGCGGCTCTGAGCCGACTGAGATTCATATCTCTTCCCGCTCGGTGCCGGTGGCACTGACTATCAGGCGCGGGCTTGCCTTCGGCAGGAAGCAGGTCAGGAGATTCCCGGCCCGTCACCGGCCAGGCCTGCCTCGAGACGCTCCAGACGATCACGAATCTCCTCGAGGCGCAGCCGATTCTGCTCGACGACCTTGTCGGGAGCTTTGGCGAGAAACGCTTCGTTCGCCAGCAGGCCTTGCGTCCGCTCGCGCTGCTCCAGGAGCTTTTCTCGCTCGACGACAAGACGCTGCCGGTCCTCCGCGCTAATTTCGCGCTCCGGGATCACCAGGCCAACCGCCACTGCGGCGACGACATCACTATGGGCGTTTGCCGGAGGAGATTCCAAACGCAGTTCATCCAGGCGCAGCAGGGGAAGTGCCATGGCTTCCAGATCGCCGAGGAACGAGAAAATCTCCGCATTCGCGCTGTCGAGAAAGAGGGTCGCTCTGTCCCTGGGAGGAACTCCGAGCTCGGCTCGCAGGTTCCTGGCCCAGGCGACAATCTGGAAGAAGACCTCCATCCGACCCTCGGTCACCGGGTCTTCCCAGGCCTCCTCGGCAACCGGATAGGGCGCCAGGCAGATGGTCGCCGGATGAATTTCCTCTCGCCCCGGAAGGCGCTGCCACAGCTCCTCCGTGAGGTAGGGCATCACCGGGTGCAGAAGTCGTAGACTGCGATCCAACACCGTTAGCAGCACTTCCCCTACTTGCGGCCGCGGAGAATCTCCTGCAAGTGCCGGCTTGGATAGCTCGATGTACCAATCGCAGAGCTCGCCCCAGAAGAAATGGTACAGACGCTGGCAGGCCTCGTCGAATCGGTACTCGGCGAACTTCTCATTGACCTCCTTGGCTGTCTTCGACAGACGCGAAAGGATCCACCGTTCCGGAGCTGCCAACTCCGCGACTTCGAGGCTCTCTTGAACCGTCGCTCGACCGACGCGCGACAAGGAGAACCGAACCGCATTCCAGATCTTATTGCCGAAGGATCGGTACCCTGCCATGCGGTCGAGATCCAGGGGAATGTCGCGTCCCGGGCTGTCGAGAATAGCCAGCGTAAAGCGCACAGCGTCGGCGCCGTACTCCTCGACGAGTTCCATCGGATCCACCGTATTGCCGCGCGTCTTCGACATCTTTTGGCCATCGGCATCCCGAATCAGACCGGTGAGGTGGACGGCGTGAAAGGGCGTGCAGCCTGTGAAGTGCAGTCCGGTCATCACCATTCGCGCTACCCAGAAGAAGATGATGTCGAAGCCGGTCACCAGGACGTCAGTCGGGTAGAACGTCCTGAAATCGGCACTGTCCTCGGGCCAACCGAGAGTCGAGAAAGGCCAGAGAGCCGAGGAGAACCAGGTATCGAGCACATCTGGATCCTGGGTGATCTCGTCGGTGCCTGCCAACCCGGCGGCCTCTTCCCGGCTCGCTGCGACGAACACCTCGCCGCTCGGCGTGTACCACGCCGGAATCTGATGCCCCCACCACAGTTGTCTCGAGATGCACCAGGGGCGAATGTTCTCCAACCAGTGATCCCACGTCTTGTTCCAGCTGTCAGGGACCAGCCTCAGGTCCCCGGAGGCGACGGCCTCCAGCGCCTGACCAGCCATACCTTCGACATCCATGAACCACTGGGTGGAGATCATGGGTTCGACGGCTACGCCGCTTCTCTGGCAGTGACCCACATTGTGGGCGTAGTCTTCGACCTTGACGAGATACCCCTGCTCCTGGAGCATCTGCACGACTTTTTCTCTGGCCACGAATCGATCCAGGCCGGCGAACTCTGCGCCGGCCTCTGCAGTCATTCGGCCTTTCCGATCGATGACCTGAAGGCTCTCCAGGTCATGCCGCTGACCCATCTCGAAATCGGTCAGATCGTGAGCTGGCGTCACCTTGACCAAGCCGGTACCGAACTCGAGCTCCACGGCCTCGTCGGTGATGAAGGCCAGCTGGCGCCCCACCAGAGGCAGAATTGCCTTACCCCCACGCAAGTGAGCGTACCGGTCGTCCTCCGGATGCATCGCCACCGCGGTGTCTCCGAGCATCGTCTCGGGCCGAGTCGTCGCGACGACGATTCTCTCGTCGGAACCCTCTACTGGGTAGGCAATGTGGTAGAGCTTGCCAGCGACCGCTCTCATCTCGACCTCGAGGTCGGAGATCGCCGTCTCGAGGCCCGGCGACCAGTTCACCATGTATTCGCCGCGCGCGATGAGTCCCTCGCGGTAGAGGCTGACAAAGGCCGCACGCACGGCTTTCGACAGGAGCTCATCCAGGGTGAAACGCTCGCGGCTCCAGTCACAGCTCGCGCCCAGCCGATCGAGCTGGGAGCGAATATGTCCGCTATGTTGACGGGTCCATTCCCAAGCCCGTTCCAGGAAGAGCTCCCGACCGAGACTTTGACGGTCGGTGCCTTCCTGGATCAACTGACGCTCCACCATCAGTTGCGTCGCAATGCCCGCATGGTCGGTACCTGGAAGCCAGAGGGCGTTGTATCCGCACATCCGTTTCCATCGCGTCAGAAGATCTTGGATCGTCGTCTGCAGAGCGTGACCGGCATGTAGGTTGCCCGTCACATTCGGGGGCGGGATCATGATGCAGAAGCTAGGTTTGGAGGAGGGGGCCTCAGCCACGAAGAAGTCTCCTTCGGACCAACGCTCCTGCCACTTCTTCTCATAGCTGGATGGGTCGAATCGCTTTTCCATCAAATCAGCCCTTCTGCATGGGAAGCAACGAAGTCTCCTGCCTGCTTGCCGCTAACTCGGCTCCGGCCCCAACTGGACCACCTAGCCTTCGCGGTCCCTCAGGACCCTGTTTCCAACGCCTTCACGAGGGGATTTAGGCTCAACCGTTGCCGAAGTACGACTTGGCTGGCCGACTGCGCCGGTCAGTCCACCTGACTTTCGAGCTCTTGGAGACGCTCCTTGATGACGATCTCGGCGAGATCCGGGACGACATCCCAGGCAATCTCTCGCACGACCTCATCTCCCAGCAGCTCGACCAGCCGGCGGGCGATCCGATCAACGTCATCTTCCGAGAGAGCCTGTGCCTGATGACCTTCCATGTCCACCTGGACCTCCGTATCTGGCTCCACGAACTCAGCGAAGGCCCCTTCTTTCGACTCTACCTCGACGCCCTTGCCGGCCCCGGTGATATCGACGTCGAAGGAACTAGCATCCGCCTGCCCTGCCGGAAATTCGGTAACCACCGCTCCAAAGCCCGATATCCCAGTTTCTTCCCGCACCTCGACCTGGTCGTCACCGTCGTCGCTGTCCTCGACCGTGTGCAGCTCGAAGGCTCGCTCTTCGTCGACGGTACCGGCCATCATCTCCTCGACGAGACGCACCAGCTCCTGAGAATCGAAGGGCTTCTTGAGATGTCCGTCGGCACCGCACTCCTCCATCTCAGCGGCCTCGAACGGCTCGAACGTACCCACCAATAGCAGCACAGGGGTTGCAGGGCTGCGATCCTTGACGGCCCTGCAGATCTCGTAGCCGGATGCCCCTGGCATATGAATGTCGGCGATGACGAGATCCGCCGTCATGTCCTCGAGTTGGCTCAGAGCATCGTCGCCATTGCTGAAAGAGGCTACCTTGTAGTCCCCTTCCATGAAGGTCAGCTCCACGACCTTCTGGATCGTGAGGCTGTCATCGGCCAAGAGAATCGTCTTGCTCATAAGCTCTCCAAGGGTCATCAGCTCGCTGTCTATGCGGTTTCAGAGCTGCCCAGACCGCTCGATTGTAACAGGTTGGTGGCTACCCACTGGGTCGCCAGATCGGTCCTCAGGTGTTCTGGATTAGCCAATTCGAAATCACCATCTTCTGGATCTCACTCGTGCCTTCGTAGATCTCTGCGATACGAGCGTCGCGAAAATACCGTTCGACGTTGTACTCCCGGATGTAGCCATAGCCACCATGGATCTGCAAGGCCTTGCTGGTGACTCTCTGAGCCATTTCCGAAGCGAAGAGCTTCGCCTGGGCAGCTTCGAGGCTGAATCGGCGCCCAGATCCCTTGGCCCAGGCGGCCTTCCAGGTCAGGAGCCTAGCCGCATCGATCTCGGTGGACATGTCCGCCAGATAGAACTGAATCGCTTGAAAGTCGGCGATCGGACGGCCGAACTGCTCCCTCTGTGTCGAGTACTCCAGAGCCTCCTCGAATGCGCCTTGCGCGATTCCGACGGCTTGGGAAGCGATGCCCAGGCGGCCGCCGTCGAGCGCACTCATCGCCACCTTGAAACCTTCCCCTTCACCACCCAATCTCTGACTCGCGGGGATTCTCATGTCGGCAAACGCCAACTCGGTGGTACCCGAGGCATTGACCCCCAGTTTGTACTCATGGCTGCCGTGACTGTAGCCCGGCGTCATAGCCGGTACGATGAAAGCGGTGATCCCTCTGTGCCGCAGGTCTCGGTCAACCGTTGCAAACACGAGCGCCAAGTCGGCATCGGTGCCGCTGGTGATGAAGATCTTGTTGCCATTCAGAACGTACTCTTCCCCGTCCCGCACGGCGGTGGTTCGAATCGCAGCCGGATCGCTGCCAGCTTCGGGCTCGGTAAGCGCAAAGCAACCGAGCATCTGGCCTCGTGCAAGTGGTCTCAAGTACTCGTCCTTCTGCGCCTCGGTGCCAAACTTGAGGATCGGATCGCAGACAAGCGAGTTGTTGACCGACAGAATAACTCCGCTGCTGGCACAGACCCGGCTTATCTCCTCGATGACGAGGCTGTACGAAAGAGGGTCCATGCCGGCACCACCGTACTGCTCTGGAATCGTCACCCCAGCCAGTCCGAGCTCCCCGGCCTGGGCAAAAAACTGACGGGGGAACTCGCCGGTCTCGTCGATCTCCTTGGCCCGAGGTCGCACGACCTCGTCCGCGAACTGCCGAACCGAGTCTTGCAGTAGGCGCTGTTCCTCACTGAGCTCTATGCGCATGATCTCGACTCGACCTCGGAGCGAATCGTCCAGGAGAATGGGACATGCTGACCGGCAGCGATCGTAGCAATCGCCACTTGAGGGGTCAAGAATCCGCCTGCCTCGAAGCCATCGACTGCGCAGGCCTGCTTCCTGGCTTGACGACCGGATCGCCCGCCGCACACAGCGGACAAGTTTCGACTGGATAGGTATCCACACTCAGGGCCAGCAGGGACTCGTACGGCACTCCGAAGGGATTGACGCCGCCAGTCCGATCGAGAATCGAGCCGGCTCCTATCATCTTAGCTCCCCGCTCCTGTGCGACCGACATCGCTTCGAGGCAGGATCGGCCTGTCGTGACGACATCCTCCACCACCACCACCTTTTCGCCGGAGTCGAAGTCAAATCCCCGTCGCAGGGCCATGCCCTCGCCGACACGCTCGGTGAAGCGAAACTTCACATCCAGGGCCGCCGCAACCTCGTGGCCGATGAGGAGTCCACCGAGGGCGGGTGCCAGCACTGATTCCGCAGACAGGTGCGAAAGCTTCTCTGCCAGACTTTCTCCAACCTGCCGTGCAAGACGTGGATGCTGCAGCAAGAGCGCGCATTGGACGTAGCCAGCCGAATGGCGTCCCGACGAAAGCTGAAAATGACCCTCCAGCAGCGCCCCGGTGTCCCGCAGTAGACTCTGCAACCAGTCCTCAATCCGACTCTTCATTCGCCTCGGCTCGCTGGATCCCGTAGTGCTCCATCTTCTTGTAGAGGTTGCTTCTGGGTGTCTCGATGGCTTTCGCCGTCTGAGTGACATTCCAACCGTGCTTCTCCAGCTGCTCGACGAGAAAGACGCGTTCAGCCGCTTCTCGAAACTGCTTGAGAGTGGTCGCCGAGCTCAACAGCGATGCCAGATCGTCCTGTTTGCCACCGAGCGATGCCGCCACGTCCGAGCCCTCGATCGTGGCATCCTCCCCGAGGATCAACAGCCTCTCGACAATGTTCTTAAGCTCGCGGACGTTGCCATTCCACTCCATCTCCTGCAGCCGTCTGATGGCTGAGGATGAGAATTCTCCCGGTTTCAGGTTGTTGGCGACGGCATACCGTCTGACGAAATAGTCCACCAGCTCCGGGATGTCATCCAGATGCTCGCGAAGTGGTGGAGTGCTTACCGGCAAGACGTTTAGCCGATAGTAGAGATCTTCGCGGAATCGCCCCTCGGCGATCTCCTCCTCGAGTGCCCGGTTGGTGGCTGCAAGGACACGCACATCGACTTGCGCAAGGTCGTGCGAACCCACCGGTTCCACTTCGCCATTCTGCAGGACTCGCAGAACCTTGGCCTGGGTTCGGGGCGACATGTCTCCAACCTCGTCCAGGAAGATCGTGCCACCATCGGCGGCGACGAACTTCCCGACTTGCTTGCGGACCGCTCCGGTGAAGCTCCCTTTCTCATGGCCGAAGAGCTCCGACTCGATGAGCTCGTCCGGAATGGCGGCACAATTGACCTGCACAAAAGGGCGATCTCGCCGTGAGCTCTGCAGGTGGAGCGCCTTCGACACCAGCTCCTTGCCAGTCCCGCTCTCGCCTGTAATCAGCACGGTGGCGTTCGAAGGGGCAGCCTTCTTGATGGTGTCGCGGAGTTGTCGCATCGGGTCCGACGACCCGATCAACTCGTCTGCCCGCACGTGGTAGGACTGACTCTCTTTCTGGAGGCGGTAGCTTTCCAGCGCGTTCCGCAAGCTGAGCAGCACTCGATCCCGCTGCAGTGGCTTTTCGAAGAAATCGAAGGCGCCCTGCCGCGTCGCCTCGATGGCGGTCGAGATATCCCCATGCCCCGTAATGATGATTACGGGCATCTCGTATCCGCGCTCCCTGAGAAGCTGCAATACCTGCAGCCCGTCCAACTCGGGCATCTTGATATCGAGGAGGATGGCATCGGGCTGTACCCGCCGCACCTGCTGGAGTCCTTGGTCTCCGCTGGATGCTTCCACGACCTTCAGGCCCTCGTATTCGAGGACCATTCTCAAGCTCTCGCGAATCGCGCTCTCGTCGTCGACGATCAACACGGTTGCCTGAACTGCCTCGGCTGGATCACTCATGATGTCGGTCCAAGTCTATCCTGGAATCTGGGCTCGGATTGGTGCCAACAGCCGACAATATAGAGGAGGCCGACCCCGGAAGGGGCCGGCCTCTCGATACTCACGCTGGAGCGAAGCTCAAGGAACGGCAGGAAAGACAAACAGCGGTTGCAGCTCCTGGCCCCTACCGAATCTCCGCAGGTAGAAGATAAGGCGCGAACCCGACTGAGCGTCGCGAACCAGCTCCTCGAACTCGGCGACACTGCCGACACTGCGTTCGTTGACTTTAGTGATGATGTTGATCAGCTCCCCGGAACGGACTCCCTCTTCGTAGAGAGGACTTCGTGGCGAGATGTCAGTAACCCATACTCCCTCCACGTCTTCCGGTATGCCGTGGTTCGAACGCAAGCCCGGGGAGATGTCCTGGTATCGAAGGCCGAGCCACTCGATCCCGGCATCCTCGGGACCTTCGTCCTCTTCGGGCTCGCCACTCTCGGAGGGTCGTTCGGCGAGTTGGATGGTCTTCTTCATCCGCTTACCCTCACGGAGTATTCCCAACTCGACCTTCGCCTCCGGTCCCTGATTCGAGACGTAGTCGATCAGCTCCCGTGTGTTCTCGATCGTCTGCCCGTCAACCGTGAGAATGATATCGCCGGCCTGGAGACCTCCTTGGTCAGCCGGCAATCCCGGAATCACGTTGCTGACGAGGGCCCCTTCAGTCGATTCCAAACCGAAAGCCTCCGCCGCGCGATCGGTCACGTCGTTGACACCGATACCCAGGTAACCCCGCCTGACGCGACCGGCGTCACGCAGCTGAGGCAGGACCTGGCGAAGGATGTTGACCGGGACTGCGAATCCGATGTTCTCGGAACCCCAATTGATGGCTGTGTTGATTCCCACAACCAGGCCCGACAAATTGACCAGCGGGCCACCCGAGTTCCCGAAGTTGATCGCCGCATCCGTCTGGATGAAGCTCTCGAAGGAGGTTGTCTCGGGGCTGATGTTGATCCTGCGGCCCTTCGCGCTGACCACTCCGACAGTCACGGTGTTTGCCAACTCGAGCGGACTACCGATAGCCATGACCCAGTCGCCGGGTCGCAAGTCATCACTGTCGCCGAGCGGCAGAAAGGGCAGGTCATCGCCGGCATCGATCTTCAGCAGCGCCAGATCGGTAGCTGCATCGATACCCTTGACCTCGGCGTCATAGGCGGTGTTGCCTATTCTCACTCGAACCTGCTCGGCCCCTCGGATAACGTGGTTGTTGGTCACCACCAGGCCGTCGGCACTGACCACGAACCCGCTGCCACCGGAATCCGAACGAAACTCCTCATCTTCATCTTCCGGCCGATCTTGCTGCTCTCTGCGTCGCGGTCCGAAGAAAAACTCGAATGGATCCGACATCCTGCCACCCCGGGTGCGCTCGAAGGTAGAGGCCTCAATGGTCACGACGGCAGGCGAGACCTGTTCCGCCAGGTCGGCAAAGCTCGGCAAACCGGCGGCGCTCTGGCCGGCGATCGACGCCGCCGCAGGCGATGGCTCCGGTGAAGTTTGCCCCTTGGGGGTTAGCCCCAAACCGCCAGCCAAGACCATGCCGAAAATGATCGCGCCGAAGATGACAGCCAGGGTGACCACATTTTGTTTGGTGAATACGTTCATTTGAAGTTATGACTCCTTTCCTCGCACAATCGTGCGAAGGTCCGTTAGAAATGTAAAGCAAACTTCCTGCCAGAGCAATCTCCAATCCGGGACTGCATGCGTGGAACCGATCGCCATGCCGAGTGCCAAACTGGCAGAAAGCCAAGGTGCCTGAGGTCCAATTCTCCAAGCGAACCGGATTGGAACCAGGCTGGCTCGTCGACAGCTTGCCGCCGACTGCCACCAGAAGCTTCCTGCCGGCCAGGCCTGTATCTTGAAGACTGCAGAATCTTCGACTATACTCTACGGCGCTGGCTTTGTCAGGCGACGAAGTGAGTGGGTGGTTCACTCACTTTTTTTGTTGCCTAAAAAGAGCCTTTAGAGAAAGTTGATGAATGCATCGAACACTCTGGATCCAGGCCTTCTGGACGAGTTGGCGGACGTCGCCGAAACGTCCGGCTGCCAGCTGCTGGACTGCGAGCTCAAGGGTACTGTCTTGCGACTCACCATCGACCGGCCAGAGGGAGTTACAATCGACGACTGCCAGGTAGTTTCGAGACAAGCTTCGGCACTTCTCGATGTGTCTGACTTCGGCAGCGGTCGATACCTACTCGAGGTCAGCTCGCCCGGCCTGGACCGGAAGCTCTACAACGACGAGGACTACGACAGATACCTGGGGAGCAAAGTCAGGATCTCCTGGCGCGATCCTGATATGAGCAACAAGAAGACAACGGTGGGGATTCTGGAGACTTTCGACCGGACTCAGAAAGAGGTCGCGATGAAAGACACCTCTACCGGTGAGAGCCTCACCATCTCACTGAAGCAAATTGACTCTGCTCGCCTCGAGCCCGAATTCTAGGAACAGATCGAAATGGCACAAGCACCGACAGCTGAGTTGAACCTCAGCGAAGTTCTCAAGCAAGTCGCCCGCGAGAAAGACATTGATTACGAGCGCTGGGTCTCGGCCCTCGAAGACGCGATGGCCTCGGCGGCCAAGAAACAGCACCGGATCAAGGCGCCCGTGCGCTCGACCTTCGACCCCGAGACCGGCAAGTTCGAGGCATTTATCGTCAAGACTGTTGCCGATGAAGTGGAAGATCCCCTGTCGGAGTGGACTGTCGAGGAAGCTCAGGATCATCAACCCGGCGCCGAAGTCGGCGACGAGATCCACATTCCCATCTCCACCGATGGGCTCGGCCGGATCGCCGCCCAGTCAGCCAAGCAAGTCCTCTATCAGCGGATTCGCGAAGCCGAAAGAGAGAAGATCTACAACGAGTTCATCGAGCGAGTCGGCGAGGTCGTCAACGGCACGGTCAAGCGGTTCGAGCGCGGCGACATCATCATCGATCTGGGTCGAACAGAAGCCGTCGTGCCGCGGAGCGAGCAAGCCCGGCATGAGCGCTATAGCCAAGGCGAACGCATCCGTGCCGTGATCGTCGAGGTTCATCAGCAGCCGAAGGGCCCACAGGTGGTCCTGTCTCGCACTGACCCGAGATTGCTAGTCAAGCTGTTCGAGATGGAAGTTCCAGAGATCTACGACGGCACCGTGCAGATCAAAGCCGCTGTCCGCGCACCTGGAGAACGGGCCAAAGTCGCTGTCGTGAGCCGTGAACGGGATGTCGATCCTGTCGGCGCATGCGTCGGAATGAAGGGCTCTCGGGTACAGTCCATCATTCGAGAGCTGCGTGGCGAGAAGATCGACATCATCGAGCACAGCGATGACCTAGTCACCTTCGCGCAGAGTGCACTCGCTCCAGCCCGTATCACCCGCGTCTCCGTCACACATCATGGCGAGGTACCTCATCTCGACGTGATCGTCGAAGACGAGCAGCTTTCACTGGCGATCGGCAAGCGTGGGCAGAATGTTCGTCTGGCTGCCGAGCTCCTCGGCTCGCAGATCGAGATCAAGAGCGAGAGCGACATCAAGGACGAGGTTGCCGGGGCGCTGGCCAAAATGCTGCAAACTGCTATCTCCGAAGAGATACCCGAGGGCGGAGTCATCGAGTTCTCACTCGAGTCAGCACCTGGAGTCGGCGTCAAGATGGCCGGGAAGCTCGAGGAGGCCGGATTCGGCGAGCTCGATGGCCTTCTCGCAGCGAGCCCAGAGCAGCTCGAACAAGTCGAAGGCGTCGGGCCCAAGACGGCCGAGGCAATTCTGGCTTGGGCCGCCGATCAGGCCGAGATCCAACGTCAGGCGCAACCTGAAGGTCATGCCGGAGCTTCGGAGCCGGAGGCCGAACTGGCCGCCGCGGTCATGGATGAGGGAGACGATTTCATGGCAGCCCTGAGCCAGGCGCTTGCCGAGGCCGAGAAGAGTGAGGCCGACGCCACGGCGATGGCCGAGTCAGAGGATCCAGTCGAGGGTTCTCCGATAGCGGACGAAACACCTGCAACAGATAAGCAGACTGGCGAAGACTGAGGCAGGTTGGAATAGCAGGCTGAACGGTACTGGGGAGCTGCATAGGAAATGGGAAAGATTCGGGTCAGAGACCTGGCGCAGAAGATGGGCGTTCCGGAACAGGATCTCCTGTTCAAGCTGAAATCCATCGGCGTCCGCCTGGATGAAGAGAACCCCGAGATCGACACAGGCGTGATTCAGGCGATCCTCGAGGGCAAGAGACTTCCGCAGCCTCGCGAGGTGATCCTGCGAGATGAGGAAGCCAAGGCGAGCGCCACGAGTGCGCCCGCTCGCCGTCGGCCTGCACCGAGAAGAATGCCGGCCAGTCCAATTCGCCCCGGCCGCCGGCGCCCGATGATTCAAAGGGTAGAACCTAGAATCAAAACCCTTCCGGCAACCGAGCCCCCACGAGTCGACAAGCCCCCTGTCGAAACTACGCCCGTGCCTCCCGAGGTCACGGCTTCTCAAGAGGCTGCGCCTGCGACCGCACCTCCTGCCGAGACGACGATCGAGGCCAAGACCACCGAGTCACCTGTCAGCAAGGAGTCGGTGACTTCCGGAACCGCGAAAGTCGCGCCGCCGCCCGAGGGCGATAGACCTACAGCTGTTCGGGTCAAGCGCGCCAAGCGGCCCGTTGCCAAGATCGACCTTTCGGGGGGCCGCAGTCAGCGGCGAGCCGAGAGGAGAAAGCAGGAAGGCGTTGAAGCTGGTCAGGTCTTGACCTTCAAGACCGTGGCGCCCGAGGCTCCTATCACCCTCTCCGAGGGAATGACCGTCCGCGAGTTTGCCGACAAGCTGGGAGTCAAAGCGAAGGACCTCATCCAGGTCCTGGTCAAGCGCGGCATCATGGCCACCATCAACCATGTGCTGGAAACGGACCTGGCCCTCGAGGTCGCCGAACAACATGGAATCGAAGCTTCGGTAGTCACCTTCGAGGAGGAGATGCAGCTCCAGCAGGAACAGGAACTGGATCTCGAGGAGGAGGCAGCCACGACGCCCCGTGCTCCGGTAGTCACCATCATGGGGCATGTCGACCACGGCAAGACGACGCTTCTGGACGCCATTCGATCCTCGAAGATCACCGAAAGTGAGTTCGGCGGCATAACGCAGCACATAGGTGCCTATCGGGTCGACGTCAACGACAAAAAGATCGTCTTCTTGGATACACCCGGCCACGAGGCCTTCACAATGATGCGGGCCAGAGGTGCCCGGGCTACCGATATCGTGATTCTGGTCGTCGCCGCTGACGATGGCGTCATGCCCCAGACTGTCGAGGCCATCGACCATGCGCGAGCTGCTGGCGTGCCGATCATCGTTGCGATCAACAAGATCGACAAGGCAAATGCCAATCCCGACCGCGTCAAGAAAGAGCTCGCGGAGTACGAGTTGTCCGTAGAGGATTGGGGTGGCGATACCGTCTCAGTCGACATCTCTGCTCTCAAGAACGAGGGTATTTCCGAACTGATGGAGATGATCCTCTTGACAGCCGATCTCGCCGATTTCAAGGCCAACCCGGAGCTTCCTGCGCAGGGAGTAGTCCTAGAGGCCCGCAAGGAGGTTGGACGCGGCATCGTCGCCACCGTACTGGTCCAGAACGGGGCGATGCGACGCGGCGACGTCTTCGTAGCTGGCGCCACCTGGGGCCGAATTCGATCGATGATGGACGACCGGGGTGAAAAGATCCATGAAGCAGGCCCGGCCACTCCTGCCGAAGTCACCGGCTTCGGCAACGTGCCCGAGGCTGGAGACCTGTTTCAAGTCGTCGAAGAGGAAGCCAAGGCTCGCGCCATCTCCGAGTTTCGCCACCACGAGCAGCGTATTCGTGAGCTGGCACCAAGCATCGGAAAGACGTCTCTCGAGCAGTTGTTCAGCCAGATCCAGCAGGGTGAGATCAAGGAGCTCCCCATCGTCCTTAAGGCCGATGTCAAGGGCTCTGTCGAGGTCCTGCGAGACACACTCAGCAAGCTTTCTACCGACCAGGTAAAGCTGCAGGTGATTCGCGCCGCAGTCGGCGCTATCACGACCGACGACGTCATTCTCGCCTCCGCCTCGGGTGCAGTGGTTGTCGGTTTCAACGTGCGGCCCGAGCGCAAGGCGGCGGATTTGGCGGAGAAAGAGGAAGTCGACGTCCGGCTCCACACCGTCATCTACGAGTTGAGTGACGAAATCCGAAAAGCCATGGTCGGCTTGCTGGAGCCGACATTCAGAGAGGTGCAGACCGGGCGCGCCGAAGTTCGCGATACTTTCAGTGTGCCCAAGCTGGGCGTCGTCGCCGGGTGTCATATTGTCGAAGGCGTGATCCCCCGCAGCGCATCTGTTCGGCTCCTGAGAGACAACGTCGTGGTTTACGAAGGCAAGATCAGCTCCCTGAGGCGGTTCAAGGACGACGTCTCCGAAGTGCGGACAGGATTCGATTGCGGCATCCGCCTCGACCGGTATCAGGACGTCAAGCCCGGAGACATGATCGAGGCATTCATCCAAGAAGAGGTCGCTCCAACTCTCTGAGGCAGGTAGAGCACTCTCTCCTACCGACGCAGTGCTGCAGAAGGGTCGCAGAGCCAGCGGCAGGGACTTCTACCGGGAACAAGATCTAGAAGCGCGGTTCGTAGGAGGAACCCTCCACCCGGTGTCAACATGGTCGTCGCTATCTCAGTTTTCGAGCTTCACATACCGGAAGGGCGTAGTCTCAAGCAGAAACGGCGAGTCATCAAAGGCATCATGGAACGAATTCACCATCGCTATAGGGTCTCTATCGCCGAGACCAACTACCACGATCTGCATCAACGAGCCGAAATCGCGATCGCCGCGGTTCACGGCTCCCGCTCCGAGATGGAGCGCATGTTGCAGGGAATACGTCACCTTGTGGAGGAGACGCCAGGGGCTCTCTTGCTCTCTTGGGAGCCTCAGTACCTGGAGAGCGTGGGATGAGCCGACGAACCCACAAGGTCGAAGACCTACTTCGAGCGGAGGTCTCGAAGATCATCCTGCGTCGCATCCAGGATCCCCGAGTGCGCCTGGCGTCCATATCGGAGGTCGATGTCAGCCCCGACCTGAAACGGGCGGTCATACAAGTATCGATCATCGGAACCGACGAGGAGCGCGAGGCCTGTGTCGAAGCTCTGAGACACGCCCAGGGCTTCATTCGCTCCTGTCTGGCCAAGGACCTGAAACGAATGCGTAGCATCCCCGAGTTGATCTTCCAGCTCGACCGGGGACCCGAGTACAGTCAGAGAATCAGCGACCTGTTGGAGAAACTTCATGACCACGAGCACGAAAGCACCTGAGAACCTCTTAAAGAAACTTCGCTCCGGGCATCGATATGTCATCACCAGCCATATCAATCCTGATGGGGATGCCATCGGCTCCTCCTTGGGACTGGTGCGCATCCTGAGAGCCATCGGCAAGGGTGCTGTCGTCTGGAGCAGGGATGAACCTCCCAAACTCTACCGACAATTGGCGGGCAGCGACCGAATGCACATCGGCACCGAACCCCCTGCCGGATTCCCCGACTCCTTCGACGGCGCCATCGTTCTCGAGTGCCCGACACTGGATCGCAGCGGGCTGGAAGAACACCTGGCCGAGTTTCCTGTCATCAATATCGATCATCACCTGGGCAATGAGCACTACGGCGAGGTCAATTGGATCGACACGGCCGCTCCTTCTCTCGGAGAGATGATCTACCGCTTGTCAAGGGGTCTGATGGTCAACCTCGATGAGGAGACCGCAACCGCGCTCTACCTTACCCTGGTAACCGACACAGGGGGCTTCCGATTCGGCAACTCGACACCAGCGGCCTTCGCCGCTGCAGCAGCACTGGTCACCGAGGGGGCCCGTCCCGAGCAGGTAGCCCAATGGCTCTACGAGAGCCAGCCAGAATCGGCTGTGCGCCTGCTCGGCGAGATGCTCAAGACCTTGGAGATTCACGACGACCGAGTGGCGACGGCGATCTTGACCCGAGAGATGTTCGACAGTGCTGGAGCCTCTTCGAGCGACACCGAAGGCCTCATCGATCACCCTCGCTCGATCGCCGGTGTAGACGCCGTAGCTCTGATTCGGCAAGTCGATGACAAGAGCTTCAAAGTGTCGCTACGGAGTCGTGGTGACATCGACGTCGAGAAGCTCGCCCGCCAGCACGGTGGTGGCGGTCATCGCAATGCCGCCGGCTACATGGCCGAGGGTCCCATCGAAGATCTGCGCCCGAGCGTCGTCAGTGAGCTGCAGGCCGCACTGAGTTGAAGTCATGCACGATGGTCTCTTCTTGATCGACAAGGATCCCGCCTGCACATCCCATGACGTGGTTCAGCAGGTTCGGAAGATCCTTGGTCAGCGCAAGATCGGGCATTGCGGGACTCTAGACCCAGGGGCGACAGGCCTGCTCGTTCTGACTCTCGGCAGGGCCACCCGGCTGACACGCTTCCTGATCAGGGCACCCAAGATCTACGACGGAGAAATCCGTTTTGGTGCCGCCACCGACACCTACGATCGCCATGGGGAGGTCACGGCGGAGAGCCCGATCGACAATCTCGAAGGCCCATCCATCACCAGCGCCATGAAGGAGCTTGTTGGCACGCTCGAGCAGGCGGCGCCTCCCTTCAGCGCCAAGAAGTTCAAGGGCGTCAAGTACTACGAGATGGCCCGGCGTGGCGAAGAGGTACCCGAAGCGAGGAAGCAGATTACGGTCTACGACTTCACCGCTACCGGACCCCTTCAGGACGGCGTCCTGCCCTTTCGGCTCGAGTGCTCGTCTGGAACCTACGTTCGCAGTCTGGCGCACGACCTCGGACAGACACTCGGCTGTGGAGCCCACCTCGCCGAGCTCAGGAGAATCAAGGTAGGGCCCTTTCACATAGACCAGGCCGTCTCCCTCGAGCAGCTCAGCGAGCAGGTGGAGGCCGAAGAGGCACCGCAGGAGGGATGGATCCCGATTGATCGAGTCCCCCTGCCTTTCCCGGAGCTGGCGACTGACAGTCAGCAGTCCAAGAGGATCGTTCACGGTCAGTCCGTGTTGTTCCGGGACCTCGATGGAGAAGAAGGTGACTGGGTCAAGTTAGTCGACCGGCGAGGACAGCTTATCGCCGTGGGTACAGTTGCGGAGCGCATCGGCAGCGGAAAAGTCGGCCTGGTGCAACCGAAGATCGTCTTTCAATAGTCGGCGCGAATAGCGCTGTGCTACCATGCGTTGTTTGCGAGAGATACAAGTCTAGAGAAGTAAGGAGGAAGCAGAGTTGTCCCAGACCAAAGAGGTCAAATCCCAGATCATTCACGAGTCTCGCCTGCACGAGAACGATACCGGCTCTCCCGAAGTTCAGGTGGCACTTCTGACGCATCGGATCACCGAGTTGACCGAGCATTTCAAGACTCACGCCAAGGATCACCACAGCCGACGAGGCTTGCTCAAACTCGTTGGGCAACGCAGGCGGTTGCTCGACTATATGAAGAGGCAGGACTTCGAGCGGTATCGCACCACTATCGAGAGACTGGGCATCCGCAAGTAGAGAACCCCGCGCCTGTGCTGCCTGGAGGAACCTCCACGGTAGCGCATTTACTGGCCGTCCCTGACTGCTGCTCAACCCAGTCTCGAGCCGGGCCCGGTAAAGTTTGCGCAAGCCAAGCGAACAGGAAACGATATGAAACAGCAATGTGAAGTCAACGTGGGTGGCGCAACCGTCACTTTCGAGACCGGCAAGATCGCCAAACAGGCCGACGGCTCCTGTGTCACCCGATGCGGAGATACCGTTGTACTGAGTACCGCCTGTATGGCGAAGTCCGCTAGCGGTCGAGATTTTCTTCCACTGACCGTCGACTACCGAGAGTACACCTATGCCGGAGGCCGGATTCCGGGGGGCTTTTTCAAGCGCGAGGGCCGTCCAACGGAAAAAGAAATCCTCACATGCCGGATGACGGACCGGCCGCTCCGCCCCCTGTTCCCCGAAGGCTACAGGCACGAAACCCAGATCATCTCGCTCGTGCTCTCGGCGGATGGCGAGAACGATCCTGATATTCTCGCCATCAACGGCGCTTCGGCGGCTTTAGCGGTCTCGGCTATCCCCTTCTATACCCCAGTTGGTGCAGTGCGCGTCGGACTCGTCGAAGGCGAAGTCGTGTTCAATCCTCCCAACAGCCTCCGAGACGTCTCCGATCTCGATCTGATCGTCGTCGGGACCCGGGAAGCGGTGGTCATGGTGGAAGCTGGCGCCAACCAACTCTCCGAAGACTTCCTGCTCGACTGTATCTTCAAAGGGCACCAAGAGATTCAGAAGCTCATTGAGGCGCAGCTCGAGCTACAGCGCAAGGTCGGCGTCGAGAAGCCGGAGTGGCAGACACCGGAAGTCTTCTCGAATGAGCTCTTCAACCAGGTCAAGAGCGATCTCTATGACTCCCTCTCTGCGGCGCTGCACACAACCGGCAAGTTCGAGAGACGAGCAGCCGTAGCAGCCACAGTCGATCCCTACCTCGAGCCTCTGGCAGAGGACGAAGACAAGCGGCTCCAGGTCAAGCAGATCATCAAAAGGCTCGAAGAGGAGATCTTGCGGCAAGAGATCCTCACCAACCGGAAACGCTTCGACGGCAGGAGTCTCGATCAGATTCGCGGTATCGAGATCGATGTCGGGCCTCTGCCTCGTACCCATGGCTCGGCGCTGTTCACCCGAGGCGAGACCCAGGCCCTCGTCTCCGCTACCCTCGGCACCAGCCGCGACGCGCAGATTATCGAAGAGTACGAAGGAGAGAGCCGCCAGAAGTTCATCCTGCACTACAGCTTTCCACCGTTTTCGGTTGGCGAGGTGAAGTTCCTTCGCGGCCCGAGTCGGCGAGAAATCGGTCATGGCGTTCTTGCCCGGCGAGCTCTGACTCCCCTACTGCCTCATGAAGACGACTTCCCCTATACGATTCGCGTGGTCTCGGACATCCTCGAATCGAACGGCTCCTCGTCGATGGCGACGGTTTGCGGCGGATCCCTGGCCCTCTTCGACGCCGGAGTTCCAATGCTCGCGCCAGTCGCCGGCGTCGCCATGGGGCTCATCAAGAGTGGCGATGGGTTCGCCGTACTGTCCGATATCGCCGGCCAAGAAGACCACTACGGGGACATGGACTTCAAGGTGGCTGGAACTCGGGACGGAATCACCGCTCTGCAAATGGATATCAAGATCGCGGGTGTCACCCGCGAGATCATGCAGGAGGCCCTGGCTCAGGCTCGCAACGGTCGCATGCACATCCTCGACCTCATGCAGCAGGCGATCGACGAACCGCGGGAGGAGCTGTCGGAGTACGCCCCGCGCCTTTACACCATGTCCGTCCCAACGGACAAGATCCGCGACATCATCGGGCCCGGAGGCAAGACCATCCGCTCGATCATCGAAGAGACCGGATGCGAGGTCGATGTACAGAACGATGGAACCGTGATTATCGCGTCACCCGACGGGGTGGCAGCCAAACGCGCCAGGGAGATCATCGAGCGGCTCACCGAGACCCCCGAAATCGGCAAGATCTACGAGGGAACCGTGCGCCGTATCGAAGGCTATGGCGCCTTTGTCGAGATTCTCCCAGGCTCCGATGGCCTGATTCACATCAGCGAGCTGGCGCCCTATCGAGTTCGCGAGGTGACAGATATCGTGCAAGAGGGCGACAGCGTCGAGGTCAAGGTCATCAATATCGACGAGCAGGGCAAGGTGCGCCTGTCTCGCAAAGCCGTCATCATGGAGGCTCCCGACTACGATCCGTCCAAGTACGAAGGCATGGGGTACGAGGGGCCACCTCCCGAGCGACGCGATTCCGGTGGCGGTCGCGGGCCACGCTCGAATCAGCGTCGGGGTGGAGGCGGCGGTGGTTCCAGGGGCCCCCGACGGGATCGAAACTAAGGCGGAGACTCCTCTCCCTCCATCGATCTCCGAATGAGCGCTTCTTCCGGAGCCCGGACTGAAACCCGACCGAGCACTTCTCCGTCCGACTACATTCTGGTAGTCGATGACGAGGAGCAGATCCGCAATCTCATCACCCGTTACCTGGCGGAAAGGGGTCACCTATGCAGGTCCGCCGCTACCGCGGAGGATGCGCTGTCACTGGCCGCGGCGCATCCGGATCCAGCCCTGGTACTCACGGACATTCGAATGCCGGGAGTCGGTGGGGTCGAGCTTCTGCATCGCCTCAAGAAGATGGACCCCAAAGTACAAGTCGTCATGGTCTCGAGCCATCAGGATCTCGAAACCGTGCGGCGGTGCCTCCGCGAAGGCGCTTACGACTATCTCTTGAAGCCGTTCGATTGGCAGATCCTCTCGAATACCGTATCGAGGGCCCTCGAGCGCCACTCCCTGCTGCGCGAGAACGATCGCTATCGAGTGAACCTCGAGCGGTTGGTTCTGGAGCAGACAGAGGAGATCCGCGAGACTCGTGACATCGCGCTGATCACCTTGGCCAAGCTGGCTGAATCTCGGGACAGTACGACCGGCCTACATCTGGAACGCATCGCCGCATACAGCCGACGGCTGGCAGAGGAGCTACGGGACGGCGCCTACGCCGGTCGTCTGAGTCAGGAATACATCGAACAACTAGCGAAGTCCAGTCCACTTCACGATATCGGCAAGGTCGGGATCCCCGATTCGATCCTCTGCAAACCCGGTCCATTGAGTAGCGAAGAGTTCCGGTTCATGAAGACGCACTCCACGATAGGCGGCGACACCTTGCGCTCGGTCCTGGATCAGTTCGAGACCCATGGATTTCTGATCATGGCCATGGAGATCGCTTACAGCCATCACGAACGGTGGGATGGCTGTGGCTACCCACAGGGGCTCAAGGGTGAGGAGGTCCCTCTTGCGGCGAGAATCGTGGCTCTTGTCGACTCCTACGACACCGTCACCAGCGATCGACCTTATAAGAAAGCCGTTCCCCATAGGGAAGCCGTTCAGCGGCTCGCGGTCGACCGCGGCAAGCACTTCGAACCGGCGATCGTGGACGCTTTCTTGGCGTGCCACATGGATTTCGAATCGATTAGGGAGGAAGTATCGACGACCAGATCGGATCTAGAAGAACCGCAACCTGATGATCCACCTTCCAGGGAGGCTCCACGGTGAGCGTCGACAAGCCCGGGTCGGAGGCAACTGTGGACCGAGACGAGTTGGTTGCCTATCTCGACCGCTATCTGTTGGCAGACCAGGGCGCCGATTTTTGTCCCAACGGCCTACAGGTCGAGGGAAGCGCTACGATACGGAGGCTTGTCACCGGCGTTTCAGCCTGCCGGGAGCTCTTTGAACGCGCTCGTCGACGACAGGCCGATGCTGTTCTGGTTCATCACGGCGTCTTCTGGGAAGGCACCACCCGCACCCTGACGGGATACCAGTTCCGCCGTGTAGCGCAGCTCATTGCGGGGCGCCTGAACCTGATTGCCTATCATCTGCCACTTGATCGCCATCCCGAGGTCGGCAACAACGCCATCGCAGCAAGACGCCTGGGACTCTCTCAACTCGAGCCGTTCGGCGACTATTCTGGAGCCAGTCTGGGATTCAAAGGAGAGTTCGACGAAGAATTGAGCCTGCCTGAACTACTCGATCGATGCCGATCCGTATTCCAGCAAGAGCCCCTCTGCTTTCCGGAGGGCCCAAAAGCCGTTTCCACCATCGGCGTGATCAGTGGGGCTGCAGAGAGCTCTTTCCACCAGGCCATCGCTGCCGGGCTCGACGCTTACATCACCGGTGAGGCCAGCGAATGGGTCATGAACGTGGCGCGGGAGACCGGCACACATTTCATCGCCGCAGGTCACTATGCGACCGAGCGCCTCGGCATCCAGGCCCTCGGTGATCATCTTGTCCAGCAGTTCGGCGTTGACGTTCAGTACGAGGATATTCCGAATCCAGTCTAGCAATTGCCTGCTTTGGAGAACAGCCGGTAGAAGTTGCGGCTGCTCAACTCGCAGAGGTCTTCGTATACCAAGCCCAGCTCGTCGGCAACGCGACGCGCGACCTCGATCACGTGACCTGGCCGACTCGGCTTACCTCGAAAGGGCACCGGCGCCAGGTAGGGAGTGTCCGTCTCGACGAGAATCCGACTGGGAGGTGTCTGAGTTAGCATCTCTCGGACATTGTCTGCCCTGTTGAAAGTAACCATGCCGGAGAAACCGAGGAAGAACCCCTTCCCGATTAGATTCGTGGCCATCTCGACGCCGCCAGCAAAGGAATGAAAGTCACCCTCGAGTCCTTCGAAACGAGATTCCTGGAGGATGTCCAGCATCACGTCATTGCTGTCTCGGTTGTGAACCACGACAGGCAGACCGCATTCCAGTGCCACTTCCCACTGCTCGCGCAGGGCCCGTTGCTGGGCCCGCCTATCAGACAGGTCGTAGTGAAAATCGAGGCCGCACTCCCCAACTGCCACAACCTTGGGATCGGCCACCAGGTCTGACAGCTTCTTCTGGTGACCGGCGGTCCACGAGTCGGCCTCGTGTGGGTGAACACCCAACGCGCACCAGACATCCACCTCACGGTGGCAGAGAGACAGAATCGAATCCGCCTCTTCCAACTGCAGAGCAGGAACGAGGAAGCCGCCTACTCCTCGAGATCTCGCCTCCTCCAACGCCGCCTCGCGTTGTTCTGCGGTGAGACTCTGCAGATGGCAGTGGGAGTCGATGACCTGACGAGAGAGACTGGAATCCGTCACGGTCACTTGACCGGGGTACCGCTGGGAACAGCCTCTCCCGGGTGAAGCAACACCGGCTTGCCCTCCACCGATCCAGCGAGAACCATCCCTTGGGACTCCACTCCCATGAGTCTGGCAGGCTCCAGGTTCGTGACCACCACGACCTGCTTGCCCACCAGTTCCTCGGTGGAATACTGGCGCGCGATTCCGGCCACCAGGACCCGGCTTTCATTGCCGAGATCGACGATCAGCTTGAGAAGCTTGTTGGAGTTCGGAATGGGTTCTGCCCCGGTGACGGTCGCAACCTTCAACTCGGTCTGAAAGAACTGCTCGATGGTGATGGTGGACATGCTCGGCTCCCTCCTCGAAACGGGGTGAGCTTACCAGAGACCTAGCAGAGACCCTGCCGGCGTAGCGAGGTCCAAGCCCCTCCCGATCCCACAACGAGATGATCCACCAGGTGGAGCCCGACAAGTCGACCGGCTTCCACCATTCTCCGAGTGAAACCCAGGTCTTCTGCGCTGGGTGATGGATCACCGCTCGGATGAGTATGGAACAGGACGACACCGGCTGCATCCCGTAGCAGACCCTCCTTGAGGATCGCCCTCGGCTCTACGGCCGCCCGGCTCAGAGTGCCCCGGTAGAGCTCGGTCTCTCCGATCAGGCGATTCCGAGTGTCCAGGTAGAGAGCACCCATCACCTCCTGGCCCTTGAGGCTGTACCGCAACTCCAGATAGGAAGCTACGGACTGAGGGTCCTTGAGCAGCTCACGATCGGCCATGCGGGCTCGAGTGAAACGCCGAGCCAATTCCACAGCGGCCAGCAAGGTGGCCACCTTGGCCGGTCCGAGCCCAGCCTTCTTCAAAACGAGGGGTCCTGATACTAGTAGACCGCTCAACCCCTCACTGGTACGAAGCAGATCGCGCGCCACGTCCAGGACTGATCGACCGGGCCTGCCGGTCCGCAAAAGGACAGCCACCAGCTCCACGTCGGACAAGGCGGAGCTGCCGTTGGTCAGGAGGCGTTCCCGCGGCCTCTCTTCAAGAGGTAGCTCGCGAAGAAGGCTACAGGAGCGCTGAGTCGATTCATCAGATCTCAATCTCGAAGTCCTTTCGGGGCTTAACCCGCATTATTCATGAGCCCCACGGCATCTAGCGGAGATCGCCCGCCATCTCAGGCCGTCCTCACTCGTCGCTCCTCAACAGCCTGCAAGGTTGCCTCCGGTGCTCCTCTTTGCGGTTGGCCAGATCTGACGGACGCTTTCCACAATCTGCTCGCGCGGCCATGAATAATGCGGGTAATGGCCCCTCGTGACTCTGTAGACGAAATCGGGGATCGGCTTCTCGCTTCAGCCCGCCAAGACGCTGCCGCCATTGACGTTCAGCACTTCGCCCGTGATGTGCCGCGCCAATGGGGACGCAAGAAAGATGACCGGCCCAGCGATATCCTCGGGTGTGGCCACCCGCCGCAAGGGAATCGTCTCTTCGATGGCCTCCCGCCCTCCTTCAGCGAAGGCCTCGTCGCAAAGCTCTGTATCCACCCAACCTGGCGCAACGGCGTTGACGCGAATCCGCGGCGCCAGCTCGGAGCTCCACGATTTCGTGGCCGAGATCATGGCACCCTTGCTTGCGGCATAGGGACTGTACAGGGCCTCACCTCTTTGCCCAGCGGTGGAGCTGATATTGACGATGTTTCCATCGCTCGACTGTTCCAGAAAGGGGATCGAGCTCGATGCACAAAGGAAGACAGCTCGCTCATTGATCGCCCAGGTCTCTTCGAGAAGTCTCGGATTCAACTCCTTGAGAGGATTCTCGATCCAGATCCCGGCATTGTTGACCAGACAGTCGAGTCGCCCCCATGTCGATGCCACAGATTTGAAGAGTGCTTCCACACCTTCGGGCTCGGCCAGGTCGGCCGCAACCTTGAAATGGGGTTGACTCGACAAGCTCCGTAACCTGTCCAAGACAGATGTCGCTGCATCCTCTCGAGCCCGATAGTGGATACACACGGCAGCACCCGACTCGGCGAAGAATCGGCTACAGGCCGCGCCGATGCCCCTGTTGCCGCCGGTCACCAGCACCCTGAGCCCATCGAGGTCGATCACGCGAATGCCTCGACGACCATGGCAATCCCCTGCCCTCCACCGATACAGGCCGAAGCAACTCCCTTGCCTCCACCGCGACGTTGCAGCTCCTTCAGCAGAGTCAGAACTAGGCGGGTTCCTGTTGCACCCAGCGGATGACCCAGCGCAATGGCCCCGCCGTTGACGTTCAGCTTGCTCGTGTCCAGGTCCATCTCGCGCACAACCGCCAGAATCTGCCCGGCGAACGCCTCATTGATCTCGAAGAGGGCCAGGTCGTCGATCGACAGCCCAGCACGATCGAGAGCTAGTCTGACCGCGGGAGCTGGACCGATGCCCATCCGAGAGGGCTCCACACCCACTGTCGCCCAGGAGAGAATCCGCCCGAGGGGCCTCCCAGCTCGGCCCTTAACGCCCTCGTCGGTGGTCAGGACCATCATCGCTGCCCCGTCCACAATGCCCGATGCATTCCCAGCTGTTACCAAGCTGTCTTCACCAAAGACCGGCCGCAGGCTGGAGAGCTCTTCCAGGGTGGTGTCCGTGCGCATATGCTCGTCACGTTCTACCATCCTCTTCCGCTTCCCTCTTCCGACCTCGACCGGCACGACTTCCTCGGCCAGTCGACCGCTGTCCCAGGCGGCGGCGGCACGCTGCTGACTTTGTAGCGCGAACTCGTCCTGCTCCTGCCGGCTGATCTGATAGTCGTTCGCCAGATTGTTGCTGGTCTGGGCCATGAAGCAACCGCAATAGGGGTCGTAGAGCGAGATCATGAGCAGGTCTTCGAGCTTGCCCTGGCCGAGGCGGAAGCCCTGCCTAGCTCCCCAGATGCAGTGCGGAGCCTGGGACATGCTCTCCATGCCGCCGACCAAGCACGTCGATGCCTCGCCCAGTAGGATGGAGTGGGCCCCGGAGATGATCGACTGGATCCCTGAACCGCAGAGACGGTTCACCGTCAGAGCCGGACTCGACTTGGGTATGTTCGCCTTGAGAGCCACATGGCGGGCCCCGTAGATGGCATCTGGCGACGTCTGCAGGGCGTTGCCGACGAAAGTGTGGTCGATCACATCAGGGTCGATCGACGCTCGCTCCAGCACGCCCTTGGCAGCCAATGCACCGAGTTCCAGGGCCGATAACTCGGCAAATGACTGACAGAATTCTGCCATCGGGGTTCGAACGCCGTCCAGAAGTACCAGGTCTCGGATCTCCATATCGCAATCTCCTCCTCAAGATCGATGGCCAGCGCCCCGCTGCTCGAAGTAGTTGGCCGGGTGCCCGGTCTGGAAGATCAGGACTCGCTCACCTGCCCGGACGAGTCCCTCTTCACGCAGCTTCTCAAAACCGGCCACGGCTGCCGCGCCTTCGGGGCCCAGCCAGCGCCCCTCCTGCCGCGCGTACCGCGCTCGGATCTCCTCGAGTTGGTCCTCGGCCACGCTCACAGCACTACCGTTGGTGCTCCGAAGGGCCTCCAGAATCAGTGAATCAGCCAGTGATCTGGGGACTCGAAGCCCCCACACTCGCGTGTCAGGTTCCTGCCAGGCTTCTGCTCGCTTCCCACCCGCATGAAAGGCCCGCACGAGCGGCGCACAGCCCTCCATCTGAACCGCAACGAGTCGGGGTAGCCGCTCATCCAGGAGACCCAGAACCTGCAACTCCTGAAAGGCCTTGTACATGGCGACAATTCCAGTCCCACCTCCGGTTGGATAGAAGATCCAATCGGGCGGGTGCCAGTCGAATTGCTCGACCAGCTCCAGACCCATGGTCTTCTTTCCTTCGACCCTATACGGCTCTCGAAAGGTCGAAAGATCCCAGAAGCCGTCATCGAAAGCGGCGAGGGCGGAGGCGGAATCGACGAGGGTCGCTCCGCCCCGTAGAACCTCGGCACCATAGGATCGACAGCGATCGACGATGACGCTTGGTGTATCGCTCGGCAAGGCAACCCTGCAGGGCAGGCCTCCGGCAGCGGCATAGGCAGCAGTCGCAAGAGCGGCGTTTCCTGCACTGGGCAGCTGAACACCAGGCGCACCCAGCTCCTTGGCCCGATTCACCGCCAGCGACAGTCCCCGATCCTTGAAGGAGCCGGTCGGGTTGCCCGCTTCCTCCTTGAACCACACTTCCATGTCGTAAGGCATGTTTCGAACCCGAACCAGGGGCGTTCCACCTTCACCGAGATCGATTCGCTCTGCGAAGTTCTCCATCGGGAGCAGCTCCTCGTATCGCCAGAGGCTCCAGGCCCTTGCCGTCAACCGACTCTTCAGAACCGACCCCTTGTTCTCGTCGAGATCGTAGGCAACCAGCCACGGGAGCTCATCTCCCGTCGTCGGCGGCTGTTGACGCAGGCTCAGGCGGCGCCCACTCTTCGATGAAACCAACTCCCTCGCCCAGCTCACCGATCTGTCACTCCATGTCTCAATGAAGAAATCACCGCGTTTCAGGGGCCACCGAGCCCTCGAATCTGATGCCTTCGGAATCTCGTTCCAGGGCCGCTTCGTAGGCCCGCCGGTAACGTCTCGCCACTGCATTCCAAGTAAGCTCTTGCGTAGCCTTCAGGCGGGCCGCAGCTCCCATTCGAGCTCTCTCCGCGGGTGACTCGAGAAGGCGTCGCAATGCCCCGGACAGCTGTTCAGGATCCTGTTCCTCCACCAGCAGACCCTCTTCACCATCGGACACCGCCAGGGGAATTCCCGAGATTCCAGAGGCGACTATCGGTAAGCCACTGGCCATGCCCTCCAGGATGACGTTGGGCAGGCCATCCACGTTCCCCTTGCTGTCATGCACAGCGGGAAGCACGAACAGCTCGGCTGCGCGGTAGAGATCGGGAAGAGTGTCTCTCAGGACTACATCGGGAAAGTGCACACGACCAGAAAAACCCGCTGTGCTCTGCCGAAACTCCTCGAGGCGGTCACCACCGCCTGCGAGAACGAGATGAAAATCAGGGAATCGTGCGAAAAGATCGGCAAGCAACGGAATCAGAACTTGAAACCCCTTCTTCGTGACCATCCGACCGACACCCAGGGCGACGACCGCCTCTGGGGGCAGACCCAGTTTCTGGCGCCAGATTTGACGCCTCTCTGAATCGGGCCTGAACAGTTCCACATCGACCCCGTACGGGATCACTTCGGATCTCGAGCGCTCGAATCCCAATCGGCAGACGCGGTCCACCAGCTCTGGCGAGCAACCTGTCAGCAGGCTCGACCGATTCAGCGCCATCTTGACCCAGGGACGGAAGAGAGACTTCTCCGCCATGAAGACGTCGCTGCCGTGCAACCCCACTGCCAGCGGTACCTCGACTCTTGCCAGGCCCGCGACAACGCCATTGGGCACAACCCAGTGAGCGTGAACCAGGTCATACGCTCCAGTGATGATCTCTCGCAGGAGCGCCGACCGAGCCGCCCATGCATAGAGCGGAGCTACGGCGCCGGCGATGGCTCTCACCGTCTCGTCAGAGCTGAGGCTGCGGCTGTAGCCCAGAACTTCCAGTCGCTCTGGGGCGTAGCGAAAGCTCCGAACCTCCACCCCGTCATCGTTCCAGGAGGCCTCGACGCCCTGGGCATGAGGTGTGAGGACGGTCACGCGGTCTCCTCCCAGGACCAGTGCTTTCGCCAGATCCCGGATGAAGGGTCCTGCAGTATCGCCTTCGAAGCGAGGGTAGGTCTGGGTCAGGAAGAGAAGATTCAGTGCAGACCTTCCCTACTCCACTCGCTCCCTGACCGAATAGGTGTCGGTGCGATTGAAGTTCTTGAACGTGATCATCTCACCGATCAGGCCGGTCGTAAGAACCTGGATGCCAAGCAGCATGAGCAGGATCCCCAGCAGCAGGAGCGGGCGATTCGACAGAGTCTGCCCCGAGAGCCAAAGAACTGCCAGGTAGACGTTGATGCCGAAACCTACAATTAGCGAGCTCAGACCGATCATGCCGAACAGATGTAGCGGCCGACGGGTGTATTTCGTAATGAACAGCACTGTGATCAGATCCAGAAGGCCTTTGTAGTAACGATCCCACCCGTATTTGCTGGTTCCGTGCTCTCTGGGATGATGCACGACCGACAGCTCCCCCAGTTTGAAGCCACGGCGACTGGCCAGGACTGGAATGTAGCGATGCAGCTCACCGTAGAGAGCGATTTCGTCCAGGACTTCCCGTCGATAGGCCTTGAATCCGCAATTGAAGTCGTGAAGGTCCACACTCGCGAGCTTTCTGGTCACCCAGTTGAACAGCCAAGAGGGGTATCGTTTGGACGCCGGATCCTGACGCTGCTGCTTCCACCCGGAGACCAGATCCAAATCCTCGCTCTCCAATTTCTCTAGGAAATGGGGAATCTCATCCGGGTCGTCCTGAAGGTCACCGTCCATCGTGATCAGGATCTCCCCGTGCGAGTGGTCGAAGCCGGCGCACAATGCCGCGGCTTTGCCGAAATTGCGTCTCAGGCTGACCAGCTTGACCCGAATGTCGATTTCGTGAGCCTCTTTGACCCGCTGCCGCGTCTCGTCGGAGGACCCGTCATCCACGAAGAGAATCTCGAACCGACGCCCGATTCGATCCAGAACCTCTGCGACGCGCTTCGACAGCTCCACTACCGATCCGGCCTCGTTGAGGACAGGTACGATAACGCTCACCTCGGGCACATAGCCCGCTGAATCTGCGACCTCCACCGAGGCCGGAAGCGACTCTACCGTCATGGCTGGCTATTGTAGCAATGGCCCGTCCGCTTGGTGACTTCCGAGGAGCTCTCGCTACGGGGACTTCATCCGACTGAGGCTTCCGCGAGTCGGTCGCGGACTGCCTGCATATCCTCCCAGGTGGGTCGCTTGAACGAAGAATTGCGCAGCAGTGCCGCCGGATGGTAGGTCACCCGTGCCTCGACCTCTCGCACACGGTGCCATTGATTTCTCATCCTTCCCAGTGTCAGGTCGTTGCCCAACAGTGTCTGTGCCGCAACCCGACCGAGGAGGACAATGATCTTCGGCTCGATCAGATCGATCTGCTGTTCGAGATATCGCCGACATGCCGCCACCTCCTCGGACTGTGGATCCCTGTTACCCGGGGGCCGACACTTGACGATGTTGGCGATATAGACCTGCTCGCGCTCCAAGCCAATTGCCTGGATGATCTTGGTCAGCAGCTCCCCAGCCCGACCGACGAACGGTACCCCCTGGCGATCTTCCTCAGCTCCGGGTCCTTCCCCGATGAACATCAAATCGGCGTCCGGGTCTCCGCTGCCGAACACCACTTTTTGGCGTCCGCGGCTCAGATCGCAAAGCGTGCAGTCTCGGGACTCCATCTCGAGCTCTGCCAGGCAGCCCAGGCGCTCTTCAGGGCTCTTCGAAGTCACAGACCCAGCCGCTTCTGGATGCGCCCTAGAGCTGCTCTCTGCGGGGCCTCGTGCTCGGGGCAGGTAGAGATCCTCGAATCCGATCTCCTGGAGATATTCCAGAAGCTCATCCACCGGTCGTTGCCGTCCTTGATTCGACTCCCTCCAGCTCTTGCTCTACCAGGTCGAGAAGCTGACCCGCAATCAGCCGCTTGGCTTGCCGGGGAATCGTGATCGGTGGCTTGTTGCGACGGAAGACTGTGACCTCGTTGTTCTCGGATCCGAAGCCGATATCGCTCCTTGAGACGTCGTTGGCGACGATCCAGTGAGCCTGCTTGTCCTCCAGCTTTCGCGCGGCTTCGCTTTCGAGCTTCTCGGTCTCCGCGGCGAAGCCGACTCGCAGGGCATTCGGCGCAATCTCGCCGAGCCGGCTCAGGATATCCTCGGTCTCCTCGAGCGTCAGCTCTGGCGGCCCGGATCCCTTCTTCAGCTTGGTTTCGGAGCTCGATCGAGGCCTGAAGTCCGCTACGGCTGCAGCCATGATCACGACCCCCACGTCGGGAGCCAATCGTTCGACGGTCTCGGCCATCTCCGAGGCGGTAGTCACGTCGAATCGCTCGACGCCTTTCGGGGTCGGAAGGCAGACCGGACCGGACACCAACAGGGTTCTCGCCCCGCGGCTCGCGGCCTCTGCCGCCAGCATGAAGCCCATCTTGCCGCTCGACCGGTTGGAGAGGAATCGAACCGGGTCGAGCGGCTCGTGAGTCGGACCCGCCGTGATGAGCACCGTCCTGCCCCGTAGCTCGCCCGTCTTGCGCGTCGCTTCGATCGCGAAGACGATCTCGTCGGGTTCGACCATTCGCCCCATTCCCGTCTCCCCGGTGGCCAGCGGACCGACCACCGGCCCGACGAGAGTCACACCGCGCCCCTGAAGCGTGGAGACATGGGCCTGAACAGCCTCCTTCTCCCACATCTCGCTCGTCATGGCGGGAGCCACGATGAGATTCCCGGTGAATGCCAGGTAGGTCGTGGCCAAGAAATCATCGGCCAGGCCCAGTGCCAGCCGAGCCAAGGTGTTACAGGTCGCCGGAGCCACGCACATCACGTCGGCCCACCGCGCCGCGCTGATGTGCAGCTCCTCGCCGGAATTGTTGGCTTGGAGGTACTCTTCTCGGTAGACCGGGTGCTCGGTCAGGACTTCGAGAGTCAGGGGGGTCACGAAGGCACCAGCGCTGCGAGTCATGGCGCATCGCACCGAATGCCCATTGCGCCGCAGACTGCGCACGATCTCGGGAGCCTTGAATGCGGCTATGCCTCCGCTGACTCCAAGAAGCACGTTCAGGGGCTCAGGCATGTCCCACCTTTCATCGAGGGCGGCCGCTGACTACCAGGGAACCACCGAGTGCATCGGATGGCAGGTACGTCGGACCGATTCAGACCACAGTGCTAGCCTGTCTCTTCAGCTGGCTCCGTCTCGACTGCTGCTTCCTCTTCTACCACCACAAGCTCGGGAGCCGGGCCGAAGTCCCACTCCACCAGATCATTGGCGATTTCATGCATCGCGATCCGGGTAGCCTTCTTGTCCGGTATCTCCAGTTTCGGTCGGGCGCCGCGCAGCATCTGCTCGGCGCGTTCAGCTGCCAGTAGCACAAAGCGAAATTTGCTATCGATTCTCTCGGGCATACGATCCATATTCAGAATTCTCCTCGAATATCACTGCTGAGCTGACGACGACGGGTATCCGGACTACTCGCCCCGAGCGGCGGAGCGAAAACCCTGGAGGACAGTCTCGATTCGATCTTGCTGCTGGTCTCTCCGAAGCCGTTTTTCCAGGATGATCGCCGTCAGAGCCAGTACGGCGAGGTCCAGATCATCGTTGATGATAGCATAACCGAAAAGCTCATAACGCTCGATTTCGCAGAGAGATAGGGCCAAGCGTTCGGAGATCTGGCTGGGGTCATCCTGTCCTCTTCGATGGAGTCGCTCCCGAAGGGCCTCGTAGCTGGGAGGTAGCACGAGAATTCCATGAGATCGCGGCATCGTCTCGAGGATCTGCTGGGCACCCTGGACTTCGATGTCCAGGATTACGTCGATTCCCCTCTCGAGTCTCGGTAGGACTTCACGCGCTGAAGTCCCATAGTAGTTGTCGTTGTACTCGGCCCACTCGAGGAACTCGCGGTTGGATGCCATGGTTTCGAAGGTATCCCGGTCCACGAAGTAGTAGTGCTCACCATCCACCTCGTCGCGGCGAGGCTGGCGGGTCGTGTGGCTTATCGAGTGCCAGAGGCTCCCGTCCTTGGCGGCCTCGCCCTTCAGCACGCCGTCGATGAGTGTGTCCTTTCCTGTGCCGGACGGCGCCGTCAACAGGAACAGCTCTCCTCTTCGCATGACGGTTCCTAGGCTCTTTCGTTCCGTGGCACCGAGTTTCTACTCGATGTTCTGTACCTGTTCCCGAATCTGCTCGCACACCAACTTGCCGTCGATCACCCGTTGTACTGCTTCAGGATCTCGGAATTTTGCGGCCAGCGTAGAGAGCTCTCGGAAGATCTCCTGCGCGAGAAAGTCCAGGCGCTTGCCTATCGCTTCCCCATCTTGGTCGATCAATTCGCGGAAATGCCCCAGGTGCGCCCGCAGGCGATCCAACTCCTCCTGGACATCCCCACGTTCTGCCAGAATGGCAAGCTCCTGTGCCAAGCGAGTCTCATCGAGGTGTCCAGCGTTGCCTTGGAGAACCTCATCGAGCCGGGCTCGAAGCCTCTCCGGCAGATCGGTCGTTGCGCCCTGCCATCCGGCTTCCACCGCATCGACTACGCCACGCAGCTGATCCGCCATTCGTTCGAGGGCGCCTTTCAGAGTGTCGCCTTCGGTCCGACGAGCCACGACTACCCCGTCCAGCGCTTTGCCGACCGCACGCCTCAGCAGCTCGACATCCTCCGGTTCGAACGCCGTCGAGACCGATGACGTCCGCACCGCGCCCGGCACCTTCAAGAGATCTGTGAAGCTCAACTCCGAGACGATCAACCCCTTGGCCGCGAGATCATCGATCGTCGCCCTCAACGCTTCGATGGCACTTTCCTCGACCTCGAGTTGTGGCTTCTCGTTGTTCAGGTAGAGAGCATCGATTCGGACTTCCACCCGGCCTCTGGTGAGGCCCTCCGCGACTACCTTCCGCACCAGGCTCTCGTGCTCCCGCAGCTCCTCCGGAACCCTCACGGTGACATCGAGGTGGCGATGGTTCACGCTCCGGATGGCAACTTCCAGTCGCAGACGCTCGTTTTCCTCAGAGGCCCGGCTGAAACCCGTCATGCTCTGCACGATGTCTTGTCCTCAGGCCTGGAACTGCAAGTCATAAAGGCGGCGATAGAGACCACCGACCGCCAGTAGTTGTTCATGGTCGCCCTGCTCAACGATCCTTCCAGCATCCATTACGACAATTCGGTCTGCGGTCATCACCGTCGACAGGCGATGGGCGATGACCAGGGTCGTGCGACCGGCCATGAGATTGGACAGGGCCTTTTGTACCAATGCCTCCGACTCGGAGTCGAGTTGGGATGTCGCCTCGTCCAAGATGAGAATCGGGGCGTTCTTCAGCAGAGCTCTGGCGATGGCCAGGCGTTGTCTTTGACCGCCTGACAAGTGCACTCCTGCCTCGCCGATACGAGTGTCGTAGCCAGACGGGGTCTGCATGATGAAGTCGTCCGCGTAGGCAGCGGCCGCCGCCTGCCGAATCTGTTCGAGTGGCAGGTCGCTCCTACCGTATGCGATGTTGGCTCGAATCGAGTCATCGAAGAGGACAGTATCCTGGGTCACCAGGCCGATCAGCGACCTCAGACTCTTCAGAGTCAGCTTTCGAATGTCGATGCCGTCGATCTCGATGGCACCGGAGTTGGGGTCGAAGAATCGCGGCAGCAGGTTGACGAGTGTCGACTTGCCGGCACCGGATGGTCCAACCAGCGCCACGACCTCTCCCTTGCGAATTCTCAGGCTGACATCCCGAAGGACGGGCTGTTCTTCGTAGGCGAATGAAACAGCCTCGAAACTGACGTCCTTGTCCACGGTAGCCAGAGTACCTGCGTCGGGTGCCTCCTGGATTTCGTTCGGCACCTGTATCACGTCCTGGACCCGATGAGCGGCGGCAAGCGACTGCTGTAGCACCAGGTTGACCTTGTTCAGCTTGCGAATCGGCTCGTACATCCAGAAGAGATTGATCAAGAAAGCCACGAATAGAGGTGCCGAGAGGGTCCCGGCTCTGATTTGCAGTCCAGCGTAGATCAGCAGCACCGCTACGCCGATCACACCCATGGACTCGACCACCGGGCTGGAGAGGGTCGAGAGCATCTGAGCCCACAGATTTACTCTCAAGTGGCGCTTGGTGGCTTGCCGAAACTTGTCGATCTCGAAGCCTTCCATGCCGAAGGCCTTGACCACCCTGTGCCCCCTCACCCCTTCCCCTACCAGATTGGCCAGATCCGCCATACGCTCCTGGCTTCGGTGGCTGCTCTTCCGCATGCCGGAGCCGAATCTGATGATTGGAAACAGGAAGATGGGGGTCAGCACCAGGCAGGTCACGGCGAGTTGGAAGTGAGTCGACAGCAGCAGGGCGACCAGAAACAAGAGAGTCAGCGTCTGTTGCACCAGATCCACGACCCGGTTGGATACCGCGGTCTGCATCACCCCCACATCATTCACCACACGGCTGATCAGCTCGCCGGATGGATGAGCCGCATGGAACCGACTGGACTGCGTCAGGACTCTCTTGTATAGGTCATTGCGCAGATCATTTGTCATCCCCAGTCCAATCCGCTGAAACGAGTAACCACTGACGAAGTTCGCCAGGCTTCGCGAAAGGAAGATCCCGACAACCAGGAGAGGCAGGAAATAGACGACGTTGGTCTCGTTGATTCCGAACCGCCTCTTGAGGCTCTCGTAGCCGTCGTCCAGACGATCTTTGAGCTGAAAACGGGCGGCAAGGCGTTTCACTCTGGACGTCGCATCACTGTCCGAAAGGTCGCGATCCGACCCCTCCAGCGGTGAGGGTTCGCTAGCTGTCAGCCCCACGGGAGAGTGCTCTCCCGCCATCAACACCTCTCCGAAGATGGGCTCGATCAGAGCCACAATGCCCGCTGTCAGAATGCCGTACAGCAGAGCGGCCACCCCGGCGAGGATGGCCCATCCCATATAGTGCCGAAAATAGCGCAGCAGAAACGCGACGAGCTTCAAGTGTGGCTTTCCTTTGGTCGGGTCACCGATCCATTGCCTCGAGAGATCGAACCACTTCGACCGCGGCTCGATGGCTCGCCCCGGACTCGCCGAGGCGAATCCACAACTTCTCGAGGCGGGATCTCATGCGCCAAATCCTATCCTGATTGGTCAAGAGACGTACGGCTTCGTGACAAATAGTGGCGGGTCGCGCACTCCCCTGGATCAACTCTTCGACTACCCGGTCTTCCAGCACCAGGTTGACCAGGCTCACGTTGGGGAGGCGAACCAGGAATCGACCGAGGAGATAGGTCCAAGGACGAACGCGGTAGACCACGATCATGGGCGTTCCGATCAAGCCCACTTCGAGAGTCGCAGTTCCCGAGGCGCAGAGGGCCAGATGAGACGCAGCCAACGAGGCGAAACGATCCTCTTCTACGTACTCGACTTCCAGGCCGCTTGCAGCGACGAAAGTCTCCAAGAACTCCCGATCCAGGCTACTGGCCTTGATCAGCTTCAACCGCACTTCGAAGTGTTGGCCCAGCTCTCGCGCAGATTCGAGAAGGGTGGGCAGAATTGACTCCACTTCACTCTTGCGGGAGCCCGGCAACAGGGCGATGCTGAAGGGACCGGCCGAGTCTTGCGGGCTGTCCCAGACGTGCTCCAACCTCGGGACCTCGTCCACCAGCGGGTGTCCTACATACGTGGCGTCGATACCGTGGCTCCGGTAGAAGTCGACCTCGAAGGGCAAGACCACGAGCATCTTGTCAACCACCCTCGAGATCAGACGGACCCGCCCCTTGCGCCAGGCCCAAACCTGGGGACTGATGTAGTAGACGATTCTTCGGCCTCGCTGCTTCAGCGCCTTCGCCAGGCGCAAGTTGAAATCCGGAGAATCCACCAATACGGCCGCACCCGTATCCCGGCTCTCAACCTCCGAGACCAGCTGTTGGAAGATCTCCCGCGCCCGGGGAAGCACTTTCAGAGCCTCGCTGATACCGACCACCGAGATCTCCCCGCTGTCTGCCAGGACCTCCATTCCCGCCTCTCTCAGCTCGGCGCCTCCCATGCCAAAGGCACGAATGCCAGGCTGAAGCTTGCGGATCTCGCTCAGCAGCCGCGCCGCATGCATGTCACCGGAGACTTCACCAGCGACCATCAAAAGGGAGCGGAAATCCATCGGCTCTTCGGGCACACCCTCAGACTTGAGCCTCTCGGGCTCAGGGAATCGGTGCAGGCGGGCCGGAGGGGAACGGAAACATGAGCCAAGCGAGAAGCAGTGCGCCGCCGACCAGACCCAGGAACATCTGCAGCAGGAGCCTCACCTGATCTCGACGATTGCGTCGCCACAGGATCGCGAAGAACAGGCTCACGATCAGCGCGTACAGCGACATGAGGAAGAAATGACTGATCGGCATTGTGGCTCTATCTCAATCCTTTCTGCCGCGCGCGATATCCCACGTATCCATCACTAGCAAGAGATTCATCAAGCCTGCAGTGAGGAGAAAAGCGGTGCCGTACTCGTAGCCTACCGAGGTCAGATCGCCCTGATACCCAAGGTAGAAGCGAAGGAAGAAGTAGGGTGTCCCCATTCCCATCGATCCCAGAGTCGCCAGAATCGTCAGGGGTTGATCGGCAAGGACCCGATAGAGGTTCCCGTCCAACAGGAAACCGGTAAGGACGGCGCACATCACCAACAGGAAGAAGGACACCCCCCTGCTGCGACGTCCCAAGACAAAGTGGCCGGCACCTGGCAACAGCCATGCCACCACCAGGGTACCGAAGACCTTGGAAAGCACCGTTTCATCTGAGGCCGGAGTGCCGGCTGCCGATCCGCCGTCCGTCAATCAACTCTCCTCTTCTTCGAATAGAGGTAGCAGACGCGCACGGATCTGTTCTGGCTCCTCCGGTAACAAACGGGTCTCCGCTACAACACTCATGAAGTTCGTATCGCCCAGCCAACGGGGCACGATGTGGAAATGGTAATGCTCGGGCACTCCTGCGCCCCCTGCATGCCCGAGATTGATCCCCATATTGAATCCGTCGGGACCGTAGGCCCTCTCCAGAACTCTCTGGCACTTCAGAACAAGAGGCCAGAATTCTTCCACTGCCTCCGATGAAGAGCCCTCGGGATCGGCCAAGTGATCTAGAGGCGCGACCATCAAGTGACCGTTGGTATAGGGATAGCGGTTGAGCATGACCAGATGGTGCCTGGCCACAGCCACTACCAGGCACTGCGGATCGTCTGGCCGCTCGGCGGCGGCACAGAAGAAACAGCCTTCGGGTTCCAAGAGAGTCTCAGAAATGTACGCGAACCTCCACGGGGTTAGCAGCGTCTGCATGGCCCTGCCGATAACCTGCCTCAGGAATCGCTGTTCAGCAGTTCCTTCAACTCTTTGCCGGGCTTGAAGTAGGGGATTCGCTTGGGTGGGACCTCGACGCGGTCGCCAGTCTTGGGGTTGCGACCGATCCGAGACCCCCGTTGGCGAATTCGGAAGCTGCCGAACCCGCGCAACTCGATCTTCTCTCCCTCCTTCAGCGACTCGACGATGCTCTCGAAAACCGTGTTGACGATGAGCTCGGCGTGCTTCTTGGTGAGCTGCGTGGTCTCCGCAACCTGTTCCACCAATTCCGCTTTCGTCATTCCGCCCCTCACTGACACGTCTCGCTCTCGTTAAGCTCCCAGCTGAATTGGTGGTCCCCGATCAGGCTGCCTGACAGAGAAGGAGCCACCTCGCATCGGCACCTAGTCTACAGTCTCCTTGGCCTTGTCCGCGTCGAGTTCTTCTTCTGTCTCTTCTGTGGAGTTGTCGATCTCCGGCGCTTCGGGCTCTTCTGCCGGCGCCGCCGACTCCTTGGCTTCTTCGACGGCTGCGGTTTCTTCTAGAGTCTCCTCCTCGACTTCGACCACCTCGGCTTCGCTCTGCTCTTCGGCAGACTCATCGGTCGCCTCTGCCTCTTCCTCGGCGTTTAGCTCGGCCTTTTCATCAGCGACTTCCGCCACCTCTTCCACCACTGTCGCTTCGGCCTCGGCAACTGCCTCGCCCTCCCCTTCAGCCTCTGTCAGCTCTGCTTCGACGTCCACTTCCTCTTCCGAAGGCTCATCGGAGTCCTCGGTCTCGACTGCAGAGAGCTCCT
The DNA here is from genome assembly GCA_049664225.1 of Thermoanaerobaculia bacterium. GTDB lineage: Bacteria > Acidobacteriota > Thermoanaerobaculia > Multivoradales > JAHEKO01 > JAUVRX01. The sequence continues at coordinate 101,912 of JBATEX010000190.1, forward strand.
CCCCGGCGGCAGGCTCTTCGGCTTCCTCTTCGGCGTGAGCTGCCTCCAACTCCGCGATCTCGTCGGCAGTAGGCTGAGGTACACCGCGCATGGTCAGGCCGACCTTCTTGTCTTCCTGCTCGATCCGCAAGATCCTCGCGCTTACCCATTCTCCAACGGAGTACTGATCCTCGAGAGAGGACGTACCGCTCTCGATTTCGCTCACATGAGCCAGGCCTTCCAGGCCTTCGTAGATGTCCACGAACAACCCGAAGTCGGTGACGTTGACCACTCGCCCGGTAACCGTATCTCCGACTGTGCTCTCCTCGACGAAGCTATCCCACTCGTTAGGCAGAAACTCCTTGATGGACAGGGATACGCGTTGATTCTCGACATCGATATTCGTGATGCGAGCCCGCAGGTCGTCGCCTTTATTCAGCACATCCCCGGGATGCTTGATTCTCTTCGTCCAACTCATATCCGAAACGTGGATCAGTCCGTCGATCTCGTCCGTAATCTGTACAAAAGCCCCAAACTCCGTGAGATTTCGGACCTTGCCCTCGATCACGCTGCCCACCGGATGGGAGATCGCCAGCTCTTCCCACGGGTTCCTCTCGGCCTGCCGCAAAGACAAGCTGATCCGTCGCTGAGGGAGATCGAGCTCCGACACGATAGCCTCGACCTCGTCTCCCACTTCCAGGATTTTGGCGGGATTCACGACTTTCTTGGTCCACGACATCTCACTGACGTGGATCAGGCCTTCGACTCCTTCCTCGAGCTCGACAAAAGCACCGTAGTCCACCAGGCTCACCACCTTGCCTCGAACCTTGGAGCCAAGCGGATACTTCTTGTCCACCAGCGACCAGGGATCTTCCGACCTCTGCTTGTAGCCCAGGGAGACTCGCTCCGTATCCGGATCGAACTTCAGTACCACAACCTCGGCTTCGTCGCCGATTGCAAAGTGCTCTGAGGGGTGGTTTACCCTACCCCACGAAATGTCGGTAATGTGCAGCAGGCCGTCGATGCCCCCCAGATCGACGAACACACCGTAGTCCGTGATGTTCTTGACGACGCCCTCGAGAATCACACCCTCCTCGAGCAAGGTGAGGGTTTCAGCCTTCTTGGCGGCGAACTCCTTCTCGAGCACCGCCTTGCGGGAAAGAACCACATTATTGCGCCGACGGTCCATGCTGATGACCTTGAACTCGAGCTCCTGGCCGCGAAGCGATTCCAGGTTTTTGACCGGCTTGATGTCTACCAGAGACCCGGGCAGGAAGGCTCGGATGCCCACATCCACCGTCAGGCCGCCCTTGATGCGGTCGATCACACGACCACGGATGATGTCTCCTGCCTTGTAGCTCTTCTCGATGTCCGACCAGACCATCATCCTCTCGGCCTTCTGCTTGGAGAGCAGAACATGCCCTTCTGCATCTTCAGTGCGCTCTAGCAGCACCTCCACATCATCGCCAATCTCGACCGAAAGGTTGCCCTCGTAGTCGACAAATTCTGCAATCGGGATCAATCCCTCTGATTTGTAGCCCACATCGACCACCACGTGGTTCGGGTTGATCGCGATGACCCGCCCTGTGACGATCTGTCCCTCGCTGAGGTGGCGCATGCTCTCATCGTAGAGAGACACCATCTCCTCGTACTCAAAATCCTCCCTCTCGTCGATCTTCTCGGACGTACTGTCAGTTTCCTGACGGTCGTTCTCGTCCATGGACTCCATAAGACACATTCCTCCTTGACAATGGGATCAGGCCAAGGGCCTGTCTTTCCCTAAGGCGGGAAATTCGAGTTCCGTTAAGTCGTTTAGAACTCGAAGTTTCAGAGTATAGGGAGGTTCCCTTTGGGCTGTCAACCCGGGACTCTGGCCAGGCACCTCGCTCTACGCGTCAAGCCCATCGAGCCGCGAGAGAGCCGAATCGATCTCCTGCGCCGCATCAGGATCGAGTTCGATCGACTTTCGGGCCTCCAAACCCGCCAGGGCCTTCTCCCCGCCGATCTCGCCAAGCGCCCAGGCGACATGAAGCCGCACCAGGGGGCTGTCATCCTGCAGGGCCTCGAGAAGAGCGGGCACATATCGGGGATTGCCAGAGTTGCCCATTGCCACGGCCGCATTTCTCTGCAGGCCCTCCTGTTTTGCCCGCTTCATCGGACTGCCTCGAAAGCGCTCGACATAGCTCTCGCGGTCGAGCCGCAGCAAATCTGTCAAATCCAGAGCTGCCCTCGTCGAAGGCAGCTCCAGTGGCGGATGATGGACCTCAATCGCGTCGCCATTCCAGGGGCAGGCCTCCTGGCACAGATCGCAACCGAACACCCAACCACCTGTCAGGCGGCGTATTTCTAGAGGGAAGACGCCTCGATGCTCGATTGTCCAGTAGCTGATACAGCGATTGGCATCCAATCTATAGGGTTCCGGCAACGCACCCGTCGGACAGGCTTCGAGGCACCGGGCACAACTGCCACAGAGATCGGCTATGGGGAGATCCGGCTCCAACTCCAGGCTGAGGAGGAGCTCTCCCAACAGAAACCACGAACCCGATTGCTCACTCAGGAGCATGGTGTTCTTGCCGAAGACTCCGATTCCGGCCCGGCTGGCGAGCTCACGTTCCAGGACCGGTCCGGTATCGACGTAGGCTCGCGTCGTACAGCCCGGGAACTCGGTGCGGATCCTGTCAGCCAGGTTCTGCAGTCGCTGTTTCATGAGATCGTGGTAGTCGACGCCTAACGCGTAGCGCGCTACCCGTGGCCAAAGGTCGCCATCGACCTCTCGCTGGCCTTTCAGTGGGCTGTATTGGAGGGCCACACAGACAGCGCTTCGAGCCCCGGGGAAGATATCTCTCGGATCGAGACGCAACTCGGTGCGCCGACTCATGTAAGACATCGCCGCATGATCGCCTTTTGCCAGCCAACGCAGAAACGCCTGCTCCTGGGACGAAGGCTCTAGCTTGGCGATTCCAGCCCTATCAAACCCCTCTTCCAGGGCCCAATTTCGAAGGAGGTCGGATGAACTTTCTGGACTCACCTGAGACCATTCTAGCCTCTTCAGATCGCTCGCCCAGCGCATGCAACGCATTTGCCGCCTCACACTGAATTCAAGTAAACTGTGGACGATTCGACGTACCCCGGGCGGGTACGACCTGTCTTTCCAGCCGGTCGTCCGCTCAGGCCAGTTACGGTAGCTCCGAGCTGAGGAAAAATCAGAGGGATCAAAGCCCAGTTAGTGGGTTCTAGTTCGGAAACCGCCGAGAAAACGAGCCTGACGGGCGACTGGATAGTTCAAACTCTGACCTGATCAGGAGATCTGGCACATGGAGATTTTCGAACGACTCGCCGACATGGGTCACGAGCGCGTACTTTTGTGCTCGAATCCCGAAGTAGGACTGGAAGCCATCATCGCCGTCCATTCCACCGCCCTCGGCCCGGGACTCGGCGGACTCAGGATGTGGCCCTTCAAGGACTTCGATGAGGCCCTCACCGATGTTCTCCGCCTGTCGCGGGGAATGACATACAAGGCGGCAGCCGCGGGTCTCCACCTCGGCGGCGGCAAGGCGGTGATTCTCGGCGACCCGAAGTCCGACAAAAGCGAGGCACTCTTTCGCTCCTTCGGGCGCTACGTCGAGTCCCTGAACGGCCTCTACATCACCGCCGAAGACGTGGGTACAGACATGGAGGATATGGAGGTAATCCTGTCGGAGACCCGCTGGGTCACAGGCGTCTCACCTGCCCATGGAGGCAGCGGTGATCCATCACCGGTTACAGCATACGGGGTCCTACAAGGAATCAAAGCCGCGGCAAATTGGAAGAACGACGAACCCTCCCTCAAGGGTCTTACCGTTGCCGTGCAGGGAGTCGGCAATGTCGGATACTACCTCGCCAAGTACCTCACCGATGAAGGCGCCAAGATCATCGGGGCCGATATCGACCCAGAGAAGACAGCCAGGGCCGAAAGTGAGTTGGGAGTCGAGATCGTCTCGACCGACGAGATCATGGAAGTCGATTGTGACGTACTGGCGCCGTGTGCTCTCGGCGCCGGTCTCAACCAAGAGTCCATCCCCAAGCTGCGTTGCAGCATCGTGGCCGGTGGCGCCAACAACCAACTGCACAACGAGGAAATCGACGGCGTCGCGTTGCACGAGCGAGACATACTCTATGCCCCTGATTTCGTCATCAACGCCGGTGGACTGATCAACGTCTACAACGAGCTGACGGGCGACTACAACCAGGAAAGAGCGCTGCGCATGACCCGAGGCATTTACTTGAATCTAATGCGAGTGTTCGAAATCTCCAAGGAAGAGAAGGTCCCGACCTATGTCGCGGCAGATCGCATGGCCGAGGAGCGCATCGCGACCATAAAGAAGCTCGGATCGCGGCACTGGGGCCGTTTCATCAGCAACCACTAGCCCGACGGCAGAAGCTACCGGATCTCTTCCAGAATCACCTGTACGACTTCTTCGATCGACCGCGACCCGGTATCGACGATCCGGTAGCTGCCGTTCACGGTCAGTGGTGATTCGGCCCTGGTGGAATCTCGCTCGTCCCTCTCGCTGACCTCGCGCATGAGCTCGTCTGCGCTCAAGTTCGACTGGCCGGACTCCTCGAGCTGTTTCAGCCGACGACGAACCCTCGTTGCCAAAGGAGCCTGCAAGAAGAACTTGTGCGGCGTGTCGGGAAAGACCTTGGTACCGATATCGCGTCCCTCCACAACCGCTCCAGCCGACTCGGCGAATGATCGCTGGTGTGCGACCATGACTCGGCGGACGCCCGGATAGGTCGAGATGGCTGATGTGATCTCCGAGATTCGCGGCTGACGAGCTTCCTCGCCTAGCCTCCTGCCATCCAGAAGCACCTCGACAGTGCCATCGGGATTGCGGCGCAACACGAGGTCTAGGTCGGATGCCAGAGCCTCGACAGTCTCCCGGTTGGCCGGATCGACACCCATTTGATCGACCTTGAGGCCCAGGGCCCGATACATCGCCCCGGTCTCGAGGTAGGGCACGTCCAGCGCCACCGCCAATCGTCTGGCCACCGTGCTCTTGCCCACCCCAGAAGTGCCGTCGATTGCTACGACCAGGGGTTGACCGGTCATCGCCCTGTGCTCCGGGTCGTCCGTCGCCGACGCTTCCGTTTGGGCGCCTTTGGCGCCTCACCGCTCCTCAAGGACTCGAGTTCCTGGGCGCTGAGCTCCCTGTAGGAGCCCACGGGGAGATCCCGGTCCGCCACCCTGCCGATACCCACTCGGATGAGACGCTGCACCGGGTTGCCGATGCGAAAGAACATCTCGCGAATCTGTCGTTTGCGGCCCTCCTGCAGCTCGACCACCCACCACGAATTGGACTCGCCCTTCCCGCCTCTCGGCCCCTTGAGCAATCGGATCCTGGCCGGTGCGGTCCGCTTGCCATCGAGCATCACCCCCGTCTTCAGCTTCACGATCGACTCCTCGGCCGGAATACCCTTGACCTTCACATGGTAGGTCTTCGAGCAACCGAAGCTCGGATGCGCGAGACGATGCGCTAGATCTCCGTCGGCCGTCAGAATCATCAAGCCCTCGCTGTTGAAGTCGAGGCGCCCCGCAATGACTAGGGACTTGCGGAATTTCGGCGGCAGAAGATCGAACACGGTCGGACGCCCTTGGGGGTCCGACCGCGTGGACATATAGCCCCTGGGCTTGTATAGCAGGTAGTGCGATTTGCCTTGTGCCGGCTTGAGCCGACGTCCGTCGACCTTGATTGCGTCGCTCAGCGGATCGGCTTTCTCACCGACCTCGGCAACTCGGCCGTTGACGGTGACCCGTCCCTCTTTGATCATCTCCTCGGCTTTGCGGCGCGAAGCGACGCCGGCTCGAGAGAGGATGCGCTGCAGACGTTCAGGGCTCACGATTCGTCGGACTCGAGAGATTCGATCACGCTAAAGGACTCTTCGAAAATATCCTGCTGTCGCTCCTCAGTCCGCCCTCCGAGGTCGACTCCGTCCGGGCCGAAGATCTCCTCGAACTCCTCCAGAGGAGGTAGGTCGTCGAGAGATCCGAGACCGAAGTGCATCAGGAACTCCCGCGTGGTTCGGTAGAGAAACGGCTTGCCGACCACCTTCTTGCGACCCGATATCCGGACCAGTCGCTTCTCGAGCAGGGTCTTCAGAACGCCCGCCGGACTGACTCCTCTGAGCTCTTGGATCTCGGGACCCGTAACTGGCTGACGGTAGGCCACGATGGCGAGCGTCTCCAGGGCCGCCATGGACAGGCGGGTCCGACCAGACACCTCGAAGAACTTCCGTAAGTAGCCGTGCAGCTCGGGTCGGGTTACGAGCCTCAGCCCGCCCGCGACTTCCTCGATGCGGACCCCTTTGTCGGGCCCACCTCCGTAGCGCTCGATCACCCGCTCCAAAGCGGCTGTAGCTGCCACTCGGTCCTGGCTTCCAAAAATCTCCAGGAGCTTCTCCCGGTCCACGGGCTCGGCGGCGACGAAGAGAACCGCTTCCAGCGCCGCCTCGATCTCGGGTTGCTCGGTCATCCTTGAATCGCCTCCAACTCGTGAGCCAGCAACTCCTTCGAGGTGCGGTAGAGCAGTATCTCTCCCACGCCAGTCCTGTGTAAATGAACCAGATCCAATCGAGCCAGCTCCAGGATGGCGAGGAAAGCAGCTACGGCCTCCGCGCGACAGCTTCGACCTCGCAGATCGAGGAGCAGGTCATAGGGTCGATCCAGGTCCAGATGACCCAGTAAGCGCTCGAATTGACCGCGCACCGAGAACGTCTCCCGACGAATATGAAAGGGGGCCGGGTGCTCATGCTCGTATCGCACCAGGACCTGTTTGAAGGCACCCAGGAGATCGAACAACGAGACCTCGTCCAACTCGACAGAGCCGTCACCTGCTGGCAGATCGAGAGCCTGCGGTTGCCGGGTCCACAGCCCTTGCCGTAGCGAGTGGAACTCGGCCAGCGACTGGGCTGCTTCCTTGATCCGCTGGTATTCGAGCAGACGCTCCACCAGTTCCTGACGGGGATCGTCCTCGAGGGTACCGTCCTCGGCGGACCGACGGGGCAGAAGCATCCTGGACTTGAGATGAATGAGCACCGCGGCCTCATAGACAAACTCCGCCGCGACATCCAGGTCGAAGACCTCCATGAGATGGAGATACTCATCGAACTGATCACAGATCACGGCCACGGGGATATCGGTGATCTCCACTTCGTTGATCTTGATCAGATGCAGCAGCAGATCCAGAGGCCCTTCGAAGATCGGAAGCTGTACCTGCCAGGCCTCGGGCAGACTGCTCATGCTGCTGGTCGGTGGCGTCATCACCGGCTCTCTTCGCCGACCTTTCGATAGTTGATCGAGAGAGCGGACCTCACCTCGTCCATGGTCTCCCCCGCTCGCTCCGCCGCCTTCCTGGAACCCTCCGAGAGAATATCCAGAAGGACATCCCGATTCTTCAACAGATCCTCCCGCCTGGCGCGGATCGGTTCGAGAAACTCGTTGATCTGATCGGCGATCAGTCGTTTGTCATCGACACAACCGATCTGGGCCCGTCGGCATTCCCCCGCCACCTTCTCTTGCAGCTCGGCGGACGAGAAGAGTCGGTGAAACTGGAACAGGTTGCAGGTTTCGGGATGCCCTACGTCCGTTCTCCGAATCCGTTCCGGGTCCGTGAACATCTCCCGGCACTTGGCGGTCACTTCCTCCGGACTGTCGGACAGATTGATCGTGTTGCCATACGATTTCGACATCTTGCGTCCGTCGAGCCCGGGGACCTTCGGTGTCGGCGTGAACAGGGCCTTCGGCTCGGGGAAGATGTCACCGAAATAGCTATTGAAACGGCGACCGATCTCTCGGCTGAGCTCGAGATGGCTCGCCTGGTCCTCACCCACAGGCACGAACTGCGCTCGGTAGAGCAAGATGTCCGCCGTTTGCAGGACTGGGTAGCCCAGGAATCCGTAGGTGAACAGGTCCTTGTTCGACAGCTCCTTGATCTGCTCCTTGTAGGTCGGAACTCGCTCCAGCCAGCCCAGCGGAGTAATCATGGAGAGAAGCAGGTGGAGCTCTGCATGCTCCGGAACCAATGACTGGACGAAGATCACAGAACGCTCTGGATCGAGTCCAGAGGCCAGCAGATCGGCGAGCATTTCGAGCGAATTGTCGCCGATCTGCTTGGGCTCTGCGTAGTCCGTTGTCAGCGCGTGCCAGTCGGCGATGAAATAGAAACACCTGTACCGATCCTGCAACTCGACCCAGTTCTTGACCGCGCCGAAGTAGTTGCCAAGATGGATGCGACCCGTTGCCCGCATCCCGGAAAGGACGACATTCTCGCTGGTCATTGTCTAGGCCCTGCCTCGGTACTGCCACGGTTCACGTCTTGGGAAGCCACTTGTGGCTCGAGAGGTCCTTCCCTTCGGCGTCGGGTGATTATAGGACAGGGCAGGCGACTCGCGACCGAATCATACTGCCGAGCCCCAGAGGATCCTCTAGGATGCTTGCGCATCGGACTCAACGGACTTGACCTGACGGTCCACCTGTCGCATCAAACGCTCATTGTCGCCGAGCACCTTTCCCTCGATGACCAAGGTCCAAACCTGGATCGCCAGGGTCGTCCAGAACAGTGACGAATGGACCCATACTGGAAGGACCCTGGTGGCGACACCGCCCCCGACGATGAAGGTTGCCATCACAGCCATCATGGCCAGCATCAACCAGGAGTTGCTGCGGTTCTTGAACGCCCGTGTCTGCGCTGCCAGATTACCGCCGAGGTCGTACTCTTGCGCCGCCGTCTTGATCGCTTTGCCCGTACCGATGAGATAGAAGAGAATCCACGAGTGCGAAAACAGCAGCAGCAGCGTCGAGAACAGAGCCGCCAGAAGATGCCAGCCAAGCGATCCCTGTTCTCCAACTCTGTGGCCGAGGATCCCGGTAAGCACCAGACCGCCAGTTGAAATCCAGCCCACCATCAGGAGCGCTCTGCCCATCATGGCGTTTTGCCCTTCTCTGGTGACATGTCTTGCTCTCCCCCGAGCTGGTTGGCTATCTGGGGAGGAGTCGGCCCGGTCGCCTTGCCTCCTTCGAGGTGCTCAAACCAGATCTTCGCGGCTCGCTCAGGCCTGAAACGCTCCTCGAGAAGCCGCCTGCCCGCCTCCCCTCGTCGACTCGCATCCTCCGGATGATCGAGAACCTCTGACAGGGCTACGCTCAATGCGGCTACGTCCTCCGGTGGGAACAGCCACCCGCTCGCCGGATTCACAACCTCTGGCAAACCGCTCACGGCGCTCGCCACGACTGGAAGCCCACTTTCCATGGCCTCGAGGATTACCAGGGGCATTCCCTCGTAGATCGAAGGAACCACCAGCGCTGCGGCTCGCGACATCAACTGTCGAACCGCTCCTGCATCGCACACACCGAGAAACCGTACCGAATCAGCCAACCCCAAGCGATGGGAAGCAGCCTCGAGAGAGGACCGATGCTCGCCATCTCCAACCACCACCAGTCGAACGAGCCTGTCATCTTCTCGCAGCACCGAAACGGCGTTCAGGAGAACCTCCACGCCCTTGCGAATACGCAGTCGACCCACAAACAGAAGAAACCCGTTGAAGTCCTCGAGCACCGGTGCAACAGATGCATCGATGGGGCGTCCCCCCATTACGTTTGGCAGCACCAGAACCCTCTCCACCCCGTAGTTCCTCTTCACCTCGATCGCGGTCTGGTGGCTCGGCGCCATCACCACATCGCTCAGCCAGGCCGTGAGCGATCCAAAAGCGATCTGCACCGGTGCCTTGAAAAGGCGGAACATCCACTCTCGCAGACCAGGGGAACCCAATACCCGCCCGTCGAATCTGAGAGCGCGCACTGCCCTCATCTCCTCCAGATAGCTCACTTGCAGGAGCGCCACCAGTCGGGGACTCGGAACCAGAACCGGGCTCAAAACCCTGGTGAGAAGGGCGACCAGGGCTCCGTCTGACTCGTGCACCTGGACGACATCGGGTCTGAATCGACGCAGAGCTCTCCAGAAGCCGGGCACGATCGTCAACGGGAAGAGGAGCTTCGGCCCCCTGGCGCCGTCCCGTCCTCGCCCCAGAATCTCCACCTCATGACCCATCGATTCCAGACCGGCAGCCAGCTGGAGCACCTGTTCTCCCACTCCCGAGACATCCTTGGGCGGCAGGGTATTGGCCACGAGAAGCACTCTCATGTTCAGCCTCCGGCCAATCTCTTGTATCGGCTTCTAGCTCGCTCTGACATGCGCTTCATGAATGGGGTCTTTGTCGCTCCTCTCGAATCGACCAGGAGCTCCCTGGCGTCGCTTCGCGCCTTCTCCAGCCACCTTCGATCGGCCACGATGTTGGCCACTCTGAAAAGCGGCTCGCCGGCTTGACGTGTTCCCAGCAGATCGCCAGGGCCGCGGATCTCGAGATCCGCTTCGGCGATCCGGAACCCGTCGGTGGTCTCGCCAAACACTGCCAGGCGCCGCTCGGCCTCTTCCGTGAGCTGGCCATGAAGGGCCACACAGTAGGACCTCTCGGCACCCCTCCCAACTCTGCCTCGAAGCTGGTGGAGTTGAGCCAATCCAAACCGTTCCGCGCTGTCGATGATCATCACCGTTGCTCCAGGTACATCCACGCCCACTTCGATAATCGAGGTCGCCACCAGAAGTCTTGTCTCCCCGGCTCCGAACGATTCCATGATCCTCTCACGTTCCTCGGTCTCCACCCTGCCATGGAGTACCTCCGACGGCCATCGTGACAGGAGTCTCCGGACTGCTTCTCCCTGGGTTGAGATCGAGGCGCACGAGATCTGTGAGCTGTCGTCGATCGAGGGAAACACGACATAGGCCTGTCCCCCCTTCTCGAGGTGCTCGGCAAGCCACTGATGGACGTCGTCTCGACGATCCTGCCGAACCACTCTCGTGTTCACCGCTCGACGCCCCGGCGGCAGCTCGTCGACGACCGACAGAGAAAGATCGCCATAGGCCGTCAAGGCCAATGAGCGGGGAATGGGCGTTGCCGTCATGACCAGCATGTCGGGACGCTGCCCTTTCTCCAGCAAGACCTGCCGCTGCGCCACCCCGAACCGGTGCTGCTCGTCCACCACGGCCAATGCGAGCCGGTCGAATGCCACACCCTCTTGAATCAGGGCGTGGGTGCCTACCGCCAATTGGATTCGACCGTCTGCCAGGCCTCGACGAACCTCTGTAGCTCTGTTTCCTGAACCTGTCACCAGGGCGAGACGGAACCGAGGCTCGAGGAGGTGTCTCAGGGATCTGAAGTGCTGCTCCGCCAGCAGCTCCGTGGGGGCCATGAATGCTCCTTGCAATCCACTTTCCATGGCCACGATCAAGGCCAGGGCGGCGACGATTGTCTTGCCACTTCCGACATCGCCCTGCAAAAGCCGGAGCATCGGGAAGGGACTCTCCATATCGGCCAGAATCTCCTCTAGAGCACGTGCCTGGGCGCCCGTCAGCCGAAACGGCAAGGCCTCCTGCATTTTGGAGCGAAGCCCCTTGCCTACTTCATACCGATGCCGCTTCTCATCCCGGGTCTGGAAGGATCGCAGCATCCCGAGCTCGACCTGCAGCTCCAGGAACTCGCCGTAAATCAACCGACGATGGCCTGGACTTCGCCGTTCGTTGAGGAGGCCCACATCAGCCGACTCGTCCGGCCGATGGACCTGCAGAAGCGCCTCCCCCAAGGAGGGCAAGTCATGCCGCCGCCTGAGACTCGAGGGTATCTCGTCGTCGAGGCTTTTCAGCGGCAGCTCGTCCAGGGCATTCCGCACAAGCCTGCGCACCAGAGCCGGACCGAGACCGCCAACGGAGTTGTAGATAGCGACGATTCGTCCTCCGAGCATCGCCTCGCTCAAGGGCTCGCAGCTGGGATTCACCATCTCGAAGCGCGAGCCTCGGCGACGTACCCTTCCGTGGAGCAAGTACTGTTCCCCGTCTTTCACCTGCTGAATCAAGTAGGGCCGGTTGAACCACACGGCCGGCAGTCTGCCCGTCTCATCTTCCAGCCAGCCATTGACTACCGACAGGCCTCGCCGTCGTAGGTGGATCCTCTTCAGCTCGCCAACTCTGGCAGCCAGGGAGAAGGTTCCTTCTTCATGCGCTTCGCCAACAGATGTCAGTTGGCGACGGTCTTCGTAGCGAAACGGCAGATGGTGGAGAAGATCTCGGACGGTTCGCAAACCGGTTGTTGCCAACTTCCCGGCCCGAACCGGTCCGATGCCACGCAGCTCGGTCAGAGGGCTGTCGATTTCCAAGGACATCGATGCCTGACGTCAGGATCGCTTATTCCGCTGGGGGCGGTTCTGGTTTGGAGGGCCGGCTTGCTGCCAATCTGGCGCCGAATAGAACCCTAGTCGAGGCCCCACTCAATCGCACGAGAAGGAAAGCTCCACGAGCCCGAAGCGCACCCGGTCGCTCGACTTCACTTCGACAGGAACGCCTGTGCGGATCCGCTTGTCGTTGAGGAATGTGCCGTTGGTGGCACCGATGTCCTCGACCAACAGGTACATCTGTCCTTCCCTGTACATCTTGGCGTGACGGCGGCTGCTCGAGCGCTCGGGATCCACCGAGGTCAAGTCGATATCAGGTCTGATCCCGGTTACCGGATCCTGACGTCCGATGGTCACTGAACCGTTGGCTGGCAGCGTAAACACGGTCGCCGACTCCCCATGACCCAGGAACCCCGACCCGGGCTCGACTTCGATCACCTGAGGCCGCAGCTTGGTAGCCAGATCGACGCGCTCCTCCTCGGAGTCCAGAACCCTATGGAGCAACTCGTCTGTCGTTCGCACTCGTCGCGACAGCTTGCGCATGATGCGGACGCCGATCTCCGGATTCGCGCGGAGCATCGAATCGAAGGTGGCATTGTCGATGACGATGAGTCTGGATGGGGACGCTGCCCTGGCGCTCGCATTGCGCGGCAACTCCTCGAGAATCGACATCTCGCCAAAGAAGTCACCCTTCTCGAGCACCGCCAGTGGACGCTCTTGATTGCCAACTGTCTGGAAGATCTCCACCTGGCCTTCCTGGATGATGAACATCTCCGTGCCAAGCTCGCCTTCCTGGAATACGTACTCACCGACTGCCACCTCGAGAGTTCGATCGGCGGACGGCTCGCGGCTACTGACGACGAATTCGGGGCTCATTTAGGGTCACCATCACTCGTGTTGCCTTCGAGACTAGCGGACAGAAAGGACTCGATCAACAGGGCCTCGCAGCCGGCGGGCGCTTGCAGTTCGCAGAAGGAAACCCCGGAGTGCTCCGTAAGCCGAATTCTGTCGTGCCAGTCACCTGGCCCTGCGCATCATTCCTCTGGGACCGACGTTGCCGTTGGCCTCGTGCGACCTACCCGGAGACGGATTCGACTCTCCACCCGGAGGTGGCGCAGTCGAAAGCAGGACGGGCAACCCGCATCTCGCCTCCCTATTTGGTCTTGCTCCGCATGGGGTTTACCGTGCCTCGATCCGTCGCCGGCCGAGCGGTGCGCTCTTACCGCACCCTTTCACCCTTACCTGCCCCCTTCGGGTCAGGCGGTCTACTCTCTGTGGCACTTTCCGTCGCGTCGCCGCGCCTCGCCGTTAGCGAGCATGCTGCCCGTCGGAGTTCGGACTTTCCTCCCCTCGGCCTCCGCAGTGGGGGCGAGGGGCGATCGCCTGGAGCACTCCGGCGCAATGCCCATTCTACCGCGCAATCTCCCAGCAGTTGTCTGACGGCCCAGAACTTTCCATTGCCACCGCACCCTCAGGCCCGGGTGCCTCTGTTGAAGAGAGCGCGAATCGTCTGCGAGAGACCCTTCTTCTCGGCCGCCTTTGGCCCTGACCTCGACCTCAGGCGATCCAGAGATTCCCTCGCCGCGATCACATCCGGTCCCTTTTCGAGAGCGAGCTCGTATTGCTCTCGCGCTCCATTCGTGTCGCCCCTGCGCTCCTGGAGGCTTCCGAGACGCAATCGCAAGGACCCATCATGAGGTCTGAGCTCGACAGCTCGCCACATATTTTGCACGGCACGATCGAGCCACCTCGGGTTGTAGGACTGGCATTCGGCCAACAACGCGAGATACTCGCTCTCCGGAGCATCCTTGACCGCTTGCTCGAGAAGCTGGATCGCGGCATGGAACTCCTGTCGATCGGCTAGATTCCTCGCCAGCTGGAAGTTCCTCCGCGCCAAGGCCTTCATTTCCTCCTGCCGCTCTTCGACGGTCGCCGCATCTCCCTCATTGATTTGCAGAGGCCCCACCTTCTCGAAATACTCGGCCCGGCGCTCGGAATCACTGAGGGTGAAGTAGGCCTCTGTCGCTCTCTCCAGAAGCAGCCCGAGAGCCCTCTCACCACCGGCCAGCGCCAACCGGGTGGCATGGGAAGGGTGCACCAGCCGGCCCAGTTCCATGAAGGCTCGATGAACCTCGTCCACCTCACTCTGAGGACTCACGGCAAGGAGCTCGAAGAACGTCATGTCACCCATCCGCCCGAGGAGGTTGCCCAACAGCACCCGGTGCTCTTCCGTCGCCAGCGACACGGGCTCCTTCTCCAGGCTATCCGCGATGCGCTCGGCAAAGCGCCGCACGAGCTCCGCGCCAAAGGAGCTGGTTTGCGCACTGCCTGCTGAGTCGGACTGACGACGGATCAGGCCTACCGCGAGGAGCTGGCAGAGAGCCTGCAAGCTCTCGAGTCTCTCTACATTCATCTGCTGAACAAGGTCACCGACCGACAGGGGCTCCTCGAGACGCGACAACAGGAAGGCCTCTTGCGGATTGAGCTCCAGTCCAGACGGTCCCCTGTCGTCCGCCGACGAAAGAACGAGAGTCGACTCCGCGCCGCCCAGCTGACGAAGCAGACCACCCTCATCCTCTCCCCGGACAGAGGTCTCCATGACAAGCCTGCCTGTCGGAAGCGGCCCTATCAAGTCCAGTCGTATCTGCCCGGCGCCGTCGACGAAATGACAGGCCTCTCTGGCGCAGGGCTCGAGCAGGTCGGTGAGCTCCGTGGTCAATCTCTTGGTGGCCAAGCGGGCTTCGACCTCATCCTGGCTGGCTGGCACCGATTCGGAGGTTTCCGCACTACCCTGCTCCACCTCCGTCTTACTCTCGGATTGACGCCGGAGCGCCCTGATCGTGTTCGCCCAGGCAGTGGCGGACGCCTCGAAAGGATGCTCTGGAGAGACGTAGAGGTCTCCGCCTACGAAGAACAACTGGCCCCGAAGGTCGGCCGAGTTCAGACCCAACCGACCTGTCCAACCCTCCTGGTAGGCCAGGCGAATCGCGTCGAAGAATCGAATCTCTGAAGGCTCTGTGGGCTCGGTAGGCATATCTTGTTCAGGACCTGTTAACTCTCATTTTACCGAACGGTCCCCACCCCCTGTGTGAAGTGATCAACCCTCCACGCGGTCGGGGTTATCGATCAGGTGTTTGAATACCCTTTCTCCCAGCACCGGCCCGAGGGCCCCCACCAACTCCTCCCGAGGCGCCTGCCTCAGCTGCTCGACGCTGCCGAACCGTGTCAGCAGCAGCTTCCGTCGACCCGGCCCGATGCCTGGGATTCCGTCCAGCCGACTCGTCAGGGTCCTCTTGATCCGGCGCCTTCGATGTCGAGCCAGGGCGAACCTGTGCGCCTCATCGCGAAGCTGCTGCAGGAGGCGTAGGCCCGCATCGCGGCGCGGAAGTCGCAGAGGTTCTGGACGGTCTGCCAGGTACAACTCTTCTTCCTTCTTGGCCAGACCCACCACCGGAGTCTCTTCGACCCCCAACTCAACGAGGGCGCTCAGAGCGGCGTTGAGTTGCCCTCGGCCACCGTCGATGAGAATCAGGTCCGGCATTGCGCCCAGCTCCTGCAACCGCCTGCGGTAGCGCCGGACCACGGCCTGATGAATCGAAGCGAAGTCATCGGCTTGCCGCTGATGCTTGATATTGAAGCTCCGATACTCCGCTTTCTGCATTCGACCCTGCTCCCAAACCACCAGCGAGGCCACCGTCTCGCCGCCATGCAGAGTCGCCACGTCGAAGCCCTCGATCCGTTGCGGCGGCTCTGCCAATCCCAGATGCTGCCTCAGGTCCTCGACCATCTTCTCACTTCCCGGGTCGGTTCGAAATCTCCGCCGATGGGCCAGGGCGGCGTTCCTCTGAGCCAGAGCAATCCGCTGCGCTTTCGTGCCGCGCACCGGCAGCCTGATATACACCCGCTCGCCCTTCCGATCGCTCAGCCATGCTGCCAGCGACTCTTGTCCATCGATCGGGAAAGGCAGATGGATCTCGCGAGGGATGAATGTCGTCCGCTCGTAGATCTGAGGCAGCAGTTCCGACAGTACAGCCTCGCTGGACACCTCCTGTTGCCCTTCCCAGAACAACTCCCGGCGATCCAGGACCTGCCCACCTCGCATCACCAAAGCACAGATCGCGGCACTTCCTCCTGTTGCGTAGACACCATAGACATCGACGTCTTCGCCGTGGACGGAAGACAGTTTGCGTTGCTGAGTCACGGACTCGATCTCGAGCATCAGATCTCGGATCCTCGCTGCCTGCTCGAACTCGAGAGAATCTGCTCGGGCAGCCATCTTCCCTCGCAAGCTCCTGAGCAGCTCGTCGTTCCTACCGGCCAGAAAGAGCCGTGCTGCAGCAACCGCCTGATCGTAGTCTTCCTTCGTGGTCAACCCAGCCACACACGGACCCAAACATCGCCGCATGTCGTGGTAGAGGCAGGGCCTGGGCAGCGATCCGTCGATGTCGATTCGGCACACCCTGATCTCGAACAGCTTCTGCACCAGCTTGATCGCTCGGCGAGCCAAGCCTCCTGGCAGGTAGGGGCCGAAGTACTCGCCTCCATCTTGGCGCAGACGACGGGTAAACGTCACCCTTGGATAGTCGTCGAGTGTCAACTTCACGTAAGGGTAGGTCTTGTCGTCCCGCAGCAGGATGTTGTAACGCGGCCGTCGGCCTTTGATCCAGTTGTTCTCGAGAAGCAGCGCCTCGGCTTCGGTGTCGGTCACGACGAACTCCACGTCGACCGCTTCTTGAAGCATTGTCGCTATACGCGCCTCGTGCCGACCGGAAAGATAGCTGGCTCCTCGCTTGCGGAGCGAGCTCGCCTTGCCAACGTAGAGCGGGCGTGAGTCGGCATCCTGGAAGACATAGATACCAGGCCGATCCGGAAGCTCGCGAATGCGCCCCGCCAGCGCGAAGCTCACCATGGTCTCAAGTCGCGCACGATCCCTCAGTCGGTGTAGATCTGCAGCTCTTTGAGCTCCCGAAGCTCATCGCGAAGTGTAGCCGCCTCTTCGAACTCGAGCCGCTTGGCAGCTGATTTCATCTCCCTTTCCAGCATCTCGATCTGCTGGCTCAGAGGGAGACCCGAACGCTCGGCAACTTTCGAGGGAAGGCGGTCACCGAGCGAGAAATAGTCCAGATTGCTCATGGTCACCAACGGGCTATGGATGTCTTTCAGCACACTCCGGGGCTCGATACCGTGCGCTTCGTTGTACGCCTGCTGGCGAAGCCTACGGCGGTCGGTCTCGGACATCGCCCGCCGCATGGAGTCAGTCACCCTATCGGCATAAAACAGCACTCTGCCTTCCAGGTTTCTCGCCGCCCGGCCAGCGGTCTGGATCAAAGAGGTGCCACTTCTCAAGAAGCCCTCCTTGTCCGCATCCAAGACTGCCACCAGGGCCACCTCCGGCAGATCCAGCCCCTCTCGCAGGAGATTGATCCCCACCAGAACATCGAAAATCCCGCGCCGCAGGTCGGTCACGATTTCGACTCTTTCCAGAGTATCGACATCGCTGTGGAGATAACGCACTTTGACGCCTACCTCCAACAGGTACTGCGTCAGCTCCTCGGCCATCCGCTTCGTGAGTGTCGTTACCAGAACCCTGCCGCCCGCTGTCGCCACGCGACGGATCTCGGCCAGGAGGTCATCGACCTGTCCGCTGGCCGGTCGCACCTCGATCTTGGGATCGAGCAGACCGGTGGGACGGACTACCTGTTCTGCTACGACTCCCTGGGAGCGCTGCAGCTCCCATTCACTCGGAGTTGCCGACACATAGATCCGCTGGTGGCCGCGGCTGTCGAACTCCTCGAACGTGAGCGGGCGATTGTCCAGGGCGCTGGGCAACCGGAAACCGTACTCGACAAGGGTCTCCTTGCGGGATCGATCGCCGTGATACATGCCCCTGACCTGTGGTATCGACTGATGACTCTCATCGATCATCAAGAGGCTGTCTTCTGGGAGGTAGTCCAGAAGTGTAGGAGGGGGCTCACCCGCCAGTCGGCCGGAAAGGTGTCTGGAGTAGTTCTCGATCCCATGGCAGTAGCCGATCTCGCGCAGCATTTCGAGATCGAAACGGGTCCGCTGTTCCAGCCGCTGCGCCTCGAGCAGTTTCTCCTGGGATTCCAGCTCGGGCAGCCGTGCATCGAGCTCACCCTGAATTCCGACGATCGCCGCTTCCAGTTGATCCCTCGGAGTCACATAGTGGGTCTTCGGGAACACGGCGATCCGATCCAGTGCCTCCAAGGCGTCCCCTCTGAGCAGATCGAAGCGCGAGATGCGTTCGATCTCGTCGCCGAAGTACTCCACTCGATAACCAGTCTCCTCGTAGGCAGGAAAGACCTCGAGCACATCACCACGAGCCCTGAAGCTGCCCGGGAACAGATCCATCGAGGTCCTCTCGTATTGCATTTCGACCAGCTTTCGCATGGCCGACTCCATGCCATCGTCCTGGCCGACGGCGAAAAATTGGAGCATCCCGTAGAAGGCCTCCGGAGATCCGAGTCCGTAGATGCAGGAAACCGAAGCGATGATCACGACATCACGACGCTCGAACAGCACCTTGGTCGCTCTCAGTCGCAGCCGGTCGATCTCCTCGTTGATGCTCGTTTCCTTCTCGATGTAGGTGTCGCTCTGCGGCACGTAGGCCTCGGG
Source organism: Thermoanaerobaculia bacterium (assembly GCA_049664225.1). Classification (GTDB taxonomy): domain Bacteria; phylum Acidobacteriota; class Thermoanaerobaculia; order Multivoradales; family JAHEKO01; genus JAUVRX01. The sequence goes on from JBATEX010000190.1 coordinate 120,786, forward strand.
CTGGTAGTAGTCGTAGTAGGAAACGAAATACTCCACGGCGTTGTGCGGGAAGAAGCTCCTGAACTCCTGGAACAGCTGGGCTGCCAGCGTCTTGTTGTGAGACAGGATCAGGGTCGGCCGATTGACCATTTCGATCACCTTGGCCATCGTGAAGGTCTTGCCCGATCCGGTGACTCCGAGCAGGACCTGCTCTCTCAGGCCGCTCTCGAGGCCCTCCACGAGCTGCCGAATCGCCTCCGGTTGATCACCCTGTGGAACCAGAGGGGATTCGAGGTTGAACCTGTCCATGGGCAGGATTCTATAGAGCGCTCAAGACTGTGCTCATTGGATCGGCTCCGGATCCGAGAGCGGCGAATCGGTCAGCGAGGCTCCGACGTGCTCCGACTCGGGACGATCGGCATCGTCAACCGCAGTCCTCCCCGAGACCCGATCCAGAGCCCCGATCAGGTTCTGCACCTCCTCTCGGCTGAGGCGATTGGGACCATTCCCGAGCGCCTCGCGGAGCATCTTCTGAAGATCCTGGAGCGCCACAACGTTTGCCCGGTCCTCCCGCACGGCTTCGACTGCAGCGTCGAAGGCAGCCGACAGCTCCTGCACCTCGGGCTCGGTGATATTAGCCGGCAGCGACTCCATCACCTGGGTTTCGAGCTCACTCATCATCCACCCGAAGAGGTCCTTCGCCTTGAGGAGAAAGACCACCGATCCGATGCCCAGAAGGAGAATCAAGGCTCCACAACCCAAGAGCCCCCAGCGTGGCCCGCCGGACCACTTCGACTGGGGCCCCTCAGGAGAGAACGGCTCCCTGCCTATTTCGACCGAGCCCTGTTCTGGCGGAGTATGCATCGATTCCATCCCTTTCAGTGACGTTAAAGCCCTGACCGCATTGTAGTCTTCACCCCTGACCGTCGCAAATGCGAGAAAGATCGACCCGGTGCGGGGAAAGTGCTCTGCGTCGACTGCCATAGGAGACTATAATCTGCAGCCGTGAGATCGAATAGCTCAAGCTCCGAGCAGGCCTCCGCGTCCCGCCGATCCGGCTCCGACCGTCGATCCAGAATGAGGGTCCTGGCCTGGATCGTAGCCCCCGCCATCGCTCTTCTCCTCGGCGTTCTGGGCGGGGTCGGGCTCGCCTCGATCATCAACATGCCCCAGGTCGAATCACTGGCGAACTTCACCCCCGGGGTGATCACGCGTCTTTTCGATCGCAACGGCGAGGTCTTTGCTACTTATGCCAAGGAGAAGCGAGTGCTGATCGAGGAAGGAGAAGTCCCACAGCTCCTTCAGAACGCGATTCTGGCCGCGGAAGACAGCAACTTCTTCCAGCATGGAGGCATCGACGCCGAAGGTGTGCTGCGCGCCATGTCTCAGAACTTGCGGCAAGGCAGATTGGCCATGGGCGGTTCGACCATCACCATGCAGCTCGCCCGCCAGCTCTACCTGACTCCCAAGAAGACCTGGCAGCGCAAGGCAGAAGAGGCCCTGCTAGCGGTCGAGCTGGAAAAGAACTTCAGTAAGCAACAGATTCTCACCCTCTACTGCAATCTCATCTTCATGGGGCACGGCAACTATGGAATGGAGTCCGCCTCCCGCGCCTATTTCGGCAAGACAACGAAGGACGTGGACCTTGCAGAGGCAGCGGTCTTGGCCGGCATTCCGCAGCGACCCAGCGCCTACAGCCCCTACAAAAATCCCGAGCTGGTGGTCACTCGGCGCGACTATGTACTGCGGCGCATGAGGGAAGAGGGGTATATCACCGAGGAGGAGTACCAGGAGACCATCAGCCTGCCTCTGCTGGTGGTCCCGAATCGGCAAAAGGACCTCCGGGCACCCTACTTCGCCGAGGAGGTACGGCGGTATCTCGAATCCACCTATGGTGCCGAGGGGCTCTTCGAACAGGGCCTACAGGTCGACACGACCCTCGATCCCCGCATCCAGAGCGCGGCCGAGGCGGCCCTCGAGGGGGGTCTGGTCCGACTCGACCATCGGCATGGCTGGCGTGGCGCTCTGCATCATGTGGAGGCTGAAGAGGTGGAGGGGTACGAGCTTCCTTCCTGGCGCGACGTCGAGCTGATCGCCGGCAAATGGTACGAAGCTCTCGTCCTGAGCGTCGGCTCGCACGGTGCCGAGGTCAGAATCGGGGAAGCCGTCCTACAGCTGCATCCGGACGGCATGAAGTGGACACGACGTCAGGACCCCCGCCAGATTCTCAAGCAAGGCGACGTCGTCTGGGTGAGCCTCGAGGCGGCCGACGACGAGGAGGGTCCTGCAGAGATCGTGCATCTGGAGCAGGAGCCCGAGCTGGAAGGAGCGGCGATCGTCCTCGAGTCCTCCACCGGGGCGGTCAGGGCCATGGTCGGCGGCTGGGACTTCGACCGCAGCAGCTTCAATCGCGCCACACAGGCCCGGCGTCAGGTCGGCTCGGCCTTCAAGCCCTTTGTTTTCGGCGCTGCGCTCGAGACCGGATTCACCCCTGCGGACACCATCTTCGATGCCCCGACAGTTTTCCCAGGCGCCAACAACGTTCCCAGCTACTCCCCGCGCAACTTCTACCGCCAGTACTACGGGATTACGACGTTACGACGAGCGCTCGAGAAATCCATGAACGTCTGCTCCGCCAAACTGATGGATATTGTTGGCGTCGAGCGGACGATCGACTTCGCCCGTCGCTGCGGAATTCGATCCGACCTGCCACCCTACCCGAGCCTCGCCCTCGGCGCTGCGGAGATCATCCCGCTAGAGCTCGCGGCCGCCTACTCGGCCATCGCCAATCAAGGTGTGTACCTCGAGCCTTACCTGATCGAGACGGTTCGTACGCCGGATGGTCAGGAGCTCGAGACTCACCAACCGCGAGCCCACAAGGCGATGGAGACGGAAATCGCCTATGTGCTGGGGCACATTCTCGAGGGCGTAGTGGACAGGGGGACAGCCGCCCAGGTTGCGGGTCTGGAGCTCGATCTAGCCGGCAAGACCGGCACCACCGACGACTACATCGACGCCTGGTTCGTCGGCTATACGCCGACCTACACGATCTTGACCTGGGTGGGCCACGACGTGAACCGCTCCATCGGCAGGAACATGACAGGGGCCGCAGCCGCTCTTCCCATTTGGAAGTCGATCGTGGAGACCGGTCTGGAAGAGGGTTGGATCGCAGCGGGGTCTACCTTCGTCCGCCCGCCAGGGGTCGTAGAGATGCAGGTCGAGTATCTCACCGGCCTGCTACCGGGGCCCGGAGCGCAGACTCTTATCTCGGAGGCCTTCGTCTCCGGCACCGAGCCGGCGCGCCAAGTTGATCCGGAGAGCTTTCGAATTCTCCAGCTTCCCTGGTATCAGCAACGGCCTTTCTACCTGCCCAAGGTCGGTGAGAGAATGCCCGACGATGTGGACGATTGGACCCTGGTCCAGGAAACCTGGGCCGAAGGAAAAGAACGGGACTGAGTCGTTTCGGAACCCAGTCGGCTACCGGGGCTTGGTGCCAACCATCGCGTAGTCCTGAAACCCGTACAGCAGCTCGTCCAGCTGATCCCGCAGCCGGTTGACATGGTCCGCCAAGGGTTTCATCTCATCGGATAGGCCCGTCAGGTCGATCTCGAGTAGGCGATCTTCCGCTTCGAATGGCCGCAGATCCAGTCGCTCCACCGGCTCGAAGCCGGCTTGTTCGAAGAGCAGCATCAGTGTCGCAGGATGCACCGGTCTTCTGTGGGTTGGATCGAGCCAGAAATTCCTCGCTGCCACGACCAGAGAAAGAGGATTCGGGGTCTCCAGGATCAGCGTCCCATTCGGCTCCAGGGCTCGCCAGGCCAAACGGACGAGACGGTCCAGGTCCGTCGCCGGCAAATGCTCTATCACGTGCATGGAGAGCACGCCTCCCAGGCTCCCCTCTGGAGCTTGCTCGAGTGCGCCAAAGAGATCCGCCCGAGCTGCGGTGAGGCCCAGACCTCGGCAATGGGCCACCATTTCCTCGCTCTGGTCGACACCGCGGGCGGCTAGACCATGCCCTTCCAAGACTGCGAGCATCTCGCCCCGACCGCAGCCCAGATCCAGTATCGGGCCCTTTCCCTCCAGGTAGCCGATGTACGCCTGGGCTCGATTCGAGATCTCCTCGCGGGTACCGCGGAAACGGTCCTCGAACTCCAGGTAACCCTGCTCCCTCCAGGCCTCTTCCAAGACCTCGCGGCTGACCGGCTCCGCTGTGGACTCCGACACTAGGGCCAGGAGGCTACCCAATCGGCTCCAGTACTGTTTGCTCTCCCGTCGATACCGATCCAGCCTTTGATCCATCAAGGCGTAGAGAGCATCGGTATGCTGATTGAAGTCAGTCAGCACCTCGCGCGGAAAGGCCTCCAGGTAGGTGATACGGCGGTGATTGTTCTGAACATCTCGCACCAGGTCGTCGCGCACCTGGCGCAGATCGCGGATGAAGTCGCTAGGCGCCTGTCGCAGAAACTCGAGATTCTCGAGAACGATCAAATTGAAGGTCTGCTGACGCACCCACAGATCGTGCTGCGGCAATGTTGCCGCCGGCCTGAAGAGGCGAGCGACGCGTTTCAGGAGCCGTTCGGCCCAGCCGGCCACCCCCTGGCGTCGGCTGACCACGGGGAAGGCGTGGTTGCCCTCCCACAGCCAACGCCACGCCGACAGGTCTCGCGTCGGCTCACCGAGAAAATCCTCGATCGAGGGGTCCGGTTTGGGCGACTCCGGGCTCGACATCCGCCCTACTCTTCCGATTCGACCGTAACGGTCACTTCCGCTACAACCTCCGGGTGAAGCTCGATCCTGACCTGATGCTCCCCCAGAGTCTTGATCCCGCCCTCGAGGTCGATTCGCCTCTTGTCGACGGTCACTCCCTTCTCATGCAGGAGCTCGTTGATCTCGCCAGCGGTCACCGAACCGTAGAGCGTCTCTGCCTCGCTGACGCGCTTGGCGATGCGCAACCTCAGACTGGCAATCGCGGCTGCGATCTCCTGGGCTGCCTCCCGCTCTTTTGCGTGTCTGACATCGATCTTCTTGCGCTGCTGCTCGAAGTACTTCTGGTTTCCAGGGGTAGCTTCCAGCGCCAGACCCTTGGGTATCAAGAAGTTTCTCGCGTACCCCGGCTTGACATTGACGATCTCACCCCGCTCGCCCGTGTGCAGTACGTCCTGCATCAAGATGACTCGCATGATGCTCTCTCCTAGTCCGACGTATAGGGCAGCAAGGCCAGATGCCTAGCGCGCTTGATGGCTTGCTGGATGACGCGCTGATGCTTGGCGCAGGTACCCGATATGCGGCGCGGCAGGATCTTCGAGCGTTCCACCAAGTACTGCTGGAGAAAGCGAATGTCCTTGTAGTCCACGGTGTCGAGCTTGTCGGCACACATTCGACAGACCTTGCGACGTCGAAAGAAGAACTTCTTCTTGCCTGACCCTCTGGCTCCGCCTGCCATTAGCTGTCCTCCTTGCTGTCGCCGTCCGTCTGAGGCACGGCTTCGAGGGCGGCCCCCTCGTCCGGAATTGCCGGGATCCTGGATGCCCGTTCCCTGAGTCGGCCAGCGTCCATTCGAACCGTCAGATACCGCAGAACATTGTCACTCTGCTGCATTCTCTGCCGCGCCATGCCGAAAGGACTACCACCCTCACTCTGCACATGCAGCAGCACGTAGTGTCCTTCGGTCAGCTTGTTGATCGGATACGCCAGCTTCCGTTTGCCCCAGCTCTCCTCCTTGGCGATGATCCCTCCTTCATCGGTGATCATCTTCTGGAAGTCCTGGCTCAGACCCACGACCTCCTCATCGGAAAGACGAGGGTCGGCCACGAACATCAACTCATATTTACGCATGGATATTGAATCCTCCCTCTGGCCTGGTCAGTCCCCGACTTCGCGGGGACAGAGAGGTTGATGGTTGGAGGCGCATCGCAGACAGCGCCTCACTTCGACTGGCCGCTGATTCTAGCCCATCTGCGGCCAAAATCAATGACCGAGCTCGACTCTATCCTTCCCAAGCCGGATCTCAGCCGCCGATTCAGACCAACAGCGGCGCCAGAACAAGGGCCACCACGGACATCAGCTTGATCAAGATATTCAGGCTTGGACCGGCAGTGTCCTTGAATGGATCTCCGACCGTGTCGCCGACCACTGCCGCTTTGTGAGCTTCCGATCCCTTGCCGCCGTAAGCCCCGCCCTCGATGTACTTCTTGGCGTTATCCCATGCTCCACCGGCGTTGGCCATGAAGATGGCCATGAGCACGCCGGAAGAGGTGACGCCAGCCAGCACTCCGGCCAGGGCAGCAGTGTCCCAGAAACCTACGACGACAGGCACGATCACTGCCAACAATCCAGGCGCCACCATTTCCCTGATAGCTGCCCGTGTCGAGATGTCCACACACTTTGCAAAATCCGCTTCGGCCTCGCCCTCCATGAGGCCCGGGATACTCTTGAACTGGCGACGGACCTCTTCGATCATCTCGAACGCCGCACGGCCAACAGCCCTCATTGCCATGGACGAGAAGAGAAATGGCAGCATGGCTCCGAACAGCAATCCTCCCATGACTCTCGGATTCGCCAGGTCGATGACCTCCAGACCGACCGTCGTTCGGAACGCCGCAAACAGCGCCAATGCTGTCAACGCTGCCGAACCGATCGCGAAGCCTTTGCCAATTGCAGCCGTGGTGTTGCCCACGGCGTCCAGCTTGTCGGTTCGAGCTCGCACATCCTCTCCGAGATGGGCCATCTCGGCGATACCACCGGCATTGTCCGCAATGGGTCCGTAGGCATCGACAGCCAGCTGAATACCCGTCGTGGAGAGCATTCCCAGTGCGGCAATCGCGATCCCGTACAGGCCAGCCTGGTCGTGGGCCACGAGAATCGCAACGACCAGCACGATCACCGGCAAGGCCGTGGACCGCATGCCGAGCGCTAGCCCAGAGATGATATTCGTCGCTGCCCCGGTCAGGCTGTCCTTGGCGATCCCCTGGGCTGGCTTCTTCGACTCCGAAGTGTAGTATTCCGTGATCAGCCCGATCAGCACACCGCCAGCGAGTCCCGCCACTGTTGCCCAGAAGACGCCCGCCGCGGTGAATTCCAAGCCTGAGATCACGTAGGTATCTGCCAGGAGCCACTTGGAGAACGCCCAGATAGCAGCCAACATGACAACGGCTGCGAACAGGGGGCCTCGATGCAGTGCCCGGCCAGGGTCGCCCCCTTCTTTGGTGCGAACCAAAGCGGTGCCTAGCAGCGACACCACGATTCCGACACCAGCCAGCACCATGGGCAGCAATACCAGCATCGGGGTGTAAGCCTCGCCGCTCACGAGGGTAGCGTTGGCTCCCAGCACCAACGTGCCGACGATCGAACCGACGTAGGACTCGAACAGGTCGGCGCCCATGCCGGCCACGTCACCGACATTGTCGCCCACGTTGTCGGCGATGACTGCCGGGTTCCGAGGGTCATCCTCCGGGATACCAGCCTCCACCTTTCCAACGAGGTCGGCGCCGACATCTGCTGCCTTGGTGTAGATACCGCCCCCGACACGGGCAAACAACGCAATGGAGCTGGCACCGAACGAGAACCCGGTCAGCACGGTGACGACTCTCATCAGGTCGGCCTGGGGGTTTCCTGAATCGAAAATCGCTGTATAGAGCAGAAAGAGCAATGAGAGGCCCAGGACTCCCAGTCCAACCACGCTGAAGCCCATGACCGCACCACCGGAAAAGGCAATCTGCAGCGCCTCATTCAAGCTATTCCGAGCAGCCGACGCCGTTCTCACGTTGGCCGCAGTCGCTACCCGCATGCCGAAAAACCCTGCCAGAGCCGAGCAGAACGCGCCCGCAAGCAATGACAAACCGATCAGGGCCGAGGTCTCGGCCTTGCCAGCATTGGCCCACGACAGGAGCACCGCGACGACCAGGACGAAGACTGCGAGGACGCGGTATTCGCGTCCCAAGAAGGCCATCGCGCCCTCACGAATGTGCCCGGCGATCGTCCCCATCCTCTCGTTGCCGGCATCTTGCCGTCGAATCCAGGCACTCCGGAACCAGGCGAACAGAAGCGCCAGGACTCCACAGATCGGTACCCAATACATCAAGCTCATCATTTCCACGGTCTCGTTCCTCCTCCAAGATGGCGCATCTTCTCCCGGTTAGGGCCTGCCGCTCACCGAGGGCAATCGCCCGATCATCGGTTGAACTCGTTCATGGTCGCCTCTGCACCGTCCGCTAGCCAGCACTCACAGGCATCGGCGGCTCGAGTGGTCATTTCCTCGACTTCGCCAGCCTCCGTGTCCAAGAACGGTGACAGCACGAAGTCGACGAGGGCATCACCCTCGGGAGCGTCATCGCGGTTTCCTACTCCCAGTCGGAGCCGGGGAATCCCCTCGCTCTGCAGATTCTGAATCACCGACTCCATGCCCCGGTGCCCGCCTGGACCGCCGGACCTCCGAAACCGGATCTTCCCCAAAGGCAGGTGAACGTCATCGAAGACGACCAGAATCGCATCTGCTCTCAAGTCCCGCTTCTCCGCCAGGCAACGCAGGGCATAGCCGCTTCGGTTCATGTACGTCTGCGGACGAGCCAGGATCAAGGACGGCTCGACGGCCAGTAGGGAGTTGCACTCGATTCGATCAAAAGAGCTGCCGCGCCGGTTTGCCAACTCCTCGAGCACCGTGAAGCCCAGATTGTGGCGGGTCTGGCGATAGCGTTCCCCGGGATTTCCCAATCCGACGATGAGTCGAACCTCAACGTTCGCCTCTTCTGCCACTGACGGACACATGGCTGGATCGGTAGCGGAAGACGACTGCTTCGGATCTGCTTCGGCACAGCCACAACCAGTGCCGAACCGATCGGTCTTCTAGTCCTCTTCCTCGGCTTCGTCCTCTGCAGCGCGTCCGATGAGCTCGGGCTCGACCTCCTCGGCCTCGAGCAGTCCTGCCTCGGCAGCCTCGGCCTCGGCCTCCTCGACCTCGGTCGCCACTCTGCTGTGAGCTACTGCCACGATGACTTTGTCCAGCTCTACCATCAGCTCGACTCCCGCGGGCACCTCGAGATCCTTCACCTCGCGGTGGCTGCCTATTTCCAGGTCGCTGACGTCGAGCTCTAGAGTCTGCGGAATGTCTCCTGGCAGGCACTCGACCTCCACTTCGCGAGTAATGAAGTCGAGAACACCGCCCTCGTTCTTGACCCCCACTGGAGTACCCTCGAGATTAATCGGCACCTGGACCTTGACCTTCTCGGTCATGAGCACCCGCAAGAAATCGATGTGGATCACCTGTCGGGTTATCGGATCGATGGTCAACTCTCGAACCATGGAGTGGCGCTTCTGATCGGTACCCGCCAACTTGAGCAGGAAGACTGCATTCTCACCACCGGTCTGCTTGAAAAGGTCATGCAGGGTGCGGCGGTCGACTTGAATGGCTACGGGGTCCAAATCTCCACCGTAGACAACTGCAGGGATGAGACCTGTGGCGCGCAACCGCCGATTGGCGTTCTTGCCGGTTTCTTCGCGTGATTGAACTTCGAGGGTTATATCGCTCATGACAAAAAAGGACTCCCAACTGGCTAGACAAACAATGAGCTTACTGAGCTATTTTCGTGAATTCTTCGAATGGCCTCCCCCAGGAGAGGCGCCACCGATAGGGCCTTGAGCTTGTCACACTGGCTCAACTTCTCCTTGAGAGGCGTGGTATCGGTGACCAGGACCGTCTCCAATGGCGCGCCGTTGATTCTCTCCAGGGCAGGCCCCGAAAGGACGCCGTGAATTCCGGCGGCCAGAATGCGCTCGGCTCCGTTCTCCTTTAGAGCCTCCACCGTCGAGGTCAGGGTACCTGCGGTGTCGATGATGTCGTCGATCAGCAGGACGCTGCGCTGCCTCACGTCACCGATGATATGCGCGACCTTCGCCTGATTCGGCGCTTCGCGGCGCTTGTCGATGATCGCCAGCCCGGCATCCAATCGTTTGGCGATGGCCCTTGCCCGTTCCACGCCTCCGGCATCGGGGGAGACGATCATCAAGTCGGGAATATCCAGTTCACGGATGGCATCCAGCAGCACAGGGGCAGCGAACAAATGATCCACGGGAACATCGAAGAAGCCCTGGATCTGCGAGGCGTGCAGGTCCATTGTGAGGATGCGGTCGGCACCGGCCGCCGAGATCAGATCCGCCACCAGTTTGGCGGTGATCGGAACCCTTGGCCTGTCCTTCTTGTCCTGGCGCGCATAACCGTAGTAGGGGATCACAGCCGTCACTCGGGAAGCCGAGGAGCGTTTCAGAGCGTCGAGCAGAATCAACAACTCCACTAGGTTCTCGTTCACTGGCGTGCAGGTTGGCTGAATGACAAAGGCGTCCGAGCCGCGGACGTTCTCGTCGATCTGGCAGAAGATCTCGCCGTCAGAGAAATTGAACGCCTCCACCCGCCCGAGGTCCAGACTCAAGTACTCACCGATCTCCCGGACCAATTCTGGATGTGCCCGACCGCCAAATACCTTCAAATCACCGTACATCTCGTTTCCCCATCAGGCAGCTGATCTGAATGGCTGGGGCGGTAGGAATCGAACCTACGAATGCCAGATCCAAAGTCTGGTGCCTTACCACTTGGCGACGCCCCATCATGAGCAAACCCTATCGACCGCTCGGCTCTCCACAGAACCAAAGGCTCGAGTGACAGAGCACCTCGATGGCCTGAACTGGTCCCGTCTCCCCGAGTCGATCTGATCAAGAATTCCAGAACGAATCCCGTAGGTGCATCTCTGCCACTTCCTCGAGGCTTTTCTTCTCACGGGGTTCTTCTGTCTGCCCTGCTTTGGGTAGCTCTGTTCTTTCAGGCGGCGCCGGCTGACTCGTGTCCCGTGCTTCACCCGATCCCTGCCCTGACAGAACGTGATCATACTGCGCCAAAATCTGGTCTTCGAGCATCTTCCGAGTCTCGTTGTTGAGCGGATGGGCCACGTCCTTGAACTTTCCATTGCGCTTCTTGCGACTCGGCATGCTGATGAACAGTCCGTCCTTGCCCTGAATCACCTTGATGTCGTTCACCATGAAGCAGTCGTCGAATACGATGGAGACAAAGGCCCGCAGCTTCTCTTCGTCGACTGGGAAGACCTTGACCTCGGTTATGTGCATCGGATTTTCCCCTTCAGTGAGCGACACGAAGTCGCTGGAGCGAGGTGCGATTCAACGTCCGGGCACGAAACACCCGGCAGCCCGGTGGCAACGCGGTTAGCAGGTCCGAGCTCTCTATCGAGTCGTCGAAAAGCGCCAACCAGGTTGCACCACTACCGGAAAGCCGCACGGTCTGTGCTCCGGCCTCGACCAGCGCATTATATACGCGGCACACCTCTGGGAATCGACGCATCACAAGCGGCTGTAAATCGTTCCAACCCCGGGCCGCCATCTCCCAATCGACACCCTCCCCCCAGACGAGCGAGCCCATACTAGAAACCTCCCGATCCCCTGTCAATTCCCTGAATTCCTGAAACACCGACGCTGTCGACACCTCCAGAGCAGGTGTCACGAGCCAGATTTCACGCTCCGGAAGATCCGGTAGCGGCAGGATCTCGTCTCCACGCCCCGATCCCAGCGCCAGACCGCCGGTCAGAAAGAAGGGCACATCTGCTCCCAGCGCACGACCCAGGTCCTCGAGCCGTGCGTCAGTCGACTGTTGCACCCCAAGGAGATGTCGGAGGCCCTGCAGCACGGTTGCTGCATTGCTACTGCCACCTCCAAGGCCACCGCCCAGAGGAATGTTCTTCTCGAGAGTGATGCGAACGCCATCCACCACGGGCCAGGCGGCCAGGAACGCGGTCGCCGCAAGGTGAGCGAGGTTGCGCTCGTCGGCGGGCAAAGCCTGGCCGGCTACCTCGAGGCGGACACCGCTGCCGCCGATCTCCAAATGGACCAGATCACAGAGATCGACCGACTGGAAGACCGTTCGCAGCTCGTGGTAGCCATCGGGTCGCAGACCCAGAACCTCCAAGTGCAGATTGACTTTGGCAAAGCTACGGTAGATCACGCGTGTGGCACTCCAATGATTCGTAGCCCGACGGAACCTGGAGATCGACCAGTGGGGACTGCAAGGGCTCATTGACGATCTCCCGCCACCTGATCTGAATACCCTGCCGATGGGAGAGCACTCCTCCCTCCCCTTGCCGACTCCACCAGAGCGCGGGGCGGGACTCCTCCCAGAGGACCCACGACGTCGGCCGGCCGGCATCGAGCCGCGAGGTCCATCGCCGCCCGTCACGGCCCCGGAAGTCGATCTCTTCAGCCGAGCTGTGGTCGATCGTCTCGGGCTCGGTAGGCAGATAACCCAGGAGTACCCGCGGAAGGGATCGCCATGGCATCGCCTCGAGCACAGGGTCAGGGAGGAGAATGTCCTTGGCCCGGCAGAACCCCTTGCCTCGATGATCGATCAAGAGGGTCTCCACCTCGCTGGCCTGAAGGCTCCACATGGGGCGACCCAGTGCATCGGTGGTCGACACCTGGAACCTGGAATCCGAGGAGAGCTTCAGAACCAGCTTCATCCCACCGTGCCCTTCTTGTCCCTCGTAGCGAACCCGAAACAGACGTTGGGTACCCAGAGCATCGGCTGGCACAGCCCATCCGCTGGCTGCTCCATCCGAGTCCGGCAGAATAGTCGGCCCAGAAGATCCACCAGCACATTGCAAAGCCACAAGAGCGGCGAGAATCACAGAGCACAGGACCCACACAGATCCTCTGCCGACAATGGTCGTTGACGTGAAACGGGACATGGGTTCGGGACCCGAGGTAGCCACAACGGTTCAGGCGTTTCGATCCCTGACGCGGAGGTACTCCAGCCGGGTCCGAACGCAGACCGTTCTTGTCTCAGGGCTGCGCCAGCCGATCCAACTTGCCTCTTACGACTGCGGCGTTGTCGGCCTCGAGATCCAGCGCCCGCTTGTAGACCTCCCGCGCCTGCTCGAGCCTGCCGAGGACAACGTAAAGGTCACCGAGATGCTCGTACACCACTGGATCGTCCCCTACCAACGAAGCGGCTCTCTCGAGGAAACCTCGAGCCTCTTCGTACTGGCCAAGTTGAAAGTGCGCCCATCCCAGAGAATCGATAAAGGCCCCGTTGTCAGGTTCGATGTCCACCGCCTGCTGGACCAGCAGCAATGCCCTTTCGAGGTTCTCTCCAGCTTCCGCCCACATATAGCCAAGGTAGTTCAATGCCGGAGCAAAGTTGGGATCGATCGCCAGCAACTGCTGGAGCACGTCCTCTGCTTGGCGCTTCTTTCCCGAACGTTCATTGGCGGCCGCCAACCAGAACAACAGACTGGTCGAGTCCGGATCCAGTTCCAGGGCACGCTCCAACACCGGAATCGACTCCTCGTATCGCTCGCGCGACTGATACACCTCGGCAAGAAGGGTCAGATCATCGAGCGTTCCTTCGGCGGCCAGACGGGAGAGCACCTCCTCCGCCTCACGGTCTCGACCCAGATCGAAGAGGATCTCGGCCTGCCTCGCCCAACCCCGTCGCTCGGCCGGTGTATCCGGCTCGATCCGGGCCAGGAGCTGGAGAGCCTCGTCGTGCCTGTCGGCCCTGACCAGGGCTTCGACGAGAATCATCGCCATGTCCATATCGCCCGGGCCTACCTGCCGCCCAATGAGCGGCTGGAAAAGCCCCACGACCTTGTCCCACTTGGCCTGCCGCATGAGCATCAATCCCCGCTGAACTCTGGCCTGATTCGCGGCCTCAATCTGCCCATCAGAACGAAGGCGCCTCTCCATGGCCCTCAGGGTCTCCTCAGCGGCCTGCGGCTCTTGACGGCTCTCCAGCAGGCGAGCCAGCAGGACTCCCAGGTCCAGGTTCATTGGGTGGTTTCGCAGAAGGTCTCGCGTGACGACGATGGCCTCGTCCTCTCTTCCCATTGCGGCCAGGCTCATGGCTTGGAGGTAGCGATTCGGGAAATAGCCTGGATCCTCGGTCAACATCTCTTCGACGAGTTGAAGAGCGCGGGCGTACTGACCGGACTGGTGGAGCTCGAAGGCCAGCCGTCTCCGCACCTCCGGGTCGGTCAAGACCTCCTTGGGGCCCTCTTCCAAAGTCCTTGCCGCGCTGGCGTGGTCGCCCCGCTCGCTTTGAGCCTGTGCCAAACTCAATCGGGCTCTGGTGAATCCGGGGTCGACGTCCAAGACCTCCTGCATCGCTTTCTCAGCCTGCGCCGGACGATCCGCTCGCATCAGGGAGTCGATCAACAGCGAAAACACCATTCGGTTCCCCGATCGCCTGCTGAGGAGATCCTTGAATACCGCCGCGGCCTCGTCTGGGCGAGACTCTCCAAGATAGATCTGCCCGAGAGTAACCATCGCCTCGATGTTGTCCGGCTGGCGGGCTCGAATCTCCTCCAGGGCTTGTCTCGCTTTCTCCAACGCAGCGGGGTCCTCTTGCGCCAGTCTCATCTGCGCTTCTGAGTAGAAGAGCAGCACATCGTCGAGCTCTGGAGCGGCTTCCCTCGCCACCGTCGCTTGCGCGACGGCTTCCTGCGATCTTCCGAGACGCAGAAGCAACCGTCCGTACTCGAGTCGAGCGTAGACATCATTGGGCGCCTCGGCTATTGCGGTCTCGAAACTCTCGAGAGCCCCTCGATAGTCACCTTCCTCCGTCAGCAGTTGCGCCACTAGAAGATGGTATGAGGGCGCCGCATCAACACCCTCTCCGGCAGCCCAGGGCGCCATCAACAATCCAGCCAACAGAAACATCCATCGAGGTTTCACGACCGGAAGGATAGCAACCGCCCTATTACCTTTACAAGCAACCATGCCCCGCCTATAATCCGCCTGAATCGCCTAAGTAGCCACATACAAATAACTTAGGCCCTTGGCTTAGAGATCTGGAGATCAGACCTTTGGGTATGCAGTCTCTCGGAACCCTCCTGCTTCAAAGCGGCGGGATCACCAAGGAGCAGCTCGGACTGGCCATTTCCAAGCAGCGGGAAATCGGCGGCCGGCTGGGGTCATGCCTGCTCGAGATGGGGGCCATTTCGGAAGGCATTCTCGACCATATGCTGGCTGAGCAGCAGGGAGTTCCGATCGCCACGGCGGAGGATCTGAACGAGATTCCCGCCGAGCTGATTCAGTTGCTTCCCGCCAGGCTCGCGATCCGCTATCAAGCAGTGCCTTTCAGATCTTCGACAGCTATGGTCGAGATTGCGATGCTCGAGGTCGACAACCTTTGGTTGCAGGACGAGTTATCCTTCATTGTCGGAAGTCGTCTCAAGGTCCACATCGCGAGCGAGGTACGCCTCGTTTCGGCACTCGCGAGGTACTACAACGCGTCACTCCCGGAGCGCTTCGCCAAACTGGCAGAACTGCTCGACCAGCAGCTCCAACGGCCACCAGAAACCAGCCCCGGCCCTCATCCCGACTCCCGACTCATCCATTCGGCAGAGCTCAATGACCCGATATCGCATGTGGTTCCGATCAGGAGCGCGCAGCCCGAGCCGGGAGAATCCGAGATCGAGGGATCGACCCCACTGCCGCATCCCCAGAGCATTCCCCTCTCCGACCGGGATCTCGCCAATCTGGATGCCGCAGCCGCGTCTGAAGATCCTGGGGCCAAGGTCTCGCCGTTTCTCTACACTCGCGACCTCAGCTCAGACGGAAACGCCGAGATAGACGATGTAGAGGCCCAGCTCGCGGCGGCCGGACGTGCCGAGGAAGTCGGGCAGATTCTCGTCGACTACCTGGCTCAGTTCTTTGTCAGAGTCCTGATCTTTCAAGTCCGGCAAGGCACCGTGTTCGGCTGGCTCGGGCGCGGTCCCGGGCTCGACAGGGATCGACTCGCCGGTTTCAGGGTCTCCTTCGACGTGCCCTCCATCTTCCTCAATTTGCGAGAAGGCGGCAGCTTCTTCATCGGCAAGCTGCCCGAAATGCCACCTCACCTAGAGTTGGCAGCCTGCTGGAGCAAGGACTTGACTGATGAATGCGCCGTATTTCCGCTTCGCCTCCAGGAGCATCTCGTAAGCCTGATCTATGGCGACCGCGGTCCTCTCGGTCTCCAGGCTCTGGATCTGGAGCTGATTCGGCGCCTCACTGCTGTGGCGAGCCGAGCCTTCGAGAGATGCATTCTGGAGCAGAAGCAAGCCAGGCAGCCCCAAGCTCTGAACGGAAAATGAGAGTCCCTGCGAGGCTAATGCCCACTTTCGTTGACACCCATTTTGGCCGTTGCTACACTCGGACGCCCTAATCGACCGACATGATCAAAGCCGATCTGGTAAACCGCGTCGCCGAAAGCTCGGATGTGCCGAGAGTCAAAGCCGCTCTCGCGGTCGAGACCATCTTCGAGGCGATGAAACACGCCCTGAGCGAGGGCAAGCGCATCGAGTTTCGCGGCTTCGGGGTCTTCCAGGTGCGGGACCGCAAGCGCGGTGTCGGCCGAAATCCCAAGACCGGCGTTGAAGTCGCCATCTCCCCTGGCAAGACAGTTCGCTTCAAGCCGGGCAAAGAGCTGAAGAACCTCTGAGCGTGAGGCCCGGCCCCTCCTCTGCATTGCCGCCCGACCCTTCGTCGTCCGGCCCTCCGAAGCCATCGCGAAGAACCGGCTCGGATTCGCCGATCGAGGAGCAGCCCTCGGTGCGCTCACCCCGGGGCGCACAGTCCAGCACACCAAAGCTGCTTCTTGCCCTCGGTCTGTTTCTGGCGACCCTCGCTACGACGACGACTTTCGGTGCCGGCTTCTACCTCTCGACAAGAACAGACGTCGTGACGGATCTGGTGCCCGCAATCGAGGGGGTCTTCCTGGGCCAGTTGGCGCAGTTTCTCGCCCTTTCAAACTACATCTTTCGAACCGTCTGGTCTGACGGCCAGCTGCTGAAGATCGGGATGGCTTTCTCCTTGCCGACCCTGGCAATCCTCCTGTCCCATGAGCTCGGGCACTACGTCGCCTGCCGGAGAAACAATCTCCCGAGCAGCTATCCATACTTCCTTCCGGCACCCTTCTTGATCGGCACTTTCGGCGCTTTCATCCGCATTCGGGCACCGATCCGAACACGCAGGGAGCTGCTCGAGGTGGGTGCTGCGGGACCGATAGCCGGCTTCGTCGTCCTTCTGCCCATCTTGCTCTATGGAATCGCGCAGTCCGAACCGGTATCGATTGTCGAGGTCGACTGGGATCTGCCCGGCAGTCTCCTATTGCTGAGACCGGGAACATCCCTTCTGATGTCGGTGGCGACCCTCGTCTTTCACGGCTCTCTGCCTCCCAACTCTGTCTTGAATCTGCATCCCTTCGCTCTGGCTGCCTGGGTCGGCACCTTCGTTACGGCCCTCAATCTGATCCCCGTTGGTCAACTCGATGGTGGCCATATCTTCTACTCGGCATTCGGCAGACGGTATGTATCGTTGTCCTGGGTTTTCCTCGGCCTGCTGGCGGTGTTGGGCTTCTTCTGGCCTGGATGGTGGGTTTGGTGCCTCGTTCTGATGATCATCGGCCCTCGCCATCCACCGGTCTTGGCCGGCAGGCAACCGCTCGACCGTCGGCGACGGGCGGTGGCCCTCATCAGCCTCCTCATTCTGGTTCTGACATTCATGCCTGTGCCCCTCGAGCTCCTGCCGATCCTCCCCTGAGATCCTGGACCGAAGAAACTGAGCAGCAGCCTTACGGAGCGGGCAGGCAGTCCGGTTCAACGTCCAAGATGAAGGTCACCGGGCCATCGTTGACCAGGTCCACCTGCATCTTCGCGCGGAATCGACCGGTCTCTACCGGTACTCCGAGTCGACGAAGATCGTCTACGAGCAGCTGAATCAGCGGCTCTGCCTTGTCTGGGGCCTCGGCAGCGCTAAAAGAGGGCCGCCGCCCCTTGGCCAGACTCCCTGCCAGCGTGAATTGAGAGACGATCATGAGGGATCCCCCGACCTCCAGGATGTTTCGATTCATTCGCCCGTCGGCATCTTCGAAGATCCTCAAGTGGAGCATCTTGTCGGCCACCTTCGAAACCTGACCGGCACCGTCACCCTTCTCCACACCGACCAGAACCAGAACCCCCGCCCCGATGCTGGAGATCATCTCACCATCGACCCGCACCGAGGCCGAGCTCACTCGCTGCAAGATCAGGCGCATCGATGGCGTCCCTTATGCATAGGCCGTTTCTCTGGGATCGATAGCGCGATTCCCTCATCGGCCAAGAATCGCGGCGGCGAAAGCGCTATGATAACGAACCTCAACAGAGACAAGGAGAGACATTCGAATGGTCAACAAAGTAATCCTGGTAGGCAATCTTGGACGCGACCCGGAGGTCCGATCGACCCCCTCCGGCCAACCCGTGGCCACTTTCAGTCTTGCAACCAATCGCAAATGGAAAGACCAGAGCGGCAATCGGCAAGAAGAAACCGAGTGGCACAACGTCGTGTGTTGGGGCCGTCAAGCCGAAATTGCCGGCCAGTACCTCACCAAGGGCAAGCAGATCTATGTCGAGGGACGGCTGCAGACTCGCTCCTGGGAGGACAAGCAGAGTGGCGAGAAGAAGTACCGAACCGAGGTGATCTGCCAGAACTTCCAGATGCTCGGAGCCCGAGGCGGGTACGACGGTGGTGCTCAGAGCTCAGCCTCGAGCCCCGAACCACCCGGTGACATCCAGGCCCAGCCCGAAGACGACGACATCCCGTTTTGAAGCCGCTACTCGTCCACCCTGGCTTTGAGGGTGTGAAGCAGGTTGAGTGCCGCCAGGGGCGAGAGACGCTCGAGATCGACCTCTTTCAAGATGGAGGCCACAACCTCCTCGGCGGGAGCGAACAGCATCATCTGATCAGCCTGCCCCCCGTCGGCCTTCGCGCCCTTGGCCAGGCGTGGCTTTCCACTCAGATCGTACTCGTAGGCCTCTAGATTCTGCAGCACCTGAGAAGCTCGCTCGATAACTGCAGCCGGTATGCCAGCCAGCCTGGCGACATGCAGGCCGTAGGACTTGTCGGAACTGCCGGGCTTGACCCGCCGAAGGAAGACGATCTTGTCTTCCCATTCTCTGACGGCCATGGTTCGATTGACTACCCTCGGTAGTATCGCGGCGAGCTCCGTCAGCTCGTGATAGTGAGTCGCGAAGACGGTCTTCGGCCGGGCATGCTCATGCAGATGCTCGACGATGGCCCAGGCCAGGGAAAGCCCATCGAAGGTGGCGGTCCCCCTCCCCACCTCGTCGAGAATCACCAGGCTGCTGGCGGTCGCCTGATGCAGGATCTTGGCAGTCTCGATCATCTCCACCATAAAGGTGGATTCTCCACGGGTAAGGTCGTCGGAAGCCCCTACTCGGGTGAAGATCCGGTCCGCAGTGCCTATCGAAGCCGACTCGGCCGGCACAAAGCAGCCGGCCTGCGCCATCAGCACGATCAGTGCAGTCTGACGCAGATACGTAGACTTGCCGCCCATGTTGGGTCCAGTGAGAATCACGATCTGCGCCGTCTCACTGTCGAGCTCGCTGTCGTTCGGGACAAAGGGCTCTCCCCCCAGCTTCTCGACTACTGGGTGCCTTCCCTCTGAGATGCAAATGGCACCTCCGGGTTCGCCGACAGTGGGCCTCGTGTACCGATTCCTGGCTGCGACTTCCGCAAAGGTCGCCAGCACGTCCAGTCTCGCCACCGCCTCCGCTGCCTTCAGTAGCCGGGAGGACTCTGCGGCCACCAGGCATCGCACCTTCCTGAAGTGCTCGTCCTCCAACCGAAGCTGCTCTTCTTCCGCCGCGAGAATCTGCTCCTCCAGGTCTTTCAACTCCGATGTCACATACCGCTCGGCGTTGACCAGCGTCTGCTTCCGGATGTAGTCGTCGGGGACCAGATGCTGATTGGCCTTCGTCACTTCTAAGTAGTAACCGAAGACTCTGTTGAAGCGGATCTTCAATGAAGTGATACCCGTGCGTGCTCGCTCCCCTGCCTGAAGGGCCAGGATGTGCTGTCGGCTGTCCTGCGCCAACGACCGGTGGCGATCCAGATCCTCGTCCACTCCGGCCTTGATGACTCCTCCTTCCTTCAATGAGGCAGGGGGGTTCTCTTCGACCAGACGGGTCAATTCGGCCGCCAGATCCTCGACCGGGTCGGTGCCACCTATGTTCTGTAGGGTGGCGGAGTCCACTCCGGAGAGACATCTCAGGATCTCGGGTAGACGCTCGAGCCCCGACCGCAGAGTGGCGGCCTCGCGCGGTGTCATAGTCTCCAACACAGCTCGCGAAGCGAGTCGCTCCAGGTCCCCGACCTGGGACAGAAGTTCTCTCAGCCCGCTACGCACCTCACTCTTCTCCAGTAACTCCCCAACTGCCTGCAAGCGCTCGTCGATCTCCGCCGGATCTTTCAGCGGACGCTTGAGCCACTCTCGCAAAAGGCGTCCACCGGCAGGAGAAACCGTACGATCGAGGACTCCTAGGAGGGACCCGTGCCGACGCCCATCCCGCAGACTGCGAAAGATCTCCAGGTTGGCGACCGTGGTCGCGTCCAGGACCAGGTTGTCGGAGGCCTCGCTGACGTGCAGCTCCCTGACGTGCGAAAGATCGCTCTGTTGCGTCTCTCTTGCGTACCGCAGAGCGGCAGCGGCTGCCTGGACTGCCGGCTCTTCGTCATCCAGCCCGAACCCCTTCAGTGTGGAGACCCCCAACTGTCGGCAGACCAATTCCGCCGCTCGCTCGGACCGGGGCCAATCCTCCTCCGACTCCGGCGTCCGGCAGATACCCTCCGCATCCATCCAGTCGACCAGACCCTGGGGAAGGTTGACAGTCGGGTGCAGGATCTCCTGCGGTCGAAGCAAGGCCAGGTCATCGAGTGCATCTTCCACCCGGGTCCATCGACGCACCAGGAATCTCCCGGTCGAGATATCCAGGAACCCCCCGCCACCGCCCGCATCGTTCCAGGCCACGCTCGCCAGGTAGTTGGCCTCCGCACCTTCCAGCAGCTCCGGGTCGCTGATCGTGCCGGGAGTGATCACCCGGGTCACCTGCCGCTTCACCAGGCCTTTGGCCTTGGCGGGGTCCTCGACCTGGTCGCAGATGGCCACCTTCAGTCCAGCACGAAGCAGCTTGCCGAGGTACATTTGAAGGGCATGATGGGGGACGCCGCACATCGGCGCCTCATTCTCCCTCCCCCGATTGCGAGCCGTGAGGGTCACTTCCAGAATAGGTGCCGCCTGCTCGGCATCCTCGAAGAACATCTCGTAGAAGTCGCCCATCCGATACAGCACGATGGCGTCTTCGTGTTCCGCCTTGACCTCGAGGTATTGGCGGAGCATTGGGGTGAGCTGGACGGCGCCCGACATGATGGGTCAGTATAGCGAGTCGTGACCGAGAACAGGACCGAGGTTCATGCCCCTACCATCCTGGCGGTGGACACTGGCTCACCCGTGGTCAGCGTAGCTGTAGCGAGGAACGGAGAGGTGCTGGCCGAGAGGCAGAGTCCGAGCGGACGGTCCTCGCCGGGCCTCGTTCCGATGATCGATGCGCTGCTCTCGGATGTCGATTCCGAGGTCGGCGAGCTAGACGGAATCCTGGCTCTCAGAGGTCCCGGCAGCTTCACGGGGCTGAGGGTCGGGTTGGCGACCTGTCTGGGCCTCCATCAGGCGCTTGGTGTGCCGGCTACCACCCTCACGACCTTCGAGGCCATTGCTGCCGTGTCTCCGGAGGCGAACCTGACGGTCATGGCCGCGGTCCAGTCCATTCGTCAGACCTGGCTTGTCCAGGCCTTTCGCACCGATGTCGTTCCCGAATCGCTCGGCGATCCACGAATTCTCTCCACCGACGAGCTCACAGCCGAGCGTGTCGACTTGATTATCGGTTTTGGACTGGGCGACATCTCGATGCCGCCGAATCAAGCCTTCAGAGCGGCGATTCTGGAGCCCCCTCCCCTGGCCGGCCACGCGTTGATCCTCCAGGAACACAGGCAGGGCGAGTGGGATCCTTCCGGACTTGTCCGCCCCCTGTACCTGCAGGCCCTGTCAGCTGCGCAACCGGCCACAGCTGCCTGAGGAGATAGACCGTCCTGACGACAGAGACCGCAGGCTCTCCAGGGAGGGGGTCATCTTGATCGACATATCTGCCAGTGCTATCGTGCCTCCGCACTGTCGTGCATTTGTCGTTGGATTCGACTCATCTCGGATGCGCGCCCAGCCGGCGGTTCGCAGCAGCATGGATCGACCTACTGATCGACTCGAGACCAGCTCGACAGCTCAAGAGCCCCGTGTCCGCAGACCAACCAGACAGCCATTCTCTCGAGTGTGAGGGGATGGGTCCACTCTCGCTAGGAGGAACCGCAGATGGCGAAGACACCTGATAGCCTGAGGGAAGAGTTGCTCGCAACCAACGAGGAATTCCGTTCCCTCTATGACAGACACCAGGACTGTGAACGCCGACTCATCGAGCTCCACCAGAAATCACTGCTCTCCGAGAAAGACGAGCTGGAAGAAAAGCAGATCAAGCGCCAGAAGCTCTTTCTCAAGGATCAGATGGAAGCCATCCTGCAACAACGCCGAACTGAGGAAGCCTCGGCCTGACCCACTCTACGGCCCCTCACCGCAAGTAGGACCCCCGCTGCATTTCGCACCACTCACCGGGCCTTCATGACATTCGCCAAAGAATCCCTGCCCTTCGTGGCACCTCTCGGAATTGCGGCGCTGGTATTGCTTCTCTTCGGACAATTACCTACGGCCCTGTTTCTGGCTGGACTCGCAGTTCTGGTGCTGCTCTTCTTCCGCATCCCCAAGCGGCAGACCGAGGCAGCCGAAGGCATGATTCTGGCTCCGGCGAACGGCCGCATCCTCCGCATCGATCGAAGTCCGGCGCTGCTGAACCGAGAGGGAGACGTGCAGCGGATCGTCACGTTCTTGTCGGTCTTCAACGTCCACGTCCAACGCGCTCCCGTCAGCGGCGAGGTGGTCGAGAGCCGCTTCACCCCCGGCCGGAAGATCGCGGCCTTCAAGGCAGAGGCCGACAGCGTCAACGAGAACCACCTCACCGTTTTGCGTCGCGAGAACGGAGACCTCATCGGGATACGACAAGTAGCCGGCCTGGTCGCTCGACGAGTCGTCTGTCGACTGCTTCCTGGCGATCTGATTCAACGTGGAGACCTGATGGGCCTGATCAAATTCGGCTCACGCGTCGATCTGATGCTGCCCGACCAGTACGAGATTCTGGTACGCCAGGGTGACCGCCTGCGCGAGGGCGATACCGTCGTAGCCAAGCCAAGAACACAGTGAAGCCCGTCACTCCCCATACTGAGGGACTCTTCTCAGAGCTCAGGGTTCGATCACTCAGAACCGCCAGTTCCAAGGACAGGAGATCCAAGCGTGACAATCCTGGCAATCATCAATCCGCAATCGCTTCTCGGCGATGAAATCAAGCAGGAGCTGGGCAGACGAAAAGCGCTGTGGTCCGAAGTGCGGCTTCTGACAACCGATCCGGAACTGATCGGCGCCGTGACCGACTTCGCAGGCGAAGCGGCATTGGTGCAGGAGTGCGACGCGGAGACCCTGCGAGGGGTGGACCTTGCGATCCTTCTGCACGGCGACCCAGAACAGGCGCCGACACTGGCGGCACGCTCGGTCCTGGTGGTTGTCGATCCGACCAGCGACTGGCCCGAAGGCTCGCTGGCGGTGGCCGGCATCGACTCCGATCTGACCGAACAGCAGTCTGACAGGGTTTTCGTCAGCCCATCACCTGCCGTGATCCTCCTCGCGCACCTCCTCCAGCCACTGAGGCAGCTGAGGCCAGCACGCGCCGTTGCCCAGGTTCTGCTACCGGTGTCGATTCACGATCAGGTCGGTCTGGACGAACTGTTCGGGCAGATCCGGTCCATTGTCGCTATGCGAGACGACAAACCCACCGAGGTCTTTGGCAAGCAGATCGCCTTCAATCTCTTGCCGGTCCCATCGGACCATTCCACCGATCTCGATCAACTGAAGCGCATCCTGGGCCCAGAGCCTGCCGTGGCGTTGCAGATCGTCCAAACCGGGGTCTTTCACAGCTTGGCGTGCAGCCTCTTCGTCACCTTCGAGGAGGATCCGGGAAGCGAGCGAGTTCGGGAGTGCCTCGCAGCACAACCCTGGATCGAAATGGTCGCTGAAGGGGATCTGCCCGGGCCGGCGGACGCGGCTGCTCGGGAAGAGATCCTGGTGACTGATGTTCGTCCCAGCCCGGCTCATCCAGGGTCCTACCAACTCTGGGCTGTGATGGACAATCTCACTCGTGGAGGAGCCTCCAACGTGGTTGAGATCGTCGAAAACCTCCTCGCGCCAATTAGCTGAGAATCGTCTCGCCCCGACGCCGACCTTTCTTCGACCTCGCACCGATCGGTTACGCGATTTCCCCTTCTGGTGGTGGAATCTCTCCTCCCTCGCGCGCTAAGAACTCCTCCACATGCAGCAGTCCCTCTTCTCCCGCCCGCTTCACTACCTGTAGAAGGGTCCCCATGGTGTTGACCTCCTCGAACTGTTCGTTGACGAACCAATCGAGGAACCGGACGGCAATATAGTTGGAGTCTTCCTTGGCAATGTCCACCAGGGCGTAGACTTGCTGCGTCACCTCTTCTTCCCACTCGAGGGCCAGCTGCACTGCCTGCTCCGCGCTGGCGAACTCGCTCTTGGGTGCAGGAATGGCGGGAATCTGGAGCGAGCCATCCGCATCGACGACGAAGCGAGCGAACTTCATGGCGTGATCTCGCTCCTCGTCGGCCTGCCGATAGAAGAACCTGGCCAGACCGCTCAGCGCCTCACGGTCGAAATGGGCGGCAATGGACACATACTGTAACGACGCTCCAAACTCGTTCCCAACCTGTTGGTTCATTGCGGACAGCAGCTTCTTGCTGGCTAACATCGGTTCGTCCCCCTCTGAGCTCAGGACCTGTCAAACACTCATCGACTCTCTCGACGGTGCCTCGTCTTCTCGACTGCGGCGAAGAGCATAGCCGATTCTCCGGCAAGGCGCGACGGTTGCTATACTGACTGTCCCTTTACCGACCGGGACCGTCTCCGGTCGTCGATTCGACATCCAGCGAGTGCGGAGGAGACACAGGAAACCATGTCGACCACTGAAACCCCGGACACCAACCACTTCAAGGTCATCGTCATGGGCTCGGGGCCTGCAGGCCTGACCGCCGCTCTCTACGCCGCCCGAGCCAACCTGCAACCCCTCGTCCTCGAGGGCATCCAACCGGGCGGACAACTGACCATCACAACAGACGTAGAGAACTTTCCGGGCTTTCCCGACGGGATCCTCGGCCCCGAGTTGATGGACAGGATGCGAACACAAGCCAAGCGTTTCGGCGCTCAGGTCAAGTTCGAGGCTGTCTCCGCCGTCGACTTGCGGACTCGCCCACTCGAGATCCGCACGGACGAGGACCGCTATCTGGCCGACGCCCTGATTATCGCTACCGGCGCCAGCGCCAAACAGATCGGACTGGAATCGGAGATGGAGCTGATGGGCTATGGCGTCTCTGCCTGCGCAACCTGTGACGGGTTCTTCTTCAAGGGCCAGGAGATCGTCGTGGTGGGAGGGGGTGACAGCGCCTTGGAGGAAGCCATATTTCTCACCAAGTTCGCCAGCAAAGTCACGGTCATTCATCGCCGGGACGAGCTTCGAGCCTCACAGATCATGCAGGACCGAGCAAGGGCCAACGACAAGATCCACTGGCTCTGGAACAGCCAGGTGGTCGAGATCCTGGGCAGCCGGAAAGACAAGGTCCACGGAGTTAAAGTGAAGAACACCAGGACCGGTGAGGAGTCCGACTACCCCTGCGAGGGAGTCTTCGTCGCTATCGGACACACGCCCAACACCGAGCTCTTTCGAGACGTTTTGGACCGGAATGAAGTCGGCTATATCCTGGTTCAGGAGCCCACGACTCGAACCAATATCGAGGGTGTCTTTGCTTGTGGAGACGCTACAGACCCCATCTACCGGCAGGCGATCAGTGCTGCCGGCTCGGGGTGCAAGGCGGCGATCGACGCTGAACGGTGGCTAGAGACCGCGGCGGGATGATCTCTGCTTCAGTGGCCTGATTCGGTGGTTGGGCCGCCCTTTACCAGCTTCACCAGATCGCCTTTCGACAATCTCGAGTCGGGCTGGAGATCGTTGAGAAGAGCTATCTTGTCGAGAGACAGGCTCGAACCGCTGCGCTGATAGAGCTCGCTGAGGGTCGTTGGCGCCTCGACTCGTATGAGCCGGACCCTGGCCGGCTGAACATTCAGCACTCGGGAATCGGTTTCCTTGGCGAAGGTCTGCATGGAGGCCTCGATCGTCTGGGTATAGCCGCTCCAGCGGCTGCGTGGCGTGTACCCGACGATCCTGTAGACCTTGCCTCCATGTTGCACAAAGAGCGCCCGCCCCGCGAGATCCTCGGCATTGTCGCCCGTCGCAACTTCGAATAGGGTCCAGGCGGCTTGCAAGCCGTTGATTCGGCCCGTCCTCGGGCGCTCTCCGCGAACACTCTCACCCCGCGCGAACTCCTCAGCCGCTCGTAGTGCATTCTCCCCCTCGGCCAGACCCAGGACGATGGCCGCATCCTGCTTCGGGCTCACCGCGGCGACCAGGTCTTTGGCGTTATGAGTCTTCCAACCTCGAGGAAACTGAATTCGAAAAGCCAGATCGGGATGCCGGAAGAGCTCCTCTTCGAAATAGCCCTCTCGCGGATTCTGGCCGAAGACCATCCCGTCGAGTCGTTGGAGGTAGCCTCGCCGCTCGACAGTCAGGTTCGGCGGTAACGGCTCGATCTCCGCCAGACGGCCTTCAATCAGACCCGTCCGATTCTCCGGCTGCGGATGAGTGGAGGCCCAACTCGGCATCGCACCCGCCCCACTGGCGCGAGTCACCCGATTCAACATGTCAAACACCTCCGGCGCCTGGTAGGGATCATATCCGGCTCCTACCATGTATCGAAGGCCAAGGTTGTCTGCCTGCCGCTCATCGTCTCTGGAGAATTTCAAAGCTGCCAGACCGAGGCCGGCCTGGGCCACATCACTCCAGGCTGCGACAGCCGGTTCCAGGATCATCCCCACCGCCAGGCCCACTCCCATCAGCTGCTGCTTGCTGATCTGATTAGCCGAATGCCGTGCGGTGACGTGGCCGATCTCGTGACCCAGCACGGTAGCCAACTCGGCTTCCGAATTGAGGTGGCTCAGAATCCCGCGAGTCACGTAGATATAGCCACCCGGAGCCGCGAAGGCATTGACGATCTCCTCGTCGAGGACCCGAAAAGTCCACGGCAACTCGGGGCGCTCGGACTTTGCCGCCAGCTGCGAGCCCAGGTCTTGGACGTAGTCCTGCAGGGCAGGATCTTCGTAGACCTGTCCACTCGCCAGAATCTGCTCGTCTTGCTGCAGACCCATCTGCGACTCTTGAGCCTCGCTGACCAGCATCAGCTGCCGGCCACCCGTAGCCGGGTTGGTGGCACAGCCCGCAAGGGGTAGCAAGGTCAGCATCAGTCCTGCAAGAGGTGCTTGCATCATCGGGTACCGAGTTCTGGTTCGCATTCGTCGAATCCTCTTGGCCCATTATCCTCGATCTCGAGATAGTCTACCGCTCGCCGGATTTCGCAATCGTATCCGACGCCTGAGCAGACTCCATGCACGCCGAGGAAGACAACACCCAGTCTGCCGGGTCTGGTGATCTACGCCAGCGGTTTGCCCAGCTCACCTTCCTCAACATCATTTCGAATATCACTGTTCCGTTGGCCTCCATGGTCGACACCGCCCTGCTGGGACACCTCGAGAGCATTCACTTCCTGGCCGGGGTCGCCCTGGCGGCGGTGATTTTCGAGTACGTCTACTGGTCTTTCGGGTTCCTACGCATGGGTACGACCGGCATCACGGCGCAGGCAGTCGGGCGTGGTGACACCGGCGAAGTCTTTCGCACCCTCTACCGATCGCTCCTGCTCGCCTGGTTGCTGGCAGCGGCGATTCTCATTCTGCAGACCCCCTTGAAGGAGCTCGGCTTCCTGCTTCTCGGCGGGGAACCCGAGGTAGAAGCAGCGGGAAGGGCCTACTTCGATGCCCGAATCTGGGCAGCGCCGGCCACACTTTCCAACTTCGTATTTCTGGGCTGGTTCCTCGGCAGGGAGGAGAGTGGCGCGGCTCTGATCATGACCGGGGTGGCGAATCTCGCCAACGTCGTCCTCGACTATGTCTTCATCGTGCAGATGGATCTGGCGGCCTTTGGAGCCGGGATGGGCACGGCGATCAGTCAACTCTTGATGCTGCTGGCGGCACTGATCCTCTTCTGGGCTCGCGTGGGCAAGGTCCCATGGGTATGGTCCGACGTCTGGCAGGCGCAGGCTCTGACGCGGCTATTCCGGCTGAATCGTGACATTCTGCTTCGCACCGTCGCCCTGGTCAGCGCCTTCGCGCTGTTCACCAACTTCAGCTCACTCATGAGCACCGTGGTCCTGGCTGCCAATGCAGTCCTCCTTCGTTGGGTCATGCTGGCCGCCTACCTCATCGACGGAGCCGCCTTCGCCACGGAAAGCCTGGCGGGCATTCTCTTCGGAACCGGAGACCGAGTGGCTCTGAGACGCCTCCAGGGACTCGCACTGAGATCCGGAGTCGCCTTCGCGCTGCCCTTTTGCGCACTGGCCCTGATGCGGCCAGCGGCACCGATCCGGCTGCTGACTTCTCACCCGCAGACGGTCGAGACTGCACTCCAGTATCTTCCGTGGCTGGCTCCGGTCCTGTTCTTCGGCTCACTGGCCTACATCTACGACGGTCTGTTTCTCGGCTTGACGGCCGGCCGGGCACTCAGAAACGCCATGCTTCTGAGCACCTTCGGAGTCTTTCTGCCCCTCGCCGCGCTCGCCCTCCACCTCGAGAACAGCCACCTTCTATGGGCCTCGATGGCCGCCTTCATGATGGCCCGCACAGCCACTCTCTGGAAGGCTTCGGCGTCCTTCTATGCCCCGTCAAGTCCTATGGGCCAGTCTTCCTGATCGAAGTGTGCCGCCGATACCACCATGCCGCGGCACCTCAACGTCCGGCTTGAGCCCGCAGGAAGCGGTAGACCGGCACCGCCAGCAGCAACATCGACGCACTCGCAGCACCGACAAGCCAGGAACCGGGTAGAAGCGGTAGACCCAAGGCGCCGGAAACCGCCCTTGCAATGGCCGTCAATCCGAGCAGTATCGAGACCCAGACAACGCCGGCAGTGGCCAGATTGGCCAGGCTTCCGTTCACCGCCTCCCCCATCAGGCGCCGGTCGTTCACGGCCAAGAACAGGAAGATCGCGACCAAGGGCAACAGGAGACCGTTCATCGCCTGCGCCAGAACAATGGCCGGGACAGGTTTGACGCCGCTGAGGCCGAATCCGAGACCCACCGCCAGCACAGCGAGCCACACCGCTCGGTAGCGCCAGGAAGTTGGGCTCCACCTCTCATCGTCACGACCCTTCTGCAGGAGGCTGCGAGCGGTCACGGCTGCCGCCAGCGGTGCGGTGATCGCTGAGGACAGCCCTGCTCCAAGAAGACCCACCGCGAATAGCTTCGCAGCCCAACCTCCCAAGCGTTCCGCCAGGACCTGCGAGAGGGCCAGAAACGAAAACCCGCCCTCGACAGCGGTACCTGTTACGAGGACTGCCATCGAGATGAGTCCCCCGAGGCCGACGGCAACCGCCAAACCGATTCGCAAGTCCCGGAGCTCTTGCCCACCGGCGATCCCGGAGCCCAGAAAGATGTTGTAGGGCACGACGGTGGTGCCGACCAGGCCCAGAACCAGGAGGCCTGACCCGCGCGGCATCGAGGGCACGAGGCTGGCGCGAAGCAAGGCCCCCAGAGGAGGTCGTTGAAGAAGGGCCGTGCAGAGGAATGCCACGCCCATCACCGCCACAACCAGACTCAAGGCTCGCGCCACGGTCTGTGGAGGGCTGCGCCACAGCATCCCCCCGGCGATCAACCCGCTCAGCAACGTCAAGGCACGTGCCGACCACCCCGTGGCCATCGCCGCACCCGACACGCCACCCAGGATGTTGCCGGCTTCGTAGGCGGCGCAGCCCACGACAATCGCGCCGAGCACCAGTAGCAGCACGGCTCCCTTGCGGGCCCCTGTCTGGTACTGCTCGCGCAGCGCTTGACCGAGATTGCGTCCAGAAACCACCGTAAGCCTGGCACTCGCCTCCTGCAGCACCAGACAGGCACCCGTCGAGAACACCAGGGCCCAGAGCAGTGCCAATCCATAGGAAGCTCCGGCGGAGGCGGCCGTGGTCACCGTTCCGGGACCGATGAAGGCGGCCGCTATGACCGACCACAGCAGGATGGAAGCCAGGCGCCTCATTCGGCCTCCTCGGTCTCCTTCTCTCCCCAGCCTCCGCCTCCTGGAGTTTCGAGCAGAAGCCTGTCTCCCGGCTCGATCTCGCAGCCGTCGATGCCCTGCAGTTCCACTTCTCCACCACCGGACCGCCTCACGACTTGTCTACCGAGCGAGCCCGCCCTGCCGCCCGCAACGCCATAGGGGGCCTCTACCCGGTGCTGGCTCAGGATGGATAGCGATACCGGCTCAAGAAAAAGGAACTGCCGGACCACGCCGTCGCCTCCCCGGTGACGGCCAGACCCGCCCGAGCCCGATCGGATGGAGAACTTCTCCAAACGCACCGGATAGCGGTGCTCGAGGATCTCGGGATCCGTAATTGCGGTATTCGTCATATGACTGTGGACGGCACTCTCCCCATCGAAATCGGCTCCCGCGCCACAGCCTCCGCAGACGGTCTCGTAGTATCCGAAGCTCTCGTTGCCGAAGAGGACATTGTTCATGGTTCCCTGACTGCAAGCGACGAGGCCGAGAGCCTTGAGCATGGTATCGACGAGACGCTGACTGGTCTCCACATTGCCGCCCACGACAGCTGGAGCCAATCTCGGGTCCGGTGGAAATGGCGGGTTCAGAATACCCTCAGGAATCTCCAGACGCACCGTCTTCAGAAGACCCTCGTTGAGCGGTAGAGGGCGATCGAGAAGTAGGCGAAAGGCGTAGAGCACCACGCTGCGGACTACCGCCGGAGTGGCGTTCAGATTGCCGGGATGCACTGGCGCGGAGCCCGTGAAATCCACTACCCCCCGCCCATCCGACAGATTCAGGGATACGGCCAACGGCGAGCCATCGTCGAGCAGCTCAGTGGCTTCAAACCGGCCATCTCCGAGGCTTCTCAGGGCTTCACGAACCCTGGCCTCCGATTGCCGCTTCAGGCTTTCCATGTAATGAAGGACGGCGGTGTGCCCATGTTGCTGCGCCAACCCTCGAAGCGCCACGATGCCACGCTGATTTGCCGCCACCGCCGCCGCCAGGTCGGCCAGGTTCTCTTCCACAGCCCGCGAGGGAAAAGCGCCTTCCCCGAGTCGCTGTCGCAGTTCAGACCAAAGCGGCCTCCCCGACCGGATCAAATACTGCGGTTCGAGAACCACGCCCTCCTCCGCCAGGCTGCGAGCTCTGGGAGGCATCGAGCCCGGTCTGCTGCCGCCGATCTCCGCGTGATGGGCGCGGCTGGCGACATAGCCCAAAAGAGGGCCTACCTTCGGATCTCCTCCCGTTGCGTCACCAAAGACCGGGGAGATGACCGTGACATCCGGCAGGTGTGAGCCGCCGAATCCGGGGTGATTGGTGACCGCGACGTCTCCAGGCCCGAGGGGCAAGACGTTCTTGACCGTCCTCACGCAAAGTCCGAGAGCCCCGAGGTGCACCGGGATGTGCGGCGCATTGACTACCAGCTCTCCATCGGGATCCAGGAGAGCACAGGAGAAATCCAGGCGCTCTTTCACATTCACGGACAAGGCGGTTCGACGAAGTGCCTCGCCCATCTGCCAGGCAATGGCCGAGAAACGGTGGACGAACAACTCCAGCTCGACGGCCTCGGTCCGCGATCCGTCCTTTTGCTTACTCATTTCCCATCCCTGCCGCCGCCTCCTCGACTCAGCACCAGGCAACCCCACGCATCGACCTTCCCGGACCAGCCCCCATTCACCACCGTTGAACAGTGTTTCTCGAACACCAGAGCTGGACCGCGGAACGCGAAGTCGGGCTCCAAATCGAAACGATTGAAGGCCCTGACAGAGTGCCAGAAACCCTCCATGAATGCCTTCTGCCGGGCAGGTGGGCCGCCGCCTGACACTGCCGTATCTCCCCGGCCTTGCAGAAAGTCGATCGATGAGCCGACCGAGGACGCCACTACCCTCGCCGACTCCACTTCTATGGGCCGCTCATCGGGCCGGTATCCATAGTGATCTGCATAGCTCTGGAAAAAAGACTCTCGCAGATCGCTGGTCGGGACCGCTTCCACCGCGAGACTCGATTCCTGTCCGGCGAATCGCAGGTACACCAAGCGCCGCCGGACTTCCACACTCGACCGGTCGATCCCCTCGCTTGCGACCGCCTCTACCGCCTCGCGGCTGAGCGCCTCGAGCAGCGCATCCAGGGAGCTACCAAACCCTTCCAGCGTCTCCAGAATCTGTCGCTCGGCAAATCGCTCGACGCGAGCCTGACCGAGACCGACAGCGCTCAACAGGCCGGCATCCGCCGGAACGAGGACAGTAGGCACGTCGAGAATCTCTGCGAGGCAACAGGCATGCTGACCGCCGGCGCCTCCGAACGCCACCAGCGCGTAGTCGCTGGGCCTGTAGCCCCGCCGAATCGAGATACGTCGGACGGCCTCGGCCATTCGCTCATTGGCGATATCGAGCAGCCCTTCAAGCATCTCCTCCACGCAGACGTACCCATCATCGGCCTCGTTCACCTGCCGTTGCAACAGGGCGGCCGCCCGCTGCGCCGCCTCCGAATCGATAGGAATCTCGAAAGCAGAGGGCTGCAGCCGTCCGAGAAGCAAGTTGACATCGGTCAGTGTCAGTGGACCGCCGGCGCCGTAACAGGCCGGCCCCGGCGATGCCCCTGCACTCTCCGGGCCCACCTTGAGTTGATGGCCATCGAAATGGCAGACCGAGCCCCCGCCAGCCGCCACCGTCTCGATTGCCAGCGTCGGCGCCATGAGATGGGCATCTCCAACCCGGGTCTCGAAGAGATAGTCATAGTCTCCGTCGAATCGAGAAACATCGGTCGAGGTCCCCCCCATATCGAACGCCAGGCTGCGCCGGTAGCCCGACCTGATTGCAGCCTGTGCAGCGCCGACGACCCCGCCTGCCGGACCGGACAGCAAACTGTCTTTCGGCAGGAACTCCGAGGATCGGACCAGCCCCCCTGCGCTGGTCAGCACATGGAGTCTGCCAGCGGCCAACGCTCTTTCTACCCGACGCAGGTACGACTCGATCACTTCGGCCAGATAGGCGTTCACGATCGCAGTCTGCGCTCTGGGCACAACCTTGATCCGAGGAGCCAGCTCGGCAGAACAGGAAACGTGGGTAAAACCCAGGGACCGGAGCTCCTCCGCCAGCGCCAGCTCGTGCAGCGGATTTCGATAGCTATGGAGCAGTGCGATGGCCGCTGTACGCACGCCCCGGTCCAACAGCTCCCGAGCCTTTTCGAGAGGCGATTCCAGGTCGAGGGGTACGACCACCTCGCCGTCGGCATCCAAGCGCTCCTCCACCTCCACGACAGCCTCATACATAGGCCGAGGCTTGAGGACAGCCAGCGCGAACAGGTCCGAACGCTGCTGGTTGCCGATGGCGAGCAGATCGGCAAAACCACGCGTCACAAAGAGGGCCGTTCTAGAGCCCCGCCTCTCCAACAACGCATTCGTGCCGCGGGTCGTAGCGAGGCGCATGGCCATCGCTGGTAGTGGTCTGCCAAGTGGCGTCCCGGTGACCAGATGAGCGGCCAGGATAGGCGCCTCTTCGGCGATGACGATTTCGCACGGAGCTCCAGCGCCAAGCCCCCGGATGTCGTGCTCCAGCTCCAGCTCAGAAGTCGATCGAGAATGGCGAGTAATGGTAGAAAGCTCGTCCTCGGTCCCAACGAGGCGAAACCTCGCTCCCTCCAGAAAGCCGTCCGTCAGATCCCAACCGAGATCGAGAGCCAACCGTGTGGGACTCTCGACTCTGACCACGATGCCACGCAGACAACTGCTGCTCAGCAGCTTGGCTCGGTGAACTTCTCCCGCCGGATCGCGGCCGACGCAATCCGTGAAGGTACCGCCTGTGTCCACCCATAAGTGCCAAAGCCCGGCTGGTGATTCGCTCTCAGACACGGTGTTGGACCCCGCCCCCTCCTCTACTCGCCGATCACTTTGATCAGTACCCGTTTGGTCCGCCGGCCGTCGAACTCTCCGTAGAAGATTTGTTCCCATGGGCCCAGGTCGAGATGTCCATCGGTCACCGCCACGACCACCTCTCGGCCCATGACCTGCCGTTTGTGATGCGCATCAGCATTGTCCTCACCGGTCAGATTGTGCCGATAGCGCTGCGCACTGGCGTCGAACGGCGCCAACTCCTCCAACCATCGCTTGTAGTCCTCATGTAGGCCTGGCTCGTCGTCGTTGATGAACACGCTGGCCGTGATGTGCATGGCGTTGACCAGACATAGGCCCTCCGAGACGCCACTTTCGCGGACGGCCTCCTCCACTTCCCGAGTGATGTTCTCAAAGTCCATCCGCTGCGGGACGTGCATGGACAGGTATTTGGTCAGAGATGTCAAACCAGTCTCCTCGGATCGACTCGTTAAGGGGTGGCGCGCCGGCGGCGCAGTCTACGCACCACCAGGATGAGGATCAGCAGCACCAGCAGACCCGCGATGATGGGCATCAGTACGGCCAGGATGGAGAGCCCCAACGACCCAACCAACTCGAGAGTCGACAGAATCGGGTTGCCGAGCCCAGCGGTCGCGACAGAGGAGATCTGCCGGCCACTTGCGGTCGTCATCTGTACTGCTCCAGCCAGCCCACCACCCGCGATGATCGCCAGGATGACCCGTAGCACGGGATCCATGCCCGTTACTACCGATGCAGTCGCGACCATGCCTGCGACGACCGCCGCCGGGGTGGCCACTGTATCGAGGAGATTGTCCAACCAGGGGACGTAGTAAGCAACGATCTCCAGGGCAGTGGCCGCACCAAAGGCGATCATCGCTTCGCTGCTGGCCATCCAGCCGAATTTGGGCGAGAGCTCGAGGAAACCTCCTCGCGCCGCGAGGTTGATCACCAGCAAGGGCACGAAGACGCGGAACCCGGTGGCGGCGCTGAGTCCGAGGCCCAGGAAAACACTGACTAGCGATTGTTCCATGGCGGCTACCGCGAGAGAGGCTCTACTCTACTGCATCGATGGCTTCGATTCGGCGCCCATGTCGCCCTGCCTCGAAAGGCGTCTCCAACCAGACGTCGACGATCAGGATCGCCATCTCCAACGACACCAGACGCTGGCCGAGGGACAACCCGTTGGCATCATTGTGCTGCCTCGCCAGGCGAGCGGATGTCTCGTTCCAGCACAGCGCACAGCGAACTCCGGGGACACGGTTCGCCGTCATGGCTTCGCCATTCCCAGAGCCACCGAGAACGATCACTCTTTCACAGTCCCCAGCAGCCACCGCTAGCACAGCGGGCCTGACGAAGGTCGGATAGTCGACCGACAGCTCGGAGTCGGTACCGAAGTCGACCGCTTCGTGTCCTAGCTCCGCGAGATGGGCTTTGATCGCCTCCTTGTAACGGTATCCGGCATGATCGGAAGCTATCGCTATTCTCATTTCCACCCTCCTTGATTTGTACCGAGAGACGTTCTCGAGGCTCTTCCCTATCGCAGCCGTTTCTTCAGGCTCCCCAACCAGAAGTCCAACTCTGGCAGGCCGGCCAGCCGAGACGTCGAAAGATACAGTCCGACGTAGACAATCAGGGCGATGATCGCCTTGAGCAGCACGGGCAGCGGTTTCATCAACATCAGCATCAGGACCACAGGCACGACAGCGGCCGTGGCCGTTGCCAACATCCTGACAGCCGACCGGACCGGTAGTCGAATGCCGAACTGCTGTCGGTCCAACGCTACCAACAACCTCCTCAGCTCGAACAGGGCGCCCACTGAAGCTCCAATCGCCAACCCCACCGCACCCATGAAGAGCTCACGCCCTCCGGCCGCAGGACCAGCAACTCGACTGACGGGCACGCGGTCGAGCCAGACCATCGAAACCCCGCCCACAAGGGCCGAGAGGACTACCCGCTCAACCGCCACGCGAGCCGGCGTCTTGGTCTGTCCAAGAGCGTAGAACACATTGTTGAGAAGTCGGGACGTGCTGCTGGCAAGCAGGCCTAGACTGTAGGCTGCCAATACCAGATACACCAACCAGTTGTCCTGGATGCCGAAGCTCCCTCGGCGAAAGAGCCCGCCGACGAAGTAGAAACCCAGAAAGAAGTAACCGACTACCGTCGGAACGGTGAGAAAGGCCATCTGCCGGATCGAGGCGTCGAGCCGCCGACTCAGGCCGGCCTGCTCCGCCTGCGCAGTTCGCAGGGACAACTCGGGCAGCTCGGCCGCTGCGACCGAGACACCAAACAGAGAAATGGGCAGCAGGTACAGGATCTGGGCCCATCCCAGAGCGGCGATCGCGCCGGGAACCAGAAACGAAGCCAGCACCAGATCGAGATACCCTGACAACTGCACGGCACCTCGACCCGCGGCCAGGGGGCCAAAGGCGCCCAGAGCTTTGGTGACGCCTTCGACTCGCGTCGAGACGGAGAGCCGAAAGCCTCTCAGGAGTCGAAAAACGAGCGGCAGCTGCACTGCAAACTGGAGCACTCCCCCGACCAGGGCGCCAACGCAGGCAGCGATGAGGAGCCGACTCCGAAAGGCGGTCTCCTGCAGGGGATCCTCGGCTGGTCCCCCCCACACCTGCCAGCCCGCGTAGGCCGCCAGCCAAAGGGCCAGGATGATCGAGATGTTCCACAGAACGGGCGCGAAATAGGCCAGGAAGAACCTGCGATGGCTATTGAGAACACCCAGGGTCCAGGCCGACAAGACGAGGACCGCCGTCATCGGAAAGACGATCCGCACCGCCGTCACGGCCAGAGAATAGCGATCCACCTCGGCCAAACCCCTCGCCACCCGTGCCGCATCCCCCAGATAGCCGGGAGCGAGGATTGCAACGATGGGCTCAGCGAAGACAACTCCCAGCACAGCCACCGTCGATGCAACGGCCATCAGAAGGCCAAGAATCGCACCGGCGAATCTCCCGGCCGCCTCCTCCTTGCCGGCACCGACCATCCGTGAGTAGATCGGAATGAACGAGGCGGAGAGGGTTTGTTCGCCGAGCAGGTTCTGCAGCAGATTCGGCCCGCGCAAGGCGATTCGAAAGACATCGGCGTGGGCCCCGGCGCCAAAGAAGAAGGCCAACACCGATTCGCGGAGAAAGCCGAAGGCTCGGCTCGACAGAATCCCGAGGGCCACCCGGCTCGCATCACCTGACGCACTCTTCGGCGCCGCGCGAGGGGCACCGACGCGACTTCCGTCCGTCAAGGAGCTCTCGTCGGCCAGGTCTTCTCTGTCGAGTCTGGCGTCGGGTTCGGGCTCGTCGTTCATGTCGTCTTCCTGTCCAGCTGATTCTATGTTCCCGCCCACGGCCGACAAGGGATCGACACGACTTGCGTCCCCAAAGACCTGCGATGTGTTAGATAATTCATCTGGTACGCGGCTGTCTTCGACCGCTCGCGCCACCATATCCCAGAGACTCGAGCAAAGTCCTTCCAAGATGCCTATCTACGAGTTCTACTGCAGCCACTGTCACACACTGTTCAATTTCTACGTCGCGACCATCGACACGCAGACCAGCCCGGCCTGTCCGCGCTGCGACAGGCCGGAGCTGGAAAGGCGCCCAGCACGGTTTGCGATGCTGAAGCACCATGGCGAGGAGGAGCCCGACCCATTCGGAGACCTCGACGACGAACGCCTGGCCGGGGTCATGAGCTCGATGATGGAAGAGATGGGTCAGATCGGAGAGGACGAGGATCCCCGCAAGCTGGCAAGCCTGTTCCGTCGATTCAGTGAGTCTGCTGGCCTCGAGCCGGGGCCCCGCATGGAAGAGATGATGGCGAGAATGGAGGCTGGCGAGGATCTCGATCAGCTGGAGGAAGAGTTGGAGGGCGAGCTCGAAGGAGACGACTCGCTCGAGGAGTTCTTCCGCTTCCGCAAGACCAGCCGCTACGCCGCCCGCCGCCCGAGAGTCGACGACACTCTCTACTTCCTGTGACTCTTCATGCCAGAGCGCCGGCCGCTGCGCCTGGTATCCTCTGCGGATCATGGAAGAACAACTGCAGGCCCTGGGGGCTGCGCTCGAGGATCTCGGATCCGGCTCGCTAGCGGTCATCACCGGAGCCGGGATCAGCCAGGCCAGCGGAATTCCGACGTTTCGAGGCACCGACCCGAAGGCGATCTGGCGACAGAGCGATGTGTCTCTGGCGACCTTCGAGTACTTTCGCCGCGACCCGGTCGGACAGTGGCAGTGGTACCTCGACCGGTTCGAGGCTGTGGCCGCGGCAAACCCCAACCCAGCACACTCCGCGTTGGTCGATCTGGAGACCTGGCACACACGACGGAGTGGTTCCTTCTGCCTCGTCACGCAGAACATCGACACCCTCCACGAGGCCGCCGGCAGCTCCAGGATGATCAAAATCCATGGCACCTCCGACCGAGTCAGGTGCTCCAAGGTCGGTTGCCGATTCGGCTCTCCTAGAGGCTCCCTGGCAGCGACCGACGTTCGATTCGGGGACTTCGTCGCCAGTCCCTGCAAACAGAACCTGCCGACGTGCCCCGAGTGCTCCTCGATACTTCGAGCCCACGTCCTGTTCTTCGACGAGTACTACGGAGAGCATCAGGATTACAAGTTCTCCGAAGCCGAAGAGGTCGCTCAGACAGCCGATTTGATGCTCTTCATCGGCACCTCGTTCTCTGTCGGAATCACCGACATCTTCCTTCGTGCGGGTATCCTCAAGCGAATTCCGATCTTCTCCATCGACCCGGGGGGAAATCGCTCGTCTCCATGGCCCGATCTGCAGATCCTGCCATCACCGGCTGAGGAGCTACTCCCCGAAGTTTGTCGTCGCCTCCATGCCCACAGCGAATCGACCTCAACGGCCGATCCGAGCCATTGATCTTCTAAGACCGCCAACCGCAACCCGATACTCAGAGACCACGCTCCTTGACCTCTCAGAAGACCTCACTGTCGCACCGTTTGTCCAACGGACTCTGGCCGGAGCTCGCCGAGCGCCTGGCCGCTGCGTTGCCGAAGTATGGAGAGCCGCCACCGGAACGCCAGATTTTCGTCAACCGGACGCTCAGAATGGAGAGCATCCAATTCGTCGGATTCGACCTCGATTGGACGCTGGCCGACTATCGGCGGCTTCCTCTGGAGAAGCTCACCTTCGAGTTGGCTGTTGACCGGCTGATTGAGGAGAACAACTACCCCGAGACGATTCGAAACTGCAGCTTCAGGCCGGATTTTCCCCGCCGCGGACTCCTCATCGACAAGGAGTCGGGAACCGTGCTGCGCATGAGCCGCCACCGCTTCGTCAATTTGGCCTACCAGGGCAGACAGCGTCTCGACCGCCATCAACTCAAGCAGCTCTATCGCTACGAACCGGTGCAACCGGCGAGCGATCGCTTCTACCACGT
Organism: Thermoanaerobaculia bacterium; assembly: GCA_049664225.1. Classification (GTDB taxonomy): domain Bacteria; phylum Acidobacteriota; class Thermoanaerobaculia; order Multivoradales; family JAHEKO01; genus JAUVRX01. The sequence goes on from JBATEX010000190.1 coordinate 160,227, forward strand.
CGACAGTCTCTTCGAGCTCCCCGAAGCCAACCTCTACGCCGAGCTCATCGAGCTCACCAAGGATCAACACGAGGCTCGCCTGCCTACGCCGCGCAGGATCTTCGACGATCTGCGGCAGGCGATCGATTGGGTGCACGCGCACGGCTCACTCAAGCAGCGCGTGGTGGCTGATCTGCCCCGGTATCTGCACCGCGATCCGGAGCTGGGTCTGGCCCTGGCGCGCCTGGCACTCGGCGGTCGCAGGCTGTTCCTGCTGACCAATTCAGACTGGGCCTATGCCGAAGCGATCTCGTCCTACCTGCTCGACGACCTTCTGCCTGGCGTAGACAACTGGCAGGAGTTCTTCGATCTGGTCGTCGTAGAAGCTGGAAAGCCCGAGTTCTTCAGCCGCAGGCAACCGTTCAGGCAGCTCGCGAACGGAGGTGAGGTCGTCGCCGAGGTCGACACCCCTGAGTGGCTCGGCACCTACCAGGGCGGCTGCCTGGAAGGCCTGATGGGGTTGATCGGCGGCCCCGGAGAGAGCGTCCTCTACGTCGGTGACCACATCTACGGCGACATTGTCTCCTCGAAGCTCGAATCCACCTGGAGGACGACTCTGATCGTTCGCGAGTTGGAAGAGGAGATCCGCCAGCGCGCAGACCTCGCAGCACGCCTCGATGAGGGCATCGCACTGCGACATCGTCTGGCACAACTGGGTCACCAGATGGATCACCTTCGCGATCTTCTCGCTGTTACCGAGAGCTCTTCACGCCCTCCCAAGGCCGGTACCGACTCGCCCGAGCAGATCAAGGACCGTCTGCAGTCGGTCACTTCAGAGCATCGGCGGCTTCTGGGCCGTGAAGCCCGCTGGTCGGGGAAGCTCGACACCAGCTTCAATCCATATTGGGGACCTTTCTTCAAACAAGGCACCAGCAAGACTCGCTTCGCCAGTCAACTGGAGACCTACGCCTGCCTGTACACTTCGCGAGTGAGCAACTTCGCCTACTACGGCAGCAACCGCTACTTTCGAGTCCCCTGGGATCCGATGATGCATGAGCTGGACCTGGGACCCGAGGCCGAGATCTAGAACTGGGGGACAACCGTGAAGAGCCTGAAGGGCAAGACGCTTTTCATCACCGGCGCAAGCCGGGGAATCGGCAAGGCGATCGCCATGCGAGCAGCCACTGACGGGGCCAACATCGCGGTGGTGTCGAAGACGGTAGAGCCGCATCCACAGCTCCCTGGGACCATTCACTCGGCCGCGGCTGAAATCGAGGCGGCGGGGGGCAGGGCCCTGGCCATTCAGACGGACATTCGATCCGAGACCCAAGTCGAAGCCGCGGTCGAACAGACGGTAGGAACATTCGGCGGAATCGACATCCTGGTCAACAATGCCAGCGCCATCTTCCTCAGAGGCACACTCGAGACCCCGATGAAGCGCTTCGATCTCATGTGGGAGGTCAACGCGCGGGGAACCTTCCTCTGTTCCCAGAAGTGTCTGCCCCATCTTGGCCGGGCCGCCAATCCCCACATTCTGGTCTTGTCCCCGCCGCTGGACATGCAGGCTCGCTGGTTCGAGCATCACTGCGCCTACACGATGTCCAAGTTCGGCATGAGCATGTGCGTCCTGGGGCTGGCGGCAGAGTTCGAGGACCAGGGCGTCGCGGTCAACGCTCTATGGCCCAAGACGGTGATCGACACTGCTGCATTGCGCATGCTCGAGGGAGTCATACCCCGAGAGGGGACTCGACATCCGGAGATCGTCGCCGACGCCGCTCATGAGATTCTGACGCAGGATAGCCGCGAATGCAGTGGCAACTTCTTTGTTGACGAAGATGTCTTGCGCACAGCTGGAGTCAGCGACTTCGAAGCCTATTGCGTCGATCCCGACCAGCCTCTCCTGGCCGATCTCTTCATCGAGTAGGATGCTCCACAGCCTGGGGTCTCAAAACCTCTACACCTGCCTGGAAGGAGGGTCTGGCATGACTTCGTCTCTCGATCGCGAATCCGCATGGCAACTGGTCGAATCGAATGTCCAAGCGACCGGTCTTCGACGCCACATGCTGGCGGTAGAGGCCACCATGCGCTGGTACGCCACCCGTCTCGAAGAGGACCCCGACCAGTGGGGCCTCGCGGGACTGCTGCATGACTTCGACTGGGAGATCCACCCTACCCTGGAAGACCATCCTGCCAGGGGCATCCCCATCTTGAGAGAGGCCGGCTGTCCCGAAGAGGTACTCCAGGCGATTCTGTCGCACAATACGGCTGGAACGGGCGTCGAGCGACAGCACCGCATGGACTTCGCACTCTTGGCCTGCGACGAGATTACCGGCCTGATCATCGCCGCAGCGCTGATTCGGCCCAGCAAGGACGTGAGGGAGGTCAAACTCAAGTCGGTCAAGAAGCGCTGGAAAGAAAGAAGCTTCGCCGCAGGCGTCAATCGCGAGGAGGTCGACCTGGCAACGAGCGACTTCAGTCGAGCTTGCTTCAACGGCGAGCTGGAGCTGTGGCAGCACGCCGGAAACGTCCTCGCTGCCATGCAGGGTGCTGCTGCTGCACTCGAGTTGGACGGCCGTCTGGCCAGTCCACCTGACCCTAGTTGATCGCGCCGTCTGAACCGGCGACCTGGATATTCCGGAGCTCGACCGTGGAGACCTTCTTCATGGTAGCTACGAAGTCGGGATTGATCATCTCAACAGTGAGCCCGTCGCCCGCGGCACCCCAGTTCTCCTGATCGAAGAAGAGCAGGCCGCCGATCCGACGGAAGTTGTAGAGTTGCCTGAACCTGAGGCCACCGGGCGATCCCACAAAGCTGTAGGCGAACTGTTCGAGGCGACCCGTCGCCGGATCGAACCAGTAGAGGAACTCGTCCCCGGCATCGGTGCTCGTACCAGGTACGAAGGTCACTTTCACTTTGTGCAAATCGCGCCCTGACCACTTCTCGGGACCGAGATCCTCTTTCAGAACGCTGTCGTCGTTGAGGCGGTACGGCAGGAAACAGAAGTACACCCGGGCCATCGCCCAGTCACGAAGAGCCACATCGTCTTCAGGCGAAACATACATCTCATTATCGTCCTGCCAATGCAGGACGCGATCGTTGCTGACCAAAGCCTCGCGAACACCTCCACGGTAGGGTCCCCTGACGCGGTACTCGTAGCGTCCCGCCTGGACGGCTGCCGAGACTTCATAGCAGCCAGGCTTCGAGCACACTTCGAGGCTGGTCCGATTGTCAAGATAGCGGTCGCCCCCATGGTATTCGATGGCGCGATCGACAACGTCGAGTCGCGCGCTCCCGACCTGCGTAGACTCGGCGAGCTCCCACCCCAGCAACACACTCAGGAACACGCACAGGCCTGCCACGACTACCCTTTTTCGGCTCATCTGAGGATGCTACACCATGACCTGCTGGCGTCCCTGTCGTAGACTTGCCGACAGTGAGGTGAGAAATTGTCCGAATTCGTCTGGCACCCAACTCCTGAGCTCGTCGAGCAGGCCAACGTGACCCACCTGATGCGAAGTCACGGGATCTCGGATGTCGAGACTCTGATGCAGCGATCGATCGATGAGCAGGAGTGGTTCTGGGAAGCCATCGTCGACGATCTGGGGATCGAGTTCGAGACCCCGTTCACTGCGGTCCGAGACACCTCGAAGGGCATCCCCTGGACCGAATGGTACGTCGGCGGGAAGTTGAATCTGACCCAGAACTGCCTATCGCGAGCCTCGAGCAAGACAGACGGGGACCGGGCCTGCCTGGTAGCCGAACACGAGGACGGTACCGTACGGAGCTATTCGTATCGCCAATTCACAGAGCTGGTGAACAGGTGTGCCTCCTCCTTGAGGGCACTCGGGATCGCCAAGGGCGACCGGGTCGGCGCCTATATGCCGATGACCGCCGAAGTCGCCATTCAGATGTTCGCCACCATCCAGATCGGTGCCATCTTCATTCCGATCTTCAGCGGCTTTGCACCGGCAGCTGTCGCCGAGCGGCTCAACGACGCGGGAGCTCGGATTCTGTTCACCGCTACAAGCTCAGCGCGGCGCGGCAAGGCCTTGCCTATCAAGCCGCAAGCTGACGAGGCGGTCGCGGCGGTGCCGACTCTGGAAAAGGTCATCGTGCTCAGGCGGGGTGAGGACGCATTGCCCTGGAATAGCGACCTGGACCTCGATTGGGAGACCTTCCTCGAGCTCGGCACCGGCCATTCATCCGAACCAGAGATCGTCGAATCGATGGCTCCGGCATTGATTCTCTACACTTCGGGAACGACTGGGCGGCCCAAAGGGACCGTCCACAGCCATGCTGGCAGTCTCATTCAGATTGCCAAGGAGGTCGGCTACGCCTTCGATATGAAGCCCGCCGATCACTTCTTCTGGCTGACGGATATCGGCTGGATGATGGGGCCCTGGATGCTGATCGGTGGCCTGTTTCACCACGCCACCATCTACCTCTACGAGGGGGCGATCGACTGGCCTGGGGCCGGCCGCCTCTGGGAAATGGTGCAAAATCACCGGATCTCGACCCTGGGAGTCTCTCCTACTGCGATTCGCCTTCTGCAACGCGCTGGTGACGCAGTGCCAGCCAGCCACGATCTGAGGAGCTTGCGTATCCTCGGATCCACCGGCGAACCCTGGGACGAAGACTCATGGACCTGGTTCTTCGAGACCATCGGTCAGAAACGCTGCCCCATCATCAACATCTCCGGCGGCACGGACCTCATCGGTTGTTTCTTGTCGCCGCTGCCGGTGCATTCGCTCAAAGCCTGTAGCCTGGTCGGACCTGGCCTGGGGATGGCGGTTGATGTCTGGAACGAGAACGGAGCGCCCATTCGGGAGGAAGTCGGCTATCTGGTCGCAACCGAACCAGCGCCCTCGATGACTCGGGGTCTCTGGCGGGACCCTGGACGCTACCTCGAGGCGTATTGGTCGACTTGGACCGACGTCTGGAACCACGGCGACTGGGCAATCATCGACGAGGACGGCCAGTGGTTTCTGCGCGGCAGGGCCGATGACACCCTCAACGTGGCGGGCAAGCGCCTCGGACCAGCGGAGATCGAGGGCGTCCTGATCGAGACCGGCATGGTCAGCGAGGCCGCCGCAGTCGGGATACCTCATGAGGTCAAGGGCGAGAGCATCGTCTGCTTCGTCGTCCTCCGGCCGCCTCATCGGCCGTCGGAGGCGATGACGCAAGAGCTCATCGACGCCGTGACCCGACGTCTGGGCAAGCTGGGTCGGCCTGAGCGGGTGCTGTACGTCGAGGACCTCCCGAAGACCCGTAGCGCCAAAATACTGCGGCGGCTCATCCGATCCAAGTATCTGGGCAAAGACGATCTCGGAGATCTCTCATCCCTCCAGAATCCCGAGGCTCTCAGGGCTATCCGTCCTGAACGTTGAGATGAGCTCCGGCCGCCTGTCCCCGAAACGGTGTGATGTGATAGGGTCTCTCGGTCGTAGCCGTCGGTCCCCGCACCCCTATTCGATAAGCCTGGCAGTCGCATAGTGAGTCAGAAAGACGTCGAAGCCGCATCCGCCTCGCCCGACGAGCCGTCGGAACCGGGCTCGCCCCCGGCTGAGGAAGGCTCCCACCCTTCGGCGGTCTCTGACTCTCCCGATGCAGTCGTAGAGAGCACTCCCGAAGTCGCGGCTACCGAGGAAGTCCCTCCAGAGCCACCGGCCAAGACCGGCGAACCGGCGGAACCTGTACAGGAGAGCGGGGACGCTGCCCCCGGCGGGGAAAGCGAAGAAGTGCGCACCCTGCGCCAGGCCATGCAGGACAAGGCCGAGATTGAGGGCCGAGTCATCGGTTGGAACAACGGCGGCTTTCATGTCGTCGTCGGAGCCACCACCGCATTCTGCCCGCGATCCGAGATGGAGCTAGGAGCCGCCAAGGATCCCAGCGAGTACCTGGACAAGACCCTCGAGTTCCAGGTTCTGAGAGTGCAGAAGAAGGGTCGCAGGGTCGTGCTGTCCAGGGCCGCATTGCTGCGAGGAGAGCGCGCCAAGATTCGCTCGGAGGCCCGCGACAAGCTGTCGGCCGGCAGCGTTGTAAAGGGTCGGGTAGCGAGTCTCACAGACTTCGGGGCCTTCGTCGATTTGGGAGGAGTCCAGGGCCTGGTGCATGTCTCCGAGATGAGTCGGCAGCGGGTCGAGCATCCCGGCGACATGGTGGAGGTCGGACAAGAAATCGAAGTCAAGATCCTCAAGCTCGAGAAGGGTGGCCGTCGTATCTCCCTTTCCATGCGCGCCCTCGAGCCGGATCCCTGGAAAGAGATCCACGATCGCTTCCCTGACGGTAGCGTCGTCACCGGGAAAGTCGAGAAAACCACCAGCTTCGGCGCCTTCATCGAGCTCGAACCGGGACTCACCGGCCTGCTTCCAGCCTCGGTCATTTCCCTGCCTCGTGACGCATCTCTGGCCCGGGTCTATCCACCCGGCAAACAGGTTCAGGTGCAAATCGTGTCGGTGGATTCCCGTCGCCAACGAATCTCCCTGACGCTCGAGGGATCGGCCCTCGAAGGTAGTCGCAGCGACTATAAGGCTTACGTCCGCGACCATCGAGACACCGAGCCGACTCAGGGCTTCAACGCCCTCGCTGACGCTTTTCGAAAACTCGATTCCGAGAAGAAGTAGGTCGCCCGGGTGCCCAGGCGCAGGGACGGGGCCTACTAGCCCCAGCTGGCGGCCTGTCCCTCCAACTCTGCGAGCAGGCGCTGGTTCTCACGCCAGCCTGGCTCGTGTCGGACATTCAGCTTCAAGTAGACAGGTCGAGCCAGGAACTCTTCGATATCGTGTCGGGCCAAGGTGCCGATCTCCTTGATCATCGAGCCCTTGCTACCGACCAGAATCTTCTTCTGGCCTGGCTTCTCGACCAGCACCGAAGCAAAGATCCTCACCGGACGCCGCTCGACGTCCTCTCCCTCTGGCTCCTCCCAATGCTCCAAGAGCACTGCGGTGGAAAACGGCAGCTCCTCCCGCGTCGCTGCCAGGACCTTTTCTCGAATCAGCTCGGCGACCAGAAATCTCTCGGGATGAATGGTGAGTAACTCGCGGTCGTAGATTGGCTCACCTTCCGGCAGAAGGTCCCATAACAGATCCAGCAACAGATCGACGCCATCACCCGTCAGGGCGCTGATGGGGACGATCTCCTCGAAGACTCCCGAGTCGGAATAGCGGGCCATCCGGGGCAACAGGCTGGGCTTGCTGACCAGATCCACCTTGTTCAAGACAGCCACCCTCGGACTTGCGGCATGCGCCACGAGATCGAGGAGGTACTGCTCGCCGGAACCGAATTGCTGATGCACGTCGGTCATCATGCAGATCACATCCGCATCGCCCAGCGCCTCGATGGCGTAGCGCACCATCTGCCTGTTCATCCGGTGCTTCGGGCGATGGATGCCGGGAGTGTCCTGAAAGACCATCTGCCCCCGATCTCCGCTGAGGATGCCGATCAGCCTCTGCCGCGTTGTTTGGGGCTTGTCCGAAGTGATCGCCAGTTTCTCCCGGAGGCAGCGGTTCATGAGGGTCGACTTGCCGGCATTCGGCCGCCCTACCAGAGCTACGGTGCCGGATCGCATCACCCGGGGAGTCCCCTCGCCGCCGCCTGGTTCGGAGCCACTCACTCGGCTACCTCGTCGTCGAACGATGCCACCCGATGCACGGCAACCGAGCTGATTCGGCGCTGGTCGATGCTCTCGATCTGAAAGCGGAGCCCACCGACCACCAAGCTCTCGCCCGGTTGCGGCACATAGCCGAGAGTGCCGAAGATCAAACCGCCGATGGTCTCGTAGGCCTCCTCCTCGAGCTCGACATCGAAGAGCTCATCCAGGCTCTCGACAGGCACGCGTCCGTCCAATCGCCAGCCACCGTCCTCGAGCAGTTCATTCACCGGCGCCGCCTCGTCGTGCTCGTCCTCGATCTCGCCGACGATCTCCTCCAGGAGATCCTCGACCGTAACCATGCCCGAGGTTCCGCCGTACTCGTCCACCACAATCGCCATCTGCAGATGCAAGGCCTGGAACTCACTCAGAAGCTCGTTGAGCGGCTTGGTTTCGGGCACGAAGTAGGGCTCCATCGCTAGATCTTCAGCACGCGTATCGCCTTCCTCTCTGAGGCCCTGGAGCAGGTCGCGGATATGCAATACGCCGACGATATGGTCTACCGATGACTGATAGACGGGGATTCTGGAGTGTTTCGACGACAGGAACAGCTCAGCCAGCGTCTCCAGGCTCGAGCTTGCTGGCGCACAAACCATGTCGATCCTCGGCGTCACTACGCTTCTGACGACTGTGTCGCCGAAGTCGATAACGCGCTGGATGAGGTCTTCCTCACCGGGATCCAAGATTCCTTCGCGGGCCCCGACGTCGAGAAACGCCTCGATCTCGTCCTCCGTCACCTCACCCTCATCCTCTCTGCGCTCCACGACAGCGGCGGGCATCAAAGGAGCCAGAGCCGAAATGAACGGCATCAAGAAGAAGAGTGCCACGCGGTAGATCCCGGTGAAACGGCGGAGAGCCCGCTCGGGGTCCCTTCCGACCAGGGACCGGATCACGAGTTCGGTGGCCGCGAGGATCAATCCGAGGGTAACCATGGCAACGAGCCATGATGGAGACCACAGGGTCCGAGTCAGTGACAACAGCACCAGGAACAGCCCCACCGTCGCCATCCTCGCCAGCCAGCTGAGCAAATACCGAAAGACCTCGAACTTGAGAGGCTCCTCGAACAGGCCGAGGAGTCGACCACTCGCTTCCTCCGCCCAGTAGCGCAACCGAATCGGGCCACTACGATCCAGCAGCGCGGCAAGCAACTGCACGAGCACCGTGAAGACCGTGAGAACTAGCGCCAGGAGACTGGCAGCCATCAGCGAATCACTGCTCATCGCGAATCCAGACTCGACGCAGCCGAGACTCCAAGCTGCTCATTTCCCCGCTATCGGTTTCGTGATCGTACCCCAGGCAGTGGAGCACGCCGTGCAAGAGCAGGGTCTGAACTTCCCGGTAGGAAGACCTTCCGGCTCGCTCTGCCTGCAGCCGGGCGATGCCGACTGAAACCGCAACGTCGCCAAGGTGGCATCCCTCTTCGGTCGCCTCACCTGGAAAGCTGAGGACATCCGTCGGCGCATCGCGACCTCTAAAGGACCGGTTCAGCTCTCGCATCTCCTCTTCGTTGACGAAGCTCACCGCGAAGCTGTCCGCCTGCGGGGCAACCTCGCGTACCAATCTGCGCAGCCACTGTCGAAGGTGAGGGGCCCGGCTCTCGCGAAATCTCTCTGGGTTCTGGAACACGAGCTCCAACTCCCTACTCATCTCGCTTACCCTGCACGGCTTCCGAGGCCGCTTTCTGCCGGTCGAACTGATCGTAGGCTCGGACGATCTTCTGCACGAGTCGGTGCCGAACCACATCCTTCTCCGTAAACTGGATGAACTTGATCCCTTGCACCGACTTCAAGACCCCCTTCGCCTCGATCAGACCCGAAGTCCTGCCGGTCGGCAGGTCGATCTGGGTGATGTCGCCGTTGATTACGGCCTTGGAGTTGAATCCGATTCGAGTCAGAAACATCTTCATCTGCTCGGAAGTGGTGTTCTGGGCCTCATCCAGAATGATGAAGCTGTCGTTGAGAGTCCTGCCCCGCATGAAGGCGATTGGGGCCACCTCGATGGTTCCCCTCTCCATCAGCCTCCCCACTTTGTCGAATCCCAAGATGTCATAGAGAGCATCGTAAAGCGGTCGGAGATAGGGGTTTACCTTCTCTACCAAGTCACCTGGCAGAAACCCGAGTCTCTCGCCGGCCTCAACGGCGGGGCGGGCCAAGATGATCCTACGGACCATCCGCTCTTTGAGCGCGGCAGCAGCCATGGCGACTGCCAGGTAGGTCTTGCCGGTGCCGGCCGGGCCGATGCTGATGACCAGATCGAAATCGGACATCGCCTGGAGGTAGATTTGTTGACTCAGGCTGCGAGGTCGAACCAGTCTCCGAACCGTTTCCAGAACTCCGTCGCCCAGAAAGAAATCCACCAGTGACGTAGCTGGCTCCTCCTGCAGAACCCGAATCGACGTCTCGACGTCCATGGGTTGCAGCGGATAGCCCGACTCCAAAAGGTGAGAAAGCTGCTCCACTAAATACCCGGCGAGGGCGGACGGACCTTCGTCCCCCTCGACTCGGATCTGGCCCCCTCGAGCAGTGACACTGACCCCGAAGGCACTCTCGATGCGTTTGAGGTTCTCGTCCTGAGTGCCGAAGAGCAGCTCGAGACGATCCTCTGCGATGGTTACCGTCGTCATGAGTTCAATCCGTGCTCGGTCCCTATTTCGCGACACCTACAGAGCTGTGACTGAAGATTCTTTCCAGCCGCCCATGATGCCAGACCGAGCTCGCCGTCCCCGGCAGCAAGCCGGAAAGCGAAGTCCGATTTCGACCGACATCGAGAAAACCGCAGGCGGCCGACACAGCAGCATTGTATGGCTGGAATCCCCAGTCGCCTCAGAGATGGTTCTCGTCTCCTTCGACTCCGGGCATCATGGCAGTGGCCCGAAGGACCGAAACTGGCCAAATCTCGCGGACCACCGCTACATTTTCCTTCACCAGTCAAGTCTAGCAAGAGTGGGCCATCGTCCACACCAATGCGGACACCAGCAGTGAGACTCAGCCCTGGCCGTATTCGTAGAATCCTCTTCCACTCTTGCGCCCACACCTGCCCGCCTGGACCATCTGCTTGAGTAGCGGCGGCGGGGCGAATCGTCTCTCCCTGTATTCCTCGAACATGATGTTGGCTATGTAGTACGTGGTGTCCAGTCCGACGAAGTCCAGTAGCGTCAGCGGTCCCATGGGATATCCACACCCCAGCTGCATGGCCTTGTCGATGTCTTCGGTGGAGCCGACACCCCCTTCGAGAGCTCTGATGGCATCGAGGAGGTACGGAACCAGAAGTCGATTGACGATGAAGCCCGAGTTGTCCCTACAGGAGACCCCCTCCTTGCCCAATGTGCTCACGAAATCCAGAGCTTGCTGCATTGTCTCGTCGCTCGTCATCAAGGTGCGCACCACCTCGACGAGTTTCATGACAGGCACCGGATTGAAGAAATGCAGGCCCACGAAGCGATCTGTGCGCCGGGTAGCCATGGCGATCTGCGTAATGGTCAACGATGAAGTATTGCTGGCGAAGAGCGCCTCCGCCTGGACCGTTTCGTCCAGCATCGCAAAGATCCGAATCTTCTCCTCCAGATTCTCGACGATGGCCTCGATGATGAGGTCACAGTCGGCCAGCGCCTCCAGATCCGTGGTCCCAGAGATCCGGGAAAGTGCCTTGTCGCGCTGCTCGGTCTCGAGCTTGCCTTTGTTCACGGCCTTGTCCAAGGAGCGCTGGATTCGTTCCAAACCCTGTTCGAGATACCCCTTGTCCACTTCTCGAATCACCGTCGAGTAGCCGGCTTTGGCACAGACCTCGGCAATCCCGGAACCCATCAGGCCACAGCCCAGAACTCCAACTTTCTTGATCGTCATTTCTCGTCCTCCTGATTGCTCGACCCCTACCGGGCCGACCCCTCCACGGTCTGGTTCAGTTGATCGAGCCGAGTCGCCACGATCTCTCGTTCGTCCCCAACTCCACCAACGCGAATCAATATATGCAAGGCCGACGCCGGTGGGCAAGGCAACCTCTCCGCCCACTCGACCACCTTTACGCCCTCACCAGCCAGAATCTCTGCCATACCCAGAACCTCCGTCTCCTCGGGTTCGAGTCGATAGAGATCGATGTGGGTAAATCGTCCGGTCGAACCCTCGTGCTCCCTTACCAGGATGAAGCTCGGAGATTGAACTTCCCTTGCTGGTACACCCACGGCAGCAGCGACACCCTGGGCCAGAACAGTCTTACCGACCCCCAACTCACCCGACAGGAGCAAGATGCCGTCCGGCACCAGCTCGCCCCCCAGTGCTACACCCAGCTGCCTGGTTTCTTCTTCGCTAGATGTTGTCCATCGCCTCATGAAGCGCCCAACTCCGAAAAGGCCTCGGCAAGCGACCCAAGCAGATCGCTTGCCGCCAGAGCGATCTGACCACCTTCTCGTATCGCCGCCAGATCACCGGCCAGACCGTGAACGTAGGTACCGAGAAGCGCCGCGACAAGAGGCTCATAGCCCTGGGCGATCAACCCACCGATCAAACCAGTCAAGACATCTCCCATCCCACCACTGGCCATGCCGGGATTTCCGGTGGGATTGACAAAAACTTCGCCCACAGGTGAAGCAATCAAGGAGCGATGCCCCTTCAGAACCACCACGGCACCACTTGTGGCGGCGGCCTGCTTGGCGCAGGCGATCCGTTGTTCCTGCACCTGGCTGACCTCAAGGCTCAGGAGCCGGGCCAACTCTCCCGGGTGGGGAGTCAGCACGGTCCCAGCTCTCCTGAGGGCCAGCGTCTCGAGATCTCCAGCGAAGGCATTCAATCCGTCGGCATCCAACACGACTGGCAGCTCGACTTCCAGCACGAGTCTCCTGATAGCCTCCACCGTAGACGGTGCGAGGCCCAGACCCGGCCCTATCGCCAGAGCCTCCTTGTCCTTCGCAAAGTCGAGTAGGAGGTCCCGACAGGAAGCGTCCAACCCGTCCGGTGAAGTCACAGGCAACGGCAGGCTCATGGACTCAAGGGAGCCCAGGTCGACTGTCTGAACGATGTCCTGTGGCACCGCGGCTGTGACCAGACCCGCACCGCTGCGAACCGCTGCCCGTGCTGCCAGGATCGCGGCGCCCGCCTTGCCTACCGATCCGGCCACCAAGACAAGATGACCGAAGTCGCCTTTATGGCTCCCTTCGGCCCGGGGTACGACCTCGGCCGAAAGCTCGTCGGCGGTGAGCAGGTGCAGATCGCCCTCGGCCTGAGCGAGGATCTCGGACGGGATCCCGAGATCGGCTACCACCACATCGCCAACCGCGTTCGCCGAAGGCGGAAATATGTGAGCCACCTTGGGTGCTCCGAACGTTACTGTGAGATCGGCCTCGAGATGGGGTCCCGGGATCTCCCAACGACTGCCGCTAAGACCGCTCGGAAGGTCGACTGCGAGTCGTGGTACCGGCAGGGCATTGAGGGCCTGGACAAGCTCTGCGAATTGTCCGCCCAATGGGCGCTTCAGCCCGATGCCGAATAGCGCGTCCACTACCAGATCGGTTTTACGGGCCGCCTCGACGCAGCTCTGGATGCCCTCATCGGGCCCGAGCTCTCGTACTCTCAGACCCTGCGACTGGCAAATGCCAAACTGAACTCCGGCATCACCCGTGGGCTCCTTGCCACCGGTGACCAGGGTCAATTCCACGTGATAGCCCCGGATAGCCAGGTGTCGCGCCAATGCCAGGCCGTCACCACCGTTGTTGCCAGGGCCGCAGAAGATGGCCACTCCTCTGACTTCAGGATATCTCTCGGCGATGGCATCAACCAGGCCGAGCGCCGCGTTCTCCATCAGAACGAGGCTTGGAATTCCGAAATCTTCAATTGCGACCCGATCCACCTTCCCCATCGACTCGGCGGTGAGAATTCTCATCGCTCAGTCCTCCCCTGATTTGGAATCATCCCCCACGCCACTAGCAGGCTTCGAGTGTACGGGCTCGGCTGGCCCCCACCTACAGCCAATCGTCGGGCCAGCTTCCGAAGATCGTCCGGAGTGTCGAGATCCTGAAGGGGCATCAGCTCCTCCACCCTCAGGCCCAGGCTCTGACAACGATCCAACGTCTGTCGCAGAACTCGGTCGGTGCTCCAGTCGATCTCACTGAACAGCTGCGGATGAATGGACTGCCGCGTAACGCCAATCAGGTAGTAGCCGCCATCCGCAGCCGGCCCCAAGACCACATCGCAACCCTCAGCCAACCTCTCGAACGCCTCCTCGACGATCACCGCTGGAAGATCCGGGTGATCGCTACCGACAGCCGCCACCAGATCGAAGTCGGCCAACATCTTGCGCAGCCCCTCGAAGAGTCGCTCCCCCAGATCTTCGCCCGTCTGCCGAATACCTTCGATGGTAGACACAGGCAAGGCCTCACGCGGCCCGACTGCCCACGCCAATCTGGTCTGGAAATCTCCATCCTCCATTCGCTCGAGGAGATCTCGCAGGATCACGGCATGAAGACGAGCTGCCCTTTCCGCGCTCAACTCACCCACCAATCGAGTCTTGACGAGTCCTGGACGAGACGGTTTGGTAAAAACCACCAGACAACGCCGTGTCGTGTCCATCGCGACTCTATTCTGCCCGATTTCGAGCTTCGCGGCTCGCCTTCCTTGCCAGGATCGTGCAGAAGCCTGGTCCGCCCCAGATCTGATCGAAGATCCGATTTGGGCTAGAATTGAGGGCAGCGAGCCCGCAGTGACCAGTTGTGAGCCGCTGGGGAAGGAGCGTGCGCAATGACGAAGTGGGAGTACCACATCATCAACATCCGGAGCGAGAACTACCGTCTGGACCCCAATGCAGTGCGCGAGTTGGATGCGCTGGGCGAAGAGGGATGGGAGTTGATTTCGATCACCTCGGTCAACTTCAAGAGTGGGGCGACCGACAACATCGCCATGGTCTTCAAACGCCCCAAAGCCGACTGAGCTTCGGACGCAATCCACTCAGGCAGCCTCTTCACCTAGAGCTTATCCGTCTTCTCCGAATCGGTAGCGACGGTCAGCTAGAGGCGAGCTCGCCTGGTTCCCAAGCCCGCAGCGATCCCGGCGAGAAGGGCCAGCGTCGGAAACCACCATTCTCCGCGGCACCGGGGCAGCTGACCCAGTTCTTTTTCCAGGGAACCACGAAGAAGCCGCGCATTGCGCTCGAAACATCGTCTCGATAGCCTCAGATCCGACTTCACGGAGACTCTTGGTCGCGCTCAGGGGGTATGTCGCCTGCCGGCAGGGACCCCTTCTTCTCGACATCCGAAGTAGGCATGATCTCATCCTCCCACCAATCCATCGACTCTTGGACATGGCGACGAATCATCGCCTTGGGCGCCTCGATCTGCTGCAGACTTCCGCGTGCGGCGGCAACCAGAGCCACGCCGGCAATGACCAGCAGGGCCAGCACTACCAGCGCAGCGGCCCAGAGAGGCAACCATTGACCCGCGACCTGGATGAGTAGAAAGACAACGACACCGATGGCCCAGAAGATCACGAAGATCGCTGCGGCAGCAAGGCCGATCGCGCGCACAAGTCGTCGTTTGGAGAGCTCGAAATCCAGCCGCAGCGCACTGACTTCGGCCTGGACCACCCCGATGAAGGCTTCCTGCAGGGATTGGAACAGCTCGACCCAGCTGGAGATTCTCTTACCCACTAGCTGCCGACCCTCACGCTCTTGCTGGCAAAGGACTCCTCCGCTCCCAGCTGGTCCCAGAGCCCAACAGTCAGGCGATGCGGGCCGCTCCTCATGCGCAGTTGGATCTGGTACGGATAGTAGCCCCTCAAGGCTTCTTCCAGTTCGGCATTCGGAATTTGGATGGAGATGGGGACCTCCGAGATCTCCGACATGTCACCGCCATCATCGATCGCTCCGAAGTACAGCTTGACTTTGCCTTCCTGAGCCTCTTCGAGCGGTAGCAGCGTGATCTCACCAAGCGGGATCCCCACTAGCACTGGAACATTGAACAGATCTTTCTCCACGAATTCCGGCTCGCCTACTCGCAGCACGATACCCATGGGATTGAAGTCATAGCCGTAGATCAGGCTTGCTCGGGTCGTGTCGGACATTCGGGTCATCAGGGGCTTGTCGCGATAGCCATTGCGATGTCGAACCCGCAGCCCTTTCTGTTTCACCTTGACTTCGATCTTGTAGTAGCGGCCTGTTCCGCCGTGCGAAGGCGTGTACCCCAGAGAGTAATAGGTCGAAAAGTCCGAAGCCACTTTGTCGAGGTCGGGGCCCACATCATTGGTGTTGATGATCGCTCGACCACCCGTATCGTCAGCCATCATTCGCAAGGGCGACTGCAGGCTCTGGATGTACATACTGTCAACGAAAGAGGCCATCCCGGCCTCTCCTGCTGTACTCATGTCCACGTTCGAACCACCGGCTGCCCGTAAGCCCGCCGCATCGATCGTATAGAAGGTCACCCCACTCGAGTTGGCGTGGGCCGTCAGCTCCTGGAACCGCCTCGAAGCGTCGAACTGACGCATCTCCGTCAGCGGTGTCGAGTCGCTGAACTTGCGATTCAATGCGTAGTAGAGGTCCTCGCCCGGAAGCATCTGTAGGCCGTCACTGACGTAGAGGATCGCTTTTCGGCCCGGCATCCCAGCCAGCGACGTCACGATCTCCTTGATCGCCTCGATCGAGAAGCTGAGATCGTTGTAACCGCTCTCGGCAAACTGTCGCACCCGCCAGGACACGGCCGCGAGAGAATCAGAGTCATTGATATCTCGAAGCACGTCTCGCCGCTCGGAATCCCAGTGCACACCGAATGCCGCGAGCTCCTCGAGCTCGAACAGCTGACTGGCGATCAGGGTCGGGTCGCTGGTGAAATCGTGCCGCATGTGCAGCGAACGATCGTAGGTAACCAGCATTACCTGATCGTGAGTTGAGATCTTCTCGATCAGAAAATCTCTCAAACGGCGGAAGACCCGGTTCCGATTGAAGGGCCGGATATTGAAATTGTCTACATAGATGACCAGTGACAGCCTCTGATCGTCGGGCAGGGCGAATTGCTGCTCCTCCGGCATACCGGGAATAGCTGGGGCCTCCGGCTCCGCTACTGCTGCCGGAGGTTGAGCCTCGACCGGCTGTCGATCTTCGACGGCAAAGAAATTCGAGATGGCAACAGGCCGACCGTTTTCGAATATCTCGAAATCGTCGCGAGCCAGCCCGGTGATAGGCTCCCCTTTCTTGTCGGTGACGTAGACATCGAGGTT
Source organism: Thermoanaerobaculia bacterium (assembly GCA_049664225.1). Lineage (GTDB taxonomy): Bacteria > Acidobacteriota > Thermoanaerobaculia > Multivoradales > JAHEKO01 > JAUVRX01. The sequence goes on from JBATEX010000190.1 coordinate 177,049, forward strand.
GACGACAGTGACATCGACGGTCTCGACGTACGTCCCCTCGTCCTCCGCACCCTCCGGAGCCTGGACCGGCTCCTGAGCGAGCCCTGGCCAGGCTATTCCGAGCATGAGGAGCAGCAACAGACTCAGGTTCCGACCTGTACCACGAATCATGTTTCTCTACCTCTTCAATTGGCTTCAGAAGCAGCGCCAGCCGCCTGGGGCTCGATCTCGACGCTGGCAGATAGAATCCTACCACTAGCGGTATCGACGACAGCGATCACCGCGTCATTGTGCTGCCGGCGTAGCTTCAACGAAAACTCGTAGCTGCCGAAACTGCCTGGCGAACCAGAACCCTGAGCCTGAAAAGCTAGAGGGACCACGGGAATATCAGCCCTGTTGCCCGAATCATCGCGCACCGCTACCATGAGCTCGATCTGTGCTACTTCGCCCTGCTCCGATGGTAGGAAGGTAATCTCATCGAGGGGGATCACGATCGTTATCGGCACTTCCATTTTGCGCCGGCCCTTGTTTTTGGATTCGCCTAGATTCACTCTCAGCGATCCCTGGCCGGCGGGATTACCGAACTGCAAAGTGCTCTCCAGGGCCATCGCTACCTCATGCTGCCTCGATGAGTCCAAGAATCCGGCTCTAGAACGCACCCGAAAGCCCTTCTCTCTTAACGACACTTCGATCTTGTGCCGCTGATCATCCCACTCACGGGCGGGAGAAAAACCGATCCAGTAGTAGGAGCGTGTATCCGACGCCGCGCCACTCAACGCATCGAGCCGAGCTCCATCGACAAAGGAGACTCCACCAGTTTGTTCGGCCAGGAAATTCAGTGTGTAGTGGACTTCCTGTTGCCTGAGAAAGGCATCTTGCCCTCGGATACCTGTCCGGGCCAGCTCTTCGACTCGCTGTTCTCGAACAATCGTCGAGTCGTTCGCCAACAGATCGTTGAACCCAGGAACATCCACGGGATAGAGCGTGTAGCCGATCAGATTGGCGGTATCCGTCAAAGGTCGAAAGAGGGCCTGCCCATCATTCAGCTCCCAGCTCAGAACCGTCGGTGCCACATCGGGGCCGAGGAATGTGGCTGGAAAGAACGGCCAGCCACCCGACAGCAAGAGCATTACTTTGCGGCCGGGCGGCTCCGCGAAGCTCCTCAGGGTTGATGCGCCGGCGGTCACCGACCGGCTCACCTGATCGGTCAGCCGCTCAAGATAGAAGCGCTCGTCAGGGTCGAGCTGGGTGCGAAGGAACCGATCGGTCGAAATGTCACCTGCTCGAATCGAAGAAAGGGCCCCGAGCGCTCGGTCGTAGGCGAACTGGCGCTGTTCGGCCAGCCGCTGGAGACCGAAGGCCGGGCGCTCGAGAGCGGCATCAATCGCACGCTCCAACTGCGGCACGGACTGGCTCCAGGTCGAGATCATCTCGAGCTCGGAACCGTTGAATGCCACCACAGCCATGCGATCTTCCGGCCCCAGGAGTGGCAGGTCGCTCTTCACGGCCTCCAAGACTCGATCACGATCCCGAGCAATGGAAAAGTACTCGTCAATGAAGACCAGATAGCTCGTGCCCACTGGCTGGCCTGCGGTCAGGTCGGGTAACCCGGGCACAACGGGATCCTCTCCTGTCTCGGTTCCGACAACCCCAGTTCGGATCTCCGAGAAGTACTCTACTGGAACAGTCTCTCCATCGACCCTCAGATCGAAGGCGTCTGGGCCGAGACCAAAGACGGGAACTCCGTCGCGGTCGGTAACGACCACTTCCAGGTTGACCACCCGTACGTCGAGAACCTCGCTGAAGACCCCCGGAAGTGAGCTGGGGGGCGTCTGCGCCTGCGATATCGCGGCGACAAGAAGCGTCAAAATGGCAGGTATCAGCTTCATTGTCCTCTCGAGTAGACGTTGCATGACGTAGCCCGCTGTTCGAATCGTGCCGTCGTCTCGGCTGAATCGACTTGTGGACGGCGGCCCCATCCTCCACTACGCAAAACGCGTGCCTCCCAGACGGGGGTATGCGCCAGTCAAGACTTTGTCAGTCGCCGGTTCTGCAGGTGAGACACGATCCTCGCCCCGTGATCGCGCGAGTTCTCGATGAAGATCTTGTCAGTTCGTCGCCCAGCCTGCAGGGTTCCAGCCAGGTAGAGCCCTGGAACGTTGGACTCACAGGTCGCGAGGTCAAACTCGGGGACGAGAGATTCGTCATCCAAGACGACGCCGGATCGTCGCATGAGCTCGATTTCCGGGGTGTAGCCGATGAGCACATAGGCCGCATCCGCCGGTAGGCGCCGTCTGCCGTCCGGAGCCTCGATCTCGACCTCGTGGTCGCCGAAACCGACCACCTTCGAGCAGAAGTATGCCTCGATCGACCCTTCCTCGATGCGGTTCTCCACATCGGGCTTGAGCCAGTACTTGATCGAGGGCTTCAGCGTCTCACCCCGATGGACTAGCGTTACCATGGCTCCGTTGCGCCACAGATCGAGGGCGGTTTCGGCGGCCGAGTTCCCCCCTCCTACGACGACGACCTGCATACCGAAATGAGCGTACGGTTCCAGGTACCGGTAGCTCACCCACGGCTGCTCTTCGCCCTCGACGCCAAGTCGACGAGGGTTGTGAAAGTACCCGGTCGCCAGCGCGACTGCCTTCGTCCGGCGAGTCAGCCTCTCGTCTTCGCTTTGGCTCGTGACTATGAAAAGAGCTTCCTCGCGCCGGATCTCGATGACCTCCTCGTGCACGGCCAACGGTAGCTCGAATGCACGCGCAACCGACTGGTAGTAGGCGATGGCCTGTCGCCTGTCCGGCTTGTCGTCGGGGACGGCAAATGGAATCCCACCCACCTCCAACAGGTCCCGGGTGGTGAAGAATCTCATGAAGGTAGGGAAAGCCAACAGATTGGCCACCAGAGGGCCACGATCGATGAGCAGAAAGTCCATCCCGGCTTTTCTCGCCTCGGCTCCGATGGCGATACCAGTCGGACCTGCCCCGACAACCAGCAGATCCAAGACCGTCGGCTCGATTCGAGACTCAACCACGCTTCTTCTCCCCATCCGGAGTCGCGCCGTTGCTCGAAGCACGCAGCCTCATCCAAAGCACGCCCATGATCACCAGGGCCACGAGACTGAGGACCTGCGCCAGAGTCAAGCCGCCCACGAACCGGTCGTCCTTCGCCCGAAGAAACTCCACGAAGAAGCGCTCCACGGCCAGCAGCGAGACCACGACGACAGTGGTCATTCCACGCCGGGCTCCCCGCCGCAGCATCCAGACTCCGATCAGCCAGATCGCCCCTGCGGCCAGCGTCTCGTAGAGCTGAGTCGGATGCACTGCAATCAGCTCGCTATCGGGGATCTCGGGCGGTACTGACGCCCCATACTCGTGCCGCATCAGACCGGCAGTCGTCGGCGCCGGAACCCCGGCCGGAAACTTCATACCCCATGGCAGATTGGTCGGCATCCCAAAGTCGTCGCCGACGAGAAAACAGCCGATCCGACCGACAGCGTAGCCCAGGGCCAGAGCTGGTGCCGCCGCGTCAGCCAACGACCAGGCATTCATTCGGCGACGACGAGCGACCCAGAGTACGGCGAGGGCACCCAGGATGAACCCTCCGTACCAGACGAGTCCTGCACGATCGAAGACCAAGCGCCAGTCCCGATAGAGGGCTGCATAGTAGAGCTTGGCTCCCAGGATGCCCCCCAGAACCGCCGCCAGCAGGATCGCGCTGGCATCCTCAGCGTCACCGGCCTGCAGGTGTTTCAAACCCCAGCGCAGCTGGATCATCGCCGAGAAGAAAGCCGCCGCCAGCATGATGCCGAACGGGCTGATGGATATCGGTCCGATGTGAAAGAGCTCTTGGATCATCGATTCTAGTGGCCTCTCGGTGCGGCAGCAGTGAAGAACGGATCTCCGCGGACCGGTCGCCTTGTCACGGGCCCATCCGAACCCCCAACGACGCATTATCGTAACATTCCTTCCATGCCGTCCAAGCAGCGCAACTATCTCGACAATCTGGCTCACGGGCAGCGTCAGAAGCTGATTCTGCGTCTTATTCGCTCACCCTCGAAAAGGCAGCTCAGGCGCGTCCTCGCCCGGGTTCATCCAGCCGACATCGCCCCCCTGTTCCCGCTCTTGAAGCCTGACGAGCAAGACAGCCTTCTGGAGGTCCTTTTCGAGCTTCGTTTGGCCGCGCCCACACTCAGCGAGATGGACACCCAGACCCTGCATCAGGTTTTGAACGAGTTCCCGAATGATCGACTGGCTGTGATCGTGCGGCGTTTGCCGGCCGACGACGCCGTCGATCTGCTTGACCAGTTGGAGGCCGAGCGCAGACATTCACTACTCAACACCCTCGACCCGACCTTGGCCGCCCATCTGAACAACCTGATGCTCTATGGAGCGACCACCGCCGGAGGAATGATGGATCCTGACGTCGTGTTTCTCCGGGGGGACCAGACTCTGGCCGACGCTCTCGAGGTGATTCGCGGTCTGGCCCGATCTCGAAGCCTGTTCTATCTCTATGTAACCGACGACCGGGGCCACCTCATCGGCCTCGTGAAGCTGTGGCAGTTGCTCACTGCCACGACTGACAGCCGACTCAGCGAGATCATGAGCCGCGACCTCGTTTCGGTACAGGTAGATGCGCCACAGGAGGAGGTGTCACGCATCTTCGTGCGCTATGACCTGCCGATGATGCCGGTCCTCGACCTCGACGGGCGACTGGCCGGCGTGATCACGGTCGATGATGTCTTCGATGTTCTCGAAGAGGAGGCGTCCGAGGATCTGTACCGCCTTGGAGGCCTGTCGGTACAAGAGACGCTCGGGATGCCTCTGGCTCGCATCTTGCGCTTTCGTTTGCCCTGGCTTCTGTTCGGACTAGCCGCTGCCCTGGTGGCGGCAATCACGATCGGACAGTTTCAGGAGGTGCTGGCCAAGTACGTGCTTCTGGCTGCCCTCATGCACCCGGTTGCGGCGGCCAGCGCGCTGGCCGGGCAGCAGACCCTGACGGTGCTCTTGGGCAGCATGGCCACCGGAGAGATGGATCTGCACCGTACCTGGCGAGTGATCGGCAGGCAAGCCACCGTGGGCCTGGTCAACGGTATCGCCGTGGGAGCGATTCTCGCGATGGCGGCCCTATTCTGGGAGCGCAGTTGGGCACTCAGTGGCGTACTGTTCGTGGCCAGCACGACGAGTCTGCTGATCTCCTCCACGGTTGGCGCGCTCGTACCGCTCCTGCTGCGCCGGCTCAACTTGGACCCCGCCCTAGGCGCCTCCGTCCTGGTCGTCGCCATCGCCGATATCAGCGGCTTCGTGTGCTTTCTGGGCCTCGCATCGATCCTGATCGGACGTCTGACTTGAAGGCCTCGAGGAGCCTCGAAGGACAGGCTACTCCACTCGACGACCGGGGCTCGCCGAATCGACCGATCGTCTGACAATATACGCTAGCCATTCGCAGAAGGTCTGGCTACCCACCTGCCCCTCGAGACTGATTCGATCATGACTCGATTCCCACCTTTAAGCTCTGAGACTCTGGCCGGGCTGCGGCATCTACTCGGCGAGACAGGAGTGCTCACCGATTCGGTGTCTCTCGGCGCTTATGGAGTCGACGAAACCGAAGAACTCGATTTCCGACCCGATGCGGTGGCCCTTCCAGAGACGACCGAGCAAGTGGCCGCCGTTTTGCAGATGGCGGCTCAAACCGGGATTCCAGTGACGCCGCGGGGCGGAGGCACAGGCCTGTCCGGTGGTGCTTTGCCCGTTTTTGGTGGTCTCAGTCTGTCCCTGGAGCGCCTGAACCGAATCCGCTTCTTGGACCAGACCAACCTGATGATCGAAGTGGAAGCCGGCCTCATTACCGGCGACTTGAAACGGGCCGTCGAGGAGAAAGGCCTGTTCTATCCGCCGGACCCTGCCAGCCATGACAGCTGCCAGATCGGCGGCAACATCGCCGAAGACGCTGCCGGTCCCCGCTCCTGCAAGTACGGCACCACGCGCAATTGGGTCCTCGGCCTCGAGGCAGTCTTGCCAGACGGTACAGTGATCCGGACCGGCGGAGCGACGAGGAAGAACGCCGCTGGATACAACTTGACGCAGCTCCTGGTAGGTTCCGAGGGGACTCTGGCCGTCGTCACAGCGGCCCTGTTGAAACTCATCAACCTGCCGCGATTCAGATTGACTCTTGCCGCACCCTTTTCCACCCTGCAAGGGGCAGCTCAAGCCGTCAGCCGACTCTTCGTAGCAGGCGTCGATCCCGCTTCGTGTGAGCTGATGGAGGCCCGAGCCCTCGACCTGGTATCGGGCCTGACACCGATTCCCGAACAACTGGCCGACGCGGCAGCCTTGCTGCTCCTCGAGTTGGATGGTGACGACGAGCAGGCCCTCCTGGAGCGGGCCGCCAGGGCCTCCGAAGTTTTCGACACACTGGAAGAAGTCGAAGTCATCGTGGCGCAAGAAGCTGGCGATCAGCGTCGGCTTTGGGAGATTCGGGAAAAGATCGCCATCGCGGTGCGAGAGTACTCCGTCTACAAAGAAGCCGACACGGTGGTCCCCCGTTCCGAGCTCGCGAAACTCGTGGAGAAGGCCCGACAGGTCGCCAGGGACCGCCAACTCGAGGCCGTTTGCTACGGTCACGCTGGAGATGGGAACCTCCACGTCAACCTCCTGCGTGGCGACCTCGACGAAGTAACCTGGAAGGAGAACCGGGATGCAGCCGAGGCCGAGTTGTTCGACTGGGTGGCCGGCGTCGGAGGCTCGGTTACAGGAGAGCATGGCATCGGTTGGAGCCAGCGCCGTTACCTTCCTCTGGTAGCGCAACCGGGAGCCATGAAAGTGATGCGCGGTCTGAAGGCGGCATTCGACCCTCGTGGCATTCTCAATCCGGGCAAGATCTTCCCCGACCGTTGATCCCGCCGTTTCCTCCTGTGAGATAGACTTCAGGGTTCGATGATTTCCGATCTGACCCGCAGCAAACTGGCGGAGCTCTCCGACTACGTGCACAAGGGAACGAGCACTGGCCGGTGGCTCGTTCTGATGCACGACAACCCGGATCCCGACTCGATCGCCGCTGCCGCGGGCTTGAGCAAGCTACTGCGAAGGGTCTTCAAGCGGCGGGTAACGACGGCCTACGGTGGGATCATAGGACGCGCCGAGAACCAGGAGATGGTCACGGCGCTGGGCATCCGCCTGAGTCATCTCCGCCATCTCAATTGGAAGCACTACAGGCACTTCGCACTGGTCGATACTCAACCCAGGACCGGCAATAATCAGCTTCCCGAGGAACTCCCTCCCGACCTGGTCTTCGACCACCATCCACTGCGACGAGCGACTCTGCAGAGCCCATTCGTGGATCTTCGTCCCGAGTACGGTGCGACTGCCACCATCCTCGCCGAGTACCTGATGGCGGCTGAAGTGGAGATCAGCAAGCGTGATGCGACGGCCTTCGTCTATGCCATACGCACCGAGACCCAGGATTTCGGTCGCCAGTATGTTCGGGCCGACAAAGAAGTGTACGACGGCCTCCACTCCTCAGCTGATCTTCGCGCCCTTGCAAGGATTCAGTCTCCACCCCTGCCAGAGAGCTATTACAGAACGCTCCACGAAGCGCTCGAGCATGTGGAGTCCGTCGAGACCCTCGTCGTGAGCCACGTCGGGGAGGTGGCACAACCCGACATCGTGCCCGAAATCGCCGACCTTCTTCTTCGACTCCGGGGCAAAACCTGGTCCTTCTCCACTGGAGTCTTCGAAGATCGCCTCTACCTGTCGATCCGCACCACCAATCCGCGCGCCGATGCGGGCCGACTCATGCGTCGCCTGCTGGGCAAGCGTGGCAAAGGTGGTGGTCACGGAATGATGGCCGGAGGCTGGATACAGCTACCGAAGAACGGTGGAGGAAGTTACCAGCGGCTTCAGGCTTCGCTGACCTCCCGCTTGGCCAAGTACCTGAAGAAGAATCCAGACCGATTCGCTCCTCTGATCCTCGACGACGGCTGAGGAGCCACCGGCTCGCCGGCGCTCTACACGAAACGCCGACTGCGTCGTGCCAGGCGCATCAGCTGACGGCGATCTAGACGGAGCTTGGCGATCGGTTGGCCGTCTCGCAGAAGTACCGGGATCACTTCACCGAATCGGCTCTTCCAGTCCGGATCGCTATCTACATCGTGAACCGCGAACTCTAGTCCCAGTTCGGGCAACACTTCTCGCAGGAGATCTTCCATCTCGCGACAGAGGTGGCAGCGCGGCCTGGAGAGCAACTGAAACCGGGGGCTCACTCCCATTCGATGGTGCCCGGGGGCTTGCTGGTGATGTCGTAGACCACCCGATTGACACCGGAGACCTCGTTGACGATTCGGCTGGCCACCCGACCCAGCAGCTCGTGCGGCAGAGGACTCCAATCCGCTGTCATGAAGTCCTGGGTATCCACGGAGCGAATCGCGACCACATTCTCATAGGTCCGGAAGTCGCCCATCACTCCGACGCTCTTGACCGGCAGGAGGGCGGCAAACGCCTGGCTCACTTTGTCGTAGAGACCGGCTTCGCGCAGCTCATGGAGAAAGATCGCGTCCGCCTCCTGAAGCAGGTGCACCCTGTCCGGGGTCACTTCACCCAGGATCCGGACAGCCAAGCCCGGGCCAGGAAAAGGATGGCGACCAACAAACTCCTCCGGTAGTCCCAGCTCACGACCCAGCTGCCGGACTTCATCCTTGAACAGCAGGCGTAGCGGCTCGACAAGCTCGAACCCGAGCCGTTCCGGCAGACCACCCACATTGTGGTGAGTCTTGATGACCGCTGAGGGTCCCTTGACCGACACCGACTCGATGACGTCCGGATAGAGGGTTCCCTGGGCGAGATAGCGCACGTCCCCATGCTCCAAAGCCTCGTCCTCGAAAACCTCGATAAACACCCGGCCGATGATTCGCCGCTTCTCTTCCGGGTCTTCGACTCCCTGGAGCTCCGTCAAGAACCGCTCTCCAGCCTCGACGCCGACGACGGGCAATCCGAGGCCGTCTCGAAGGCTGTGCAGCACCTGCTGAGCTTCGTCCTTGCGCAGGACGCCGTTGTCGACAAAGACAGCCACCATCCGTCCGCCGAGGGCTCTGTGCAGCAGCATCGCAACAACCGAAGAGTCCACTCCTCCAGACAGTGCGCACAACACCGTGCCATCAGCCACCTGCGCCCGGATGCTCTCCACCGCCTCCTGCAGGTAGGAGGCCATCCCCCAATCGCCTCTGGCTCCGCAAGCGCCGTAGAGGAAGTTTCGCAGGATCTCCCCTCCCGAGACCGTGTGCGACACCTCGGGGTGGAACTGGATCCCGAACATCCTGCGGTCCGAATTCTCGAACGCGACAGTCGGGGCATTGGGCGTCGAAGCACAAACCTGAAAACCCTCCGGCAGCTCACGGATGCGATCGCCGTGACTCATCCAAACAGTCTCCCGCTCCCCGAGACCCTCGAACAACACACCGCGATCGATCACATCCACCTCGGCCCTGCCGTACTCTCGGGTGTCGGACCCCTCGACCTCGCCCCCGAGCAGGTGCACCATCACCTGCATGCCATAGCAGATGCCGAGGATTGGAATCTCCAGTTCGAACAAGCCCGGATCCGGCCGCACCGCTCCCGGTGAATAAACGCTCTGGGGACCACCGGAGAGAATCAAGCCAATGGGCGAACGACGGCGGATCTCGGCAATCGGCGTGTCGTACGCCAAAATCTCGCAGTAGACCCTGTTCTCCCTCACCCGGCGGGCGATCAGCTGTGTGTACTGACTGCCAAAGTCGAGTACGAGAACCGTCTGATGCCCGTCCACCCTGCCGGTCGGAGAGGCCAGCCCTTGGTTGTCACTCATCGTGTCCCTTTCGCCCCCCTAGAGCTCGGCCTCGGCCTTGAGCTCACGCGTCATCAGGTCCTCGAGGGCCCGACGCGGCGTCTTTCCTTCGTACATCACTTCCATCATCTGCTCGGTGATGGGCATCTCGATGCCGCTCTTGCGGGCCAGTCGAGTCATCGACAGCGAGTTGCGGATACCCTCCGCCACCATCGAGGTCTCTTCCTGAATCTGCTGCAACGTCTTGCCGCCAGCCAGTTGGATTCCCGTTTGCCGATTGCGCGACAAACCACCGGTACAGGTCAGCACCAGGTCACCCATTCCAGCCAGGCCCGAGAAAGTGCGCCGTTGCCCGCCGCATGCCACTCCCAGGCGGGTCAGCTCGTGCAACCCCCGAGTCATCAGAGCCGCCAGGGTATTGTGACCCAAGCCTAAACCGCTGACGACTCCTGCGGCAATGGCGATGACGTTCTTGCCGGCTCCACCCAGCTCGACTCCAACGACGTCGTCTGTCGAATAAAGCCGGAACAGCGGTGTCGCCAACAGCTCCCCCAGCTCGACTGCCATTTCGGAAGAATTTGACGCCACGACACCGGCACTGGGCTGCCCAACGGCAAGCTCCGCCGCGAACGTCGGCCCCGCCAGAGTCGCAAAGCACAGGTCCCGGCCACTTGCATCGGCCTCTTCTCGAGCTACCTGACTCATTCGCGCCGTGGTCTCGGTTTCGATGCCTTTGGTGGCGGAGACCAGCTGAATCTCGTCGCGGTGTGGAAGGACCTCCAAAAGGCCGCGAACCGCGGCACGAAATCCATGCGACGGCACCACAACAAGAAAGACCTTGCAGTCCGCCAGATCTCGCATGTCGGAGGTGGGCTCGATGCCGGGCGCCAGCTTCGCATCCGGTAGGTAGATCCGATTCTCTCGGGTCGCCGCCAGCTCCTCGGCCAATTCCGGCCGCCGAGCCCAGAGGCGCACGTCGCACCCGGCGGATGCGGCATGGACAGCCAGGGCCGTACCCCAGGATCCCGCTCCCAACACTGCTATTCGAGTCACTGTGAATCTCCCCCCAGATTCTCGCCCAACCGATGCTCCTCGCCAACCGCCAGGCGGCGGACATTCTCGGTGTGGCGCATCAAGATCAGACCCGCCGCCACGGTGGTGCCGATCAACAAGACCAGAGGCATCGGCTCCATCCATCCGAGCCTGCCGAAGAGAAAGGCAAAGAAAGGAAAGCTCCCTACTGCCAAGATCGAGCCCAGAGACACGTACCGCTTCCAAGCGACCGTCGCTCCAAAGACCAGCATCGCTGCCAGCATGGGCGCCGGGCTCATCGCTCCTATCGCACCGGCGGCAGTGGCGACGCCCTTGCCGCCACGAAAGCCGAGAAAGATGGGAAAGACGTGACCCAGGACCGCCGCCAGGGCACAGGCTCCCAGGACCGCCGGCGGCGCTCCAAGAGCTTGGCCGACCACCACGGGTGTCGCTCCTTTGGCAACATCCAACGCCAATACGAGGGCTGCAGCCGGTATACCGGCACACCGCAAGACGTTGGTGGCGCCAACATTGCCGCTTCCCACATTTCGGATATCCACCCCGGATTGCCACTTCACGACGAGGAAGGCGAAGGGGACCGACCCGAGCAGATAGGCCGCAAAGACCAGGCTCACCCAGGTCAAGGGAGCTCCTTCATGGCATGCCGAACCGGCGCCGGGATCTCGACTCCGACAAACAGCTTCACTCGCTTCCTCCTCCCCCTCCGTCTGGGACCTGACCTGAGTCACTGTCATTCCGCAGCAGTTCCCGTCGCAGCAGATCCAGTGACCACTGGCTTGCCATCCATCGCACTCGGTCCCGATCACCAGGCAGGCGAAGCTCTTTGACCTCAGGATCACCCTCGCCTGCCAGGCCGACGTAGACGAGTCCTACAGGTTTGCTGGCGGTGCCCCCCTCTGGCCCAGCGATTCCGCTCACAGCCAGCGCATAGTCGGCCTGCAGAGACTTCTTCGCCCCTGATGCCATCCAGCCGACCACTTCAGGACTCACTGCTCCGTGCTCCTCCAGCACCTCTCGAGGAACCCCCAGCAACTCGCGTTTCAGCTGATCGGAGTAGGTCACGACTCCACCAAGGAAGTAGGAACTGCTTCCTGGCACTGCCGTCAACCTCTGACTAATGAGTCCACCGGTGCAGGACTCGGCCGTGACTACCGTCCTGCCAAGTCTCGTCAGGAGGCCACCAACCGCCTGCTCGAGTGAAGCGTCCGGCTCCCCCGAGTAGACACTGTCACCGATTAGCGCTCGCATTCGTCGAGTCATCGACTCCAATCTGGAGGCCCGCTCCTGGCCGTAACCGGCAGCGGTGACCCGAACCTGTATCTCCCCAGCCGAGGCCAGAACCGAGACCGCCTCTCTGCCGAATTCGTCATAGGCCGGCAGGATGCGTTCCTCCAGTGTCGACTCCCCTACACAGGCCACCCGCAGAACCCGGGTCTCCACCTCCTCACCATCGGTCCGTTCCTCCAACCAGGGCTCGAGCTCTGTCTTCATCAGACCCTTCAGCTCCCTGGGAACACCGGGGAAGAGAAATACTGCAGCCTTGCCAGGAATCTCCAGTAGCTGACCCGGCGCCGAGCCTCGAGGATTTGGCAGCACTCGGGCCCCTTCGATCACCTCGGCCTGTTTGAGATTCGTATCGGCCATTCGCATGCCAAAGCGAGCGAACTTGGCTCTCAGCACCTCCAGTTGCGCCGCATCCTCGATCAGACTGCGCCCCACGGCTCGGGCCGCCCCCTCACGGGTCACGTCATCGGCTGTCGGACCAAGACCACCGCAGACCAAAACGAGATCTACGTCCTCGAGAAGAACGGTCAATTCTCGCCTGATGTCCCTGACGACATCTGCGACCACGGACTTACGAACCACATCTACGCCGTAGCGCCGCAGGGTCTGCGCCAAGAATAGGGAGTTGGATTCGGGCCGATCGGGTCCCAATAGCTCCGAGCCTACCGCCAGGATTGCTGCCCTCATGCGCTGCATGATAGGCCCGACTCAGCTTCCCGGCAAGCCGGCTCCGACCTCCGTCTTGTCGATTGACACAGGTCCGAGAGCCGCTTAGGATCGCCCCTATCATGCAATTTCGACGGTATCTCCTGGTCTCGATCCTAGCCCCCACGAGCGTCGTGCTCTTCGCAGCCGAGGGGGCGGAGATCCTGCAGCCTGCCAACAATAAGCAGGGTTTGATCCTGGCCACCGAACAAAGTCGGGCCACCATCGAGCAGCCCGGAGGACGCAGAAAGCAACTCCGGCTGCGCTCGCAGGAGCACCTGACAGACTTCGTCGAGACCCGCTCTGGTTGGGCTGCGGCAGGTACCCGGGCTGCATCGAACAAACAGAGCATCATGGTCTTGGAACAGAGCTCAGCTGGCCTCCAGCGCTTGCCAGACCCGCCATCCCAGACCGAGCTTCTGCGAGCTCAACCTCGGTTGATGGTCACCGCAGACGAGATAGGCGGACTCGCCTGGCTCGAAGGAAGTCACCCAGGATCCCTGTCCATACGGACCGCCGCTTGGAATGGCACCGATTGGCAGCCAGTCGAGATCGTCTCACCGCCGCTCAAGGGAAGTCAAACAGGCCTTTCTGGCACGGTCCTGGCCGATGGATCTTGGCTCCTTGTCTGGGCAGCCTACGATGGCCATGATGACGAGATCTTTTGGAGTCAGAAGAAAGCCAGCAGGTGGTCTGCACCCCGGCGGCTTGCCCCCAACAACCTCTGGCCCGACATCACTCCGAAAGTCGTCGCCACCAAGACAGGGGCGCTCGTTGCCTGGAGCCGCAATGACGGCGACGACTATCGCATGACGATCTCCAAGTTCGACGGCTCCAAGTGGTACGCCCCCCAGACTGTGGGCGGAAGAGGGGCAGTCGACCCTCAGCTCACCATCCTCGACCGGAAGATCTACCTCCTGTTCAATTCAGCTTCAACGGCGTCGTGGTCGATTCTGGAGCTCCAGCCTACGGGCCGCGTCCTGCGCCAGGCATCGGTGGCCGGCCCGGGCGACGAAAGACCCATACTGACCTGGACAAGTTCGCACCAGGTTGGCCTACGTTTTGCGTCGGTTCGTGAAACCACCGCTCAGTGGGGAGCGAATCGATGACAGCGTGGATTCGATACGCGGCCTGCATGCTGGCCGGATCTCTGGCCCTCCTCTACCCAACCTTCGCCCAGGAGCCAACCTTCGCCCAGGAGATCATCGCTTTCGGCGACAGCATCACCAAGGGCGCAGAGCCATTCGACGAGGAGAACCTGGGGGGGTACCCCTCTCGGCTGCAGGCACTCCTGCGGGAGGAGGGTCAGACGGACGCGCTCGTTCACAACTACGGGCGCGGGGGTGAAAGGGTCTCTCAGGGCCTCACTCGACTGGACTCGGTCCTGGACGAAGAACCCACCGCGGATACAGTGATCCTGATGGAGGGCACCAACGACATCGACAGAATCATCTCCGGCGAGTACTCGTTGGAGAGCGTCGTCAGCGACTTCAGCAGCATGGGCCGAAAGGTCATCGACAAGGGCTTGAATCTGATCCAAGCGTCCATCATTCCACGACCACCCTGGGCGTCGAGCGACTCGGACAACCGCGTCACTTTTCAGTACGTAGTAGGCGTTCGAGATATCGGCGCGAGCGCCAGACCGATGGCAGAGCCGTACGCTATCTTCACCGACTTGGGACGCTCCGTCTTCAATAGCTACTACTACCCGAACAAGTCCGATCCCGTAGGCCACCCAAACGCAGCAGGGTTTGAGCTACTGGCCGAGATCTTTCGCGACAAGATCCTCGGCATCGATACCCTGGCGCCTGTCAACAGCGGCTTCACCAAGTCAGGCTCGAGTTCCAACCTCAATGCCGGCAACCGGCTCTGGGCCAAGTTGCACGAGTCCGGAAACAGCATCCGAAAAGGCGCCACTCACTTCACGATCAACGGCCGTGAGGTCCCGACGAACGTCTCGGGAAGCGGGCGGAGGGTCACTCTGTCCTACACGGTCAAGAAGAGTGATCTCGAATGCGCCGGACGAATCGCGGTCCGTTCCGAGGATGACGCGTCACCGCCCAACATCTCAAACCGCGTCATGGCAGAGTACAGCGTCAGTGGCGCCAAGCTTCTCAAAGGCGACGTCGACGGTGATTGCCGGGTCAACGGCTTCGATCTCTCACTTCTCGGTCTCAGCTTTGGCTCGAGGCGAAGTGAGCCTCGCTACAGCTCCCTGGCGGACACCAACAACGATGGCTCCGTCGACGGCGATGATCTCGCCAGGCTGGCCAGCAATTTCGGCAGAACCTCGAGCTGAGCAGACAACCCGGCTCGCTCTCTTGGTCTCAAGCGGCAGCGATTCGGTCGCGGATCAGCGCTGGCGCAACAGCTTCATCTGCGATCGTGAAACAGGCTCGAAATCTCTTCTCGAAACGTGGGTCAGGACGCCGCAGGTAGAGTCTGGCCAGCAGCTGTGCCTCCTCCACAGAGTCGCCCAGCCTGGTTTCAGACCGCAGCGCCACCTGCTCATCCAGAGTCCCCAAGGCTCCTTCAGGATGGCTCGCCTCGGCCAGCAGCAGGCCGAGCTCCCGGGTCGCGACATGCGACAGATACCCGGCGCAGGAAGCCTCGCAGACAACCTCATGGGGAGCTGGCTCCAGTGTCGGAGCGGCCAGCCATTGCACGTCGGCGCCCTGAATCTCGGCCCAGCGAGCAAATGTCTCTCGAGCTAGTCCGCTGTTCACGAGATCTTCGAAATCCCGGCGCCTGGCCGGGCTATCGGCCAACTGGGCCAGGTCCATCGCCAACTCGAAGACGACCTCCATGACATCTCGAGGTCCATCTCCCGCCAGGCATTGCAGGGCTTCAGAAACTTCCATGCTGTGGCCCGACCAGTCGCCGAGAGGCTGACTCATGTCGGTGACCAGAGCGCTGGCGCGGCGGTCGAGCGCTGCGCAGGTTTCTACCAGCCTGTGAGCCAGTTCGACGGCCTCATCAGGCTGGGACATGAAGGCGCCGTCACCCGTCTTGACATCGAATGCGACCGCCTCGGCACCCGTGGCCAGCTTCTTGGAGAGTATGCTTGCAACGATCAGAGGTAGGGAGTCGACAGTGGCTGTCCGGTCGCGGAGCGCGTAGAGACGGCGGTCCGCTGGGGCGATGTCCGCGGTCGCTACACCAATAGCCATGCCGGTCTGTTCCACGGCCTCCAAGCACCTGGCACGGCTCAGTTCCAGATCGAGCCCCGGGATGACCTCGAGCTTGTCTGCGGTGCCAGCCGTATGGCCCAGGCCGCGGCCGGTGAGCATGATGATCGGGATTCGAGCCGCAGCCATCAGGGGAGCCAAAACCAGAGAGACTTTATCCCCAACTCCCCCGGTCGAGTGTTTGTCCACGACTCCGGGAATATCGCTGGCGAGGTCCCAGCAATCCCCAGATTGCATCATTGCCAGGGTGAGGCGATGGGTCTCTTCTTGGTCCAACCCGCGAATGGCCGCCGCCATCAGGAACGCGGCCAGCTCCGCTTCGCTCCAAGTCCCGTCACTGGCGCCTGAGACGATAGCCGCCAGATCGTCGGCTCCCAACGAGAGGCCGCGTCTCTTGCGTGCCAGGATTTGATAGGGACTGCTCACCGGCCGAGTCGAAGCAGGATTGGCACTAGAATCCGGCCAGTGGGTTACCAGTGACTCCCGTGCCCAGCTCGGCCCGAGCCTGCGCTGCATACACCGACTGCGGATAATCGTCCAGCAGGCGCTGCATGGTCTGACGAGCTTCTAGGTCGAGTCCCAGCTCGCGCTGGGTCAGGGCCAGCTGGTAGAGAAGAACATCCTTCGGCAGGTCGGTCCCGGGCTCCTCGAGCTGAGCTCGAATCTGCGCGATCAGCTCCTGCCCACGCCCCTGCGCTCGGTCCAAGGACATGAGGTTCAAGCGAACCTCGGAAGCAAGCATGTTGTTCCGCTGGGACTCGAGAAACTCCCCCCACAAATGGCGCGCACCATCCAGATCTCCAGAACGGGCCGCCAGCTCTCCGAGGTAGGCCTTCGCGATGACTGCCGAGTCCGACTTCCCAAACTCGTCCACCACGGCTTCCAGCTGGCTACGAGCCGTCGCATCGCGGCTCGCCGCGTCACCGAAGGTCGGGTTCCTGTCGTGAGCCGGGTCAGGCACGTCGGTGACCTCTGCGGAATAGACCCGAATCGCTCGGGCCAACTGTTCACTGGCCTCGATTTCCTTGCTGTCCAAGTAGCTCCGGTAGGCCGCCAGAGCTCCGATTGCCAGAAGCACCAGGCCAGCCACCATCAGTAGGGTCCGGAGGTTGTCCCGAAGATACTCCATCGCTCCGGTCAGAGCTTCCTGCACCTGGTCTCGCTTGATTTCTTTTCGCGTCAGTCGTTGACTCATTGTCTTGAAACCGTCCGGCTCGGGTCGAGCCATGGTCTGATGAAACCTGATGGTGCGGCTGGGAGGACTCGAACCCCCGACTCAGGGCTTAGGAAGCCCCAGCTCTATCCAGCTGAGCTACAGCCGCCAACGAACGCCAGATTATACGCACTCTTCTGCCTGCTGGCCACACCACCTGTGCAGATCATCCTAGTACTTGATGAGGGACTCGACCGAATGGCCTTTCAGCTTCTCCCGCCCGCCCAGAAAACCCAACTCAACGACAAAGCCCAGGCCGACGACCTCGCCGCCTACCCCTTCCACCAGCTGGGCCGCGGCAGCAGCCGTGCCACCGATCGCTATGAGGTCGTCGACGATAAGAACCCGCTCGCCCGGAGCAATTCCATCGCTGTGCATCTCGAGGCTATCTTCACCGTACTCCAGCTCGTAGCTCTGCTCCACGGTGTGTGCCGGCAACTTTCCGGGCTTCCGCATCGGCACGAATCCGGCGTTGAGGTTGTATGCCACGATGGAACCGAACATGAAGCCGCGCGACTCGATACCTACGACCTTGTCGACGTGCAGGTCCGCAAACAACCAGACGAACTGATCCACGGTCATACGCAATGCATGCGCGTTTTCCAGCAACGTAGTGATGTCGTAGTAGAGAATCCCCGGTTTTGGGAAATCCGGGACTTCTCGGATGTAGGCCTTGAGCTGATCCATGGATGCTGATCTCCGAATGCTGTCGTAAATTTCCCGTCGCTCGGAATCGAATGACGGAGCCTCAAGCTTGGCTGCTCTCGGGCCCGTTCCCGGCCTTCCGTGCTGATCGGCCTATGAACCAAAAACCCAGGACCAGCAATACAACGAAGGCAATAGTCAACACATTGAGGTATTCCTCGATAAAGGTCTTGGCGGTGTCTCCGAGGACGTAGATCAGGCCGGCAACCATCATGAAACGAGCTGTTCGTGAGATGGCCGAGGCAATGAGGAAGACCTTGAAATTGATGGCGAATGCACCCCCAGAGATGGTGAAGAGTTTGTAGGGCAAAGGAGTCAGGCCCGCAATCCCAGTCGCCCATGCGTTGTACTTGTCGTAGTAGCGCTGGACGGCTTGAACTTTCTCCGCATCGAACATTCTCAGTAGCAGCGGACGCCCACCGAAGTAGCCCAGAGCGTAGCCTGCCATGCCGCCCAGCACAGAGCCGACAGCGCAGATCGCCGCAAACCAAAAAGACAGATCCGGTCTACCCAGGCACAAAGCGATCAACAAAACATCAGGCGGCACCGGAAAGATGCTGCTTTCCAGGAACGCCAGCCCGAAAAGCGCCCATCCTCCATAGGAAGTGGCAGCGAAGGCCTCCACCCATTGCAGGAGCTGGCTCAGCAGGCCATGGAGATCATGCCAAAGGTCCCTCAGAAGGCTCACTTATTGCTCCTTTTCCCAGCCGTGGCGACCCAGCAGAGGCACGAACATCACGGCCTCACCCTCCGATCGACGCACACCCTGGCGCAGTTTTCGATAGACAACCAGTCTCTGTTGATGGCGTCCCCCCTCGGGTATCAAGAGACGTCCCCCTGGCCGCAGTTGATCGATGAGCGGCTGAGGGGCCTTGGGAGCCCCGGCGGTCACGAGGATTCGATCAAATGGGGCCATATCGCTCCAACCAACCGTGCCGTCGAAAGTCTGGATCTTGACGTTCTCCAGGCCCAGCTGACGCATCCGGTCGATGGCATCGTGGGCCAGATCCGATATGCGCTCGAGGCTGAAAACCCGTCTCGCCAACTTGGACAGAATCGCGGTTTGATATCCCGATCCGGTACCCACTTCGAGGACCGAGTGCCCACCCTCGACCTTCAAGAGCTCGGTCATGCGGGCCACCACGTAGGGTTGCGAGATGGTCTGCTTGGCACCGATCGGCAGGGCGTGGTCGCCGTAAGCCTGCGCCCGCATGTGTTCCGGTACGAAAAGATGTCGAGGAATGGTGCGCATGGCCTCCAGCACCCGCGCATCGCTCACGCCGCGCCCTTCCACCAGCCGGACCATCCGGTCGCGCTGATAGGTGAACTCGTGATTCAAGTCTCGAGATCCCCGGTCATCCCGTCGAACCGCTCTCTCAACTCACTGTAGGACTCGAGGCCGCGATAGTCGGTCAAGTCCAGGTGGAGCGGCGTCACCGAGACGAGCCCGGCCGACAGGGCCGCATGGTCGGTGCCTTCCTCCTCTTGCCACTCGGGCGTGCCAGCGATCCAGAAGTACTTCCTGCCCCGCGGATCCTCCTTCTCGACGACAACTTGCTTGTATTTCCTCTTCCCGAGCCGAGTCAGCCTCACACCTTGCGGTGAATCGGCCGGAATGTTGACATTCAACAGCGTGTCCTTCGCCAAGGTCTCATTCAGGAGAATCTCCGTGAAGCGTCGGGCGAATCTCGCTGCCCGCTCGAACGAGAACTCCTCTCCCACTTCTTGGCTGAAGGCGACCGAGGGAATCCCCAGCAGCGTTCCCTCGAAGGTCGCGCTCACCGTGCCGGAGTAGGTCACATCGTCACCCATGTTGCATCCGAAGTTGATGCCTGAGACCACCAGGTCGGGAGGCGAGTCCTTCATCAACCACAAAACGGCGAGATTCACGCAGTCGGTCGGCGTTCCATCGACCGCAAACACGTGCTCCTGGAGCTGCTGCATGCGCAACGGGCGGTGGAGGGTCAACGAGTGTCCCGTGGCGCTCTGCTCCCTGTCGGGTGCCACCACGGTGACCTCACCGATCTGTCCCAGGGCATCGGCCAGCAGCTTCAAGCCCTCGGAGTACACACCGTCATCGTTGGTGATGAGGATTCTCGCCATCGCGCTCAGTCTCTCGACGGGAGGTACTTGCCGACAATGGGGTCCAGTTTTTCCCTGGTCGCTGCCGGGATCAATGCGGCTTCAGTGATCAATGCACTTTGCAGAGCCGACGCGCAAACACAGGTGCGCTCGCTTGGCAGTCGACGAATCACCCGCCGCACTACATCCTGGGCGGTGGCAGCATTCTGCTGAACCACTTCCATTACCGCCTGGCCATTGACATCGTCTTCCTCCTCGTGCCAGCAGTCATAGTCCGTCACCATGGCCAGTGTGGAGTAGCAGATCTCCGCTTCACGAGCCAGCTTGGCTTCCTGCAGATTCGTCATCCCGATGATGTCCACACCCCACTGGCGGTAGATGTCCGACTCGGCACGGGTCGAGAATTGCGGGCCTTCCATGCAAAGGTAGGTCCCACCGCGATGACTCCTCGCACCAGCCTCTTTGGCACAGTCGTAGTAGATCTCGGACAGGTCGGGACACACAGGCTTGGCCATGGAGACATGAGCTACGAGACCGTCGCCGAAAAAGGTGTCGGGTCGATGTCGCGTGCGGTCGAAGAATTGATCTGGCACGACGATATCAGTCGGCCGATATTCCACCTTCATCGATCCGACTGCACTCACAGAGAGGAGTCGCTCCACGCCGAGCAGCTTGAATCCGAAAATGTTCGCCCTGAAGTTGACCTCCGACGGAAGTAGGCGATGCCCTCTTCCATGGCGGGCGAGAAAGGCAACTCGAACGCCATCCAGCTCGCCTAGAATGAAGGCATCTGAAGCCTCCCCAAAAGGCGTCGCCACCGGGCGTTCGTCCTGCACGGTCAGACCCTCCATATGGTAGAGACCGCTTCCACCTATGACTCCGATGCGTACGTCGCTCATCTTGTCTTCCTCCGCTTCTCCCGATTCAGACTCGAGAACCACAGCCAACAGCGAGGAGCCCAAGGTTCCAGGGACTCCCAGGTAGCCAGCAGGTCTGGGCCGGTATCGGGATCAGGCTGCTATCGCCTCCAGGACTCTGAAAGCTGTATGCAAGGCTCGCCGGCCCTGCCGGCCGTCCACCAGTATCGCGTCCTCACCTCGACACCGAGCCAGGAAAGCCCCGAGTTCCCGTTTCAGGGGCTCATCTCTTTCCACCACCAACGGGTCTGGAATTATATTGCGCCCCTCGTCTCCCACTTCCAGCCGAAAACCCTGAACCTGCTGCTCTTGATAGTCCACCGAATAGTAACCCTGGTCCGGCAGGAAGACGCGCAACTTCCTCACCTTCTGCGAGGACACGCGCGAGGCCGTGAGGTTTGCAACGCACCCGGACTCCAAGGCTACTCTGGCGTTGGCTATGTCGATTCTCGAAGAGAGCACGCTGATACCGGTGGCCCGGACTTCCGAGACGGGGCTGTCATCCAAGGCATGCAGTATCTGGAGGTCATGGATCATCAGGTCGAGCACGACATCGATATCCAGGCTCCGGGGCGTGAAAACCGCCAGTCGATGAATCTCGACGAAGCCGGCTTGCCCTTCAATCTGCATCAGTCGTTGGACGGCAGGATTGAAGAACTCGACGTGGCCGACAGCCAGAACCCGGTCCCCAGCCGCGGCCACCAGGCGGTCGGCTTCTTCCAGGTTCGATGCCAGCGGCTTCTCGACCAGGACGTGGATTCCCTGCTCGAGCAGATCACATCCGACCTGACAATGATCGACGGTCGGCACCGCGACTACGGCAGCCTCCAAGCCACCGGCAAGTTCGGCCAGGCTGTCAAAGACCCTGGCACCGAACTCCTTCGCGACACGTTCAGCCGCGCTGCGATCCGTATCGAAGACGCCCACCAACTCGGCGCCCGGATCCTCGGCCAGGATGCGCACGTGGTGCCGACCCAGAGCACCGGTGCCGATGACTCCGACTCGGACGGGACCCGCTGAGCGACTCAGGAGCTTCCTCCTCGTCCGCCCTGCCGGCCGGGTATCGCCGTAATCACTCCCCGGTCCGAGCCTTCGATGAAATCGATCAGGAAGTCGATATCTGCGTCCCCGCCGTATTCCTCGCGGAGCTTCTCCACCGCGTGGGTGGTATTGAGGCTTGAGCGCAACAGGACCCGCATGGCGGCTTGGAGTCGGTTGATCGTCGGTTTGTCGAATCCCTTCCGCTGCAGCCCTATCGTGTTGACACCGTAGCAAAGGGGTTTCTGCCCGACCGTCTTGACCCAGGGCAGAGCATCCCTCGTAATGACCGAATACCCACCGATGTAAGCATGTCTGCCCACACGGCAGAACTGGTGAACGGCACTAAAAGCCCCGACTGTCACATCGTCCTGAATCTCGACATGGCCAGCCAGGGTTCCGGCGTTGCTGAAGATCGTCCGGTGTCCAACGTGACAGTCATGGGCCACGTGTGAGTAGGCCATGAACAGGTTGTCATCGCCGATCGTGGTCAGCGCGCCGCCCTGCTCTGTGCCGCGATGGATCGTCACGAACTCTCGGAAGACGTTGCGATCTCCGACTTCGAGCCAGGTCTCGCTGCCTCCGTACTTGAGATCCTGGGGTTCGAATCCCACGCAAGCGTGAGGAAAAACGCGGTTGCCCTCGCCGATCCTGGTATAGCCACCGATCTGCGCCCCGGCACCTATCTCAGTATCCTCTCCCACCGATACCTGCGGCCCGATGACCGCATAGGCACCCACCCTCACGGAGGCCGCGAGATCGGCCTCTGGATCGATGATGGCGGTCGAGTGAATCAGGGTCCCCATTTGTCTCCGGTGCTCCTGAGCCGTCCGGCGATCCAGGCTTTGATGCCTCGACGCGGGACGCTCTGTTGTTGCATCACGATGCTTGCGGATGCGGAAAGAAGTCTGCCCTCCGGCGCTTCCTTGGATACGGAATCGTTCCTCGACGCTCAGCGGTCTACCAAAGCCGAGCTGCAGACAGCCTCGGCAGCAACTTGGCCATCGACGAGTGCTCGCCCACTGAGTTTGCAGTGGCGTGGTCGCATGCGTAGCATCTCGATCTCGTAGCGGATTTGATCACCGGGTACGACAGGTCGTCGAAACCGTGCGCGGTCGATGGACATGAAGAAAAGGAGCTTGTCGGCCCGGCGCGGGTCATCGTGCAAGACGAGAATACCGGCGGCCTGTGCCATCCCCTCCACCAGCAAGACGCCTGGCATCACTGGATTGCCAGGAAAGTGACCATTGAAGAACTCCTCGTTGGCCGTTACGTTCTTGATCGCGATGATCTTCTTCTTGGGCTCGATCTCCAGCACGCGATCCACCAGGAGCATCGGATAGCGATGCGGCAGGATCGAAGTGATCCAGCTGAAGTCTAGTATCTCATCGGTGCCGTTCAAGGCTCTCTCCCCTTATTTCCGGATTCCGCGGTGCGCTCCAGGATGGCGATGCGTCGACCCCAGTCTACGAGACGGGCGACCATGGCCTGTTGGCGAAGCCAGCTCGAAGCGTCGGTCGCCGGGATTCCGGCGACCTTTTTCCCAGCCTCGACCGACTTGAAGACCGCTGATTTGGCGGCTACCTGCACACCGTCTCCCAGCTTCAGGTGGCCGCTGAGGCCACTCTGACCGGCAACGACCACCCCGTCCCCCAGCCGAGTGCTGCCCGAGATACCGGACTGCGAGACGAGCAGGCACCCTCGACCCATTCCCACGTTGTGACCAATCTGAACGAGGTTATCCACTTTGCTACCGGCACCGATCCGAGTCTCGTCCAGAAGCGCTCGATCGACCGTGGTGTTCGCACCGATCTCCACGTCGTCTTCCACCACGACGCAGCCAACGTGGTTCAGCTTGACATGAGTCCCTTCGTGCTGAGCATATCCGAAGCCATCGCTGCCCAGGACCACCCCGGAATGAAGCCGACAGCGATCGCCGATCTTGACGCCGTCGTAGATCACGACCCCCGGGAACAACACTGTCGCCGGACCGATCTCACAGTCTCTGCCCACCACGACGTGAGGGTGGATCACCACATCGGCGCCGAGTCTGCAGCGTTCTCCGATAACCGAGTAGGGGCCTATGCTCGCACTCGGATCTATGACAGCGCCCTCGCCGACAGACGCGGTTGAATGGACCCCCACGACCTGGGGCGACTGCGGATAGAAGATATCCAGCAGCTCGGCCAGTGTGAAGTAGGGATCCGCCACGACCAACAGATCGTGGTCCAGATCTACTGACGAAGGAGACACCAACAAGGCTCCGGCCCGGCTGGCAATGGCGATCTTGCGGTAGCGCGGATTGGCGACGAAGGAAAGATCGCTGGGGCCGGCCGTCTCGAGGCCTCGTATTCCATCGATCCGGCGATCCGGAGCACCCTGCACCTCGCCGCCGATCTTCTCAGCCAGCTCGGCCAATCGATAGCTCAAATTCTAGTTCTCTCCCGCTGATGCTGCGTTGTAGCGCTCTAGGATCAGGTCGGTGATATCCGCTTCATCCTTGGCGAAGAGCAAGCCGCTACTGAACTTGTTGAAGATCACAGTGTACTGCAACTCCGCGCCGGCCCGCGTGATGATCGGCATCATTTCACTCTCGATCTCTTCGAAGGCGCCGGCTTGCTGCTCTTGCATTTGGCGCTCGGCGTCGTCTTCGAATCGTTGGTACTCGATGATCTTGTCCTCGAGCTCTTTCTCGACTTCGGCCAAACGCTCCTCGGAAAGCGACGCTCGCCCTGCCTCGACCCGGGTCTGGAGATCCCGAACCGCCTGCTGAATGGCATCCGCCTCGGCCTGCTTTTGCTCAGTGAGGTTGCGGAGCTTCTCCAAGACAGCTTGTCCCTTTGCAGACTCGAGCACCAGTCTTTGAACATCGATGACCCCCACTCTGGGGGTCCCCGAGGTGTCATTGGGCTGCGCGGAAATCTGACCGGCGATCAATGCCACACACATCCCGAGCCACAGGCTCCCGAACGTGTGAACAGTCGTCTTCCTACTGATTCTCATGAGGCTCACACTCCTGGCTGACTCTAGAAACCCGGACCGATGCTGAACTGGAAAGTCTCGAATCGATCGTCAGGCAGTGGATTGATGTTGTAGGCGTAAATGAAGCGGAGGGGAGCACCCAACATGGGCACCGTGACCTGCAGCTCCGCTCCGGTGGAGAGGCGGAGGTTCTGGAAATCGAAACTCTGGTCGTCACCGTAGACTTTGCCCCCATCGGTGTAGAACAGGAAGCGGAAGGGGCCCTTCAGCACGAAGATCGCCTCGAGGTTGAGCTGGAGCGATCGATTGCCGCCGAGAGGAAACCCCGACAGGTCGGTCACCGTGTTGCCTTCTGAGTCTCTGACCCAGATAGACCGGTATTTGAATCCCCGAACACTGCTTTCCCCGCCGAGGTAGAACCGATCGTTGAAATACAGCGGAGTGTCGCCAATCGGCTCGATGTAGCCCGCTGAAGCATTCATCCCCAGGACTGTGCGCATACGGCCCTTGGTCATGGGCAGGAACTTCTGGTAGGAGCCTTGCGGTCGCCAGAAGTCTGTGTTGCCTCCCAGGGGTCCACCCGCCAGATCGAGCGAGATATTGGCGCGACTGCCGAAAGTCGGCTGTAAACGACTGTCCCTTCGATCCCTCACCACGGACCAACGCAGCATCGCTACCTTGCGGTTGATCTGCTGAGTGATCCTGTTGCCTTCCAGGTCGAATTCAGTTCGCGCCTCGTCCGAGTCGAAGCGGGAGAAGGTCGTCGAGAAATTGCCGAAGATCCCGAGGTTTCGACCATAAGTCAGGGTTCCGCCGAAATTGTCCTGAAACACGGTCTGGCCG
This sequence comes from Thermoanaerobaculia bacterium, assembly GCA_049664225.1. Taxonomy (GTDB): domain Bacteria; phylum Acidobacteriota; class Thermoanaerobaculia; order Multivoradales; family JAHEKO01; genus JAUVRX01. Next base: position 202,854 of record JBATEX010000190.1, read on the forward strand.
GTGAGAAGGTTGTAGTCGAGACGGCGCTTGAAGATCGACGCGCCGAAACTCTGAGGCTTGTTCAGAAACCAGGGAATGAAGTAGGACAAGTCGAAGATATCTTGCCGGGAGCCCAACTGCGCGGAAACGCCTAGGGTCTCTCCCCTTCCCAGGAAGTTCCTAGTTCTGAACTGGAACTGGCCGAAGAAGCCATCGACTTCGCTGAAGCCACCACCGAACAGCATTTCGGTGCGCTCGCCCTCCTCGCCCTGAATGGTGAGGTCGACGAGCTTCTCCTCCGAATCGATGTCAAAGGCAACTGGATCCTCTTCATCGACTTTGAACACCTCGGACTGCCCGATGCGCAGCAGGCTGTTCTTCAGGGCCCCGGTGTTCATGACCAGGCCCTCCTGGATGCTCATGTCGCGCCGCAGTACCTTGTCCTTCGTCTTGGTATTGCCCGAGAACTCGATCCGGCCGATGCGAAACTGCTCGCCTTCATCCACGTGGATGATCACATCGGCCACCTGATCGGGCTTCTCCACGATCTCGGGCTCGATCTGTGCAAACAGGTGACCTGTATTCGAATAGAGCTCCCGAATCGTCTCCAGACCGTCGTCGATGACCTTGGAGCGCAGCCAACCGCCCTTCGGGCGCTCGAACTGGCGCAGCAGCACCTCAGCCGGGAACCGGTCGGTGCCCTCGATGGTGATCTCGCCGAGCTTCCACCGATCTCCTTCCTCGACGGGAATCGTGATGAACAGCCGACGTTTGACGTCTTTGCCCGCGGCTTCGCCACCTTTGACGGGCTTGACCTCGATCTTCGGCTCTCCCAGAACCACATTCTTGTAGCCCGCCTTCAGGTAGAGCTCCCGAACGGAGTCCAGATCCTCGCTCAACGCGGCAGGACTGTAGATGTCCTTCTTCATGATCTTGGTGATGAGGTTGGATTCCTTGGTGTCGCTCATCGACCAGCCCAGTCGCATGTCCTTGAAGACAGTGTTGCCCTCGAAGTCGATGTCACCCACCCTGACCTTGTCACCCTCGTCGATCGTATAGACCACTCGACGGTCGGATCTGGAGGCCGCTTCAACGGTGTAGTTGGCCTCTGCCAATCGGAAGCCCTTTTCGGCGTAGAGCTCCTCGATCGCGGCTTTGAGCCTGTGCAGCTCACCGAGGCTGAGGGAATCGCCTTCGCGCACCCGAATCGAATCGGTGATGATCCTCTCGTTGATATCCGATCGGCTTATCCGCTTCAGTCCCTCGTAGTCGATTGACCGCAGGATCGGCCTCTCCTTGACCGTCACCGTCACCTGCACACCACCGTCGGTCGGACCTGTTTCGATCTTGATGTCATCCACCAGGTTGCGAATCCATAGGGCGTGGATCTTCTCGTTCAGCTTGTCGGCCTCGAAGACTTCCCCCTCGGCCAGACCAAGGTAGTAGTTGAGGGTATCCTCAGTCAGCGACTCGAGTCCCTGGTAGAGAATTGCCTGAATTGGCTGACCCTCCAGGTTCTGCGCCCGGGCAGGCAGCACCAGTCCCACCACCATGAGTAGGCCTATCAACGCGGAGTGGATGATTTGGATCTTCATCGATGGAACGACTCTGCGGATGCCGATTCGCACACTTGGATACAGGTCAGGCAGCGAGGATTCCACCCCTAAGGTTACCTAACGACAGCGGGATTCATGCAAGCCCCTTGCCGCTGATGCCGTCAGACGATAACCGTACTTCAGTCCTGGCTGACCAGGGATTCTCCGATCTTCGGATGGAGTTTCAGCTCATCGTTCTCGACTGTGATGCCGATGAGCCCAATGACTTCCCCGTGCCTGGCGATCAAGACCTCCGAGACTGCATCCTGAACATAGCGTTGGATCGTCCGCCGAAGAGGACGGGCCCCAGTGGAAGGGTCGATCCCCGCCTTTTCCAGAAGCCACAACTTCGCTTCATCTGACACTTCGACCTCCAGGCGCCGCTCCTCGAGTGTCAAATTGACATCCTCCAGCAAGATATCCACGATGGCCCTCAACTCTGTTGGGCCCAGCGGATTGAAGACGAGGACCTCGTCGACCCGGTTGATGAACTCTGGGCTGAAGGATTGCCGCAGCGAGGCCAGGATCTCTTGTTCGAGCCGCTCGAACTCCCTGTCCCGGTCCGACTCTCCGAAGCCCATGCGACCTCCCCGCAGCACCAGCTGACTCCCGATATTCGAAGTCATCAGGACGATTGCGTTCTTGAAATCGACCTGGTTCCCATAGGCGTCGGTGAGCAGGCCGTCCTCGAGAATCTGCAGCAGCAAATTCGCCACGTCCGGATGCGCCTTCTCGATCTCGTCGAACAGAATCACCGAATAGGGCTGGCGGCGAATGCGCTCGGTCAGCTGTCCCCCTTCGTCGTGACCGACGTAGCCTGGCGGCGATCCGATCATCTTGGAAACGGCATGCTTCTCCATATACTCGCTCATGTCGAAGCGAATCAGAGAAGCCTGGCTACCGAACAGAAACTCGCCGAGACGGCGGGCGACCTCTGTCTTGCCCACCCCAGAAGGCCCGAGAAAGATAAAAGACCCGACGGGCCGCTGCGGGTTGCTCACTCCGAGCCGAGATCTCCGAATGGCACGGCTGATGGCGCTGATCGCATGATCCTGCCCGACGATACGCTGGCGCAGGGTCTGCTCCATTTGCATCAACTTCTCGGCCTCTTCGCTCTGCAGACTGGATACCGGTATGCCAGTCCACGAAGCGATCACCTCCTCGATGTCCTTCTTCGTCACTTGCAGGACGGAATCTTCGTCGGTTTGCGTGCGCAGTTTCTCGAGATCCTCCCGCAGCTCGATCTCCTTTTCCCTCAGATAGACGGCTCTCTCGAAGTCCTTGTCGGAGATGGCCGACTTCATCTCTTTGACGACCTCGCCGATCTCCTGCTCCAATCGGCGCACGTTCTGGGTATCCCGAACTCGGCGCAGCTTCACCTTGGCCCCGGCCTCGTCGATCACGTCGATAGCCTTGTCCGGTTGATGTCGATCGGCAATGTAACGGGTGGACTGGTAAATAGCAGCCTGCAGCGCGCCTGCCGTGTAGTGAACCTTGTGAAACGCCTCGTACCGATCCTTCACACCCTGCAGGATCTTCAGCGTCTCTTCCTGGTTCGGTGGCTCGATTTGAATCGACTGGAATCGACGCAGCAGGGATCGATCCTTCTCGATGTACTTGCGGTACTCCTTGAGTGTCGTGGCGCCGACGCAGGACACTTCGCCGCGGGAAAGAGCCGGCTTGAGAATGTTCGCCGCATCGAGAGAACCCTCGGCCGACCCGGCCCCGATCAATGAGTGGATTTCATCGATAAAGACAATGACATCCTGATTGTCCTTGAGCTCACCGAGAATACCCTTGAGGCGCTCTTCGAACTGACCCCGGTACTTGGTGCCGGCGACGATCAAGGAGAGATCCAGTGCCAGAATCTTCTTCTGCGCCAGAGACAAAGGCACCTGACCCTCGACGATGCGCTGCGCCAGGCCCTCGACAATCGCGGTCTTCCCAACGCCCGGCTCACCGAGGAGAATCGGGTTGTTCTTGGTCCGCCGGGAGAGAATCTGGACAATCCGTTCGACCTCTGAGTCTCGACCGATGAGGGGGTCGAAGGTCCCCTGAGCCGCCAGAAAGGTGAGATCGCGTGCATACTCCGCCAGGAAGGGCTGTTCCTCTTTCTGCTGGGTGGCCTCGCGTTCTTTGGCGATCGCCAGGACCTCCTCCCTGACGCTGTAGAGGTCCAGTCCGTGTTGCGTCAGGGTGCGCATCGCCAGACAACCATCGACCCGCAACAGGCCGATTAGCAGGTGCTCGGAGCCGACTGACGGATGAAGCATGCTCTCTGCCTCGTGGGAGCCGTAGGCAAGGACCTTCTTGGACTCTTCGGACAAAGGCAGCTCTGCCGTGGACGAGATCCTCTCCACGAAGACCTTCTCGCCTTCGATCTGTTTGCGAAGCACCTCAGGCTTCACCTTCAGCCGTCGAAACAGCTCGGTGACGCTCTCTTCACCCTCACGCAGGATGCCAAGCAGAATATGCTCGGACTCGATGACCCGACTGCCGAGTTTGCTGGCTTCGTAGCGCGCGAAGAAAAGGGCTCTCCGAGCCTTCTCGTTATACTTCTCGAACACTCGTCGTGGACTCCAAAACGCCGCTTTGGAGTAGATTTCGACAGGCGGAATCAGCGGCGCTCAGCGTGTAATTTGCCGCCTTCGAGTCTCAGGAGTCTACCACAACGACTGGCCAGCTCCGGGTTGTGCGTGACCACCAAAGCGGTGGTTCCGTGCCTCTCCTGCAGGTCCAACATCAGGTCGAATACCTGGACTCCGCTCTCCGGATCCAGGTTGCCGGTCGGCTCGTCTGCCAGTATCAGAGGAGGCTCCATGAACAGCGCCCTGCATAGCGCCACTCGTTGGCGCTCGCCGCCTGAGAGTTGGTTGGGAAAATGGTCCAGACGATCCTGAAGACCGACTTCGTCCAGAAGGCCGCGAGCTCGCTCTTCGGCCCAGGCCGTGCTCTTGCCGGCGATGCGACCCGGCAACATGACATTCTCGAGTGCCGAGAAATCGCCCAGTAGCTCCTGGAACTGGAAGACGAAGCCGATCGTCCGATTTCGAAAGGCTGCCAGTCGGCGCGGGCCCAGGTCGGCGAGACCCTGGCCACCGACCTCCACGGTTCCGGAATCCGGGATATCCAGCGCCCCTAGCAGATGAAGCAGCGTCGATTTACCGCAGCCAGAGGGGCCAACGACCGCCACGAACTCCCCGGCTCGAACTTCCAGGTCGACTCCGTTGAGCACCTGAACCAGTCGCTCCCCATCCCGGTACGACTTGCGGACTCCGTTTACCCGAATGGAGACGCTCATCGTCTCAACGCCTCCACGGGCCACAGGGAGGCTGCCCGATGCGCAGCATAGAACGAACAGGCAAAAGTGAGAACGACCGTAGTACCGACAATCGACAGCACATCCCGGGCGCGCACCAGAAAGGGCACGTGGTCGAGGAAATAGACCTGGCTCGGCAGGGATAGTAGCTCATACCGGTCCAGCAGCCATGCCCCCCCCACACCCAGCACGAGGCCGATCAGGGCCCCCAGCCCAACCAGTAGCCCGCCAAGCCACAGAAAGATCCGCCGCAATTCCGACGGCGCGGCTCCCATGGCACCAAGCATGCCGACCTCGGGACGCTTGCTCGCCAAGATGAGGGTCAGGTCCGAGACCAGCGACATCCCGGCGACGACGACAATCAGGAAGACAGCCACGAACATGAGGGTCTTTTCCAGCCGGAGCGCGAAGAACAGCACCCGATTCAGATCACGCCAGGTTCGCACAGTACTCCCGGCGGGTAGTAATTTCGGTAGCTTCCCAGCCACTTCGAGAGCGGTGCCCAGGTCACTGCAATCCACCAGCAGACGATAGACGGCAGAGCGCCCGAAGAGCAGGCTCGCCTCGGACAGTGGCAGGGCCAGCCGGTCTTCTTGTTCGGCTCGACCCGCTGCAAAACTCCCCACAACGGGGAGCCTGCGAACACGCGGTTGGGGCCCGACAGGGGTCAGTGTCGGGACCGGAGAGACAACCTCCACGACATCGCCTGGCTCCATGCCCCAGAGGCTGACCAGACCGTCACCCAGGTACAACCCGGGGTTCCGCGACGTTGCCCCTGGAAACAACGCTGGCAGCTCGGCACCAAAGCCGATCATTTCCACCGCCCTCGAACGACCTCGAGCCAGCAGCCAACCCCTGCCCCGCACAACGATCTGAGCTGACCGCACCCCGTCGACACCGTCCACCTCTCGCCTGGCCGCCTCCGCATCAGCTCCCGCCGGCAGCTCGACTTCGATGTCGGGCGTCCTCGACAGCACCTCGCCTTTGAGCGCCGCCTGGAAGCCGGAAAGTGCAGCGAGAGCCAGAATCAAAGCTGCAACGCCGAGAGCGATACCGCCGGCCGCGGTCAGGGACAGAAAGGTAATGAAGGCGTCCCGACGGGAGCTCTTGAGGTACCGGATTGCGATCCACAGCGGCAGCGAGACACTACTCATGCATCCAATTCCCGAAGAGACTGCGTGAGGATCCTCAAATCGGAGTCATCCTACTCATCGGCAGCCTCCGGGCGCAGCAGGGGAAAGAGAATGACATCACGGATCGACGGGCTGTCCGTGAACAACATGACCAGCCTGTCGATGCCGATCCCCTCGCCGCCGGCGGGCGGCATGCCGTGCTCGAGGGCCCGGATGTAGTCCTCGTCGAAACGATGTGCCTCGTCGTCGCCACTTTGCCTGGCTTTGACTTGGTCCCGAAACCGCTGAGCCTGCAGGTCCGGATCATTCAGCTCCGAGTAGGCATTGGCGATCTCCATGCCGCCCATGAACAGCTCGAAGCGCTCGGTAAATCGGGGATCGTCGGAGCAGACCTTGGCGAACGGCGAGACCTCCACGGGGATCTCGCTGATGAAGGTAGGTTGGATCAGCTGATTCTCCACCGTCTCTTCGAAAAGCGCCACCAGGAAGCGACCGTACCAACCTGCGGGTAGGTCGACGCCCGGGTATCGCTCTTCGAGCTCCGGTCTGGACGAGCACTGGAGAACGGCGTGCTTGGAGTCATTGGCGACCGCCGGCAGGGACAACTGCCGTTCGCCGAAGATCCCCACCAGGTCCGCCAGGTGGTCCAATCTCTCGACATCGACGCCGGCAAACTTCGCAATCGCCTGCCGCATGGTGTACCGATCCCACGGCGGAGCGAGCTCGAGGCGCGTGTCATTCCAAAGCACGGCCGGCTCTCCGAGAACTTGCGATGCCAGCGCCGACACCATCTCCTCGGTGAAGGACATGAGCTGCTCATAGTCAGAGTAGGCCCAATAGAACTCCAGCATGGTGAACTCGGGATTGTGTTGGGTGGAGATTCCCTCGTTGCGAAAGTTCCTATTGACCTCATAGACACGATGAAAGCCGCCGACAAGCAGGCGCTTCAAGTAGAGCTCAGGTGCAATTCGCAGATAGAGGTCGATGTCCAGTGCATTGTGATGGGTGACGAAGGGCCGGGCGGTGGCACCTCCAGCCATCACCTGCATCATCGGCGTTTCGACCTCGAGAAATCCGCGCTCATTCAAAAACGTGCGGAGTCCGCTGATGAGCGCAGCTCGCACCTCGAAGCGGCGACGGGAGTCCTCGTTGAACAGGAGGTCCAGATATCTTCGGCGATAGCGGGCTTCCACATCGGTCAGGCCATGCCACTTTTCGGGCAAGGGCCTTACTGCCTTGGCCAGCATCGTCAGCGAAGTTGTCGCCAGGGTCAGCTCTCCGGTGCGCGTTCGAATCAGCGTACCCTCAGCCGCTGCATAGTCACCGAGATCCAGATTCTCGAGGACTGTCGAGCCCTCCTCATCGAGCTCCTGCCGACGAACCATCAGCTGCAGCTTCGAGCCACCATCGTGCAGATCCACGAAGGCCGTCTTGCCATGCTTTCGCAGGGCCCGGACTCTGCCGGCAACCCTCAGCCCAATCTCCTCCGAAACCAGGGACTCGGTATCGAGCTCGCGGTAGCTGCGATGCACTTCCGAGGGCTCCAGATCCAACTCGGCGCGACTGGGATAGGGAGCTATGCCTACCTCGGCCAGCGCCTCGCGCTTCTGGCGTCGATTGGCGATTTGCGCTTCGAGCTCCGACATGGCCTGTCTTCCCCCTTCTAGAGCGGCTTGGGCCTGTCTACCTCACAGGCGCCACCACCGATGGCTGCGGGGAACGATATCGGATTTCTGGAGGATGTGCCTCCCGGCACTTTCCCAGGTCCCCCGTCGGCCACTCGCTCCACTTCGACCCAGCCTCGCCACTTCAAACATTCCCTATCACCCTGGTAGCATGAGTCCCGTGAATTCGATGCGTCTGGAGCTCGACCAGGCGGCTCAAGCCTGGGACGAAACCGGCTGGCCTCGTCCGGAGGTGGTGCTGGTCTCGGGATCGGGTCTCGCGGTCGATCTCGGGGATCCCGAGGGGAGAGAGACCCCTCTTGGGCAGTGGTTGCCCTTCGAGACTCACAGAATCGAGGGCCACCCACTGAAGGTGCAGCTGCTGACGACCGAACAGGGTCGACCTGTTCTCTATCTGAAGGGTCGCCTCCATTCATATCAGGGCTACGACGCTCATCAAACGGTGTTCACGATTCGCCTGGCAGCCACACTGGGGGCTCGGACCCTGGTCATGACCAACGCCGCCGGAGGCTTGCGAGGCGATCAGCGGCCCGGCGACCTGATCTTGATACGAGATCAGATGAATCTGACTGGTCTCAATCCGCTTCGCGGCGAGTTGCCGAGTGAGTGGGGCCCCAGGTTTCCCGACATGACCGAGCCCTACAGTGGACGGTTGCGCACCCTGGCTCTCGAGACCGCAGAACGACTCGGGATGGTTCTCGGCCAGGGGACCTATGCTGCTGTAGCAGGCCCCAGCTATGAAACACCTGCCGAAGTCACCATGCTGCGACGTAACGGCGCCGACATGGTGGGCATGTCGACTGCTCTGGAGATCATCGCGGCCCGCCACATGGGTGTCGAATGTCTGGCGCTGTCTGTGATCACCAACCTCGCTCCAGGGATAGGCAGCGGCGGCGTGTCCCATGAAGAGGTGCTACAAGAAGGTAAAGAGGCTTCAGATCGGCTTCAGCGCCTGCTCACAGAGCTCCTGGCGCAGCAGCGCCTGACCCAGCCGGATTGAGCGGGCTGATTCCTAGCCCGCATTATTCATGAGCCCCACGGCATCTAGCGGAGATCGCCCGCCATCTCAGGCCGTCCTCACTCGTCGCTCCTCAACAGCCTGCAAGGTTGCCTCCGGTGCTCCTCTTTGCGGGTGGCCAGATCTGACGGACGCTTTCCACAATCTGCTCGCGCTGCCATGAATAATGCGGGCTAGGCGTCGTCTCCGTCCGCCGACTGCTTCCGAAAGGACCCGGTGGCCAGCCCTTCCAGATCCCCCGACTCCACCGGGAACTCGGCCGTACTGAGAGACGTCTGCGCCCATAGCCTCGGGATCAGGTTGAGAAGACCCGAATGCTCTCGCATGAAGCGCATCTTGAGCAGCTGGAACGATCTGGCGGCATCCAGATCCCCCTCGAAAACCGCCTGATCCATGAGGTGGGAGAAGTGCTTCAAGTAGGCGTCACCCATTCTGGATGTCCACCGCGCCTCCTCCAGTATCGAGTTTGGAGTCGTTCCCGGTGTCTCGCTCAGAGCTTTCTGGATATCGTCCGCCGCTATGCTGATTCGTCGACGAAGAGCGGCCGCCGCGAGGACGAACTGCTCCGCATCAGCAGCCGACTGGACCTCCTCACCAAGGGCACGAAAGGCGTCGACTTCCCGAGGCTCGAGCCGATACTCCAAGACGGCTCCCTGGGTGCTGGCATCGATCGGGTCGAGCTCCGGATCCAGCCCAGCGAGCGCCGCCATCAACTCGTCCCAAAACGGCTGCACAGCATCTAGGTTCGGTACTAGAGCTTCGGTCGCGAGTATCCGCGGGGCGGGGGTAGCCGCCCCGGCACTCGTCCGGCTCGGAGCGTCGTTCGTTTCGGCTACGTTGGTGCGATCCTGGAACCGCCGACTCACGTCTCTGAGACTCTTGCCCAGGACAGCGAGCTCGTCCAGCCGGACGTTCTCCGTCTTCGTGCGGGTCTCGAACTCATCCAGTTGGCGCTGGAGGCCAGCCAGCGCGACGTCCAGCTCGGGTCCACCAGCGACATTCTTCTCGGGACCCTGAAGCAACTTTCGATATCCACTGACGATCCTGTCCTCTTCCAGACCCCGCAACTCGTCGATCTTCAGCTTGAACGCGTTGTTGACCTCCGCCACCAGTGGCAAGAGGTTGGGATGGAAGAGCTTGTGGCCCATGTCGTGCTTCAGCGCCCTGTACAGCTGAACCAATTTACTCTCATGCAGCTCGTCGAAAGTCTTGACCCACCGCACCTCCGACCGAAGATCTTGCAGCGTCGCGCTGAGGCTGGTGATCTCGGCGGTCTCCTCTCTCCCGGCCTGGCTGTCAGCGACCGCGAGAGCCTGCAGGACCTTGCGAAGGCGGGTGCGGTCCCCCTGCAGCTCCGGGCCAGCTATGGACTCTGCCAGGCGGCTCACCACGAGATCGGTCTTGTCCAGACGATCCCTGTCCCAAACCCCTGTACCTTCGACGCGCTGATAGAAACGGATGATGTCGAGCAGGATTCGCTCGTCGAACGAGCGGACCTGCTGGAAGAATCGGCGGACCTGAGACGGCGAGATCGCTTCTTCCGTCTTGGCCAGTCCGACCTCCAAGACTCTGACCTCGGATTCCAGATCTTCCAGCAAAGCTGGCACCACCGAAGAATCCGAAGTCGCAGGTCCTTCCAACCGCTCGGATGCCTTCTTCAAGGTCTCGACGGCACTCTTGAACGCCTCGGACCTGTCGTCGAAATGCTCTAGGATCCGCGTCCGTTGCATTCCGACGAGGAGCTGGTGAAACGCCCAGGCGGCCTTGAATCGAACTGACAAGGCCCTGTGGCGGCCAGCGAGGGGATTGACGTCACGCTCGACCATGCTACCCTCCGGGTTCAGCTGATTGTAAGCCATGACAATTCAAAGCACTGCGTCATCTCCCACAGTCCTCATTTCCCGCCAGCGGGTCGAAGAGCGGGTCGCCGAGCTGGCCCAGGAGATCAACCGAGACTATGCCGATACCGAGCTGCTGGTATGCATCGGCGTACTCAAGGGATCGGTCTTCTTCATGGTCGATCTACTGAAGCAGGTCGAAGTTCCGGTAGCCGTCGATTTCTTTCAAACCTCCAGCTACGTGGGTACCAGCGCTCGGGGAGAAGTGAGGATCCGCAAGGACCTGGACCTGTTCATCCGCGACCGAGACGTGCTACTGATCGAGGACATCGTCGATACCGGCTATACCCTGCGGACGATCCTGGACCTCCTCCGATTTCGCGGTGCCAAGAGCGTCAAGCTCTGTGCGCTGCTGGACAAGATCGAAGCAAGGGAGGTCGACGTCCCCATCGACTACTCGGGCTTTCAGATCGGCAATGTATTTGTTGTGGGATACGGACTCGACCTCGACGAGCGCTATCGGAATCTGCCCTTTATCGGTGCTCTCGCTGACGACACGGCTCCGGGTCCCGATTCGGGCAACCGCCAATCATGATCGCCTGAGAACCGGCACCAGTCCAACCCGTTCGAGAGGAGGGCATCCCAATGCAACTTCACCACACCGATCAAGCGCCTGCCGCTATCGGACCCTACGCGCAAGCGGTCAGTCAGGGCGATTGGCTATTCACCTCGGGACAGATCGCTCTCGATCCCTCGACCGGCCAGATCGTCGAAGGAGGATTCGAAGCCCAGGCCAAGCAGGTCCTGGCCAACCTGACCGAGGTCTTGTCGAGTGCCGGGTGTAGCTTCTCCAACGTCGTCAAGGCGACCATCTACATCGTCGACATGGGCAACTTCCCGACTCTGAATGACCTCTACGGAGATGTGCTGGGCGGGCATCGACCTGCGCGGTCGACAGTCCAAGTGGCGGCGCTGCCGATGGGTGGCCTGGTAGAGATCGATCTGGTCGCCAGGATCCCGGGCTAGGCGAGGCTGCCCAGGTACTCTTCTTTCAAGTCCTGAACGAGAGTGGCAGTACCCGTGGTCACGAAGTCGGTGATCACCCGGGAGCTCAGCGGATCGAGCCAAGGGAACACCCCCAGATTGCCTTCCCGACAGAGGGCAGGCAGATCGTGATTGTCGCGATCTACCCACCGGGCAGATCGATACAGGTCCTGCCCTCCCGACTCTGAGCGACCCACCCGCAACCAGAGCTCCCCAGCTATGGCCAGCTGCTCGCCGAGGCGCTGGTTCTCGCGCCTCACACCTGCGCTCGGCAGGGGCCGCGGCAGAAAGGGCCCGAACCCCCGGGCCGCAGCCAGGCACGAAAACAAATTCTCGGATGGCTGTTCACCGTGAAACAGCGCGTGGAAAGCTGCTTGACCGGCTCGCTCGACGAGACGCCGTTTGTCCGCTGGCTCGAGATCCAGCGCCATTGGTTGCACGTGCTCCACTCCTGCGGCAGCGAGCGCCGCGAGACCCTCCTCCCACTGGGTACGATCATCTGTCAGGCCAGCGACCAGAGGCCAGACGACCTTCGCACCGGCCGGCAGTTCAGCCAGATACTCCATCTTGCCAGCCAGGAGTGCCTCCAAGGGGTCGAACACCACCGAGTCCGGATCCACCACCGGGCCAGCCTCCACGGGCCGCTGAACGACGACCGGCACCCCGAGCTCCATCAGGGATCCGACCAGATGTGAGCGTTGGCTCTCCAGCACCTGCCGAACTGGCGGCAGGTACACCACCTCATCAGGCGGCTGAGTCCGCCACTCATCCGGGATCTCCGTCGCTGCCTTCGAGGAGGCACCGAGGCCTCCCCGCCCCAGATCGACCCATAACCCTTCTTCACCGGGCCAGGAGCGTGGCGCGAGGCCAATCCAGAAATGCGACGGATCGGGAAGCTGCGAGGTCCACCGCATCTCAACCCAACAGTGCTTTTGCGAACTCTCTTGGCCTGAACTCGACAAGATCGTCAGCGGTCTCGCCGACGCCGAGATAGACCACCGGCAGTCGAAGATCCCGCGCTACCGCCACCGCCATGCCGCCTTTGGCCGTGCCATCGATTTTGGCTAGCAATACCCCGTCCACGTCCACAACACGGACGAACTCCCGAGCCTGGCTGATGGCGTTTTGGCCGGTCGTCGCATCGAGCACCAACAGGGTCCTGCGCTGCCAGGTTGCTGCCTCGCGGTCGACGATCCTCTTGATCTTGGACAGCTCCTCCATTAGATGCTCCTTGTTGTGCAGCCGACCAGCGGTGTCCACGATCACATGGTCAGCCCGACGGGCTTTGGCTGCCTGCAGCGCGTCGAAGACCACGGCAGCGGGATCGGCGCCGGCGGCCTGCTTGATGACGTCGACGCCCAATCGCTCGCCCCACAGGGAAAGCTGCTCGACAGCCGCAGCGCGGAACGTGTCGGCAGCGGCCATCACGACCCGCTCCCCCCGTTCCTGCGACCAACGAGCCAACTTGGCAACCGAAGTCGTCTTACCCACGCCATTGACGCCCACCACGAGGGTGACTGTGGGTTCGTCGACAGGGGCTACCGGCTGTGGTGCATCCAAAAGCAGAATGGCCATCTCGTCGACGAGCATCTGGCGAAGCTTCAGCACGTCCTGAGCTTCGAAGCCCTTCACCCTGCTCTTTACAGAGTCGATGAGCTCGAGGGCCGTTTCCACCCCCACGTCGGTGCCGATGAGAGTCTCCTCCAGATGCTCCAACGTCTCATCGTCCAGGACGCCACGGCCCGCAACCGCCGCATCCAGCCGATCCAGGAACTCGGTGTGGGTCATGAACAGACCCTTCTTCAACTTCCCCCAGAAGCCCGATTCTCGAGCTTCTCTCGGAACTGTCTCGGGCGCTAGATCGAGGGTGTCCTCGTCATTCATGGCTGGGAATGCTATCCGATCCCAGCCTGACGGGGGGAGGCGGCGCGACTCTCAAAAGACCTCTGACCTCAGCTGTTCTGCCGCGGCTTGAAGGCTTCTGCGAGCCTTCCCCACCTTCGCAGGCCGCCGTTGAACCAGGACCAGGTAGTAGCCGTCCGGCAGCGCGATCAGGTGGAGATGGTGGCTAGCCCTTTCGATGTGGCACAGGCGGGTCGCACCCAGCCGCGCCTCGGAGAGCATCCCGCCGATGAGACGGAGGTAGATACCGAGATAGGCCCCGAGCAAACGCATTTCGTAGGGACTCTGTTCAGCGCAGGCAAAATCCACGGTCTCGCCAGCATCGTCCAAGAAGAGGGCCGCCTCGGCGTCAGGATTGTCGGCCAGCAGATTCGCCAGAACGTACTGGAAGGGCATGACTGACAGCTACGGGGAAGTCGCTCAGTTGGCCACGACTGCTTTGGCCTCTGCGGGAGCGACCGGCAGGGGTGCTTCTCGTTTTCTAATCTGGCCGGCTTCGAAGGCGCTGTGGAACGCCGAGACCACATCGACGTCGAAGCGCTTTCCGGCCAACTTCGTGATGGTCTCGACCGCAAAGGCCGTGTCGCAGGCCTTCTGGTAGGGGCGGGTGGTAGTGATCGCATCAAAGGTATCTGCCACGGCAACGATTCTAGCCGACAGTGGGATCTGCTCGCCCTGCAGACCATCCGGGTATCCCTCGCCGTTCCAGGCCTCGTGGTGCCAGCGAATGGCTGGGATCATCTCCTTGAGCTGCTCGATCCGACTCATGATCTGGGCGCCGATGACCGTATGCTGCTTCATGACGTCGTACTCCGCATCCGTCAATCTGTCCACCTTGGTCAGAATCTGATCCTCGATGCCGATCTTGCCCACATCGTGCAACAGCGCACCTACCCAGATCTGATGACTATCCTCCTCCGACAAACCCAGAAACTTGGAAATCGTTCGGCTGTATGTCGCGACACGCTCGGAGTGCCCACGGGTGTAGGGGTCCTTGGCGTCGATCGCCGCGACGAACGACCGCATCGAGCCCACGAACAGGTCACGGTTGATCTGGGCCGCGCGCTTGAGCTGCTCGACATGACTGCGCACATGATCGCTCATGCGATTGAAGTCGTCGGCCAGCTCGCGTATCTCCTGGCTGGCCACTCCCAGCTCGACCCGCTGGCCGAAGTTTCCGGCCGCGATCTGGTGTGTGGTATCCGCCAGCTCCTGAATCGGCCGGCTCACCCCGCGTGCGGCAGCAACGGCGATTCCCAAAGCGAACGCGATCAGCACAGCCGTCGAGACCGCAGTGTTGAAGACCATCTCCTGAACCGCGGCCAGCGCAATCGCGGCAGGGCGCTGCATTACCACTCCCCATCCCGCCTCTTCGACCGGCCCGACCCTACCCAACATTCTCTCTTTACGCCCGTCGGAGACGACCGTGTACTCCTGAGTCATGTTCAATGGGGTCTGCACGAAGTCACGAACCAGTCGCGACCGACGGACCGCCCGCCGCATCTCTTCAGTCGCCTCTCCTCCCCAGAGGATGCTGCCCTGGTTGTCGATCAAGAAGACCGACACCTCACCACGGGCCTCCTGCTGAAAGAGGGTCTCCATCCTGCGGAGTCGAGTCACCCCCTCGACAAACAGCTGAGGCTGGCCGTTCGAGTCGGTTATTGGTATGGCCAGCACCGCGACAGGGTCCGCGGTCTCTTCGAGCGTCAAGAAACGGTAAACGACCGTTCCCTCCTGCTCGGTCTCGGCGAAAGCATCGTCGAGCTGCCTCCGCAGGCTCGGAGACTGTCGGATGGCCGACATGTAAGGACCCACCGCGTCGGTCCCTAGAACGCGAAGACCGACCAGATTGGAATCCGTAGAGAGAAATTCGCGGAGGTACTCCTGAACCCAGGGTTGGCGGAGCCTCTCGGCCATCCCCGTCTCCGACGGAATAGCCACCAGGCTCTGCCCCAGCTGCATCAGCTGCCGACGCGTCGAGGAGAGGTGCTGGTCCAATTCTTGCGAGAGGAATTGCGTCGACCGCGTCAGATACCCCTTCTCCTGGGTCTCCAGGATCTCTCGGTTCTGACGAATGACCAGGAAGCTACTGAAGGCCAGAGGAACGATTCCTGCGATCAGCAGCAGCGCGAACAGGAAATGGCGGAGCTTCAAGCGCTTGAAGATGCTGAGTAGCGATGCCATTTCCTACTTACCTTTCCACGCGCGGCGGAGCTGTTCCGAGAAACCGGCCAGCTTCCCGAACGAACCGCCGCGCCGATTATAGCCTTGGGTCCGACGACTCTCCCATGCCACATTTCACAGCCGGGTCTCTCTCCGATCCGGCAGATCCCAGCGGCTACGAAGTCGCCTCGAGTCGATCCAGGAATGTCGCCAGCTCATGCTTGACCGCTGCCTCGGTGAGATCAGAGACGATCTCGCAGGCGCCGAGGTCCGTCGGTAGAACCCAGCGCCATCCACTTTCACCGGCTTTCTTGTCCCGGCCGATGAGTCGGATCAGGGTATCGACCTCGGGGGCTGGAATTCTGGGCAGCTCGAAACGCTCGACAAGCCGCCGCATGCGGTTTGCGGCTGCGAGCGGAAGGCCTCGGTTCTCGGCCAATCCAACGGCGAAGAGGATGCCGTAGCCCACCGCCTCACCGTGTCGAAGCGTCTGATAGTCGAGCGCTGCTTCGAGCGCGTGACCCAGGGTGTGTCCCAGGTTCAGCAGCATTCGCTCTCCTCTTTCGACGGGATCTCGCTCGACGATTTCGATCTTCGCCTGTGCCGCGGCGGCCACCACCGGAGCCAAGGCTATCGAGTCGCCAGCCAAAAGGCCGTCCAGGTCCCTCTCCAGCACCGAAAAGAGCTCGGGATCGGAGAGGATCGCCATCTTCAGGACCTCCATCAGGCCCGAGCGCAGCTCTCCTCCAGGTAGAGTCTTCAGCAACCTGGTGTCCGCTATGACTCGCCTTGGATGATGGAACAGCCCGACACTGTTCTTGGCTCGCGCCAGGTTGATCGCCGTCTTACCACCAATCGAGGCATCGACCTGTGCCAGCAGGGTCGTCGGCAGCTGCACGTACTCGAGGCCCCGCATGTAGCATCCGGCCACGAATCCGGCGAGGTCTCCAACACTGCCACCGCCGAAAGCGACGATGCGACTGTCCCGCTTGCCCCCGGCTTCGAGCATCTCGCCCCAGAGACCTTCCGCAACACCGACGCTCTTGGCGGCCTCCCCGTCGGGCACCTCGAGAATGTGCAAATCGGCGGCCTGCCTCGACAGTGGAGCAACGACCTGAGAGTGAAGCTCGAGAACCCTCGGCGAGCTGATCACGAAGACCCGTCGCTGCCGCACCCAATCCTGCAGCTCGCCCGTCTCGTCAAGTAGGACCCCATCACCCACCAGGATGGGCGTTTCCCCATTGGCATGTCGAAGCTGAAGGTCGAAACGAGTCAAGATTGCGGTTCTCTCGGCTCTTCTCCTGAATCGTTCGGAGTCTCGACGCCCGTGAGCGCAATCCCCAGCTCTGACAGCTGGGCTTCATCGACTGTCGACGGAGCTTCGGTCATCAGACAAGTCGCCGAGGTTGTTTTTGGGAAGGCGATCACATCTCTGATCGAAGAGGCACCGGCCATCACCATGACGATACGGTCCAGACCCAGCGCCAGGCCACCGTGCGGTGGCGCCCCATAGCGCAGAGCATCCAGCAGGAATCCAAAGCGCTCGCGGGCCTCCTCGGCGCCAATCCCCAGAGCTGTGAACGCCCGCTGCTGGAGATCGGGGTCGTGAATTCTAATGGATCCCCCCCCAAGCTCCAGGCCGTTCATCACCACATCGTAGGCGCGGGCGCGAACGCTGCCAGGATCTGTTTCCAGCCTGTCCAGATCCCTTGGATCCGGGCTCGTGAACGGATGGTGGCAGGCGTACCATCGCTGCGACTCCTCGTGCCATTCGAACAGCGGGAATTCGGTCACCCAGACGAAGGCGTGGCGATCGGCCGGCACCCGATCGAGCTGGTGGGCTGCCTGCAAACGAACAGCTCCAAGGGCGGCTGATGCTACCTGGCTAGGGCCAGCCACCAGCAAACCCAGATCTCCATCGGCGATTTCCAGCCGAGCGGCGACGGAGCTCAACTCTTCCTGGCTCAGCACCCCCTTGACCTGAAACTGGAGCTCGCCGTCGGTCTTCTTCACTGTCAGGACTCCAGCGGCGCCGTGGTCCCGAGCCACTTGCGCCCACTCGTCGATCTGCCGGCGACTGCTGTTAGCGGCCCCGGCTACGCTGATACCGCGGATGACCCCTCCGTCCGCTGCTGTCTGACGAAAAGCGCGAAACTCACTTTCCGACACCAGGTCGGTGAGGTCGCCGATCTCCATCCCGAATCGGAGATCCGGACGATCAGTCCCAAACCGGCGGATCGCCTCCTCGAAAGTCATTCGCGGGAACGGCAGCTCGGGCTCGATGCCAGCGAGAGGGAAGATCCTCGCAAACAGGCTTTCGATGAGCTCGAAGATCTCGTCCTCGGTCGGAAAGGACATCTCGACGTCGACCTGGGTGAACTCAGGCTGTCGATCGGCGCGCAGATCCTCGTCTCGAAAACAACGGGCAATCTGCACATAGCGATCCAGTCCTGAGACCATGAGAATCTGTTTGAACAGCTGCGGGGACTGCGGCAGGGCGTAGAAGGACCCGTGACGAACCCGGCTCGGAACGAGATAGTCTCGAGCTCCTTCAGGCGTCGAGCGGGTGAGAATGGGTGTCTCGACGTTGACGAAGCCCCGCTCGTCGAAGTGCTCCAGAACCTCGAGAGTGACCTTGTGCCGCAGCCTCAGGTTGGCTTGCAGCTCGCTCCGACGAAGGTCCAGAAACCGATATCGCAGCCGCGTCTCTTCGGTAGCGTCGACTTCCCCTTCCACGGCGAAGGGCAACGGAGCCGACCGGGAGAGAATCTCCGCCCGATCGAGGATCACCTCGATCTCGCCCGTCGCCATCTCCGGATTGATGTTCTCCTGTGAGCGTCTTTCGACGACCCCCTCGACATCCACCACCCACTCGAGACGCACCGCATCCAGGCTCGCGGCCACCCCTGGATGCTCGTCGGGCCTGACGACCACCTGAACCACCCCAGAATAGTCTCTCAGCTGTAGAAAGATCAGACCGCCGAGGTCTCTTCGCCGACGGACCCAGGCTTGCAACCTCACCCGGTCTCCAACCTCACCGGCCGATATCGTTCCTGCTCCACGGCGCTTCATGGCGATCTCCTCAAGTAGGTCGCAAGATCTCCTCGAGGCATCGTCTCCTGACTGCCCTGCTCGAGATCTCGCACTGTCACCGTGCCCGTAGCCCGCCCCTGCTCGCCAATCAGGACTACCCACTTGACACCCGCTCGATCAGCCCGCTTGAGCGCCGACCTCACGGACCGATCCGTCAGCTCTGCGAGCACTGGTAGATTCTCGCTTCGCAGCTCCTCCGCCAGGGCCACCGCCTCAGCCGCCGACACCGGAGGCACCGCGGCCACGGCCACGAGAGAGGCCTTCAGGGCCTCGATTCGAAACCGCTCCGGCAGCACCTCGATCAAGCGGTCTTCACCGATCGCAAAGCCGATGCCAGGCAACGGCTGGCCGCCGAGCTCCTCGATCAGCCCATCGTAGCGGCCGCCGCCGACGATGGCGTCCTGGGCGCCGAGCCCTGCAGCGATGATCTCGAACACGGTTCGGGTGTAGTAGTCGAGACCGCGCACCAGGCGAGGCTCTATCGAATAGGCGACGTCGTGCCGATCCAACATCTTGCAGACCGCATCGAAGTGCCCTGCACTCGAGGCATTCAGAAAATCCTCGAGCCGTGGTGCCCCTTGCAGCACGCCGTGGTCCGCCGGATCCTTGGAGTCCAGAATCCTCAATGGATTGCTGCCCAGACGCCGCTGGCTGTCGGGACTCAGCGCCTCGCGATGCGGCTCCAGATACTCCACAAGACCCTTTCTGTAGGCCTCACGCGACTCTTCATCACCCACAGTATTGAGCTGGACAACAAGCCCTTCGAACCCCAGGACGGACAGAAATCGCACCAGCATCAGGATGACCTCGCCGTCGCTCTGAGGTCCAGCGTCGCCCAGGAGCTCCGCACCGATCTGGAAGAACTGCCGATAGCGGCCTTTCTGGGGTCGCTCGTAGCGGAAGTGCGGGCCGATGTAGTACACCTTGAGCGGCAAAGCGGCGCTGTGCATCCCATGTTGAACGAAAGCTCGAGCCACCGAGGCCGTGCTTTCGGGTCTCAAGGAGAGGCTGCGCCCTTTGCGATCGGTGAACGTGTACATCTCCTTGCCGACAATGTCCGTGCCCTCTCCGACCGAGCGCACAAAGAGCTCCGTATCCTCGAGTATGGGAGTCCGGATCTCCGAGTAGCCGTAGGCACCGAAGGTCTCTCTCGCAGCCCGCTCCACCGCCGCCCACACGGCTGTGTCCGGTGGCAACAGGTCGCGGGTGCCCTTGACTGCCTGTATCTTGCGTCCCATCCTCTAGAAACCTCTCCGTCGATCGATTGGTGCCGCCAGATGCCGTTGCGGGGGCGTCAAGCGCCCCCGCGACGACCGGAGCAATGATAACGTACCGCAGGCCTCATACGCCCCCGTCTTCTGGCCTTCCCGATGCCGCCTGAGAGTCCCTCCATCGACGTGGTCATTCCGGCCTACAACGAGGAGGCATCGCTGCCGCTGGTTCTGGCAGCGATTCCTCGAACTCTAGTGTCTCGGGTCGTGGTCGTTGACAACAACTCCACCGACGCGACGTCGGAGGTTGCAGCCGCCGGTGGAGCGCAGGTCGTCAAAGAGCCTCAGCCCGGTTATGGCAGCGCTTGTCTCGCCGGACTCGCCTATATCCGTCGCCATCAACCGGCCGATGTCGTCGTGTTTCTCGATGGCGACTTCTCCGACCATCCCGAGGAGCTCCCGTCCCTTGTAGCGCCTATTGGCGAGGGCGATTTCGATCTCGTCATCGGCTCACGAGTGCTGGGAAGCCGGGAGCCTGGAGCTCTCCTCCCCCAGGCCAGGGCCGGCAATTTCATCGCTTGCAGGATGATCCGAGCCCTGTACGGCTATCGCTTCACCGACCTCGGTCCCTTCCGGGCCATATCGTGGTCGGCCTTGGAGAGCCTGGAGATGTCGGATCCCGACTTCGGGTGGACGGCAGAGATGCAGGTCAAGGCCCTGCGCCAGGGGCTGCGAGTCACCGAAGTTCCGGTCAGCTACAGGAAACGGGTCGGCGTTTCGAAAATCACCGGCACCCTTCGCGGCACGATTCTGGCCGGCTACAAGATTCTCTGGACCGTGCTGCGCTACAGTACAGCGTGATGTCCCTCCCTCCCGTCCGCTCCACTACCGAGGTCGAGGTCCGATACGCCGAGACGGATCAGATGGGAGTCGTCCACCACGCGAACTATCTGGTGTGGTTCGAGCTGGCGAGGACTCGACTCTGTACCTTTTCCGGCTTTCACTACCAGCAGATCGAGGACCTCGGCTATCACCTGATGGTCACCGCCTGTCAGGTCGAGTATCGACGAGGGGCACACTACGGCGAAACCTTGGAGATCGACGCCTGGCTGGCCGATCTCGCGAGCCGCCGACTCCGGTTCGCCTACGAAGTCAGGCGAGGGGTGGAGGTCCTGGCGACCGGGCTGACAGAGCATGTCTGGGTGGAAGCAGCATCCGGCCGCCTGTGCCGGACCCCCGAACCCTTGAGGGAGCCATTCGCTCGACTGGCGACCCCATCCGTCGACGCGATCTCTTGATAGGCTGAAATTGCAATGCGGCGACTCCGACTCACGACAGCGGGAGAGAGTCATGGCCCCGGCCTGACAGCCATTCTCTGCGGAGTGCCCGCAGGTCTGACGATCGATCGCGATCGGATCCGGCACGAGCTGCGCCGCAGACAGCATGGCTACGGAAGAGGTCGTCGGATGCAGATCGAGCAGGACGATGTCGAGTTCAAGGGCGGTCTGCGGGGTGGCGAGACCCTCGGCTCGCCGATCTGCATCTGGATTCGCAATCGCGACTTCGAGAATTGGCAGGGGGTCATGGATCCCCTCGAAATCGACGCCGCCAAGGCGGAGCAGAGAAGGCTGCACTCACCCCGCCCCGGCCACGCCGACCTAGCAGGTGGACTGAAGTACAAGCGGCGAGATCTCCGCGACGTGCTCGAACGAGCTTCGGCTCGGGAGACCG
Source organism: Thermoanaerobaculia bacterium (assembly GCA_049664225.1). GTDB lineage: Bacteria > Acidobacteriota > Thermoanaerobaculia > Multivoradales > JAHEKO01 > JAUVRX01. Next base: position 224,565 of record JBATEX010000190.1, read on the forward strand.
CGGCACGAGTGGCAGCAGGCGCCATCGCCAAGCAGCTATTGGCTAGGTTCGGAGTCGAAATCAGCAGTGGAGTCCGATCCCTGGGCCCCATCGGGATCGATCGTCCGGTGCCCGCCTGGAATCAGCTCAGCGCCATGAACGACGAGTCCCCCCTGCGGGCCATTTACCCCGAGCTCGAGCAGGAGATGGTGGAGCTGGTGGACAGAGCCAAGCAAGAGGGCGAAACCCTGGGTGGCAGTGTCACCGTGATCGCCCACAACGTGCCGATCGGCCTGGGCTCCCATGTGCAGTGGAGCGAGAAGCTCGACGGCCGGATCGCGCAGGCCATCATGTCGGTGCCGGCTGTCAAGGCGGTCGAAGTCGGCAGTGCGATCGAGGCCAGCAGTGGCTTCGGAAGCCTGGCCCACGACCCGATAGCCTTCAACCAGGACGTCGGCTGGCAGCGCTCCAGCAATCGAGCCGGCGGCACCGAGGGCGGTATCACCAACGGACAAGACGTGGTGGTCACCGCCTACATGAAGCCGATTTCGACACTGTCCAGGGGGCTGCCCTCCGTCGATCTCGACACGATGGCGGAGCGCCTCTCGCAATACGAGCGGAGCGATGTGACGGCCTTGCCGGCGGCCGGAGTCATCGCCGAAGCCATGCTGGCCCTGGTTCTCGCCGACGCTTTGCTGGAGAAACTGGGAGGAGACTCTTTGTCCGAGATGGAAGCCCATTGGGCGTCCACGCAGCAACTCCAGCGCGACTGGCCCAACTGCTGACACCCAGTTGCTGATACACAATCAAAGCCTGGACATCAGAGTAGAACGAGACCGACCCCGGCCCCCATGAGAAGGACTGCCAGCACCTGCTGAAGATCGATCTGCTCGCCAAAGAACAGCCAACCCGACACCAGAGCCAGAAGAGAGCCAACGGCTCGTTTCAGAGTTTCTACCAGGCCCACCCAGACCCGGGTAATCGCGACCAGTTGAAGGCCGAGAGCCAGCACGCTCACCGTCACCAAGGCAGTCACGAGACCCGACCAGCGGCGAACCTCCGAGAAGCTGCTCTCTCCAGGACGTACCAGGAGCACCAGCACCAGGACCAGCGCAACCCCTGCGCTTAGAATCGTCCCGTGAGCTGGAACGCTGGCACTGGCGACCGCCAGCTTGTCCAAAGGCAGGGCCAGGGACCAAAGGGCAGCGACCAGAACCATCAGCAGACTTCCCCGCTCCTTGCCCAGGCGTCGCCAGATCGGCAGTTCTGAGCTCTCTCTCTGGCGATCGACGTTCAGCCAGAAGGCGCCGAGGACGACGGCCGCGATACCGAGCCACTCGAACCTCCCGGGCCGCTCGCCAAGAAGCGGAATGGCGAGCAACGACGTGAAGACCGGAGTCAGGGACAGCATCGGAATCGTCAGGCTCAGGGGGGAGATTCGCACCGCCTCCAGGAAGATCAGATTGGCAACCACGTTGAGCAGCACAGATCCCAGTCCCGGAACCCAATAGCCCGCCGACGGCACTGCCGCGTCTGCCCAGATCCACCAACCGATGAAGGCCGGGATCATGCCCGCGGCCAGGACAAAGAGAAGAGGTACCGGGCGAATCCTGTGCGAGAGGGCCTTGCGCAGCAGATCTGCGCCAGCAAAGCCGATCGCGCAGCCCAGAACTAGAGCCAAGGAGAGGAGTGGCACCGACATATCTGAATCCCAGACCTGGTGCCGATTGTAACCTCGGCCCCACGGACAAGGTGGAACCCGGCACAGTCTCGGGAAGTGGCTACTGCTAAACTCACCTACGCTTCGAGAGCAGATACTCTCGAGCGCAGGTCCACGGCCACAACCATGAGTCTCAGCCCCAAACTACTTGCGCAGATCCTCGAGCGCCAGGGCCTCCTCAACACCTCCCAGGTGGCACAGGTCGTCAAGGAGTCGAAGAAGGCGGGGGCGGAAGAAAACGGCTACCGTGCGTACGAGCAGCACGCACTGGGCTACGAGGTCATCCAACGCCTGCAGTTCCCCAGCCCCAAGGATCCATCGGGGGTCCTCGGAGAAGTGGAGATCGCCAAGGCGGTAGCGGCTGACGCCGATCTCGAGTTCGTCCGCATCGATCCTCTCGATCTCGATGCGGACCTCATCGAGAGCAGGATGTCCCGACCCTTTGCCAAGCGGCACCGAATGCTGCCCTTGGGGATGCGAGACGGTCGGCTGCAAGTGGTCTGTGCCAACCCATACGACCTCGAAAGTATCGACTCGTTTCGCCGCATCGTCGAACGGGACATCGACCTGCTGGTCGCTTCCGAGCCCGACATCCTGAAGGGCATCAACGAGTTCTACGGACTGCGTCACTCGGTCAAGAGGGCGGAGAAGGACCTCTCTCAGGGAATCGACCTCGGCAATCTCGAAGCCCTTGTACGGATGAAGGACGAGGCCGAGATCGAGTCCAGCGACCAGCACATCGTCAACGCGGTCGAGTTCATGCTGCAGCACGCCTACGACACCAGGGCGAGCGATGTCCATATCGAGCCGAAACGCGAGGATTGCCTCATTCGATTCCGCATCGACGGCGTGCTTCATGACATCCAGACCATTCCCAAGATCGTTCACAAGGCGGTCGTCAGTCGCATCAAGACCATGTCTCGACTCGACATCGCCGAGAAACGACGTCCACAGGATGGCAGAGTCAAGACCCAACGCGGAGGCCAGGAGATCGAGCTCAGGGTATCGACCCTGCCGGTGGCTTTCGGCGAGAAGCTCGTGCTGCGGATCTTCGATCCAGAGGTCCTGATCCAGGATCTGCCGTCTCTCGGGTTCTACGAGGACGAGCTCCAGCTGTTCAACGATTTCATCACCCGGCCTCACGGCATCATTCTGGTCACCGGTCCGACGGGCTCGGGAAAGACGACCACCCTCTATTCGGCGCTCACCGCCATCTCGAATCCCGAGCTCAATATCACGACCATCGAAGACCCCATCGAGATGGTCTCACCCGACTTCAACCAGACGGCCGTCAACCTCAAAGCAGGCGTGACCTTCGCTTCGGCCCTGCGCCACATTCTGCGGCAGGATCCCGACATCATCATGGTCGGCGAGATCCGCGATCCCGAGACGGCCCAGTACTCCATCCAAGCGGCACTGACCGGCCACCTGGTGTTCTCTACCCTACACACCAACGATGCGGCTTCCTCGATTACCCGTCTGATCGATCTCGGCCTGGAGCGCTACCTGGTCACCTCGACGCTGGCCGGCGCCATGGCTCAGCGACTGGTGCGCACCGTCTGCCCGCACTGCGCCGAAGATCACTACCTCGGAACCGACGAGATCAAGACCCTGATGCTCTCGGTCCCACCCGGCAAGCGAGTCAAGGTCAAGAGCGGCAGCGGATGTTTCGAGTGCCGCGGCACCGGCTACCTCGGGCGCACCGGCATCTTCGAAGTCCTGGCCATCAACGATCTGGTCAAGCAGCTCATCCTCGAGGGCGCCGACGCCCCGAAGATCAAACGAGAGGCGGTGACCCACGGCATGCGGACGCTGCGTCAATCGGCGTTGCGTAAGTTGGCCGAGGGAGCTACCACCTACGAAGAAGTGATGCGAGCCACATCGCTTTGAGCCTGTGGCTCAGGGTTGTCGGCCGCGCGCCCGCAGACTCGTCACCAGATAGCCAATAACGCAACCGACCACGGCGGTCAGCGGCAGCAGCTGCGCGTCGAGGCGACGCCCTTCACCTTCGATCTGGTAGGCCATCCAGTACCCCAGCATGAGGGGTGCCGCCAAAAACGCGGTGGAAGCCCATCTTCGCTCGCGCTCGGCATGGCGATGAGCATAGTCGCGCTCGTCACTCGTCAGCATGGGATCTTCGACCACATGCCAGCGAGTGCGGTCGATCTCTTCGTTGCGGGCGGCGGCGGCGAGGCCCGCTACGATTCCCACCGCCAGGAGCACCGGGTGAAGCCACCGGGCGAGTCCTCCCGGCAGCTCCGGCATCGGTCCACACCCGGCACTGGTGACGAATCCCAGGGTGGCGGTGGCCACGGCAATCCAAAAGGCCACCTTCTGCGCCCGTTCGAGGGCGCTCATGCCGAGGGCGAGCTGAAGTACGTTTCCATCAGGTCGAAGGCCCGCCGGATGTCACCTCCCGGCTCGACGATGCGTCCACACAGCGTGCGGTAGGTCAGGCCGAGTGCTTCCAGGTCCCTTTCCTGTAGCAGCTTGATCAACTCCTCGATGACCCTTTGGGAGGTCGGACCATAGGCCGAGCGAGCGAACTCCCGCTCGAGGAGGATCAGGGCAAAGAAGAGCGGGTCTGGAAGCTCCGCATCCAACTCGAGGCTGGCCTCGGGCTCTACTACGATCTCGTCCGACACGCGAACCGTCGGTGTGGCCACGGTCTCGGCGTCGTCCCCTTCCGTCAGCTCAGGTGTCTCCGAGCCCCGTCTGGCAAACAGAGGTAGCGCCTTCAACTGACCGGCGAAGCGAGAGAACAGGACGAAGAGCTCCTTCTCGGACGAGAAGTTCCCAACCAACTGCGCGCCCTTGCCAATGGACAGCTCCTTCGTGTCCTGCAACACGATGCTAGCCCTGGCCTGGTTTTCCAGCTGCAGCGAGTGCGCCGAGACCTTCCAGGCGGTCAAGCTTCCTTGGACGTAGCAAGCTTCGGCACAGCGCACCTGAACGGCTTCCACGTCGGCGTCAGGCTCGATACGGATCGAGCCATTCAGTGACTCGAGGATTCCGTAGTGACCCGAGGTCTCGATCACCAGATTCCCAGGCGTTCGTATGTTGAGCTGGCCGTGGGCGTCCGACTGGATTTCGGTACCCAGGGGAATGATCATGGTCGGGGTCTTACTGCTCAAGAGCTGTTTGGACATCGCTGTACGCTCCCGGGTCGGTGGCGGCATCTATTCACCTATCGCGCAATGAGACGGGGCAACGGCTCGAAGTCGGACAGGTCGGGAGCCTGCCGAGCCCTGATCAGCAACTGCTCTTCGTCGCGCCATCGGTGATCCAGAATGTAGATCCTGGGATCCACAGGCTGGAACCTACCGTCTTCCTGTTTCCTGCGCACCTCGTAGTGCAGGTGGGGACTGGTACTCCAGCCGCTGTTGCCCACAGAGGCGATCACCTCACCCTGTGCCACCTCCTGACCACTCTTGACCAGGATCTCGTCACAGTGCCCGAACAGAGTAATGAAGCGCTCGCCGTGAGCCAGCGCCACGAGGTTTCCATACCTCCACCAGGAGACACTCTGGCGGCTCGGATACCGACCGGCAAAAACCACCACGGCGTCGGCGGGAGCCCGAATCTGGGTGCCGGTCGTGGCCGCCAGATCCAGCCCAGGATGGTTGTCGATCTGTTTCGTGAACGGGCTTCGTCGCCTACCGAACGGACTGGTGAGCACGAATTCCCTCTCCGGCAGTGGACAGGCTGAAGGCGTGACTCTGACCTGTTCGTTGTGGGCCGTTTCGAAGGTCTCCAGCTCGGCGAGAAAAGTACCCAGCACGGCCACTTGCTCGCTCACCTGGGCCTTCATGCCCTGGCCATGTTGGACAGCATCTGCGTAGATCGTGGCAATCGGGTCTGGCGTGCTGTAGGGAAACCCTCCCTGACCTATCGAATCCTCGTCGTCCAACCCGTAGGTCAGAAGGATGCGGCCTGTCTTCAGGTGCAGCTCCTCACCCCACGACGCCAGCTCCTCGAGCTCGGAAGTAAGCTGTTCCAACCGCCGGCCCTGCTGGCTCCGCTCCTCTGCCAGCTGACGATACCTGGCCAAGCGAAATCGGTTTGCGACGACGCTCGGCGTAACGACAAGACCGAAGAGTATGAGGAGCAGAAGCGCTCCTCCCAGCACCGTGAGAAATCGGCTATGTCGCCGCGTCAGGAAGAGATACCCGACACCGCGGCGGATCCCAGCCGGATGGAACTGGATTTCTAGGACAGGCTCCCGAGCGGGGATTTGGTCAGCCATACGGGCTCCGGACAGACCCTAGCACGACTCCTCTCAACCGACAGCGGGCCTTTCCACAAGAGAGTCCAAATCGGCCTCGCTGGCGTGCCGCCCGAGGATATCGACGAGGCCCGCCTGCACCCCTCTCGTTCCTGCCAGCAGATTCCCGGTGCGCAGGAAATCTCGACCCCCGTCCAGATCGGTCACTACACCTCCCGCCTCCTCGATCAGGAGGCTACCAGCAGCCACATCCCACGCCGACAGACGGAATTCGAAGAAGCCGTCGAAGATCCCAGCAGCGGTGTAGGCCAGGTCCAGGGCCGCAGCACCGCAGCGGCGAATGGCCCGCGCCTCGAGAAAGACGTCGCGGAAGATATCGAGGTACAAATCGAGGGCCGCTTTGGCTTTGAATGGATAACCCGTGGCCAGAAAAGCCCCCCTCAAGCCTTCTCGGCTGGATACGCTGATCGCCCGGCCATTCAGTTGGGCGCCGCCACCATTGGAAGCGGTAAAGAGATCGCCCCGCTCCGGAGCCAAGATGGCTGCCACCAACATCTGATCCCCCTTTCGACAGGCGATCGAGACCGCATAGGTGGGCAATCCCTGAAGGAAGTTGGTGGTGCCGTCGAGCGGATCCACGATCCACTCGAACTCGCTGGCATCGCCTCCCCGATAACCGGCTTCCTCGCTCAGGACACGATGCTCGGGAAACCGATCGCCGAGGCAGTCCAACACTGCCTCTTCACTCTCCCGATCAGCCAGGGTCACGAAGTCGTTTTCCGACTTGGCTCTGACATCGAGCGCGCTGTCTCCGAACCGGTGGCGCAAAACCTCGCCGCCAGCCCGGGCCGCTGCCACCGCCGCTGCAAGAAGCTCATCGTACATGCTCCGCATTATCGCAGAGCCGATCGACCAGCGGCTGAATCCCGACCGCGGCGGCCTACTTTTTGGGACGAGTCAAGACGGCTCCACCGAGGATCGTAGCGACCGGCCGACCTCGCAGCCGCCAGCCTTCGAACGGGGTGTTGCGAGCCTTGCTGCGGAATCGCTTTGCTCTGACCGTCACGGGTCGGTTGGGATGGAACACCGTCAGGTCACCAGGAGCACCCGGGACGAGGGTACCCACCGGCAGGTTGAGGACCCGGGCAGGGCCAACCGTAAAGAGCTCCACCAGGCGATTCAGGGAGATGATGCCCGGCCTCACGAGGCGATCGAGACAGACACTGAGGTTGGTTTCCAGCCCGATGATCCCGAAAGGCGCCGCGCTGAACTCGACGTCCTTTTCGTCCGCATGGTGCGGCGCATGATCGCTGGCAATCGCATCGATGGTGCCGTCTGCCAGGCCATTGAGCAACGCCTCCCGATCCCGTTCGGATCGCAATGGAGGGTTCATCTTGGTGTTGGTGGAGAACCCACTCTCGCTTACCGCCTCGTCAGTCAGCAGAAGGTGGTGCGGGGTCACCTCGCAGGTCACCGCCAGCCCTTGCGCCTTGGCGCGACGCACCATATCCAGACTGCGACCGGTCGACAGATGGGCGACGTGATACCGGCCCCCGGTATCTTCCGCCAGCAAAACATCGCGCGCCACCATCACATCCTCCGCACTGCCTGGTGCACCAGGCAGCCCGAGGCGCGTCGACCATTCGCCTTCGTTCATGACGCCGCCGGCACTCAGATCGAGGTCCTGGGCGTGCTGAATCACGGGAATGTCGTAGTGCTGTGCATAGAGCAGCGCCCGGCGCATCAGCTCGGCATTGGAAACCGGGAATCCATCGTCCGAGATGGCGACCGCTCCGGCCGTAACCATCTCTCCGATCTCCGCCATCTCCTCACCCTTCTGGCCCTTGCTGACTGCCCCGATGGGGAAGACCCTGGCGAAGCCCGCCTCTCTGGCCTCCTTCATCACGTGCTCGGTAATCGATCGGTTGTCGATCACTGGAGCCGTATTGGGCATACAGGCAACCGAGGTGAAGCCCGCAGCCGCAGCCGCGAGGGTCCCGGTTCTGACGGTCTCCTTGTACTCCTGACCGGGCTCACGCAGATGCACGTGCATGTCGATGAGCCCAGGCGAAACCACCATTCCATGGGCCTCGTAGACCTCGGCACCTCGGACACCCTTGACTTTCTTGTCGACCTGCGCGATGCAGCCGTCTTCGATGAGAATCTCCAAGACGCCATCCAGGTCCTGGCTGGGATCGACTACCCTTCCGCCTCGCACGACCAGCTTCATTCTGCCTCCTGCAGGGCGCCGGCCAGCAGATAGAGAACCGCCATCCTCACCGCCACTCCGTTGGCAACCTGCTCCAAGATGACCGAGTAGGGCCCATCGGCGACATCGCTTGCGATCTCGACGCCCCGGTTCATCGGTCCCGGGTGCATGATGATCACGCCTCGTTTGGCCGGCTTGAGTCGCTCACGGGTCAGGCCGAAGAGATTGAAGTACTCCCTCGTCGAAGGGAAGGCCATGCGGGACTGACGCTCCAATTGAACGCGCAGCATCATGATCACATCGGCACCCTCGATAGCCTCGTCGAGGGTGTAGACCGTCTTGACGCCCAACTTCCCCACCTCTACCGGCATCATGGTTCGCGGCCCCGCCAGCGTGACCTCGGCCCCCATCTTGTTGAGAAGATAAATGTTCGAGCGCACGACCCTGCTGTGCTCGATGTCGCCGACAATGGAGACCTTGAGGCCTTCCAACCGGCCCCTGTGCTGCACAATCGTCAAGGCATCGAGAAGTGCCTGAGTGGGATGCTCGTGGGCTCCGTCGCCGGCGTTGATGACACCTGACGAAAGCCGCGCCGCGAGCATGTGCGGTACGCCGGGGTGGCTGTGTCGGATAACAATCAGATCCGGCGCCATCGCCTGGAGGTTGAGGGCCGTATCGATCAGGCTCTCGCCCTTGGAAAGCGAGGAGCTGGACGAAGAGAAATTCAGGCTGTCAGCCGAGAGCCGCTTCTCGGCGATTTCGAAGCTGGAGCGCGTCCGAGTCGATGGCTCGAAGAAGAGATTGACCACCGTCTTGCCGCGCAGCGTCGGCACCTTCTTGATCGGACGCTCCGAGACCTCCCTGAACGACTCGGCCGTGTCCAGAATCAGCTGGATCTCCTGCGGCGAAAGATCCGCGATTCCAACCAGGTCCTTTCGGCTCCATCCCTCTTGTGTCATCGGTGTCTACTCGGGTTCCATGATCATGACTTTGTCCTCCCCGTCGGTAGCGACGAAGCGGACTTCTACGACCTCATCTGGATCGGAGGCGATCTTGCGGCCGACGAAATCAGCCTGAATGGGCAACTCGCGGTGTCCACGGTCCACCAGTACTGCCAGCTGCACTGCTTTCGGTCGGCCGTAGTCGGTCAGGGCGTCCAGCGCCGCTCGAATCGTCCGGCCCGTGTACAGAACATCGTCACAAAGCACCAGAGTCTGGTCTTCCACCGGGCCGGGGAGACGGGTCTCCTTGACCACCGGTTGGGGGGCGATGACGGAGAGATCGTCCCGGTAGAGAGTGATATCCAGGACACCGATAGGCACTTCGTGCCCTTCGGAGCGCTCGATCTCGGCAGCCAGCCCCTCGGCCAGGGGCACACCTCGAGTCCGGATGCCGACCAGCATGAGCCCTTCGACACCCCCATTGTGCTCGAGAATCTCCCCGGCCATGCGGCGGAGAATTCGTGCCATCTGCTGTTCGCTGAGAACGTTCTTCTTGAGCTTATATTCGCCTGACAAGGCGAGCCCTCCAGATCGCTGGCATGGTATGCCGCCCGCGTCTCGGGTGTCAACCGAAGCACCGCACCGATGCGATGCCGTGCGAGACTTCCATGGAGCCATGGCGGCGCCTGAACAGCAACCACCAGATCTCGTGCCGTACCTTCTCCGGCACCCCAAGGCCTTGTGGTAGGCCGATGGGCTCTGCTATCCTCCGCCGCCAAGGGATCCTTTGCGCCATGTTCAAGCTCAACCGCCTCGAGCTCTCGGGCTTCAAGTCCTTCGTCGATCCGGTGAACCTGGAGGTTTCGGGTCGGCTGACCGCGATCGTAGGGCCCAACGGATGCGGCAAGAGCAACATCGCCGACGCCTTCGTTTGGGTGCTGGGCGAGCGCAGTGCCAAGAGCCTCCGCGGCGAGAAGATGGAAGACGTCATCTTCGCCGGCGCCAAATCGCGCCGACCTCTAGGCATGGCCGAGGTCAATCTCGAGCTTCTCACCGACAACGGCTTTGCCAAGGCCGAGGACGGTCGAATCCGCATCGGGCGCCGCATCTACAGGACCGGCGAGAGCCAATACCTGCTCAATGGCAAAGTCGTCCGCCTGAAGGACATCAAGGACCTCCTGATGGACACAGGGCTGGGGATCCGAGCCTACTCGATGATCGAGCAGGGCAAGATCGGCATGATCCTCTCCGGCAAGCCCCAGGAGCGCCGTCGATTGCTCGAGGAGGCCGCCGGCGTCACCCGCTACAGGGAACGGCGAAGGCTGGCTGAGATCAAGTTGGAGGAAGCGAAGGCCAACCTGGCCCGCCTGGACGACATCGTCTCCGAGGTGGAGCGAGCGCTTCGCTCACTCAAGAGACAATCCAATGCTGCCCGCCGCTACGGCGAGAGGCAAGAGGAGTTCAACCGTCTGCTCCGGCAGGTTCTGGAAGGCCGCTGGACCAACCTGCAGCTTCGACTCGCAGACTACCGCTCCCAGATCGAGGATCTGGTCAGTCGCGAAAGCGAACAAACTGCTGCCCTGCATCGGCAGGAGGCTACCCAGACAGAGGCCGGGGAGGAGCTCGAGAGACTCTCCCGACAGCTTGCCGATCGTCACAGCCAGGTCGCCGATCTCGCCGCCACCATCGAAGGCAAACAAGAGTTCATCAAAGGCTCCAGGGAGCGACTGCAAGAGCTCACTGAACGAGTGACAGCGGGCCGTGCTGCAGCAGAGGAACGCAGGATCCGCCTGCAAGAGCTCGAGGCCGGTCTCACAGAGCGCCAGGAGCGGGTGGCTCAACTGCGTGAGGAGCGGGAGAGGGCGCAGGCCGAGGTCAACGAGGACGAAGCCCGGATTGCCCAGGTCGAGACCCTGACCAAAGAAGCCGAGGAACGGCAGGCTTCGCTCCGCGACCGACTTCTCTCCTCCATCAATGAGCTCTCGGGCCTCCGCAATCGGCTGCATCAGGAGCAGGTCGAGCGTGAGAAGGGCAAGCTGCGGAGTCGCCATGTCGAACAGGAGCTGGAAAAAAAGGCGATCGAGGTCGCCAAGGCCGAACAGCACTTGAGGGAGACTGAAGGATCTACCAGCGAGCTGCGCTCCATGGTAGAGGAGCAGGAGGGCCTCATCGGTGAACACAGGGCTCGGCTGGAAGAGCTGAAGGGACGCCAGTCGGAGCTGGCCGGCAGGCAAGACGAGCTCGAGCAGGAGCTCACCGACCTCAGTCAGCGCCAGCGGCTTCTTGCGCAATTGTCAGAAGAGCAGGACAGGCGCCGAGCCGCGGTCCGCAAGTCTCTCGCAGAGGCCGGTTTGGAAGATCCGACATTCCTCGGCGACAGTCTGAAAGTGCCCGAAGAATGGACAGCGAGCCTCGACCTGTACCTTGGGGAGCTCGAGAACGCGGTCGTCCTCGAGGACGGCACCGAGGCTCTCGATCTGGCTCGGGCGCTCGAGGACGGTCAGACCCGCGGCAGCTTGCTTCAACCAGCAAGAGAAAGCTCGAGCACCTCGACACCAGACGATCCTGCCATCCATTCATCTCTGGGAGAGGCGCTCTCCCTGCCGACTGAAGTGGTGAACGCGCTGCCGCCAGCTTATCTCGTCGAAAGCTCCCGTGACGCCCGGAGGTTGGCCAAGCGGCACCCAGGTCTCGCCTTTATCAGTCGCGACCGACTCTGGGCTCAGGCCGGTGTCCTGCACGTCCAGGGCCAGGGGGCTCGGCCAGGGCAGCTCGAACGGGAGACCGAGCTGGCCGCCATCTCTAGGCGGCTTCGGCCGCTCGAAAAAGAGCTTGCTGGTGTCACACAGGAGATCGAGACCCTGGCCGCCGAGCACAGGGACCAGGAGGACTCGATTCGTCGCCTCGAAGCCGAGAGTTCCGAAGCTCGCCAGACCCTCGCAGTGGCCGACGCGCGCCTCAGGGATGCCTCGGCCAGAAAGCACCGTCTCGAGGAAGAGCACAGGACACTCCAGCAGGAGCTCGGTGACATTGGCCAGGAGATCGGCAAAGTCGCCGACGACGCCGCCTTCCTGGCCGAGCGACTTCACCGTGGTGAGGTCGGTCACGGAGAGCTGGAAACCGCTTTCGATGAAGCCCAGAAAGAAGTCGATCAGATCCGGCAGGAACGCGAGACGACCCGCACCTCGGGAGTGAGCCGTCGGGGCCGCCTCGAGCTGGTAGCTCAGCGATTCGAAGCGAGCGAAGACGAGATCACCCGCTATCTCGGAGAAATCGAGCAGCACCGCCACCAGATCGATCAGTGGCAGGACCTGGAATCGAGCCTGGACGTCCGCGGTCGCGAGATCCAGGATGCCATGAAGCAGTCTGAACTGGACCTGCAGAAAGCGCTAGAGAATCGCGACATCTCCCAGCAGGACGTGCTGGCCGCTCAGGATCGCCTCGACGAGCATCGAGCGCGGGTCCGCGAGTTGGCAGAGCAGATCGAGGTTACGCGCGAGCAGCGGGATGCTCTTCGGTCCGAGACTTCCGAGGTCAGGGTGAGTGAGGCCGCAGTCAAACAGGACTCAGAGCACCTGGTGAGCCTCTTTCGGGAGGAGTTCGACGAGGCACCGCCCGAGGAGGTAGGAGCTCCAGCCGAGAACCTCGACGAGCTCGAGGTCGATCTGGACCGTCGCCGGCAGGCAATCGAGCGTCTCGGACCTGTCAACCTGTTGGCTGCCAAGGAGTACGAGGAGCAGTCAGAGAGACACATCTTTCTCACCGAGCAGCGGGCGGATGTCCGGGCCTCCGTGAAGCGTCTGACTGAGACCATCCGAGAGATCAACGAGACCTCGAGTCAACGTTTCAAGGAGACCTTCGAGACGGTCAATCAGCACTTTCGCGAGACCTTCGTGGAGCTGTTCCGCGGCGGTGAAGCGGAGATGCGCCTCCTCGACCCGGACGACATGTTGGAAACGGTCATCGAGATCGTCGCCCGACCTCCGGGTAAGCGGCTGCAGAATCTCATGCTGCTCTCAGGTGGTGAAAAGGCCCTGACTGCCATCGCTCTCCTCTTCTCCCTCTTCAAGGCCAAGCCCTCGCCATTCTGCATTCTCGACGAGGTCGACGCACCTCTGGATGACATCAACACCCTGCGCTTTGTCGAGCTGCTGAGGACCATGTCGGGCGATACCCAGTTCGTCGTGATCACGCACAACAAGCTCACCATGGAAGCCGCTAGCTTGCTGTACGGCGTGACCATGCAGGAGCGCGGCGTTTCAAACCTGGTCTCCGTCGAGCTCGATGCTGTTCAGCCAGAGCTCGAGCCCCAGCCAGCCGCAGCGGCCGGTTGATCGAGTCGAGTCGATCCGACCCCACCGGCCTCGCCGCCAACGGGCGTGCCTGACAACTCCTGAAGAAGACCTATCTGCGGTAAGCTCGACTCTCGATGACCGAGAACCTGACACGCCGGCAGTATCTCCTCTCGCTCCTCGAAGTAACCGGCGTCCTGGTCCTCTTCGGTGTGCCAGCCGCACTCTGGGCGCAACGACAGTCGACCAGACATCGGGCGCACGGCTCACAGCGGAGTGTCCCAAGGAGCCAGCAACGCTACAAGTCTCGAAAAAGGGCAGCGCGGCCCCAGAAGCGTTCCTACCGCTAAGTAAGTTCTGTTCCACCCTGGAGAGCCAGGAGCCCATCATGAATCACCGATTCGTCATTCTCGCGATAACGCTACTTGCCCCACTCCTCGCCGCTCCGGTCTCCAGTGCAGCCTCGGCGGAACAGCCGGCTACCGCCACCGAGGCTCGATCCGACGAGGATCTCGACTCCTGGATAGCCGGCCTCGCGGAACCGGGAGATGGTCACGAGGTTCTCGAGGCCTTGGTGGGAACCTGGGAGGGCAAGGGATCGATCTGGGACAGTCCCGAATCGGACCCGATTCCCATTACCGCCACTGTCGAGAGGCATTGGGTTCTTGGTGGACGCTACCTGCGCGAGGAAGTCTACGTTCGCTCGGCCGACGGCGGAGTCTTCGAAGCCCTCGGTTTCATCGGTTTCAACAACGAGGCCGCCCAGTACGAGCTACTCACCATCGACAACACCTCGACGGCGATGCTTCTCGAGACTGGCAAGTTCCACCCGGACAGCAAGAAACTGCTGATTCGCGGTTCTTTTCGCGACCCCGCTACGGGCTTCGTCATCGATCGCCGTGTCGAGATGGACCTGTCGAAGGAAGGGCGGATCTCCGTCGTCGGATACACCACAAACGAAGAGGGTCGGGAGTTCAAGTCCCTCGAAGGCGCTGTCGCCCGACTCAAGAAGTAGCGTCTTCCAAGTCCAGATTCAAATCGGATGGCTGGGGGGCTCGACGTGCACCAGCACGTCGTCGAGGTGCAGCTCTTCTTTGAGGCGGTCCGCCACCCGGTGACCGATCTCGTGGGCATCGTCGAGCTGCAGATTCCCATCGACCTGCACGTGGAGATCCGCATACCCCCCACGTGAGGTCGCTCGTGAACGGATTTTGTGCACGGAGAGCACGCCCGGCACCTCGGTCGCCACCGACGCAATCTCCGCCGCCGGCAGCATGGCCGTGTCCGCCAAGAGCATCCCGGTCGTCTTCAGAATCTGGAACGCGGCTCGCGCAATCACCAGTGTGATCACAACTGCTGCTACTAGATCCAGTTGAGGGAAGCCCATCCGGGCGGCGATCAGGCTCGCAATCACCGCCAGCGAGGCGTAGACGTCGCTGCCGGTATGGGCCGCGTCGGCCTTGAGCAGGTCGCTCTGAAGACGCACCCCCTCCCGACGCTCCCAGGTAGAAACACCCAGGTTGATCAGCAGGGTTATCCCCATCACCCAGAACGTCAGCGGCGATGCCTCGGGTGAACCGCCCACTCTCAGCCGTTCAACACAGCTCTTGAGCACTTCCCACGCCGTCAAGGCGAGAAGGCCTCCGATCATCAGCGCCGCCAGGGTCTCGAACTTCCGGTGGCCATAGGGGTGGTCGTCATCCGGCGGCCGGCCGGCCACTGACAATCCAACCAGACCCACTACATTGGATGCACCATCGGTCAGGGAATGAAAGCCGTCGGCGACCATGCTGATGCTGGAGCTGAGCCACCCGACGACCAGCTTGGCGGCGGCCACCAGCAGATTGAGGACCAGAACCCAGATCAGAGTGCTGCGAACGGACTTGTCTCGCTCGGCGATGGTCAGGTCCTGGCTCATGGTGCGCATGCCTAGCATACCGAACTGCACCCGAACCGCGCATGACTCCGACCTGAGGGCGGTCGCACATGGATCTTGCTCCCCGCTCTCGAATGGCCTAGTATCTTGTGCCTCCGGGCTAACGGTAAGCCCACCCAGAGCCGACGTAGCTCAGCTGGTAGAGCAGCTCACTCGTAATGAGCAGGTCAGCGGTTCGAGTCCGCTCGTCGGCTCCATAAGAATCAATAACTTAGCGGGATCAGCCTCGCCCTTTCGGGCCACTTCTCCGGGTCAGCAATAGGTTAGCAACGGAGGCCGTTTCTCAGGGTCTCGGCCAACTGCTAGGGCACGCCTGCCGATTGGCCACTAGTGCGCCACCGCCGAGAAGTCTGCGGCCCCCTTACCTTCCTTTGTTTCTTTCTTTTGATGCCTCTCCCTGTATACGGAAGAAACGAATAGAGAGGTCCCGTGCTGTGCATGGGTGCTTGCAACGCACTTGCAACGGTGCAATGCATGAAAAGGCCGGGCCGCGAGGCCCGGCTAGAAGGAGCAAAAGACAGGGCGCTAGCTACGGTACGGTGTTGGACCACACCGAGGTGTCGCCCGACTCGAAGCCGTCGGAGAAGATTGACACCGAGAACCGCTGACCTTGAATGCTCCTTGACGAGTTGTCCGTCCCGAAGGAGCCACCGCTGTCCCACACTACGACAAAGTCACCGTCGGCGCCGACCGCCACCGAGGGATTCAATTGGGAGCTTGTCGTGTAGGCGTTGACCTGGAACTCGCCCCCCACGGGTGCGCCGCCCGAGTCATAGCGCTGGCCCTGGATGCTCCAGTCGCTCGTATCCGTGCCGTGCGAGCCGTTGCTTCGCCAGACCACCACGAAGCCGCCTTGGGCGTCCGCCGCCACCGCGGGTCTCCTTTGGGAGCTCGTCGTGTAGGTGTTGACCTGGAACTGGTCCCCCACGGGTGCGCCGCCCGAGTCGTAGCGCTGGCCCTGGATGCTCCAGTCGCTCGTGTCCGTGCCGTACGAGCCGTCGCTCGTCCAGACCACCACGAAATTGCCTTGGGGATCGACAGCCACTGCAGGTCCCACTTGGCCACCCGTCGTGTAGGCGTTGACCTGGAACTCGCCCCCCACGGGTGCGCCGTTGGCGCCGTAGCGCTGCGCCTGGATGCTGTAGCCGCTCGTGTCCGTGCCGTACGAGCCGTCGCTCATCCAGACCACCACGAAATCGCCTTGGGGCTCGACAGCCACCGCGGGATACACCTGCCAGCTCGTCGTGTAGGAGTTGACCTGGAACTCCTCACCGATCGGATCAGGGGCTTGCGCCTGCGTCGACCCGGCCAGGCCCAAGCTCATGACCAGGACGATCACTGTCCACTTCATGCCAACCTCCTTCCTCCGCCTGGAGGTCCTTCCTAGCCCTTCGGCAGCCCGGCGGTCCTTGGGTCCTGGTCAGAGATGAGGACCCGTGGCTTTGTGTCCCTGGCTTTGGCCAGGTCTACCTTTGTCGAGGTAGCTAAGACGCTACTCCTCTGCGGAGCAGATGTCCAGAAACCGAGTTTAGGAAGTGAGGTAGGGGGGAGGGCCCCAACGCAAAGCATCCGGCCTGCCTCCGGCAGTCCCGACGCCGAGTCTCCTTTCCGGCTGTAACGCTCTCCATCTCTCACCAGACCAACAGGTGATGCCCATCACCGACCCTGCGGCTGACCTGACCTAGAAGAGAAGCCAGAGAATCAGACCGAGCACCGTTAGCCCGGCCATGACTAGCTCGAAGAGATCGAACTCATCAGGTTCTCTGGCCACGACCCCATCTTAGCGAAGTCATCTCCTGAGCGCCCCTCTGCGGGCCTCCTTTCGCCGATCCCTAGGAGCCGAAAACCAACACTCCAAGTGGATCAGTTCTTGGAGGCTCGACCACTGCGACTCTCGCTATGGCTCGTAGACCGCCAACGAGTGCAACTGATACTCACCCGGCGCAGAGCCCGGGTCGAATCGCAGGCGGCCGGTCAGGTTCTCGACTGATACCTCGAGAAAAACCTGGTTTCGCCCAGCACGAAGGAGGTGCCCGAGGCTCCGCTTATTGTGATGGACTACCGGGAAGTCGTCGGTGTTGTAGAAGAACCTCAGCTTCGTCTCACTGGGTGCGGTGATATCGACCGTGAGAACTAGCCGGCGGAGACCGGGTAGACGCAGGGGCGGCAGCAACAGCGCCGGATCCGCACCGTGGGCATCGATCTGCAAGGTATCATCGCGAACCTCGATATCAGCCTGCTGCAGCACGTCGATGCCGTCGAGCCACCGGTCGCCTCCCTTTGGCAGGTGGACTATCGCGTTCCCTAGCTGGTCTTGGTACACCGCCGCCGAGTTGGTGGTGCGGACGGATGTCAGCTCGTATCCACCCCCCTCTTTCAGCCGCACTCTCAACGCTTCGATCCGATTGAAGCCGGCGCGGAACCCAGGTTCCGGCGCCACAATACTGAACCGGGACCGTCCCTCCTCTGGCGGCTCACCCCAGGTCATCGCTCGGATGACTCCCTCGACAGCGATCGCTAGCAATGGCCGCTCAGACGATGTTGCGGTAGACCCACCTGCCTCTAGTGGCAGAATCAGCTCACCCACGATGTGCGCTGGCACAAAGGGGCCTTCGGGATCGACCTCCTCGAAGAGCGTCGGTGATTCGAGTAGCAGCAAGGGTTGGCTCCCGGCTTCGGACTCACGGACTTCCAATGAGTCGATGCGCTGGCCGATCAGCCGACCCGTCGGATCCAGGGCACTGCGCAAGCCATCGAGGCCGCTACCAAAGTGACGAGTCCGCCAGCTCAGCAGCTCGTCCTCGAGCTGTTGAGGACTTTGCCCGAGATCCGACTCCTGGATGCCAAAGACTCGAGTCAGGGCGGTGTCCCGGGGAGCGTGCTCTTGGCTTCCGAAGAGCGAGAGCCCCTCATGTTGCCACGGCACCTTCAAGCCGAGATGGTCGGCAAGCGTGGGCACCAGATCGATCGCCTGAGCGCGACGATCGTCGATCACCCCTTCTTTCTGGCCTGGGCGCTTGACCAACATCGGCACGGGTAGCACGTCCCGCGCCAGTAAGTCCGGATCTGTCGGGCGTCGAATCGAATCAGGTTGGAATGACACACCATGGTCGGCGACAACGACCAGGAAAGACTGATCGTAGATGCCAAGTTGAACCAAGCGGTCGACGAGCTCTCCGAGGAGGCGGTCGCAGGCCTGGGTCTGCATTAGTTGGCGCTGATACGCAGTCACACTATCCAGCGGGTCATTGCCCCAGCGAGACTGTCCGATCACCCATCCGCTGATCAAGCGGGGATCGTTGTAGCGCTGGGTCGTGGACAGGAGCTCCCAGGGCTGGTGGGGCAAGAGGGTATGGTAGAAGATCAGCTGCGGACCCTCGCGGGCATCGATGGCGGCGACGAATGACCGAAAATCGCGGACCCGCTGCGAACCCTGGCGACCCTGTGCACGACTCCGCTTCGGCTGGACAAATCCTCGCCAGTTGGTATCGATCGGTGGCAGATGGCGACGCCAGGGAGCCGGCGCGAGCACATGCAGATACACCACGCCTAGATCCTGGACCAATGTAGGCCAATGAGCCCCGGCCGCCGGATGATCCTGCCCTGGAGGGCTCGGCGGCGCCAGGCGGGTGATCTCCTCATGAACCTGCAAGTGGGCTCCTCCAGCCAACCAGGCGAAGAGGTTGTCGACAAGCGCGGAATCGGGATGCTGACCAGAGGGCTTCGGATAGAGGCCAGTGACCATGGCTAAGACAGCCCCTGTGGTCGTTCTGTAGGCTGCCGAGGCGCGGCGAAACCAGGTTGCATGCCCGGCCAGGGCAGCGAAGTTCGGAAACAGCTCGGCGTCGATTATTCGCTCGGGGGTCATGAGCGAAGTGACTGGAAGCTCATCGAAAACAAGGATGACGATCTTCGTCTCAGGGGGCAGCGCAACCTGCTCGGTCGGAGCCGCCAGCGGCCGTATCAAGTGACGCACAGTCGGATGCCATAGGAATGCCAGAGGGAAGACGAGCAGCGCGGGCGTCAGCAGGCCGAGAAACAGACGCACTGGAGCCCATCGGTGCCATGCGAGGGTCAGAGCCCCAGACAGCAGGAACGCCATTGTCACCGACAGAGTGCCGGAACCGGGCAGAATAGCGGTCACGGCCGGCAGGAGGATGCAAGCGGTCAGCAGGGTGAGACCGGCAGCAAAGAGGCCTCGCGCCCACGGAGATTCAGAGCAGGCGGGCGCCAGGAACACCAGGCCCACCATCAGAGGCAGGCCAACAGCCAGAATCAGGACCAAGCCCAAGGTGTCGTCGCCTGTAACACCGTGAGCGACCAGGAAGGGCGGATGTCGGGCTAGCAGGTCGAAGATCGGCTGGCTGATGGCGAATGCCGTCAGCACCGCCATGAGCAGCGCACCCCTCCATCCGGGTGGCTGCTGGATCGGCTCTCTCTCTCGCTCCTTCACTGGCGATCAAGATCCCACATCATGGTCTGAGTGACAATGTAACCTGTCAAGGCAGCGAAACTGCTTCAGACCCGACGAGAACTCTCGATCCGCAGGAGAAAGCCGTCGATGGATAGGCCTAGCCCGCATTATTCATGAGCCCCACGGCATCTAGCGGAGATCGCCCGCCATCTCAGGCCGTCCTCACTCGTCGCTCCTCAACAACCTGCAAGGTTGCCTCCGGTACTCCTCTTTGCGGTTGGCCAGATCTGACGGACGCTTTCCACAACCTGCTCGCGCTGCCATGAATAATGCGGGCTAGCTGTCTGCGGTTGCGTGGTACAGGTAGCGGGTTCCGGAGCCGATCTTTATGGACTTGTTGACAGAGAAGACTGTGGAGAGATGTCGCTCGAACTCCTGCCGGTTGTAGTCCTCGTGTTTTTGGCTCTTGTGCAGCAGGAGTTTCTCGACCATCGGGTCGTCGCGAGTCGGGAATTCGATAACGAAGTCTCCACCGAGAGAAGCCAGGAACCGGAGGACCTCCGGGATAGGGATCGTGGCCGTGAGAACGAGATGGTGGATGAGCGCAAGGCAGAGCGTCAGATCGGGTTTGCCACGGGTCAGCAGGCTGCGACGCTCCTCTCCCCGCCAGCCGAGACCCGGCGAAGGCTGAGCCAGGTTCATGACAAGGGGCAGGATCTTCTCCTCGTTCTCGGCGCGTAGCTGCCGGTAGAGCCTGTCGACAGCGAGGTGATCGATGTCCATCGCAATCACACAGTCGGAGTGCCGCGCGGCGAGTCTTGAAAAGTGCCCGGTATTGCACCCGAGGTCCCAGACCTGCCTCCAACGCTGTTGGCTGGCCACTTTCGCGACGAAGTCCTCTTTTAGCGAAAAGTCCTCGTTGTCGTAGCTGTGCTCCTCGCTGTACTCAGACCACTCCGATCTCCCGACCTTCCAGTCGAGGCCGGCCACCAGCTTTCGCATCCGGACGACCGTGGCGCGGACCATCTCCGTATTGAACCCACCCTTGCGAAGGTCGTCTCGAATGCTCCGGTCTGTGCCGCCATAGCGTTTCTGCAGACGGGCCTGCATCACGACGTGCAGCAAGACGCCAGCACGAAGGAGGTCTCTTTTTGACAGTAGCCGACTCATCTCCTCTGGGCTGATCCCGTCGATGCTGCCTCGCAACCATGGCTGAAAGGCCACGCCTTTGTAGGCTTGGAGCTGGAGGGGAAACAAAAACATCTGGCAGAACTGACGGTACCCCTCCCACGGCTCGCCAGGTCCGAATCTCGTGAACGACCCTACATCGATGAAGACCGGGCGAGAACCGATCCACTGGGTGTTGAAGGCAGAGGCATCCTTGAGTATCAAATTCTCCCCGAGGGCATCCAGAAGGAGGTCTAGCTGTAAGAGTGCAGCGTCCTTCAGCATTCCAAAGCTCCACTCATACGGATACGAGAGGAATGGAACCCTTCGATGTTCGAGAATCGCCGCCCAGTCCTGGGCAGGCGCATGGATGAGGTCTTGGATCTCTGCAGGGGGCGTGCGGGTGGTCTCTACGATTCGTCCTTCTGCCATCGCCTTTGGGAAGAACCGAGTCGCTTCGAGAGCTTCCCAGTCGAGCAATGCTGCCTCACTCAGTCCGCGACAGACTCTGCCTTCGCCCACGAGCACCCGGCTTTCCGGATCTCGAAAGGAACCAGGATCGTACTCTGCCATCGGAGCTTTCAGGTGCGCGGGCGTTGGAAACGGCTGGCCCTCAGGCCGGATCGTTCTGATCGTCGCCGTCCTCGGCGAGCCCGAAGAATCCGCGTAGCCGTCGCCAGTAGAGTTTTAGAAGCACGATGAGGCCCGCGACTCCGCCCAGGATGACCTGCAGGATCAGGCTACCCGCAGCAGGGTCGAGGTAGGCAAGTGCGGGCGCCGGCCGGCACAAGAACGCCAAGAGAAGAAGCAGAATGACACTTGAATTCCTCATGGAAACCGACCATAGCATGGGCCAATCCAGGGGGTCTGTGAAGAATTTGGAACTCCGTGGCAGAAAACAGCGGGCCGTAGATCGGTTAGGCCTGGGGAACTGGAGACCTGTTCAACTCCCCCATGCATCGCTAGACTTCTCCTTGGAGTGATCTCTGATCGCTCCGCGCCAGGGAAACTGACATGACCGACCACAACCGCATCCTCTCGCCCATGGATCGCAGGCGCTTCGTGCAGCTCCTGGCCGGCAGTGCAGCCGCCGCGAGCTTTCCTTTCGCGAGCTCCTGCAGTCGAAGCACCGCCGATGGCCGAAAGGTGATCGTTCTCGGCTTCGACGGCCTGGACCCGACGATCGTCAAGGGTCTGATGGACACTGGCCGGGCGCCGAATTTCAGGAAGCTGGCCGAGATGGGCTCATTTCTGCCTTTGGCCACGACCATGCCGGCGTTGAGTCCGGTGGCCTGGTCGAGCTTCATCACGGGCATGACTCCGGGCGGCCACGGTATCGCCGATTTCATTGCCCGCGACCCAAAGACCTACATGCCGGTCTTCTCGATCTACGAGAACACGGCACCGGACCTAACCATCAGCTTCGGCGATGTGCACCTGCCGATCAAAGGGGGCGGCCCGGTCAATCTCCGACAGGGCAAGCCTTTTTGGGCCTATCTAACCGAGCAAGGCATCCCCGCCTGGATCTCGAAGATCCCGACCAACTTCCCGGTTGACGAGACGGCCACCAAGGGAATCGCAGGAATGGGAACGCCGGATCTGATCGACTCCTACGGCTCCTTCAGCTACTGGACTTCGGATCCCTTCGAGCACTACCCGGACATCTCCGGAGGCACCGTTCAGTACGTCGATGTCAACCAGAATGTCGTCCGAGCCCAGCTGCTGGGACCCGTCAACTCACTGGTGACACCTTCCGGCTCGCAGGACCCGTTCGCTGACAACGTCAAGATACCCTTCACCGTCTACCTGGACCCCAAGGAGGATGCCGTCCGCATCGAGATTCAGGGTGAGACCCTAGTTCTCAATCAGGGCGAGTACTCGCCCTGGGTTCCGGTGCAGTTCGATCTCCTGCCGGTTCTCGGGTCGGCGAGCGGGATCGTCCGTTTTCTCGTCAAACAGCTCCGACCCCATTTCCAGCTCTACGCCACGCCGATCAACATCGATCCAGCCAACCAGGCCGCACCAGTGACCTACCCACAAGAGTTCGGGGCGGAGATCGCGCGGGACATCGGCTCGTTCTGGACCAAGGGTCTGCCCTGCGACACCAAGGCCTTCGACTACCAGATCCTCAATGACGAGGAATACGTCAAGCAGGCCGAGTTGATTTTGGAAGAACGTCTGGCCCTGTTTGATCACCAGTGGTCGCGGTTCTCGGACGGTTTGTTCTACTTCTACGTTTCGTCCACCGACCAGGACGCCCACATGCTCTGGCGCAACATGGACGTCTCCCATCCGAAGCACGGAGAGTCCGATGCGCGGTTCGGCTCCTGGATTCCCTATCTTTACGAGAGGATGGACGAGATCGTGGGCGAGGTCCTGCCTGCCATCGACGACAAGACGCTGGTCCTGATCTGCTCGGATCACGGGTTCGCGCAGTTCGGACGCCAGTTCCACCTCAACACCTGGCTGCGCGACAACGGCTATCTCACGCTCAAGTCGGACGCTGCCAAGAAGGACGAGACTGCCATCACGGACATCGACTGGAAGCAGACCGTGGCCTACGGTGTCGGCTTCAACGGTCTCTACCTCAATCTGAAGAATCGCGAGGGCCAGGGTATCGTCGACACCGCGAAGGCGCCGGAGATCACCGCTCGAATCAGCCAAGAGCTGCAAGCCGTGGCCGATCCCGACACAGGAGAGCAGCCGGTTGCCAAGGTCTACAGGCGAGATGACATGTACGTCGGAGAGGCCACGCCAATGATGCCCGAGCTACTCGTCGGGTACACCCCGGGCTACCGCAACTCCTCACCCTCGGTGCTCGGGGCGACAGGCAGAGCGACCATCGACCTGAACCCCTGGGCCTGGAGCGGCGATCACTCCATGGCCCGTGATCTGGTCCCAGGAAGCCTGTTTTCGAGTCACAAAGTCAGCAGAGCCAAGCCGTCGATCCTCGACCTGCCGGTCAGCATTCTGGAGTTCTTCGGCATCGAGAAGCCCGCACAGATGGTGGGCAGCTCCATCTTCCGGAGCTGAGATTTCCAGCGCCTCACCACCAGGAACAGTACGGAAGAGCGCCAGCGTTCTCGAGCAGCCTATTGGATGTAGCCCAGACTCTTGAGTTGCTCGAGCGCCTCGTCATCGAGCTCTTCGGTCCGTCTTTCGGGATCCAAGGAGGCGGCTGAGACCATCTTCTTCCAAGCACCAAGGTGGTCCTCGAGCACCGTGACTCTCTTTTCATCAGAGGCAGCCACATCCGTCTGCTCTGCTGGATCGACTGCCAGAACGTAGAGCTCGCTCGGGCCATCGACGCCCTGTTGGACCAATCGGTACCCTCCCAGGGCCGCGTAGCACGGTCCATCCACTCCCGCCGACTCGCCGAAGGCCACATAGGGCGGCGTTCCAGCTCCCTCGATGACCGGCACGAGACTCCGACCCTGGATCTCGGCCGCTGGCTCTTCGCCCAGCAGTTCGAGAAGAGTTGGGCCGAGATCGATCACCTCCACGATCTTGTCGACTGCACGCACATTTTGCAGTCGGGGACTCTTCACAACCATCGAGACGTGGGTTTCCGGCGAGTAGATCGACGCATCGCCGACTTCGCCGTGCTCACCCAGCTCGAACCCGGTAAGGGACACAACGGCGATCGTTGCCTTGTCAGCCAAGCCAACTGCGTCGAGACCTTCGAGAACGCGACCAGCCAGTCTGTCGAGAGCTTCGACCTGCACGGTATAGGTTTCGGCAGCGTTGTCTGCGTCAACCGCAGAGCTTGGAACGGTGCCTACCTCGACGACCAGAAAGAAGTCCGCTTCACTGTTCTGTCCGGCCCACTCGAGTGCCCCGTCGAGCGCTTGCGGCCCGGTTTCGAAAACATCGAAGCCCTGCTCCAACCCTAGCCCCTCGAAGACGTCTCCACTGGTCAGAAAAGCCGCCGTCTTCAACCCCGCCCCGGCCAGGGCTTCGGGCAGAGTGCCCGCCTCCTCGACGAGTCGATCTCCGGGTTCGACCAGACCGTGGGTCGTCGGGTAGAGCCCGGTGAGCAACGAGGCCATCGACGCGGCTGCGTCGGGCGTTTGGGCGAAGGCCCGGTCGAAGCGGACCGCTCCGCTGGCGAACGTATCCAAATTCGGCGTCGAGCTTGGACGTGCACCGTAGCTGCCTTGGTGGTCGACCCGGACGCCGTCCATCAGCAACACCACGACCGGGTGATGGCCGGTGGCTACCGCACCTGCCGCACCTTCTGTTGAGACGGAGTCGGAAGGCCCGGAGCAAGACATCGAGGTCAAGGTGATCGTCAAAAGCATGACGAAGAGTCGTTTCTGATCGTTCATATCCATGTCTCCAAGAGAAAAAGGACAATACCAACAGGAGCCAGCGATGGGAACCACCCTTCAGCACAAGGCCGGACACCCATCCTGACGATGGTGGAACCTGTCACAGTGGCATCGGCCCCTCCCGGCTATTCTGGATCGAGGTCATGTAGCGCCTGACTGGCCGGGCAGGAACGCTTCGATCAAGGATCCTCTAGGAGGTACTCATGTCCAGGACTCCTCAGACTTCGACTCCGATCCGGGTGGCACTTGCTGTCTGCATTCTGGCACTGGCTTCGCAGATGGCTTCGCCGCTCTCGGCAGCAACGATGACCGGGTGGCTGAGCGTCGTCTGGGGGGATCCTGGGCCAGAGAGCAAAGAGGCCTCGCATCTCGAGTTCTTTCTCACCGATGCGCACGGCATGACCACCGAGATCGTCATCGACCAAAGGTCCCTGGCGGAGGCTGGCGGCCTGATGGCCGTCAACCAGCGATTCGTCGAGATCATCGTCGAAGACACTCCTGGATTCGGCAAACGTCGCGCCGACTCTCTGCGTGTCCTGCCCTCACCCGACCAGCCCGAGTCAGTTGCCACCGAAGCTGTCCTGGGCTCCAAGCCGTGGGTGACGCTGGCATGCAAGTTCTCCGACATCACGGCCGAACCCGAGAACCTCAGCTACTTCCAGGGCATGTACGACAACGCACCAGGGCGCCTCGACCACTACTGGAGAGAAGTCTCCTACGACGCCATCGATATCGTCGGCAGCACGGCGGTGAACTGGAAGAACCTGCCCAATTCTCACACCTACTACGTGCCCACGCCGGGTAGCGGCACGAGCGCCAATCTGAGCCAGCTCTTCCAGGATTGCACCGCGGCGGCTGATCCCTTCATCGATTTCTCTCTAGGGAACAGCGGAGGCTACGAGGGCATCAATCTGATGTTCAACGACCGGCTGGACTGCTGCGCCTGGGGAGGGAGCCGCTGGGCCACCCTGGATGGAGTCAGTAAGAGCTGGCGGACCACTTGGGACCCGCCCTGGGCTTTTCAGAATGAAGCTGTAATCGCCCATGAGATGGGTCACGGCTTCGGGCTGCCACACGCCAACAACTCGGACGGGGACTCGAGTCCCTACGACAGCCCGTGGGACGTCATGAGTGATGCCTGGCACTATGCAGTCGACGGCGGTGCCTACGGCGTTCTCGGCAAGCACGTGAACTCCTACCACAAGAGCAGGCTCGGATGGCTCGATGGCAGTGAGATCTTCGTGGTACCGGGCCAGGGCTTCTTCCGGGTCACCATCGACCCCCTGGGCCGCGCCACCACCACCACCTATCGGATGGCAAGGATCCCCATCGGCGGCAGCAGCAGCCACTACTACACGGTGGAGGTCAGGGAGGCGGTTGGTAACTACGAGGCCGAGCTTCCGGGCAACGGTGCTGGCGACCGGATGATCATCATTCACGAGGTGTATACCGGGCGATCCGAGCCCTCGTGGGCCGTCGATGCCGACGATCCACCCGCCAACTGGACCGATACCGAAGGAGTCATGTGGAGGGTCGGAGAGATGTTCGTCGATCCCGCTGCCGAGATCGTCATCGAGGTCGAGAGCCAGACGGCGACCGGATTCGAGGTCGGCATTCTGCTGGGTGCGAGCATGTTCGGCGACGGATTCGAGTCCGGCGACACCTCCGCCTGGGCCACTAGCGTGCCCTGAGAGTCCCACGGAAGCCTGGCGCGGAGGGCAAACATCTTGGCGCCGGAGGCCATTCTCCGGCCTGCAGGCTGCGACTACTCTACCCAAGTACCTCGATAAGAGGTCTTGAGCGCCGGGTGGCTTCTTCTCCTTTCTGTGCCAGTCGGCGCTCGTCTTTCCCTTCACGTCGGGAACTGCAGCCCGGCTGCGTTCCGCTCGAGAGCTTGACTCCGGTTGTTCGCCTGGCGTACAGTCCGCCCAACGTGTTGAAGCCGAACCGGGAAGCCGCGACCGCTGTCCTACCCGACCTCGCCCCGAGGACCTTCGACGTCGCGTTCGTGACGCTTCTCGCTTTGCTTGGCCTCCTGCTACTTACCACCCGAGGGGTGGGTTAGCGCGAGCCAACGAAAAGTAGATGCGCTGACCGGCCCCCAGCCTCAAAGCTGGGGGCTTGTTGCATCTTGAGGAGAGACTGCTTCGAGGGGGAGGACCATGTATCGACTCGAGACTTCGCCGAGGCGATTGTCCAGACATTGGACTGATCGATCCCTCCCGGCCGCCCTGGGCCTACTGCTGTTGCTTCTTCCCGCACCCTCGGCCTCAGCCCAACAGCAAGGAAGAATCACCGGAGTGGTCTACCTCGACGAGAACGGCAATGGCGCCATAGATGAGGGTGAGACCGGTCTACCCGGCGTCGGCGTCTCGAACCAGATAACGGTCGTCACGACCAACGACGGAGGCGAGTACGAGCTCCCCGATACTGGCGCAGGCGTGGTCTTCGTTGTCACCCCTGATGGATTCCAGTCACCCACTTCTTTCTGGCAGCCTGTGGGACTGGATGCTCGAACAACAGCGGTGAACTTTCCTCTGGTCAGGTCTCGAAACGGTTCCGCGTTTCGCTTTGTTCACGCTTCAGATGTCCATTTGCGCGACGAGACTCTGCCGAGGATTCGGCGGCTCCGCGAGATCGTCGACAGCCAGCAGCCGGCGTTCGTATTGATCACCGGAGACCTGGTCCACGACGCCCTACGAGTGGACGAAGCCGAAGCGTCGAGCTACTACGAGATATTCCTACGGGAGATCGAAGCTTTCTCCGTTCCGGTGTGGACCGTACCCGGCAATCACGAGATCTTCGGTATCGAACGACATCTTTCTCTCGTCAGCCCCGACCATCCGCTCTACGGCAAGGCGATGTATCGCCACTTCCTCGGCCCGACCTACTACTCCTTCAACGCGGGTGGCATTCACTTCGTCGGCCTGGACACGGTGGACATCGCTGACCTCTGGTACTACGGGCACGTCGACGACGCTCAGCTGGAGTGGCTGCGGCAGGATCTCGCGGCGATTCCCGAGGGCACACCGGTCGTCGCCTTCAATCACATACCTTTCGTCACGGCTGGCGACATTCTCCATGGCTACACTGACGAATCGCCAGCCCCGACTCTGATCGAGGTCGACGGACTCACCTCTTTTCGGCATACGGTGTCGAATGCCGAATCGGCCCTCTCGGTCTTGAGACAGCGCGATCTGACTCTGGCCCTGGCGGGCCACGATCACATTCGAGAAATGCTGTTCTACGAGACCGCCGGCGTTCAGACTCGGTTCCACAACGCCGCGGCCCTGCGGAGCAAGAGTGAAGCAGCCGGGTTGGAACTACTGTCAGGCGTTACTGTCTACCTGGTCAGCGACGGCGTGATAGATGACGGTACGTTCATACGAATCCCGTGAAACAACAGGGGGGGTCGCATCGCCAGATCTGCCCCCGGCAGACCGAAGAGCCCCCATGTCTTGATCCTCTTCAAGCTTCAGCAGATCGAAGAACGCCTCGACTCGATAGAAGCACGAATGGCTGAGGAGACATCCTAGCCCGCATTATTCATGAGCCCCACGGCATCTAGCGTAGAATGTAGCTGACCGAGTTGACCTACTGGCTCGGCAAGATCTTCGAGAACCAGGAAGTTGACTGATTCCGACACCTTGAGTGCCCTGGCGCATCCTGCATCCAAATTGGCGCCGACGATCACTGACTCGACCGGTGATCCCCAACTATCCTACCTCTCAGTTGGGGAGGTCGAATCCATGACGGAGGATGACTCGATGAAGCAAGCTCTATTGGAATCAGGTCTCGTGAGCGAGGACTCGAGCGAGGAGGCGGCTGGTCGTCTGTGGATCTCCGAGAGCCCTGAGCACTTCGGCTTGCCCTTGTTCGTCAGCCCCAATGGCCTTCCCCACGGCCGCATCGACCTATTCGAGTGTCGCGCTCCTTTCGGCGCCAACGTTCGCGTTGCATCGCGTTGGATCGAGGACGCCAGCGATCAGGCACCCACCGTCCTGCAACAGATGCTGCTCGACTATGCTCGCAGCTTGAGCATCGGCTGCGACTGAACCCGACCTTTTCGAGTCCCAAGCAGCCTGCGGAATCTCGATTCCTCCTCCGGCGCGCCGGAGACCCCGGCAATGCGTTAGCATTATCCGGTCCCAGCGCGGTGAATCTGACTTTCGCTGCCGAGCACGATAAGGAGCTCGTTATGTCCCGGCGAGGAATCAAGCACCATTCGAAAGTGGTGTGGCCTGGCTTCTCGAACGCACCTGCCCCGCGCCACGTAGCCAAGATCGGGAGAAATGATCCCTGTCCCTGCGGCGGTGGCAAGAAATACAAAGACTGTCACCAGTCCGAAGGCAGTGCGTTTCTCCAAAAGCTGGCACGCCAGCAGGACAAGAAGCTTCTCCACGACAGGCGGCAAGAGCTCAAGGCCATGGGCGTGCCCTGGTACAAGCGGATTCTCATCCGCCTCTAATTGATTTCCAGAGGGCACTCACGAGGGGGACCAGTCTTGCCGGTCGGATTCCAAGAAGTCATTCTGATCGTGGTCATCGGCATCTTCTTCGCCGCGATCATCGCCATTGGCAGCCGTATCAAGAGAGGCTGACCAGCCATGATCACTTTTGTGACCCTCTTCCTCGGCTTGGTACTGGGCCCAAAGCAAGTCGATCTTCTGGTAGAGGGGGATCCGGCGGCCGTCGTCCTGCAATTGGACGGGGTCGAGATCGATCGCAAGTCGGGCCAGCCCTGGTCGTTCGACTGCGATCTGGGACCCCGCCTGGCGCCTCACAAGCTGGAGGCGCTGGCCCTGAACAAAGCTGGCGAGGTCCAGGGCAGGGCCATCCAATGGATCAACCTGCCGCGATCCAGGGCTGAGGTCGCCTTTCTGCTCGAGGGTGAGGACCCGCAGCGACCGGACAGCGCCAGGTTGGTCTGGAAGCACATCGAGTTCGATCAAGCCGACTCGATTCGACTCCGCTTCGATGGGCGCGAAGTGCCCTACGACGGGCTCGGTATCATTCGCTTGCCTGAATACGACCCAGCGAAGCTCCACGTGCTCGAAGCTGATCTCCAATTCCCGGACGGGGCGCACTACGAGGCGGAACTGAGCTTTGGAACCCGATTGGGATTCGGGGCGGAAATCGACTTGACCGGCCTGGCGCTGGAGATTGCTCGCGGTTCGCAGCCTTCGATTCAGGAATTGGAGGGCTGGTTCGAAAAGGACGGCAGCACGATGGAGGTCGTGGGCATCGAGCGCTCTCCGGCCCGAATCGTCATGGTGATCGACGAGACTGCCAAGGAATCCCTGAGAGAACTGGCCACCGTGATTGGAGGAGCGACTGCAGGCCGCACGGCTCTGCGCAAGGGTGAGGAGGTCCTTTTTCTCTTCCCACAGGCCAGAAAGACAGAGGGCGGTGACCACGGGTCGAAGCTCTTCACCCTCTCGCAACCCTTCACAGCGGAGCATGGCGATCTGGCGTGGCTACTCACGCGGGTGAGTGTCCCCACGGACTTGGGCACCAGGCGAGTGACCGACGCCCTGGCAGTGGCCGGACTAGAAGCCGCCACCGGTGGTCGACCCAGAGCGGTGATCCTCGTCCTGGGGCATGAAGCGACCGACACGAGTGCGTATCAGGTCGATGAGGTGACGAACTTCCTGCGAGACCTGCGAGTGCCCTGGTGGGTCTGGTGGACGGGACGACCTTCCGCCGTCACCGTATCGGAGGGCCGCCGTCCCGTCAGGGTCGATACCTCATGGGGCAAGGCCACAGATATCTCCTCGTTCAGCCGCATCGAACAGGCCGTCGAGGATCTCCGGCAGAGCCTCGACCGCCAGCATACGGTCTGGGTGAGTGGGAGCCACCTGCCGAATCGGATAACCCTTACCTCCAAGGCCGCCAAGGCCGAATTCGCGGGCCAGGATTGATCGCTCGGCCGAGAGCAGCAACTCCTGGACTTTGGAGCTTGCAGGAGCTTGCAGATTGAATGGACGAGGAGCATTGACGGTCGAAGAGATCCGTCGCGAAAGTCTCGAGGCCGACACCCGAATTCAGGGCTACATTCGCGAGACTCCGCTGGAGTCGTCTGCCTGGCTGAGCCAGCTAGCGGACTGCGAAGTGCACCTCAAGCTGGAGAACCTCCAGGTTACCGGCTCTTTCAAGCTGCGTGGCGCTGCCAATCGGCTTCTGACTCTGAGCTCAGGGGAAAGAGCAAACGGAGTCGTCACCGCTTCGACTGGCAACCACGGATCCGCCGTCGCCTACCTGCTCCGCGCCTTCGGATGGCCAGGCACGATCTACGTTCCGAAGACGATCTCGGCAGCCAAGCTCGGCGCACTCGAGCGGCTCGAGGCCAACCTCGAGCTGCACGGTGACGACGGTGTCGAGGCCGAGATTCGAGCCCGACAGGTGGCGCACGGAAGCAGCCGCTACTACGTATCACCGTACAACGACCTCCAGATCATCGCCGGCCAGGGAACTGTGGCCCTGGAGATTGAACGCCAACTCGGGGACGTTGAGGTCGTCGTCGTTCCCGTGGGGGGGGGTGGTTTGATCTCGGGAATCGCCGGAGTATTCAAAGCCGAACACCCTGAGACCGAGATAATCGGTTGCCAACCGACGAACTCCGCGGTGATGCACCATTCGATCCAAGCAGGAAAGCTCCTGGAGCTGGATTCCCAACCGACCCTGGCGGATGGAGCGGCGGGTGGAATCGAAAGTGACGCCATCACGTTCCCCATCTGCCAACAGCATGTCGACCGATTCGTTCTCGTCAGCGAGGAGGAGATTCGACAGGCCATCCGCCACGTTCTCGAGAAACACCACCTGCTCATCGAGGGCGCCGCGGCTCTCTCGGTCGCCGCCTTTCTGCAGCAGATCGAGCACTTCCGTGGAAGGCGAACCGTTCTCGTGCTCAGCGGTGCGAAGATAAGCCTCGAGACTCTCAGCTCGGTTCTTGCCTGATGCCTGATGGACGTCCAGATCGGAGGTGCGATACTGAACGGGCAATGCCCGAGGAATCCTCTCAGCTGTCTGCATGGCGGGCCAGACTGCACGAGGTCATCTTCGAAGCCGAGACTCCGGTTGGCAAGGCCTTCGATGTTTCCCTACTCGTCGCCATCGTCCTCAGCATCATCGCTGTCTGCCTCGAGAGCGTTACGGAGGTTCGCGCTCAGTATGGTCCCCAACTTCGGATCCTCGAGTGGATCTTCACGATCCTCTTCACTATTGAGTATGTCCTCAGGCTGCTCTCAGTCAGGCATCCCTGGAAATACGCCATCAGCTTCTTCGGGATCGTCGATCTCCTGGCGATCTTGCCGAGCTACTTGAGTTTCTTCATCGCTGGGTCCCAGTCACTGCTGGTCATCCGGGCACTGCGCCTGTTGCGGGTCTTTCGCGTCCTCAAGCTCGCCCACTTCGTAGGTGAGGCGCGCATGCTGAAGGCCGCCCTACGGGCCAGCGGTTACAAGATCGTGGTCTTCCTGGGTGTGGTGCTGACGCTCGTTGTGATCATCGGCGCCTTCATGTACCTGCTCGAGGGATCCGAGAACGGGTTCGACAACATTCCACTGGCCATCTACTGGACGATAGTCACCATGACCACTGTCGGTTACGGAGACATCGCTCCGCAGACCATAGCGGGCAAAGTCCTGGCCTCGGGAGTGATGCTTCTCGGCTACGCCATTATCGCGGTACCGACTGGGATCGTGACGGTGGAGTTGGCAAGCGCCGTCAAGCACTCGGTGCGCACTGACGCGTGCCCTGACTGCGGTGCAGAAGGACACGCCTCGGATGCGGTCTACTGTCGATATTGCGGCGCCTCGCTCGGTTGAAGCACCTAGCCGCCAAGCTTGTGGCTCGAGGCCTGCGAACCGGCGACCGCGCTGCCTGGCCGTGTCGGATCACTCGATTCCGAGGTAGGAACGCAGCGCCGATCGGATCACGTCACTGATACTCCGGTCATCCTCGAACGCCTTTCGGCGTACCGCGGCTCGCTCCACTCCGTCGAGATAGGCACTGATCCTCGTCAGTCCACCAGGGGTGACCGTGGTCTCTCCTCCTCGCGGACCCAGTCTCGACCCCTTTCTGGGTCTGCCACCCTTGGCACGTGCGGCATCACCAGGATTCTTGCTCTGTTTTACAGGGCTCAAGACTCTTTCCTCGCCTAGGTCCACGCTCACCTGAGAGACGTCGGCAAGCACAGACCGACGACACCCGAGTAGCCGTGGCGCATGGCTCCCTCGCACCTACACCGATTCAGAGTGGGCGCCCAACGCCTCCAAGACAACTTCTTCAGTCAGCCAACCCCGCCGAGAAGCCAGCATCGCCACCGCTTCGACGGTCCGCTCGAGATCGAGCTCGCCATCGCGCACGACGTCGAATGCCTCGCTTGCCGTGATCACACCACGTCGCATGGCTGTCGTGAGGATCTTCATGGCCAGCTCATCCGGATAGTCCTTCACCACCCGGTGCAGGACTGGCCCGCACTCCGGGTCCTTCTCGATGCCCGCCACGATGCCATCGAACTGAGGTTCCATCGAAGTCATCGAGCTCCCTCCTGACTCCGTCTGAGGAACTGGTCTGGTGCTCTTTCCGGCGGTCGGGGGGGCACCAGCGGCGCACCTGTCTCCAGCGCTCGGCGGATCGTCTCCGCCTGATACGCGACCTTGCGGGTGGACTCCTCTGGGTCATGCTGACTGGTTTCCGACCTTCTCATCGGCGGTGGGTCGGTACCGAATCGTTCGCGGTACTGCGTGCCCAAAGCCTCCACCTGCCGGCCCGCGATGCCCATCATCGACCGATCCAGCACTGCTCTCCAGAAGCCCATGGGCCATCGGCAATCGTAGGGAGACCAGCGCGTCAAGTGCTCGTGGATCAGGATGGCCATCAGCGAGCAGGCCATCGGCTCGACCTCGTCCAAAGCATCGAGCACTTTGGATGCCTGTCCCTTTCTCCACGCGAGTGCCAACAAGTGGCTCTGTTTGCGAATCTCGTTCTCGAGCTCCTGGTGGTGGTCTGTCATCCGGCGCAGTCCTCCTCCCTACGGGTGCACATACCTTTCTTTGCAATAACGTTATAGTACCATACTTTTATATTACAATAGCACTATAGTACTATAAAGGTATTGATGAGACCCTCGGCGGGAGACGGCTCGCCTTCTAGCAACGCTCGCAGTCACCACATCTGTTCTCTTCTCCTTGACTCTTGGAAAGGTCGCTGCCGTGACCATTCTTGATAGGGTGATAGGGGCAAGGGAGCGCTTGGCAGGTGACTGTCGCGAGCGCGCCTATCCTCCAACCTCCTACTCTCGGGAAACCATGATGCGAGAACAATCGAGACCGTCGACCTACCTGAGGAGCCTTCTTCTCTTCGCGAGCTGCTGGATCCTTGTGAGCCCCCTCCCGCTGATTGCCCAGCAGGCTCGCCATGCCGAGGTTACTGAGGTCATCGTGGTGGAGGTCCCGGTCCAGGTCACCAAGGATGGCAAGCCTGTTCGAGGCCTGACCGCCGATGATTTCGAGATTTTCGACGGTCGCAAGCGACAGGACTTGATCGGCTTCGATGCCTATGACCTGTCGTTCTCCAGTGGCAATCCGGCGCTGGAGACGCGGCGAGTTCCGGCTGCCGCTCAGCGCCACTTTTTCCTCCTCTTCGATCTGTCGTTTTCGGATCCCGCCTCGATCGTCCGCGCGCGCCACGCGGCCAAGGAGCTCGTCGCGACCGGCCTCAATCCCACCGACCTGGTGGGAGTAGCAACCTACTCCGCCTCTAGCGGCTCCAAGCTGATTCTCGGTTTCACCTCGGATCGCAGCCAGGTGGAGGTGGCGATCGATACGCTGGGCCTACCTCAGCTGGTCGAGTCTCGCCGCGACCCATTGGGACTGACTTTCGCGGACATGCCAGAGTCCTGGGGGACCACCAGCAGCGGAGGCGCTGACGGCCGTGGCATCGATGTCGAAGCCGAGGTTCGCGAGGCGGTCACGCGAATGGAATCCTCGACCCAACGGGCCAGCGACAGGAACGACATCCTGGCCCTGACCAGCTCCCTGACAGAGGTCGCCGAGCTACTGCGCAGCGTCGATGGCCGTAAGTACCTCGTCTATCTCTCCGAGGGCTTCAACAGCTCGATCGTGCTTGGCCAGGGCGGTGGCGCTACACGCGAGGAGCAGCAGGCGATCCAGAAACAGAACGACGCAGCTGCATACGGCGACTATCAAGATGTGGACAGCAATCTACGCTTCGGCGACACATCGACCCAGAACGCGCTCGGTTCCATGCTGCAGGAGTTCGTGCGCGCTGACTGCGTGATCCAGGCGGTCGACATTGGCGGCCTGCGAGCCGGAGCCGACGTCCGGCCTCGCCGAGAGAACAAGCAAGGGCTCTTCATGATGGCCGACGCCACCGGCGGGAATTTCTTCGAGAACTTCAACAACCTGACGGTGGCCATGGAGAATATGCTGGAGCGCACCAGCGTCACCTACCTACTGGCTTTCCAGGCTGGGGACCTGAAGCTGGATGGTGAGTTCCACAAACTGAAGGTCAAGCTGAAGGACGGCCCAAAAGGCGCCCGGCTAGCCTATCGGCCAGGCTACTTCGCTCCCAGGCCCTATTCCGAGATCTCGCAGAGGGAGCGGATCTTCTCCGCCGCTTCCCGACTCTATGGAGATGCCAGCGGGCAAGTCGGAACAGCAGCCCTGGCCGCCCCGTTCGAGATCGCGTCACAGCTGGCCTACGTACCTACACTGATCGAGATTCGTGGCGATGACCTCCTGAAGGGGAACCAGGGTGCCACGGTCGCAGTCGAGATCTACGGCTACGCCGTTGCGGAGGATGGCCAGGTTCGAGATTTCTTCAATCAGACCCTCGGGATCGATGTTGCCAAGGCGGGGCCGACCTTCCAGGAGACTGGAATCAAGTTCTGGAATCAGTTCGAGCTACCACCCGGAAGCTACGTAGCCAGGACTCTGGTTCGCAATGCGGCCACAGGCACCTCCGGCGTGTCGGTCTTTCCGTTCCGGGTGCCGGATGCAAGTCAGCAAGAACCGGTTCTCCTGGCGCCCATGTTTCCCGAGCCAGCCGGAAAGTGGCTGATCGTCCGTGGACAGCGTGCCGAGGAGACCACGCACGACTATCCCTTCACGATTCAGGGAGAGCCCTTCATACCAGCCGTCAAACCGGTTCTGGTGTCCGGCCAGAGTGCGCCAGTGATTCTCGCCGGATACGGCCTTGGGGACTCGGTGCAGATGAAGGCAGAACTCCTGACTCTCGACGGCAAACCGGTCGAGGGAGTCTCGTTGAACGTCGGAGAGCGAAGGCCAGCGGCCGATCCCACAATGGCTCAGTGGGCTGCGACCGTGGGACTCGGCCCTCTAGAGGCGGGCGACTATCTACTGAGATTCACGGCAACCGAGCCCGATACCGGCGAAGCTCATTCCAGCGCCATCACGGTTTCGATTTCGGGATAGGCTCCGTGATCTCCTCTGCTGGGCTTCTGCTCAGGGAACGGCGGACGACCAATCCGCCAAATCGCCGGATTCGAAGCTGCTATCGAAGATCTCAGGGCCGTAGATGGGCGGCAGATCTGTCCCCGACACGACTCCTAGGGGCTCATAGGTCGTATAGCCAGGAAAGACCTCCCCCAGGTTCGCATTCCCCAGCCGGCGAATCAGGATCTCACTCAAGACTCGCCGGTAGTCTGTCGTCACCGCAAGGTCGGCACCGTCGAAAAGCTGATCATTGTCCAAGCCGGGCCACGTTCCCTTGACCCCACCCAGGGCATTCCCCGACAGGACCAGGACGAAACACCCATGGCCGTGATCGGTACCGCGATCGTCGTTTTCTCTGAGGCGTCGTCCGAACTCGCTCATCACAACGACCGTCAGGCGCTGCGTGTAGTTGGAGCTACCGGAACCGTCCAGATCGGTGTAGAAAGCCGCCAAGGCGCTCAGGAGCTCTTCCGCGTGATTGTAGAAATACCCGCCCCCGTCATCACCCTGTCCGTTGTGCGTGTCCCAACCGCCGAAATCGACGGTTGCAACCCGCAGGCCGAGATCGAGCTTGACCATGCGCGCTACGGTCTGAAGATGCTCTGCGAGGTTGCCGCCGGGATAGACCGCCCCGTTGCCGGGAGTGTAGCCATCGCTGCCACCATTGAGCTCGATGATGTCGACGGCGTCCAACGTCTCGATTCCGGATTGATGGAGCCAACTGGTTCCGTTGTAGAGGTGCCTGAGAGCCATTCTCTGGGCACTTCTCCACTCCCACGGACCTACGTTGAGGGAGAAACTATCCGGATCGCTCATGTTGATGGCTTCGATGCTGCCGCGCAATGAATTCTGTTGGAGATTGCCGGCCGCCAGAGCTGGCATGATGATCTCAGTAGGAAGGTTGTTGGCTGACTGTAGATGACGGGTCAGCCATCCCGTCCCCGTGGACAGGGTGCCCGGAGTCCCGAGCTCCATGAAGTTCATGGAGTCGAAATGAGAACGGTTGTCCTCGTGCATGCCACAAGCGACGACGAACGCCACCTTGTCTTCCTGGTAGAGATCGTAAAAGGTCGCAGGAGCACCGCTCGGCCCGTCTGCTCCCGCGGGATGCAGACCGAGCTTGCTGGAAAGCGCGAGCGCCGCGTTCGAGCCGGTAGTAGGAACGGCAATGTTGGGACGCGCCGATTCGTAAAGTCCCCGATCCGCTCCGGAAATCGGCATCACCATGTTGAGACCGTCGATTCCGCCACGCAGGAACAGGGTGACCAGGATCTCCTCGTTGTAGCTGGGATCGCCAAATGCGAGAGTGTTGAAATTGGTGCCTGCATAGGCCGCGACAGCCGCTGAGCAGCCGGTGATGAACCCTCGTCGTGATGTACTCATGCCTTGGAACGCTCCTCTCTTGTCTGTCGCCGTTACCGCCACAGGAAGTCGGGCGACATGAGGATCAGCCCGACCATCGAGCGCAATCGATCCAGCGTGTCCTCGTCGCTGAAATCCAGGTCGAAGTCAGGGTTGAAGCCTTGCGCCATGAAGTCCACGATCTCTTGCCGCTCCGCCGACTCCATGGGCCGATTGAGAATCCGGTCGATCCAGAAGTCTGCCAGCTCATTGGCCGAGCGGGCCGAATCCGGTGTCCGACCCACGATATTCAGATAGGGCTGGTCGTTGTCGTTGTAGAAGTCGACCAGCCAGGCGCACATCCTCCAGCTCATCACACGCGGCGTCATACTCTTCCACGCTGTGCGAACGTCCGGATATCCGTCGGGCGCCGGCCAGCCAAAAGGCCAATGCCCGGTGCCGGAGTAGCGCCACAGAAAACTGCTGGTGTCGGAGTGGTCCATCCTCAGGATGAACTGACTGTTCGCGGCTCGGAAGGCGCTCACCGCGATCTCGAACGGGCGTTTGATCTTCTCGCCCCAGGTGGTCTTGAACTCTTCTGACAGCAAGATGGTCCGCATTACCTGCTCGAGCTGGTCGGCAGCCTGCCACTGGTCAGTAAAGACTGCAGCGGCCGCATCAACAACGCTCTGCGGGGGGTCGTCCGCGATGAACTTGCGGCAGAGCTTGCGAGCAATGTACCGTCCGGTTCCGGGATGCGATGCCAAAAAGTCGAGCACGTCCTTCCCGTCCTTCAAATCCGTCTGGTCCGCAGACAGGAAGTTGCCGAGAACATATTTCTGGAAACGATCGTGCCAACTGGAGCGGTAGTAGAAGAGACCCGTATCTCCATCCCCCTCGCTGCCAAAAGAAAAGGACCAGCCAGTGAAGCACCGAGTGGTTTCAAAAACATCGGCGTCCACATAACCCAGGGGGCGTCCGGTGCTGTCGGTCGGTACTTGGCTCTGCGGCATGACACCGAAGTAGTTTTCGGCTCCCATGGTGTGAAGCTCGAACAGCTCGCGGCTGTAGTTCTCGTTCGGACCACCATTCGAGCTGGTGTAGTTGTCCAGGTAATGCAGCATGGCTGGACTCCTGGCAACCTTCTGCAACATGGTCCTGAAGTTGCCCAGAGCGTGCGTTCGCAGCTGAAGGTCCAGATGCGGCAGGGTGGCCTGAACCCAGGAAGACCGATCCGCATAGACGTTGAAGTGATCGTGCCAGAAACTGGTCAACACCTCGAGCAGTTGCCGTTTCGAGTACATGGCGCGCATGAAGGTGGCGCGCACCAACTCCTCCCGAGGAATCCACGAAGAGTCGCGGCCATCTGGTGCCCCATCATCATTGATGTACCAGGCCCACAGAGTCTGGAGATAGATGTCGGGATTGGAGCTCAGATCCACCGAATCGTAGTTGGCACTCGCGATCTTGGCCTCGAGATCACTGTCGTCGATCGAGGACGGATCCAGCTGCTGAGCCACGTATACCTCGAGCCGCTCCTGCGGTGTAGAGCCCAGAGCATTGAAAGCCGCTCGGTCGCCCGGCCTCGGGCCGAATCCCATCCGATTCAATACGATGACTGGAAGGGGAGGCGTGGCGGGCAGCGCGGGCGTAGGTCGAGCCGGCTTCCTTTCCCGGCGCATCGCCGGGCCCACCAGAGCCGCTGCCTCGGCCGCCCCTGGTGTACTAGCAACACCCGCTCCCGCGGCCGCAGCACTCAGCCCCAGAGTCTTGAGCAAGTTCCTTCGATTGACTTCGAGCTGTCGCGAATCCACCCGTTCGACCATGGCGACTCCTCCCTTCGTTTCTCGAAACGGAGATCGATTATGGGTTGAATTCAACCGCCCCGAAAGTGAAATAGTTCACACACCCACCTTACTGGGCCTCAGGCGCCGCGAGCAAAAACCGCCAAGCAGGATCAGGGGGTTGTCGGACTCAGCCGAGCGCGAGATCGAGTACTTCGACGAGCCGCTCGATCTCTTCGGGTGTGTTGTAGTGCACAAGGCTCACCCGTACCACTCCATCGTCAGGATCCAAGTCGAGCGCTTGACAAAGCCGGTAGGCGTACATATGACCATGTCGGATGGCAACCGTCGATCGATCCACCACCTCGGTGATGGTCCTCGAGCTCTTCTCAGAATGCACGAAGCTGATGGTCCCGACCCGTGTCGGGCTATCCCCGGCCGGTCCCACGATACGCACATCCTTCCTCGAGCCAAGATACTCGAGGAGCCTGGCCTGAAGTGGCTGTTCGCAGGCGGTCATCACCTCGAAAGCCCGTTCGATTTCCGATCGGCTCAAGCTGGCAGTACCGTCCAGTCCCGCCACAACCTTCAGGTAGTCAGCCAGGCCGAGAAGCCCGGCACAACCTTCATGAGAGGGGCCACCTAGCTCGAACTGATAGGGGACCTCGTGAATGAAGAAGTGATTCGGCCCTGTCAGCTCGCCCAGTGCGTCGCTGTGACCCCAAAGCGCTGCCATGTGCGGGCCGTAAACCTTGTAGGTCGAATACACATACCAGTCGACCCCCCAATCGGCGACATGCATGGCACGATGAGGCGCGAAGGCGACCCCGTCCACCACGACTCGCGCCCCGGCGTCATGAGCCAGAGCCGTGATTCGACGCACGTCCACGATCTCGCCCAGGAGATTCGACACATGAGGGAATGCGACCAACGCTGTACGATCCGATAAGAGGTCTTCGAGCTGGTTCAAGGAGCAGGCGAAATTCTCGGGGTCCATTTCCCACCAGCGGGTCTGGATACCGTACCGCTCGAGCCTCGTCCAAGGCCCGATGTTGGCTTCGTGGCCTGTCTGGGCGACGATCACCTCCAGCCCGGACTCCAGGACCTTGGAATAGCAATCGGCCAGCATATGGAGCAAGGATGAAGCTGAAGCACCCAGGATCACTTCTCCACCTTCTCCTCCCATGAGAAGTCGAACGAAGGCGTGGGCCTCGCCCACCAGGTCGGTGCTACGCCTGGAGAGCTCGTAGCCCGCGCCTAGCTGGACGTAGCTCTCTAGAAGATAGCTGTTAATCCGATCGGCCACCTGCACGGGCACCTGGGAGCCGCCCGCGTTCTCCAGAAACACCGTGCCGCTGGCCAATGCCGGGAAGTGACTCCGGAGTCTCTCTCGGAGATCGGTCGACACCTCGATGGTCATCATGGAGCTCCTACAGATCGAGTCCTCGTAGCGTACAACGTAGCCGAAACACCTATCAGGAGAAGTCCTGCCATCTCCAGCAACTCGTGCAACTTGATGCCACCGACATAGGTCCGAAGGTCCAGCACGTCGAAAGAGATCGCTCTGATCAAGAGAAAAGCGGCCAGACCCGCCATGCCGAGAAGGGCACCAGAGAGTGACCGCAGATTCCCCCAACCCAGCCAGATCAAGACCAGACAGACTGTCAGTACGACGACCGCGAAGCCCCCGAAGAAAGTCACCTGGGCAATCCAGCGATTTTGATACCACCCTTCGGACTCGGCGAGCTGGCGGCCGAAGACGTTGAGCCATACGTGGAAATCAAGCTGCTTGTTGACTCCGAGAAGCACCAGGATTGCCGAAAGCGTAATCCAGACCCTGCACAATCGACTCGACGCTCCCGGGTCTCGCCAGCATGAGGCCGCCGCGCGATAACAGAGTGCTGCCGCACCAAAATAGGCCAGAAAGACGACCCAGCCCTGGACCGTCAAGTCACCGACACCTTTCGGCGTGGGAATCATAGACACAGTAAAGTACCGCCCCGCCTCGACTCGGGGATTCTAGCCTCTGCGTCTAGTCCTTGGTCAGGAAGGGCTTCCAGTGAGCTGTTACGGGCTCACTGAAGAGCTGACCTGAACGGACCATTCGTCCAGCAATCAGAGTCCAGATCGACTACGCCCCGCCCGTGGAGTCGAAAAGTGGGCCTCCATCAATCGGTGTGTCCTTCTTGTCGTGAGGGACGCCAACCTTCACCAATCCCTGGCAGGTAAATCCACTCTCATCCGTTGCGGTGAATCCAACGTGGTAGACCCGACCATTGTCCGTACCGGATCGCTCGGCTCGCAGCTCCGCTGTGCTGGTGCCTAGACCCGCGCCATCTGGCGAGGTATCTCCATCACCGAGACCATTTGTTGGTTCATCCTGGAAAATGCTATCGATCGTGATGGTCGTCGACCTACCACAGGCATCCTCGACACCCCGAATCTCCATCGAGACGAACTTGTGGTTCGGCGGCCAGAGGATATCGACGCTCGGATAGGCGTCGTCGCAGGTGGGAGGTACCTCGACACCCGTATAGCTGCTCCCATCGGTGGCTTCCACCTCATTGTTCACAGGGGCGTTAGCCATGACCTTACCGACATTGTCATAGAACCCTTCGGTCACGGTGCCGGTGATCTGGCAAGTCATGGAATCGCGTGGCTCCAGGTAACTGCTCGGGCACCTGGCAGCTCCCTGGTGGTCGTCAGTAACCCGGATGTTACTCAGGTCTATGTTGCCTGTGTTGGTTACCTCATAGGTCCAGGTCACCGGGCATCCGATCGGGAGGTCGAGGCCATCTCCACCATCAGTCAGCTTGTCGAGCTCGACATCCGGAACTGAGCCGAAGTAGTGGCTCAAATCGGTATCAGAGACCTCGCCAACTCGTGATGCTGCCATGGCGGTTGCCTGGTTAGCGTACTGACCCGCTTCGGCAATACCGTTGATGGCGCAGTTCGTCGACTCACCTGGAGCAAGGTTGTCACTTCGACAGGGCACAGGTCCTTCAGGACGATCCGAGACCGTCAGTTGGCCGATCTCCACGTTGCCGATGTTGGTCACAACGTAGGACCATTGGACTGGATCACCGACGTTGACTATCGGACCTGGCTCGTCATCTGCGTCCTCACCGTTGGTCGACTTCTGAATCTCGATGGCCGCCGCTGCATCGTCTGTGCCCGTGTAGTGGC
Organism: Thermoanaerobaculia bacterium; assembly: GCA_049664225.1. GTDB lineage: Bacteria > Acidobacteriota > Thermoanaerobaculia > Multivoradales > JAHEKO01 > JAUVRX01. Next base: position 267,569 of record JBATEX010000190.1, read on the forward strand.
TGACATCGATATCGGAGACTCGGTTGTTGCCATCGCTAGCCCGGGCGCGACCTTCGTTGCGGTAAAGACCCTCGATTGCGAAACCGCTTGCCCTGCAAGTCATGGTTTGACCAGGCCGGAGAGCGCCTTCAGGGCAGTCGATCGGACCCAACTGGTCGTCGTCGACCACGACGCTGGTCAGCGCGACACTACCGTTGTTCGTGACCACGTAGGTCCACTGGACGGGGTCACCAATCGGGACTGACGGCCCGGGTGCGTCGTCTGCATCGATGCCATTCGTGAGCTTCTCGATATCCACAGCAGGCCCGGTGACTTGTTCAGGTGTGCCAAGGTCCCCACCCGACTCAATTGGAGACACGGCTTCGATCGACGGTGAGGCTGGTTCCGTCGGGCTGCTCTCGCTGCTGCAGGCGAGTTGCAATGAAGCGATAACGAAGACCAGCAGAAACGACAGGACTATCCAATGTCTGGTTTTCATAGGAGGCATCCTCCAGTAGAACAATCACCAACAGGTCAGCATTCGTTCAGTAGCATCTTCGTTCGCTGAAGGGGAAGCAAGCTTGTTGGTGTATGCAGATATAGCTATAAGAAAGTCCGATCCACTGGCCCTACACGTCCCCGAACATCAAGCGCCGAATCACGGGCAGCGGGAGCTCCCCGTAGCTGAGTAGGGCCTCGTGGAAGTTCTTGAGGCTGTAGTGGTCACCAAAGCGGCGTTGGTACTCCTCTCGCATCTCGAGAATCACCATCTCCCCGATGATCTCCCGGCCTGGAGGTGAGGGATTCTGTGAGTCGCGCTGCACCTCGATAAAGGCATTCGTCGATTCCATCCCGATCTTCTCGATGTAGGCCTCCACCGCTTGCTCGAAGCTCATCTCGCCCTTGGCCATGCGAAGCTTGGTAAGGATCCGCTGGACACGCCACATCCTCATCTGGAGACGAGCCATTCGGGTCTTGAGTGCCTCCATATGAGGGAGAACTGCCTCGTAGTAGCCCTCGTCCTCGAAGAGCTTCTCGAGATAGAACGACCAGGCCTGGCTCAGGTAGATCGATTGGTAGAGCCGCCGCATCGGACGCTCGAGGTGCTCCTCCGCGATGGCGCGCTGCACGTTGTGCCCGACCCACTCGTGGTAAGAGATGACGTGCGTCCAGTAGGGGTTGTACGACTTCAGTCGACTCAGTCGCTCCTCGTCCGTCAGGCGATCCTCCAGGGGAGTCAGCACGTAGTATCCGGAGATTCGACCTGCGATGGTCGGACCGTAGGAAGCTCCCCCGAACGACAAGATCCGCCGTCCCATTGGCGAGGTCGTTTGCACCCCGTAGTCGAACTCCTCGGGTATGTCGACGATGTGGGATCCAGGACCCCGAAGCCACGCATCGGCCAGTACGACATACCGCTCTGCCATCGGTCGAACCTCGGGCCAGGGAGGAGCCTCCTCCTTCATGAGCTCCCAAACGATGCGGAGATCGCCTGAAGGATGAATCCTGGCTGCCAGAGCCTCCATCTCGGCCCAGGTCGCTGCCTCGTCCGCTTCGGCGATTCTCAGCATCTCGTCGACGCCGTACTCGTCGAGCCCTTCATGAATGAACTGGTAAAACTCGATCTCCTCGGGGCGCCAGCTCGGCGAGCGGTCAGACCGCGGCAGAAGATCACTCTCCAGCCAGCTCGAGAACTCTCGGACAGCTACCAGCGCCTCGCCTCCCGCGGTCAGGAAGCCCTGCTCCAGGTCCGCATCATCGACGCACACAGTCGGCAACATCTCTGCGAGCATCCGCTCGGCGTAGTAGCTCGTGTAGATGGCGTTCTCTGTCCAGGTGCGAGCCGGGCGCTTCAAGTTCGCACGAGCGTTGTTCAGGATCTCGGGTAGCCGCAGTAGCTCATCGCGGGCGCCTGCCACTGCCTTGTCGGGTTGGGCGCAAGGACGAAGGAACAAGCTACTCGTCTTCGACAGCGCGAGATAATCGGCTGGCACCACCTCATGGAGGCGGAGTTCCTCCAGCTCGAAGAGTCGAGTTTCGAGGTGGGCTTCGAGTAACTGTGCATCGATCGCGTCATCGTCGGTCAAGTCCTCTCGATCCAGCGCTGCGAGCCGATCCGACAACTTCCGGTAGGCCTTGATAGCCTCCCCGTACTCCTCAATCGATCGAGTCTCGATCTTCAGCTCGTCGACCTGCCTCACGAGATCGGCCAGAGCATCGGTACTGGACTGCGCAGCCATCGCCGCCGTGCCCAGAAAAGCGCTAGTTGCCAACAGGACGCCCCTGATTCGCATGACTTCTGCCCTCCGCAGGGAAACCTAGCAGAATTGACAACCAATGCGGGTCTCCCGTACCTCCACAGGTGCCAGCCGATTCAGGCTCCAAGCCGCACAAGGCGATGCGTCTTTCGCGCTGGACTCACACACTCCCCTGCTACAACCCCATTTGCACCTGTCAGTCGGCAGGAGTAGGCTGATATGTACCTCGACCAAGGTAACCCTGGCAGGGCCCGGGGCAACAAGCTGCGGATCACCGGGGTCCTCGCCCTCTGTAGAGCTACCATTGATCGACGAGCTGCCAAAGGTTTGAATCGGAGCTGCGATCCCCGCAGCCCCTAGCAGCGGAGGAAGCCATGAACCCCATCGCCACGGCCCCAACCGAGGACGCCACTATCCTGTCTCCCATCGACCGGACCGCCATCGACACGTACTTGACGCGAATGGAGCAGTTAGAGCGAACCAACAACTGGCGAAGCCTCTTAGAGCTGATGACTCCGGGCTGCGTCACCATGCCTCCGAGACACGCCACCAAGGAAGGCCGTCAGGCCTGGCTCCAGTGGGTCGAGGAGATGAATTTCCGAGTCCACGACTTCAGTCTCAAGCCCCAGGAGTTCGACGGCTGCGGAGATTTGGCCTTCGTGCGCTGCAACTATCGATGGACCTACACCTTGAAAGAGCTCGACGAGCCGATTGATGACTCCGGCAAGTTCCTGGGTGTGCTGCGCAAGCAGCCTGATGGCCAGTGGTTGGCGACCCACTGGATGTGGAACAGCGACTGCAACCGAAAGTAGTCCTTTCGCACCACTGCTGCCCAGCATCGAGTGCCAGCCGATTCTGACTCTAGGCTGACTCTAGGCCGCGTAAGACGATGCGTCTTTCACGCTCGGGTGCCCTAGTCACCGAATCGAGGTGACGTCGTGGGACATTCGACTCGGCTCCGGCCCGTCAAATGGGGAAAATAGAGGTCTTCTTAGGCGAGTAGCGCATGGGGATCTCTAGGGACCTCCGTCACGAGTTCCCGCCCTCCGTCTTGTCACCCTGTGGTCTTTTTCGATGCGGTGCGGCTCCTCCGCTAGCCGGGCACCAGTTCCGGCGTCCAGCCAACAAAGGGGAGCCGCGAAGGAAAGCTCCCGGTGGGAAAACTTGCTCTGAAGTCATCACCACGCAGCTTCTCCGCAGCGTTGCGATAGGCACCCACAAACCATTCATAGGCCTCAACGAGCTCTCGGCGAGCCTCCGTCGTGGCCGCATGAAAGGCCGGCGCCAAGGCCTTCTTCATGCCTGGGGGTCGGCCGTGAGGGTCCTGGGCTAAGATCGCAGCCGCACCCAGGGGCTGAGTCCCCTTGCGCGCATGGCGATTTGCAGTCTCCGCCTCGATCTGAGAGACCAGCTCACCAATTCGGCTGCGGTAGTTCTTCTTCGAAAGATTGTGCCAACAGGGCAAAGGCTCAAGCCGCACCGTTTCCGGCGTCGCGTGTTCGAGGCGTTCAAACTTCTCTCCCCGCGATCGAGCCACATGCTCCCGGGTGCGATCGAACCACAGGCCCCGGGGGTCCTGACCCTCTACCAGCGCCTCTGCGCAGTGCGCACCAGGCCACTCTCGAGGCCGGGCCACCAGACCCTCTTTGCACCCATGGGCCAGAAGGTACCCAAGCCGATCTATCTGAGCCGCCTCTTCTTCACTGACCACGATCGCATGGTAGCGCCGACCCCAAAACTTCTCCTTCCAACCATGCAGTCGACCGGCTTCTCGCGCCAGATTCGAGTTGAGGTAGTTCATGAACCTAGCCATTTGCAGCGCGTTCTCCACGCTCAGGAGAAGGTGGTAGTGATTGGAGAGGAAAACAAAGGCATGAAGATCGACTGGGAAGAGTTTCTGGGCGCGTGCCAGGACCCCGATGATGATGGACTTCAGCTCCTCGCTCGGCTTGAGCAGAAACCGGCCCTGTATTGTCCGACAGGTCACCTCGACCAGAGCTCCTCCTCCGGGGATGAATCTCAATCTCCTAGGCACAACTCAAAGGACGCACTTCACACTCTAGATCTTGCGGATTCGGCTGGCACCTCTGTGGCGAGTGGCCCAGTTCACAGCGAGCGTCGCCGCCACCGCTTATCCTTGAGTCGGCTCAAAGACACCGAAAATGCGGCGGATGAAACCAGGAATTCGCCGCAGCCCAGTTCAACGTGCCAATGCAAGGCTCCAAACTTCTCAATCGGTTCATTCAGGGGATTCGCATCCTTACCGGCGCTGGCTGCGTTTCGCTTTACATTCCTGGAATCAAAACCCGCCCGGCTCGCCCCGCGCTTCTTCATGATGGAGATCAGGAGCCGGTCCCCGAGCTCAAGGACGACGAATCGGCGGAGAATTTCCTGCAGATGCTGGACCCCAACGCTCTGCAACTCGAGACCGATGGCTACCCCGTCTGCATCCCCAGTTCGATTGCGGACGGGGAGCTCATCGCACTGCCGTCGGACGAGATGTCGTGGCTCCTCCCTGACTCCGCCTCCCCGCAAGCCTCTCGTCGTCGCAGTGACTCAGGCGAAAAGTCCAAAGCGGCGGCCGCCGGTGCCTGGCTGGGTTTACGATTTCCTCCTGGCCAAGGCCTCGCCCCGGACCGCCTGGCGCAAATCGACTTCCTGTCAAGACTAGACCAAAGCACCGACATCGGCTCCTGGTGGAGTTGGCTCTTTGCCCTCGGCGGAGCCCTCGCCAGCCACACCGTTCAGGCGACCGCTCTTCTCAAGGACCCGCTTACCGGTCTCGCCGACCGCCGGGAGTTTCAGGCCGTCCTGTCGCAAGAGTTGGAGCGAGCCCAAAGCGAGAGCCGCCCGCTGTCGCTTCTGATGATCAATCCGGATGATTTCTTCGCTGTCAACGAGCAGATCGGCCGCGACGAGGGTGACCGCTGTGTGCGCGAGATCAGCGACCGACTTCGCATGACCCTCCGGTCCGAAGATCTGGTTTCGAGATACGGCGGTGTGATTTTTGCGGCGATCTTGCCCGACACCCCGCCCGGCGACGCGCACGAGATCGCGGATCGGCTGTGGCACTCGCTTGCCGATGAACCCTATCTCGATGGTGCTCTACAGCTGGCTTTCAGCATTGGCTGCAGCGGGGAAACAGGCACCGAAGAGGGTGCCAGCCAAATACTGGGCGCGTCAAAAGGCGGAGGAGAGGGTGCCAGCCGTTTGCTGGAGCTGGTACAGCGAGCCGATCGCGCGCTCAGTGCAGCCAAACGTTCAGGGGGCAATCAGGTCAGGGTCTGGGACGATCGAGCCGGCGACGAAGACTCTGGCAGCATCGACCGCCTGAGCGGGATCTTCACCGGTAACCTGAACACCGACTATCGCAACATGGTGCTGCTCTGGGACACGGTGAACGTCATCGCCCTCGATCCTGACTTCGACGAGCTTGTCACCCAGGTCGTAGAACGGCTGTACGAGGCTTTCAAGCCAGTGCGAGTCGGCCTTTTCTCACGCTCGTTCGATGACGAGTTCAATTTGCTTCACGGTTTCACTCGAAGCACGGGAGCCGGCAACCAGACCACTCGTCTGGAGACCCTCGATCTCAGTGCCGAGCAGAGAGCCCTGATGAAGGCGACAATTACCGAGGGCACCGCCCTGGCCCACCAACTCACCGATTCCGACCAAGAGCTCCGCTGCTGCGCGGTGCCGCTCATCGCCGGCAACGACTGCCTCGGCTGCCTTTACTTGGACGGACGCGCCGACGCCCTGAGCCTAGACGCCTCGGATCTGATCTTCTTCCGAGCCCTGGGCTCGCAGGTTGCCACCGCCATGGACCGCACACGGCTGGCCGAGATCGAGACCCGTCGCCAGGAGCAGGAGAAACGGATGCTGCGGGCCGAGCTCAAGGAGCTCAGGCAGGCACTTCAGCAGGCCAAGCTCGTGTTCCGCTCGCCACAGATGGAGTCCCTTGTCGCCACCGCGCACCGGGTGGCGCTGACAGACGCCACCATCCTGATCACTGGTGCCAGCGGAACAGGCAAGGAGCTCCTGGCGCGAACGGTTCACGAGCTCAGCACTCGGCAGGGACAGCCTTTCGTGATCGTCGACTGCGGCGCGATCCCTACGACCCTGATCGAAAGTGAGCTCTTCGGCAGTGAGAAGGGCGCCTACACGGGAGCCCAGGCGCGTCGCGCAGGAAGGCTGGCCGAGGCCAACTACGGCACCGTGTTGTTGGATGAGATCGGCGAGCTGCCTCTCGAGGTGCAGAGCAAGATGCTGCGCTTCGTGCAGGAAAAACAGCTCACCCGGGTCGGCGGTACGCGTCAGCAAAAAGTCGACGTCCGCATCCTGGCGGCCACCAATCGGGATCTAAAGGAAGAGGTGGCCACCGGCCGGTTTCGAGAAGATCTCTACTACCGCTTGAACGTCATCCACCTAGCGGTGCCGCCGTTGAGCGAACGCCCCGACGACATTCTTCATCTCGCCAACCACTTCCTCGAGATCTTCTCTGTGCAATACCAGAAGAACGTTCGTCGACTCACTTCCGCTGCGGCGTCGGCGCTGAGCCGTCACAACTGGCCTGGCAACGTCCGAGAGCTACAGAATCGAATCATGCAGGCTGTGATCCTCACTGAAGGTAGTCAACTCGGCCCAGAAGATCTCGGGCTGACTTCGACTTCACCGTCGAGCACCGTCGCAGGAAGCGCAGGAGTGCCAGCCGATTCCGAGTCTGTGCCGCTGAGAGAGACCCCCATCGCGGAAGATGTCGCCCAGGCATCCCCGGGGGCATCGATCTCGACCCCGAGCCGGTCGAACCTCGAAGTCGCCGAAGAGACCCCGCAGGACCTCGATTCCCTCTTGCTCGATTTGCGTGAGAAACTGGCTGAGCTCGTCTACGCGGCTCAAAACGGCCTCTCTCCCACCATGCTGCCTCTCGGCCGCTGGCTCGATGAAGATCTGCTCGTCGCAGCCGACACCCTGGCACACGGCGTCGCCCGCCGTGCTGCATCGATTCTCGGACTGCCGGAAACGACCTTTCGCCGGCGTCTGCGCAAGGCCAAGGATCAGATCTACGCCGGACTCTCGCCGCGGATTGCGGACTGGGAGGACGTGCGACCAACCCTGTCGCAGCTCGTTGGCAGCACCGGCGAATCGGGGCTGGATCTCATCACCTTCACTCAACAGATTCTGTTGGAGGAGATCGCGGCCCGCTTTCCCGACAACGTTCGTGCGGGGGCCGCTCTACTGGCAGTCTCCAACCCCACCTACCGCAAGCGACTGGCGGAGCTCGAAGCAAGTCAGTCAGAGGCTCCCCAAGTCGCTGCGTCGTCTGCCACCGCGAACTGGTCCTCCACGGCCCCTTCAGCCGACTTCGACCCAGACTTCTACCCGCCCGGCTGAGTAGGTCTTCCAGCACCTCTCCAGGCATCGCAAAATCCGGCGCTTCCGCCAGTTCTTGCACTGCAAGGCCGGGGCTTCGATCCGCCAGTTTTCGCGGACAACCAGCCTGCCCCTCCCGAGATTGCAGCATTCAAGCTGCATGTTCGGAGAGTGCTCTATTCGCATGTCTCAATGGTACGGCAGTTGCTCTTAAAGCGAGCGTTGGATGGATTGAGAAAGAAACGGCTTATGACCCATACGTGCCACACAACCCAGATCCGACGGGAGAAGGACATGCATTACGCAAATCGACAACGCGTCCTCTCGATCACTCTGGCAGTCCTCCTGCCAGTGTTCTTGATCGTCGCAACACCGGTACTCGCCAAGAACAACGGAAATGGCAACGGCAGTTCCAAGCTGAGCGCTGTCGCCAAGGTCGCAGCCGATCGTGGCGGGAAGGAGATGGTGGACGTCATCGTCCAGTACGACGCCCCTCCAGGCCATTCCGAGAACGCTCATGCGGCTTCGCTGGACGCACAGACGAAGCACGAGTACCAGCACTTCAAGATGAAGGCCCTGCGAGTTCCTGCCAAATCACTCCACGGCCTGGCCCAGGGCAACCGCGTGCGCTTCGTGTCGATCGACTCGCCCATTGAGACCTCCTCGCTCGCGGCCAAGCAGACTGCCAATCTGCCCGGTGCCAACGGCGATGGAATCCTCATGCCCAGCGGAGACTTCGCGATCGCGGTGCTGGATTCCGGAATCGATCACGACGATGTCTATGTCGACTTCCGGATCAACATCATCCCGCGGTACTACGAGTGTGAAGAGCGGGACGGCAATGAATGCACGGAGTTGGAAGAGCTCAAGGACCCCTGGGGCCACGGCACCCATGTCGCCGGGACCATCAATGGTAGGGGTGGCTACTCCTATGGCTATCTGGGCGTCGCGCCAAAAGCGCAGATCGTCGACATCCGGGTGCTCGACGAGGTCGGCCGCGGCTACGTCTCCGACGTCCTCACCGGCCTGGAGGCGGTTCTGAAGTACCGCTCTTTCTTGAATATCAAGGTGGTCAACATGTCTCTCGGCAAGGCGGTCGAGGAGGAAGCGGCCAACGACCCCCTGGTGCAAGCGGTCGAGGCCGTTTGGGACGCCGGAATCGTGGTGGTGTGCTCCGCCGGAAACTACGGGCGAGACGGCAACTTCACGATCACCAGTCCCGGCAACTCGCCCAAGGTCATCACTGTCGGCTCGATTACCGACAACGGTACGGGCACCGACTTCTCAGACGACTATGTCTCGACCTACTCTTCACGAGGACCGACGCTCTTCGACCACTACCTGAAGCCCGATCTGATCGCTCCGGGTAACCGGGTCATCGCCCCGACCGCGAAGCACGGAGCACTCTGGGGTGAGCTTCCCGATCGCCGGAGGTACTGCACCAGCTCCTGTTCCGATGACGAGTACTTCGAGCTCTCCGGAACGAGCATGGCAGCAGCGATGGTCTCTGGCGCCGTTACCCTGATGTTGTCCGAGGAGCCCTACCTCAACCCGGCCAGCGTCAAGGCGCGTCTGATGCGCTCGGCCCGGAAGATCCCTGGCGATCCCACTGCCGTGGGTGCCGGCGTTCTCGACATCGCAGCGGCGCTGGCTGACAACGGCGAGACCAAGAGATCGCCCAGCCCGAAGATGGCCCGCTCTGACGAGGGCCCGGTCATTCTGGTGGAAGACACGAGCGTGACCTGGTATGACGATCAGTGGAGCGCCGGTTTTCTGTGGTCCGACGGCTTTCTCTGGAGTGACGGCTTCCTGTGGTCCGATGGCTTCCTCTGGAGCGACGGCTTCCTGTGGTCCGATGGTTTCCTCTGGAGTGACGGCTTCCTGTGGTCCGATGGCTTCATGTGGTCTGACGGCTTCATGTGGTCGGACGGATTCCTGTGGTCCGACTCTGTGCAGGACGATGATCCTCTGCTCGGCATCGATGCCGCCAACGTCGTGCTGAGCGACGACAACTGAGACTGAAGGCCTGACTCGAGGAGACGCGCCATGACTCGCATCAAGACAGACTCCCGGGCCTCGGTTTCGGTCAGTTGTTCGATAGGGGAACTGACAATGCATAAAACAATCACGCTCCTGTTTCTGGGCCTTGTTCTGGCCGCTGGTGTTGCGCTCGCTGTTAATGCCTCGCCAGAGACGCAGTCGGTCATCGTACAGGGCCCGAACGTTGAAACCGTCAAGCGGCTCGTTCTCGAGGTCGGTGGCAAGGTAACCCACGAGCTCGCCATCATTCGCGCTGTTGGTGCCGAGATGACGGCCGCGCAGCAGGAACGCCTCACCGCGCTCGCCCCCGAGCTAAAAATCTACGGTGATCGGTCGGTCGAAACCAGCGGAAGACGTGGAGGCAAGAAGGGCAACAACAAGAAGGACGGTAGCGGTGATGATCCAACTGACGTGGTCGAGCCACCCGCCGACGACAGCGACGACCATTTCGACGATTGGTCCCGCCTCATGCTCGCAAGTCCACCGACACACGTCGACCGCGTCGGCGCGACCCAGGTTCACGATGTGGGAATTGCAGGCTACGGAGTGACAGTCGCGGTCCTCGATTCGGGTTCGATCCCTCATCCAGGCTTGCTCAACGATGGCCAAGGACGATCCCGCCTTCTGGCCCATTATGATGCGATCGCCGGCAAGGAAAAGAAGGGGAAGGACGTGACTGATTGGCACGGTCACGGCGCCCACGTCGCCGGACTCGCAGTCAACAGTGAGAGGAACTCGGAGTCGGGGTGGTACTACGGCATCGCCCCGGAAGCCGATCTCGTCATCGTCAGGGCGTTCGATCCACTCGGCCAGGGCACCTATGCCGACGTCATCCGTGGCATCGACTGGATCGTCGCCAATCAGGACGCTTACGGCATTCGGGTGCTCAACCTCTCCTTCAGCGCCCCGCCCCACTCCTACTACTGGGACGATCCACTCAACCAGGCCGTCATGGCTGCCTGGCAGGCCGGTATCGTGGTCGTTGCCTCGGCTGGCAACACGGGACCCGATCCCATGACCATCGGCGTACCCGGGAACGTGCCTTACATCATTACGGTCGGGGCAATGTCCGACAACCTCTCCCCCAACAACCCCGAAGATGACGTCCTGGCTTCGTTCTCGTCGACCGGCCCGACCGTCGAGGCCTTCATCAAACCCGAGATCGTCGCTCCCGGTGGTCACGTACTTTCGACCATGGGATTCCTCTCCATGACCGCCTTCTACCACCCGGAATACCACGACGGGGGCTTCTACTTCGTCATGTCGGGCACCTCGCAGGCGACGGCCATCGTCTCCGGCATTGCCGCTTTGATGCTCCAGGCCGACCCGTCCCTGACTCCGGACGAGGTCAAGTGCCGGCTTATGGCTTCGGCCCATCCGGCCGTCGATGACGCGGGCGGCTTGGCGTACTCGATCTTCCAACAGGGAGCCGGCCTGGCCAATGCGTTCGACGCCATCAACTCCACTGTCGGCAGCTGCGCCAACCAGGGTCTCGACATCGATAGGGATTTGGCTGGCACCGAGCACTACGCCGGCCTGGCTCGCCAAGCCGAAGACGGCTCCTACTACATCGTCGGCCACGACGGCTTTGTCTGGTCCGACGGCTTCGTCTGGTCCGACGGCTTCGTCTGGTCTGACGGCTTTGTCTGGTCCGACGGCTTCGTCTGGTCCGACGGCTTCGTCTGGTCTGACGGCTTTGTGTGGTCCGACGGCTTCGTCTGGTCGGATGGCTTCGTCTGGTCGGATGCTTTAACCGAGTCCGCCGCCGTCAACCTCTGGGTCGAGCAGGAATAGTCAGGATGAACGATCAGTCGCTCTCTGTCCACGAGTTTGAAACCGGAGGTAGCTTCATGTTCCGCTCAACGAGGATTTGTTTGACCTCAGCCCTGGGCCTCTTCGTCATGCTCTGCGCAACCGCGGCCTTGCAACCGCAGGCGCTCCTGGCTGACAGCCCATCAACGGCTGGCCGCTACATTGTCCAGGGCAGCAATCTCGATGCCGCCCGATCGGCGGTCGAGCAGGTAGGTGGCCAAGCCACCCACGAACTGGAGATCATCGGCGCAGTGGCTGCGACTCTGTCAGCGACTCAGGTCGCTGATCTCGAGGCGATGACTGCCTTCACTCGGGTATTCCCCGACTCTTCAATACAGGTCGCTTCTACCACTTGCACAGTGGTCGGCAGCTCAGACCTGGTCTTCGACGGCAGGAAGGTTCGCTGGTATCTCACCAATGCCGGTGGCGAAACCGCCCTGATCGACTCGATCGAAGTCAGCTGGCCTGACGGCATGCGCAAGCTCAAGAAAGTCAAAGTGCGCGGTTCGGACATCTACACGGAAGCCCAGGTTCCACCTTCAGCCACGATCACTTCCGGCTGGCGGAGCGACACCAGCCGCAGGCAGATCGCGCCCGGTGCCACGGACGAGATCTTCTTCGAGTTCGAGAGCAACGCCATCGTCGATCCCGGGATCTATTCGTTCTCAGTCGGCTTCGCCCAGGGCTGCTCGGTAGGATTCGACCCGGCCGGTAGCGATGGGGGTGGAGACGACGGTAGCGCAGGTGATGAGAGCAGTGATCGTCCACCGCCGACCGAGTGCCTCGTGAGCGGTGAGAACACTCTCGACTTCGACAAGAACAAAGTCGAATGGACCCTGACGAACAATGGTGCCACGGCAGCGCGCCTGGAGCGCATTCAGATCATCTGGCCGGGTAACGCCAAGGGCTTGAAGAAGGTCAAGTTCGGCTCGGACATTTTTCAGGGCCTGATCCTGGCACCGACCGCTACGATAGATTCGGGTTGGAGAGGCTCTGAGGGCGATCGCGAACTGGCGGGACAAGACTCGGAGGTCCTGAAGTTCGAGTTCGAGAGCACAGCGGTGTCGGATCCCGGGAAGTACACCATCGAACTGGACTTTGCCGACGGTTGCACCCTCGAATATGCGGCCGCGGGCGTGCTCGAGGACAGCCACCCCACCCTGGCGACCCATTACCCCTCGCTGATTGGCGCCGACCAGCTGCACTCCGAGGGCATCACCGGTCGTGGCGTCACGGTGGTCTTCCTCGACACGGGCAACTCGCTGGTGTCGAGCACCATCCACTACAACGCCGACAGTCAGTGGCGCTATCTCGCCCAGTACAGTGCCACCGGCGACTATCTCAACGAGTATGGTGACCCGTTCTTCGGTCAGACCGGTCAAGACGTCATGGGCCACGGTAGTCACCTCATCAGCGCGGCGCTGAGTGCCAAGTCCACATCCGATGGCAAGTACAACGGTGTAGCCCCAGGTGCCGATCTGGTGACGATTCGAGCCTTCGGCGGCGACGGCTCCGGCTTCTACTCCGATGTCATACGCGGTATCGACTGGGCGGTGCAAAACAAGGATCGCTATGGCATCCGGGTCTTGAACATGTCGTTCAGTGCCACGCCGGTGTCGTACTACTGGGACGACCCCCTGAACCAGGCCGTGATGGCCGCCTGGCAGGCTGGCATCGTCGTCGTGGCCTCGGCCGGCAATGGCGGCCCCGACCCCATGACCATTGGCGTTCCCGGAAATGTCCCCTACATCATCACTGTTGGTGCAATGACCGATCGTCATACACCAAGCGTCGTCGAAGACGATCATCTAGCCTCGTTCTCCTCGACAGGTCCGACGCTCGAGGGATTCGTCAAACCCGAGGTCGTAGCACCGGGGGGTCACATCCTCGGCATGATGGGGTGGTACACCACCATCGGCGAGGATCACCCGGAGTATCGAGTGGTCTACCCCTACTACTCGATGTCGGGCACCTCTCAGGCTGCCGCAATCACGAGTGGTGTGGTGGCCCTCATGCTGCAGGCGGATCCCGGTCTGACTCCCGATGAGGTCAAATGTCGATTGATGGCCTCGGCGCGACCGGCAGTCGAGGCCGACAGCACTCTGGCGTACTCGGTCTTCCAGCAGGGTGCGGGTCTGGTCAACGCCTACGACGCGGTCTACGCCACCGACAGCGGCTGCGCCAACCGTGGGATCGATATCGGTCTCGACCTGGCCGGTGATCAGCATTTCCGCGGCCGTGCCAACCTCTGGCCCGATGGCACCTACTATCTGGACGGTCTCGAGGGCGACGGATTCTTCTGGTCCGATGGTTTCCTTTGGTCGGACGGCTTCCTGTGGAGCGACGGCTTCCTGTGGAGCGACGGCTTCCTGTGGAGCGATGGCTTCCTCTGGAGCGACGGCTTCCTCTGGAGCGATGCTTTCGTCCTGTTCAACGGCTTCCTCTGGTCGGACTCTCTGACCGAGACAATGTCGGTGAACGTCTGGGTCGAGCAGGAATAGGAACCCCCTTTAGCTCACCCCCACTCCCTCACCACTTCCCTACTCACCCCGACCCTCCCGGCCGGCGAGCCTCTCGCCGGCCGCGCGCCTTCCGGGTCACCGCTTTTTTCCCGCTGTCCGTGCATTCCCTTCCACCGGGTTCTTTCACTGCCGCCACTCCTTCTCGAGTCGCCCGCCGGGCGACTCAGCAACTTCCCTGCAAACCCCTTGAAATCTGGACTTTCGAGCTCTTGTGGCCGTTCCCATATTTGCATCCATCGATGGTACGGCCATTGCTCTTATCTACCCGCGACCGCAAGCAGGGGAAAGAAACGAATGACCTGAAGAGAAAGGGACCTCGCCATGAAGAACACAAAACTGAGTGCGATCGCACTCCTCTCAGCGCCGGTGGCACTGGGAGTGCTGCTCCTGCTTGGCGGCCCTGGCGCTCCGCAGCCTGAGGCGACGAACTCCGCTGCCACCGCCAGCTACATTGTTCAGGGCGCCGGTCTGGAGATCGCTAGGGCACTCGTGGAGAATGTCGGTGGCACGGTCACCCACGAACTGGGCATCATCCGAAGCGTTGCCGCCGATCTGACTCCCAAGCAGCTCATGGCTCTCCAGGGCACGGAGTACGGCCTGCGGGTGTCCGGCAATCACCCGGCCGAGCTCACCGGAAAGCCTCCCAAGGATGACAATGGTGGCAACCCGGCCACCATAGTCGAGACCTTCTACCCCACTCACCTCGGGGCGGATCTCTTGCACGCTGAAGGCATCGATGGCACAGGAGTAACCATAGCGGTCATCGACAGCGGTATCTTCAACGACAATGGCCTGACCAAGAATGCCGAGGGCTTCTCGCGGGTGCTAGAAGCCTATAACGCCATCGAAGACTCCTATAACACCGAGGAAGACCCTTTTGGCCACGGCTCGCACGTCACCAGTGTCGCCGTCTCGAGCCGCCAAGCAGACTCTGGCTCCTACAACGGCATGGCGCCGTCGGCCGATCTGGTCGAGATCCAGGCCTTCGACTCGACTGGACGCAGCACCTACGCCGATGTCATCCGCGGCATCGACTGGATGGTGGCCAACAAAGACACCTACGGCATCCGCGTCTTGAACTGCTCCTTTTCCGCCGAGCCGCAGTCCTACTACTGGGACGATCCCTTGAACCAGGCAGTCATGGCCGCCTGGCAGGCGGGCATCGTCGTGGTGGCTTCGGCCGGCAACCGGGGACCCAACGCCATGAGCATCGGTGTTCCCGGCAACGTCCCCTACATCATCACCGTGGGAGCGATGACCGACAACTTCACGCCGGAAGACATGGACGACGACGTCCTGGCCTCCTTCTCTTCAGCTGGTCCCACAGTGGAGGGTTTCGTCAAGCCGGACGTGGTCGCCCCGGGTGGCCATGTGCTGGGCTTGATGAAGAACACCGCCCAGATCGCGGTGGATCATCCGGAATTCCACGATGGTGGCTACTACTTCAACATGTCAGGCACTTCCCAGGCGACTGCGTTTGTCAGTGGCATCGCAGCCCTGATGCTTCAGGCCGACCCGACCCTGACTCCTGACGAGGTGAAATATCGCCTCATGGATACGGCTCACCCGGCCAAATGGTCGAGCGGTGGCTACGCCTACACGGTCTTTCAGCAGGGCGCCGGTCTGGTCGATGCCTACGACGCGGTGCACTCCACCTCCCTCGGGCAGGCTCACAGCAGCATGGACATCGACCTCGACCTCGCCGGAGTCCAACACTACGGTGGACCGGCCGATGCCTATGAGCAAGGCAAGGGAAAGAGTCTTACCTGGATCTTCTTCCTCCGCGATGCGGATGGCGAGCCGATCGAAGACGATGGCTTCCTGTGGTCGGATGAGTACGTCCTGGAAGACGGCTTTCTGTGGTCCGACGGTTTCCTCTGGAGTGACGGTTTCCTCTGGAGCGACGGATTCCTCTGGAGTGATGGCTTCTTCTGGAGCGATGGATTTCTCTGGAGTGATGGCTTCCTGTGGTCCGATTTCAGCACCGAGGCGCTCTTCACCGAGAGTTGGGTGCCCCAGCAATAGCCTATGCGCTCTGATGAGAATAGAGATCAATCTTCCGGGCCGAGGATCGAAACAGTGCTCAAGATGACAATAGGAATCCCTCGGGACTTCGCTCAATTCCTGCTGGTGGTTACGCTCGCCGTCGGGCTTCTCGGCTGTGCATCGGCCGGATCGTCCAACGCCTCTCGAGCCGTCACCGAGTCACCCTCGGCGATGATCGTTCAGGGTCAGGACGTCGAGATGGTGAGGCGCCTTGTCGTCAAGGTGGGCGGTACAGTGACGCACGAGCTCGGCATCATTCATGCCGTCGGCGGCCAGCTCACACCAACCCAGCGAACGGCCCTGGTGGAGCTCGATCCCGACCTGCGCATCTTTGAAGACTCGACCGTCGAGACCAGCGCCAAGGGAGGCAACGGAAAGGGCAAGGGCAAAGGTCCGTACAAGACGCAAAGCTCACTGACCTCTCTGATCGACGCTGATCTCCTCCATCAGGAAGGTATCACCGGCTCGGGCGTGACGATCGCGGTCCTCGATACCGGGATGTGGGGAGACGATCCGATCGCGCAGGATTCTCAGGGAAGAGACCGAATTCTGGCGGTCTTCAACGCCTCGACAAACGAAGGCTCCCACGCCGGAACGGCAGACAAAAGTGGACATGGGACTCACGTGACCAGTCTCATGGCCAATAGCAAGCCCAATGGCACCGGCGATTTCAACGGCGTAGCCCCTGATGTCGACCTGATCTCCATCCAAGCCTTCGACGCCGTAGGCCACGGCACCTACGCCGACGTGATTCGGGGCATCGACTGGGCGGTGGCCAACAAGAA
Organism: Thermoanaerobaculia bacterium; assembly: GCA_049664225.1. GTDB lineage: Bacteria > Acidobacteriota > Thermoanaerobaculia > Multivoradales > JAHEKO01 > JAUVRX01. Next base: position 284,378 of record JBATEX010000190.1, read on the forward strand.
TCTCTATGGCATCCGGGTTTTGAATCTCTCCTTCAGCGCTCCGCCTCAGTCCTACTACTGGGACGACCCTCTCAACCAGGCCGTGATGGCCGCCTGGCGCTCAGGTATCGTCGTGGTCGCCTCGGCCGGCAACACGGGGCCCGATCCCATGACCGTCGGCGTGCCCGGCAACGTGCCCTACATCATCACCGTCGGTGCCATGTCCGACAACTTCACGCCCGACGACCGCACCGATGACATCCTGGCATCCTTCTCCTCGGTCGGGCCAACCTACGAAGCCTTCGTCAAGCCCGAGATTGTCGCTCCTGGCGGCCACCTGCTGGGCAGCATGCAGAGAAAGGTCAAGATCGCCAAGCAGCACCCCGATTTTCACGATGGCGGAAGCTACTTCACCATGTCGGGAACCTCGCAGGCGACAGCGGTTGTCAGCGGTGTCGCGGCTCTGATGCTGCAGGCCGACCCATCCATGACGCCCGATGACGTCAAGTGCCGGCTGATGGCCTCGGCTCGGCCAGCCGTCAACGACCAGGGAGCTCTGGCCTATTCGATCTTCCAGCAGGGTGCCGGCGTGGTCAACGCCTACGACGCGGCGTATGCGACCGTCGCCGGCTGCGCCAATCAAGGCCTCGAGATCGATCTGGACCTGGCTGGAATCGAGCACTATGCGGGCCTCGCACGCCTGGCCGAGGACGGCTGCTACTACATTCTCGACCACGACGGCTTTGTCTGGTCCGACGGCTTCGTCTGGTCGGATGGCTTCGTCTGGAGCGATGGCTTTGTCTGGTCCGACGGCTTCGTCTGGTCCGACGGCTTCGTCTGGAGCGATGGCTTCGTCTGGTCCGACGGCTTTGTTTGGTCCGACGGCTTTGTTTGGTCGGACGCCTTGAATGAGTCCGCCTCGATCAACGTCTGGGTCGAGCAGGAGTAGCAACCCTCAGATTCCCGCCAAACTCCCTCCCCATCTCCCTCCCCAAGCCCCACCTCTCCCGGCCGGCGAACTTCTCGCCGGCCGCCGTGCTTTCAGGCGGTCTCTCGGTCAGAGGTCGCCGCCTTCGTTCGGCACCGATTCTTGTCCGAAGTCGCCGTTTCTTTTCGGCACCGACTCTTTCCCGACGACACCATTCCTTTCCTCGAGCTGAGAGCAGGCCGCCGGGCTTTTCGTGAGCTACTCAGAAAGCCCATCAGTAGGCGCATTCTGGACCCTGGTGGCCATCAAGCCATGTACAACTCTCGATGGTATGGCGGTTGCTGTAGAAGCGAGTGCATTGAACGACACCGAGAAGAAACGGAATCTACCGACGCCAACCAACGACCACGCAATACCCAAGGACACCGTCATGAAAACCACTACACAAACATCAACTACCCTCATCGCGGTTCTTGTGGCGCTAGTCGTGTTGTCTGTGCCCGGAATCTCGGTTGCCGGTGGCACGGCTCCGGCCCAGGGCAGCGGCCGACTCGAGATCAGCGGCAACAAGGTCAAATGGACTCTCACCAACGAAACCGGCAGCCGCATCTATCTCGAGGATCTGCATCTCGAATGGCCGGAGGCCAATGGCTCGGTGAAAAAGATCAAGCTCGCGGGCGACGTCTACAGACGTTTCGCCTCCCCTCCGTCGCTCCATGTCGAAGGTCTGTGGGACGGCAATCTCGACGATCGCAAGATCGATCCCTACCAGGTCAAAGCCCTGGAGATCGAGTTCGAGAACGACGCTGAGCTGCTGGTCAACGACTACTTTCTGGAGGCTGACTTCGGAGGCGGCAGCTCTCTGGTCTTCATCCCATTCTCGGCGGACTGCCCGATCCGGGTCAGTGGCAATCTCGCGCTGAGCGGCGACAAGGCAAAGCTCGCCTTCACCAACGATGGCGACTCGACCGAGTACCTTGCAGATCTACAGATCGGCTGGCCGGCGATCAACGGCCAGCTCGAGAAGGTCAAGTGGGACGGCCACACCCTGTGGGAAGAGCTGAGCCCGGCCCCAACGCTGACCGTCGACGCTGTGTCGCAGGTGAGCTCCAGCGATCGTAGGATCGATCCGGGTCACACCGGGTATCTCGAAGTGCAGTTTGCAGGCGACGTGGATCCGATGGCGGATCGCTACCAGATCCAGACCGACTTCGGGGCTGACTGCTCGTTGATCTTCACGCCCAACGGCGCCCGAGCTACCGGCGTCACGCCCTTCGATGCCTCATACGTCATCTATGCCGACATCCTGCAATCACAAGGAATCACCGGCGACGGAGTGACGGTGGCCGTCGTCGATACCGGTATCTGGCAGGAATCTCGGCTCAAGAAGAACCGTCATGATGACGACCGCATCGTGGCCGAATACAACGCCCTTAAAAACGAAACGGGTAAAGGAAAAACCAAGGACAAGAACGGCCACGGCACCCACGTCGCCAGTCTCGTCTCCAACAGCGAGCGATTCGAGAACACTTTCTTCGCCGGAGTGGCGCCGGACGTAAATCTGGTGGTGGTGCAGGGGTTCGATGAGGAGGGCAAGGGTCGCTACGCCGACGTGATCCGCGGACTCGACTGGATCCTGCAGAACAAGAATGCCTACGACATCCGCGTCGCGAATCTCTCCTTCAGCGCGCAGCCTCAGTCGTTCTACTGGGATGACCCACTGAACCAGGCGGTCATGGCCCTGTGGGATGCAGGAATCGTCGTCGTGGCCTCCGCCGGGAACGGCGGCCCGGATCCAATGACCATCGGTGTTCCGGGGAACATCCCGTATCTGATTACCGTTGGAGCCATGTCGGATGCCGTGACGCCCGAGAACTACGGCGACGACTTCCTGGCCTCTTTCTCAGCTACCGGTCCGACCTACGAAGGCTTCGTCAAGCCCGAGCTGGTAGCTCCCGGCGGCCACCTGCGGGGTGTGATGGACAAGGGTGGTCACATCGCCAAAAAGCACCCCAATTTCCATGATCGCGGTAAGTACTTCACCATGTCGGGCACGTCGCAGGCAGCGGCGGTGACCAGCGGTGTGGTGGCGCTCATGCTGCAGGCTGACCCAACACTCACCCCAGACGAGGTGAAGTGTCGGCTGATGTCCTCGGCTCGGCCCGCCATCGACTCGCAAGGCTCGCTGGCCTACTCGGTCTTTCAGCAGGGCGCGGGAATGATCGACGCCTATGGGGCCACCTACTCGAGCGATGCCGGGTGCGCCAATCGCGGTCTCGACGTCGGCAAGGACCTGGCTGGCCTCGAACACTACCGGGGCCGCGCCAATCAGTGGACCGATGGTGCCTACTACCTCGACGGCATGGAGGGCGACGGCTACAGCTGGACTGGAGGATTCATGTGGAGCGATGGCTTCATGTGGTCCGACGGCTTCATGTGGTCCGACGGTTTCATGTGGTCCGATGGCTTTCTGTGGAGCGATGGCTTCATGTGGTCCGATGGCTTCATGTGGTCCGACGGCTTCCTGTGGAGCGATGGCTTCATGTGGTCCGATTCCCTGACCGAGACCGTCGGCATCAACGTCTGGGTCGAGCAGGAATAGTCCTGAACAGGCATTCAATCCGACAAACCCCTATCGAGGTACGTCATGCATACACTTCTCAAAACGGCCTTCACCACCGGCACTTGCTGCTTGCTCGCCTTCGGCTTGCTGGCTTGCGCTGCGGCGACACCGCAACCTGACACCGCATCGATCGCGGAATCCAGCAGCTCCGTCATCGTCCAGGGGCCGGATCTCGATACGGTCAAGCGGCTGGTCGTCGAGGTCGGCGGTACTGTGACCCATGAGCTGGCCATCATTCATGCCGTCGGAGCGCAGTTGACGGCGACACAGCAGGGCCGCCTCATGGCGCTGGCCTCCGACCTGAAGATCTACGTTGATGGGACTGTAGAGACCAGTGGCCGCGGCAATGACAAGACTGGTGACACGGTCCTGCTCGACGATGACAACGGGACCGATCCCTACACCGGCAACGAGTGGCTCTGGGAGCCAACCGTTCAGACCACGCCTGCGGCCATGCTGCAGGCCGACGTTCTGCATCAGGAGGGGATTACCGGCTTGGGAGTTACCGTCGCCGTCCTCGATACCGGCCTGCACGACTTTGCCCCCGTCATGTATCGAGATGGCCAGCCCCGAGTCCTCGGACATTACAACGCCACCCGCAACAAGGTCTGGAACAATCCCCTTCGCCACAGCGACGGCAACGGCCACGGTGGACATGTCAACGGATTGATCGTCAATCGCGAGGTGCACGGTCCAACGGGCACCTTCTATGGCCTGGCCCCGGGCGCCGATCTGGTTGTCGTCAAGGCGTTCGACGATCAGGGTCAGGGTACCTATAGCGACGTCATCGCCGGAATCGACTGGATTGTCAACAACAAGGACGCCTACGGCATCGGCGTTCTCAACCTCTCCTTCAGCGCTCCGCCGCGCTCCCACTACTGGGACGATCCCCTGAACCAGGCGGTGATGGCAGCCTGGCAGGCGGGCATCGTGGTGGTGGCCTCGGCCGGCAACCTCGGGCCCGATCCGATGACCATCGGCGTCCCCGGCAACGTGCCTTATGTCATCACCGTCGGCGCCATGACCGACAACTACACACCCGACGACGCCAGTGATGACCTGCTGGCTTCGTTTTCGTCAGCCGGGCCCACCTTCGAAGCCTTTGTCAAACCGGAGATCGTGGCCCCTGGAGGCCATGTCGTCTCCTCGATGGGCTGGTGGACGACGATCGCCGAGGAGCATCACGAATTCCACAACGGCGGCGACTACTTCGTCATGTCCGGCACTTCCCAAGCAGCGGCGATCGTCTCTGGCGTAGCCGCGTTGCTGCTCGAGGCCGACCCCTCCCTGACCCCCGATGACGTCAAGTGCCGCTTGATGGCTTCCGGGCGTCCGGCCATCGACCCTGAGGGCGCCCTCGCCTACTCGATCTTCCAGCAGGGAACCGGTCTGGTCAACGCCTACGACGCCGTCTATTCCACCGCCAGCGGCTGCGCCAACCAAGGACTCGACATCGACCTGGATCTGGCTGGAGTCGAGCACTACGCCGGCCTGGCTCGCCAGGCAGACGACGGTACCTACCACATCCTCGGACCCGATGGGTTTGTCTGGTCCGATGGTTTCGTGTGGAGTGACGGCTTCGTCTGGTCCGATGGCTTCGTTTGGTCGGATGGTTTCGTCTGGTCCGACGCCCTCGCCGAACCTGCCTCGATCAACGTCTGGGTCGAACAGGAGTAATGCCATGAAACGCCTCAAGTCAATCTCGTTTGCCTGGCTGACTGCTCCGGCGGCACTCGCCTGCCTGTTGCTGGTCGGCAGCCCACCTGCCGAGCTAGTAACACCGGCCGCCCCCGACACCAGCTACATCGTCCAATCGGGGAGTGTCGCGGAAGCGACTCGACTCGTCGAAGAAGCCGGGGCCACAGTAAGTCACGAGCTAGGGATCATCAACGCGGTTGGAGTCGTAGCGACCCACGATCAACTCGAAGCGCTGCGGGGCCGATCCACCGCCTTGCGTATCTATCCCAACCAGAAGGCTGTGGTGGCGAAAAAGGGAGGTAACAAGGGAGGAAAAACCCCCCTCCTGGTCGACCCGGACAGCGTCTACCCCACCATGGTCGGTGCGGACCTCCTGCACGAACAGGGCATTACCGGGACCGGTGTCACGATGGCTGTTATCGACAGCGGAATGTCCAACAGCGCGTACATGACTTATGACGACTCCCACCAGTGGCGCCTGCTTGCACGTTACAACGCCATCACGGACCAAATGGATCGCCTGGGAAACGAGGATGTCGTCATCTATGGCGTCTATGGCGGCAACGACTCCAACGGTCACGGGACCCACGTCGGCTCGATCGCTTTCAGCATCAACACGACTCTCTTCGACCCGAACACCGGCGAGTACTCCGGCCTTTACCACGGCGTCGCCCCCGGAGTGGAAGTGGTTAGCGTCAAGGCCTTCGACCGTGACGGGTCCGGCTCCTATGCCGACGTCATCCGTGCTCTCGATTGGATTGTGACCTACAAAGATGTCTACGGTATCCGGGTCCTGAACCTCTCCTTCAGCGCCGAACCGCAGTCCCACTACTGGGACGATCCGCTCAATCAGGCGGTGATGGCGGCTTGGCGGGCAGGCATTGTGGTCGTGGCTTCGGCCGGCAACGCGGGCCCCGATCCCATGACCATCGGTGTACCAGGAAACGTTCCCTACATCATCACCGCCGGCGCAATGACCGACTACTACACCCACCCCAACGAGAACCAGACGGATGACCGTCTGGCCTCGTTCTCGTCTGCCGGCCCAACCTTTGAAGGTTTCGTGAAACCAGAGCTCGTGGCACCAGGCGGACACATTCTTGGCATGGTCCCCTATTCGTCTGCGCTGTCCACCGACCATCCAGAGTTCTACGATCCCGAGCACGAGTTCTTTACGATGTCGGGCACCTCGCAAGCGGCAGCGGTGGTCAGCGGGGTTGCTTCGCTACTGTTGCAGACAGAGCCTTGGCTCACCCCGGACGACGTCAAGTGCAGACTGATGGCCTCGGCGAATCCGGCGGTCGAGGATGATGGCACCCTGGCCTATTCGGTCTTCCAGCAGGGCAGCGGGATGGTCAACGCCTACGACGCCGTCTATGCGACCGACTCCGGCTGCGCCAACCGAGGTCTCGACATCGATCTCGACCTAGCCGGATCCCAGCACTACCGCGGACGGGCGAATCAATGGCCCGACGGCAGCTACTATATCGACGGACTGGAAGGCGATGGCTTCCTGTGGAGCGATGGCTTCCTCTGGAGTGACGGCTTCCTGTGGAGCGACGGCTTCTTCTGGAGCGATGGTTTTCTCTGGAGTGATGGCTTCCTGTGGAGCGATGGCTTCCTCTGGAGCGACGGCTTCTTCTGGTCTGACGCCTTCGTCGAATTCGACGGTTTCCTCTGGTCCGATGCCTTGACCGAGCCCGCCTCCATCAACGTCTGGGTCGAGCAAGAATAGGAACCCCCTTTATCCCACCCCAACTCCTTCCCCACTCCCCTCCTCACCTCCCACCTCTCCCGGCCGGCGAACTCCTCGCCGGCCGCGTGCCTGTGAGCCCGCCACTTCTTTGCGCGTCACGATTCACTCGCGCTCAGTATTTCGTCGTCGGACTCACCAGTCCTTTCCGAGGAGGTGCCAGCCGATTCCAGCGAGCGAGGAGTATCCCCTTTGGAATCCAGGTTTTCGAGCCCTTGCAGCCGCTGCTACATGTGCATCTATCGATGGTATGGCAGTTGCTGCTCTTGTCGGGAGAACCCGAACTTCGGGGAAGAAACGGATGCCAGCCACCAACGCAGCCTTAGCCAACGAAAGGACGCGATCATGAATGGACCGCGCCACCGTGAGGTCCAACTAGTCCACCTAGCTCTGACACTCTTGCTGGTCACCCTACCGGTAGGTGACACCCCGGCTCTCGCCAATCACGACAACGGCGCCCCAGCCAACGCGGTGATCGTCCAGGGCCCGACTGTGAGTACGGCCCGAGACCTGGTCCTCGCGGGCGGTGGCAGCGTGACCCACGAGCTGCCCATCATCCGGGCCGTAGCAGCTCGGCTGACGGCGACTCAACAGGAGCGTCTCGTGGCTCTCGCTCCCGAGCTGAAGATCTACGGTGACCGGACCGTCAGCATCACCGGCAAGCCCCCCAAGGACGGCGATAATACCTCTACCGACGAGCTCACCGGCATGCCGTTCAACGAGATCGTCGGTGCCGACCAGCTGCACGCAGCGGGAATCGACGGTACCGGAGTCACCGTCGCTGTCGTCGATACCGGCCACTACTCACAGAGAGGACTCAACAAGAACACCACGAATCAAGTTCGAGTGCTGGCGCAGTACGACGCCCGCCTCGATCAGCAGCAGGAATACAATCCTCTCCTCAATACCGACGAGAACGGACATGGTGCGCATGTAGCCAGCGTCGTGGTCAACAGCGCCAACCTGGGCTCCAACAAGAGTCCCGCGTTCGCTGGCGTCGCCCCCAACGCCGAGCTGGTCGTCGTGCACGCTTTCGATCGGTACGGCAGCTCCACCTATGCGGACGTGATCCGCGGGCTGCAGTGGATCCTCGACAACGCAGCCAGCTACGGGATCCGGGTGGTAAACCTCTCGTTCAGTGCCGAGCCACGGTCGTACTACTGGGACGACCCGCTGAATCAGGCCGTCATGCGCCTCTGGCAGGCGGGCATCGTCGTGGTGGCCTCAGCCGGCAATCGGGGACCCGAGGCGATGACCATCGGCGTTCCCGGCAATGTGCCCTACGTGATCACCGTCGGTGCGATGACTGACAACTTCACGCCCCGAGATCCCGCCGATGACCTCCTGACCGCGTTCTCCTCGACCGGTCCCACGGTCGAAGGCTTCGTCAAGCCCGAAGTCGTCGCCCCGGGCGGCCACGTCAAAGGGCTGATGGCGACCAGCACCGAGCTCGCGGTGACCCATCCCGAGTTTCACGATGGGGCCAACTATTTCGTGATGTCAGGGACCTCGCAAGCGGCCGCGGTGGTGACCGGCGTCGTGGCTCTAATGCTTCACCAATCGCCATTTCTGACCCCGGATGAGGTGAAGTTCCGCTTGATGGAGTCCGCCCGCCCCGCCACCTTCAACCGCGGCAGCCTGGTCTATCCGGTCTTTCAGCAGGGTGCAGGCAGGGTCGACGCCTACGGAGCGGTCTACTCCGACTCCCCGCTCGTGGCGAACCGCGGACTCGACATCGACCTCGACCTGGCCGGCCTGGCCCACTTCGGTGGTGCCGCCGACGCCTACGCGAGCAATGGCGGACAGGGCTACACCTTCTTCGTTCGCGACGCCGACGGCAATCCGGTCGAAGACGACGGATTCCTATGGTCCGACGAATACGTGTTTCAGGACGGCTTCCTGTGGAGCGACGGCTTTCTGTGGAGCGACGGCTTCTTCTGGTCGGACGGCTTCCTGTGGAGCGATGGCTTCCTCTGGTCTGACGGCTTCTTGTGGAGCGACGGCTTCTTATGGAGCGACGACTACACCCATTTTAGCGGCTTTCTGTGGAGCGAGACCTATGTCGAGCCAGCCTCCATCAACGTGTGGGTCGAACAGGAATAGAACTGAACAGACAAGCGACTCGATGACTCGTCCTGGCGGGGGAATCATGAATGAGATCTTTCGAAACAACTCAGCTTCAGGCATCTGTTGCCTCCTCGTCCTGTGTCTGATGGCTTGCGCATCGGCGACCCCGTCCTCTGACGTCGCACAGGTCGCAGAGACGACCGGCTCGGTCATCGTCCAAGGGCCAAATGCCGAGACAGCCAAACGGCTGGTCCTCGAGGTCGGGGGCACCGTGACCCACGAGCTCGCCATCATCCGGGCCGTTGCAGCGCAATTGACAGCGACACAGCTGGACCGCCTCACCGGGCTGGCTCCCGAGCTGAAGATCTACGGTGATCGGGCCGTCGAGACCAGCGGCCGCGGCAATACCAAGAATGGTGGCACAGACATTCTCAACGACGACAGTGGCAGCGATCCCTACACCGGTAGCGAATGGATCTGGGAGCCGACCGTTCAGACCACGCCCGCGGCCATGCTGGAGGCCGACGTGCTGCATCAGGAGGGGATTACCGGCTTCGGCGTGACCGTGGCAGTCATCGATACGGGTCTGCATGACTTCGCCAAGGTCATGTACCGCGACGGCCAGCCCCGCGTCCTTGGCCAGTACGATGTCACCCGCAAAAAGGTCTGGAAGAATCCTCTGCGGCATAGCGACGGCAACGGCCACGGTGGACATGTCAACGGATTGATCGTCAATCGCGAGGTGCACGGTCCAACGGGCACCTTCTATGGCCTGGCCCCGGG
>JBATEX010000191.1:0-2381 GCA_049664225.1 Thermoanaerobaculia bacterium
CGTTCTCGAGCTCTGCCGGGCCTAGCAGCTCCAGTGGAACGCCGACCTCCAGCAGCAGCTCGGGCACCCGATCGGAAGCACCGCGGATGTACCCGACGCGGCTGAGGCTGGGCAACCGAAGGTCCAGGGTTCGCACCTCGGTCTCGGCTCGCCTCTCCATCGTCACCGGCCGAATGTGCGGGTAGTCCATCACAGCGTACGACGAGTCGAGACGCTCTCCGCTGTCGAGAGCCGCCGTCACCGAAACAACATAGGTCACCGGCTCGAGCCCCTCATCGGCAATCAAGGGCAGCTCGAGGACTTGACTACCCCTGGGCTGATCGATGGAGAACGACAGCGGATCGACGGGCAACCACCCCTCCGGCAACTGTGCCTCCAATCGTCCTCGGAGCGGTGTCTCCGAATTCGAGCTCAAGAGCACCTCCAAGTAGCGCTCACGTGGCGAGCCGAGAGGTTGGAGGATCAAAGACGGCATCAATCCCACTTCCAACATCGGAACCGTCCTCAAGGGACGGCGAACCTCGCCAACCGCCTGATCCCCGTACCGGTACACGACCTCACGCTCGAGACGGATGGCGGCGTCCGCCAGCTCCAGCTCCAGCCACGCCGTCAGCGGTGGGGGTTGGAAAGGGGCTCCCCGAACCTTACTCGGCGTCTGGCTCCAATCGTAGAGATCACCAACCGGTGGAAGACGCAGAAAGTAGGGCTTGGTGACTTGATCCTCGGCTGGGACCCTTACCTCGAAGCGCCAACGATCCAGGGACTCCAGTGCCTGATCATCCGTCAGCTCGATCGGTTCGACCTGCCAACCATCCGCCGTCTGAAGCCTCACTGCCTGCACTTCGAGGCTCTGCTTGCCCCCATTCCAGAGCTCCACCGTGGCTTCGAAAGCCGTTCCCAGGGTCACGGTCTCACGGTCGGCTACGGCATCGAAGGCCACGCCCGCTGCCGCGGTCAGACCTGCGCTCGCCACCGCCAGCTTCTCCTGAACCAGGCTCGCCACCGCGACCGTCACCGGTGTCGGTTCCTCACTCAACGTCTTGGCCACTCCCTGCAACGTCCGCACGATCTCTGCCAGCGCCGGCACACTCCGCCCGGGGTCACTGGGCAGAAGAGTCTGTCGCGCCTTTATTGCCAGGCCCTCCACCAACTGCAGCTCCGCCTCGACACTTCGCCGCAGGTCTCCTTCCGGCAAGCTCGAGGCCATGGCGGAGAGTCTGGTGTCGATGCCGTCGAAGATCGAAGTCGCCTCTTGCCTGCCCTCTCCTGCGATCCACACCATGCCGCCACGGTAGGAGCCCAGCGATTGCACGCGCCCCATATCCTGAGATCGGTGCATCGAGCGGCTGGCAGAGGCGATTTGGATCATGGACTTGCCCGAGAGAGGGTCGATCAGGCCAAAGTCTGTTTCGAAGATGGGATCTCCTGTACCCCGCCAGAGTCGCCGATAGGCCGCCTGTGGTTGACAAGGCCCCAGCCCTTCGGCCGTGAGAGCCGGAAAGCGATCGGGATTCCCTGCCAGATCCAGGATCTCCGCTGCTATGACACCGGCCATTTGATGCTGCCCGTGACCCGCGGTCGAGTCCGCCGGAAAAACCGTCACGATGACTTGCGGTTTGAATCGACGCACGGCCCGGACCGCATCCTCTTCGAGGACTTCCCGAGGCCAGCGATCGAAGGTCTCCTCCAACGAGCGGGTGTAGCCGAAGTCGTAAGCGCGGGTGAAGAACTGCCAGGTTCCCTCGAATCCTCTTGCCGCTAGAAGCTCACCGGTGCGGATCAGACCCAGTCCGACTCCGAGCTCGGGCCCGACCAGATTCTGTCCGCCCTCGCCTCGGGACAGCGACAGGTAGGCCGCTTCGCCGCCCATCCCCCGGCTTACCAGAGAGAGAACCGTGGTGTCCTCGTCGTCCGGATGCGCACCCACCACCATCACCCTTCGATGGGTCGACAGCTTGGCAAGTGCACGATCGACGGCCTCGACACCACCCGTCGAAGCCGGCTCGAGAACGGAAGGCACAGGAAGGGCTGGCCTCCAGGCCAGACAGACGACAGCCACCAGGACGGCAAGCGCCGCACCACCGATGTTTCGAAGCATGACGCGGGATTCTATCCCGTCACGAGGTGCTAGATCCCATTGCTCCCCGGCGCCCGAGGTTCGTTGGGGTGGCTCGACTGTGGGGCGCCTCGTCGAGCGCATGGCAACGGCCCTGGAAGCACACGGGAGATCCGGCGTGATGACGCGACGGCCCGTCCGAATGTAGATCCTATGGTGGCGAGCCCTTGGTGGTGTGAGGTGGGCAAGAAGAGGGCGACCGTGTCTAAGCTTCCTTTTCACCCTAAGAAAAGGAGGAAGCGAATGCAGACTACAGCCGCCCCTA
>JBATEX010000192.1:0-4167 GCA_049664225.1 Thermoanaerobaculia bacterium
CGATGATCACGAGCACCAGTATCAAGACGGCCTCGCCACGGCCCGAGCCCCGACCCCAGGCCCGATAGACGTTGTACAGGGATCCTCCGATAGCAGCCAGTACCAGAAAGGTGAGGACAAAGTGATACAAGGGCATATACCGTCGATGATTGGCGTAGCTCTGCTGTTCCATTAGCGATCCTCCAGAGAATGCCGAGACAAGGCCTTCGTTTCCATCATTCTCGCACAAGGCCTTCGGCCCGAGGTGACAGCAGCGCGGCCTCCGGGTATGATTGCCGGCCGACAATCAACAACTTAAGGAGATCGATCGCATGGGCCGATTGCTCACACCCACCTCCATCGCTGTCATAAGCCTCGTTGCTTGTGGTCTCCCTACCTTCGCTCAGGAGCCCGACCAGGAGCTTCGGAACGAGATCGAGGCCCTGCAGCAGGGCCAGGAGCAGATAAAGAAGGAACTGGCCGAGATCAAGCGCCTCCTGCAGGCACGCCCGGCCGCCCCTGCGCCTGCCGGGCCGAACGTCAAGGACAAGACCTTCGACATTGGCGACAATCCGGTCCTGGGTGAGCAGACCGCCAAGCTGACTCTGGTCGAGTTCACCGACTACCAGTGACCGTACTGCAGCCGACACGTCCGTGAGACGTATCCGAAGATTTCCGAAGCCTACATTCAAAGCGGCAAGATCCGATACGTGACTCTCGACCTGCCGCTCGAGCGCATGCACCCGTTGGCATTCAAGGCTGCAGAGGCCACCCACTGTGCGGGGGACCAGGGCAAGTATTGGGAGATGCACGACAGGTTGTTCACCTATCAGAAGAATCTCGAACCCTGGGACGCCCACGCCAGCGCTCTCGGGCTGGATGTCGATGCCTTCCAGTCCTGCCTGGACGAGGGCAAGCACGCCGAGGCCGTGCGCCGCGACATGGCCACGGCCGGCGCAGCCGGCGCCACCGGCACGCCGTCCTTTGTCTTGGGCCTCACCGACCCCGAGGACCCCACCAAGGTCAAGGGCATCAGCTTCATCCGCGGCGCGCAGCCGTTCCCGGCCTTTCAGGGTCAGATCGACGAAGCTCTGAAGACGCTCGAAAGCGAGTAGTCGGGCATGACGAGCACTGGTATGACCGAAGGGAACCTGTGATGGGTCCGGGGCTCAAGGCAAGGATGCCCAAATTGCGGCCTTGTCCCCCGGCTGTCGTCTTGTGCCTGATGGCCGCGGGTTGCGCCAGCACCGATTCGGGCGCTTCACGGCCTGTGGCCGATCCATCCGTCGCGCAGAATCAATCCGAGATCACGGAGGAAGGGATGACCCTGGCAGAGGAGACCGCCTCCTTTCGTGCGCTCCTCCAGAGGGCGCTGACCGAGCCGGAACTGCAGGATTCGCTGGATCTGCTGACCGAGTGCCGCGGCGAGAGTGGAATGCGCTCGATGCGGGTCTGGGGTGACGGCCTCGTCGTCTGGGAGGGACGGCGCCAGGCTTTCCTGGCGCCCGCCGAAGTGCTGGCGGTGCTCGAGCGTCTGCACGCGGCCGACTTCGCTTCCTTCGCGCCGCTCTACGGTGGCCCCAGGCAGCAAGATCCCATGGAGCACGATCGGCCGGACGATGGCAACGCGGTCCTGATTAGCTGCCGAGTCCGAGTTTCGCTGGACGGCAGCAGCAAGGAATCGGTGCAACGCGCCAAAGGGGAGCAGTCCGAGGAGCTCAAGGCGCTGGCCGAGAGTCTCCTCGCGATCGGTGAGACGGCCGCGAGGAACGGGATCAAGGCGGCGAATCTTCTCGATGGCCTCGAGAAGGTGGGCCGGGGCGAGCTCGATCCTCGGGTCTTTCGAGTCATGCTGCACCGCAAGCCGACCGCCGAGGAAATCGGCGAGAGCGGCCCCGGCTTCCTGATGCGCGTGGAGGGCCAGGAGGTTACGACCCGCCGCCACGATCCCCAGAGCGGCTACGGCCAGGAGAAGGTGCTCGATCTCGACGTTGCCGCGGTGCGCAATCTCGCGCTGGTCGTGGCCGGACTCGACCCGGCGGCCATGCCGGTCAACCTCTGGGCGCCTGTCTACACCGAGGTCGCCATCGAGGTGCTCAATCACCGGCAATCGGTTCAGGCCCGGCGATTCGCAGGCCTCGAGCCGACCGCTCACGGAGACCTGCAGGAGAGTTTCGATGCCCTGGTTCGAACCCTGGTCCGCCTGCAGGATCAAGTCGCCGCCGAAGGGGTGGAACACTCCGATTGAGAGCCATGTTCTGATTTTCGGCGAGCGTAGACAACTTGTGAGAAGCGCCACTTGACGCTCGAAAAGACTTTGATAGTGTCGAGCGCATCCCCCTGGTGAAATTCGGCGGACCTGAAGACAGGTCGGCGCTGAGAATGAGATGTAAAGAGCATGAATCAGCCGAAAGAGGCACTCTTTGGGGGCCCCCTGCCTGCGCGCGGAGATTGCTCTGACCGCATGGAACGAGGGTCCGAAGAAAGGAGAAGCATGAAGACACGAACGATCATTTCACTGGCAGGTCTCTGTATGCTCATGCTCGCGCTGTCGCCGGCTTGGGCCAAAGGCCCGGTAGCGACGACGGGCCAGGCCGTTCACCATGACACCTCCCCGCCGCTGCGCGACATGGCTATTCCTGCGGCGCCGTTCACCGGCCTCAGCAAGGAAGTCCCGATCATGCAGAAGCCGGACTTCGGAAAGAACCCGGAGCTGGCCGAGCCCGACGGCGGGCTGCAGTCCGACTATGCGCCCTTCCTCGGCCCCACCCCTGGGGTCAGCCTTAGCGCTCCAGGGCTGTCGGAGCAGGACAACCGGGACACCGTCGGCTTTTCCGTCGTGCCGCCGGACATCAACGGCGACATCGGCCTGGACGCTTTCGGCAACCGGCTCTACATCCAATACATCAACTCGATCTGGGGCGTCTTCAATGACAACGGCGCCCTGATCCACGGCCCGTTCGCCGGCAACAGTTTCTGGGCGGGCTTTGGCGGTCCTTGCGAGACAAACAACGACGGTGACCCAGTGGTGCTCTACGACGATGGCGCCGGTCGCTGGTTCTTCAGCCAGTTCTCGATCAACGAAGGCATCCAGTGCGTGGCGGTCTCGACGACCAGCGATCCGCTCGGTCCCTACCATCGCTACGCCTTCGAGGTGACGCCGGATGGCTCCAACGACTACCCGAAGCTGGGTGTCTGGGATGACGGCACGACCGGTAGCACCGGTCAGAGCGCCTACACCTTCACGACCCGCGATTTCGGCGGCGCCGGCGGTTCGTTCTCGGTCGGGGCCGGGGTCATGGAGCGCGATGCCATGCTCAACGGCGCTGCGGCGCAGTTCGTCAAGTTCATCAACCCCTGCACCACGGCTGACTGCATCGAAGGCCAGCTGCCCCCGCACCTGGCGGGTCCGCCGCCACCGGCCGGCACCTGTCCGACGTACTGGGCAGCAGCCGACTCGGCCTTTGACGACTCGCCCTACGCCACTGACGGCTACCGCAACCATACCCTGTGCGTGGACTGGGGCAACACGGCCAACTCCACCTATGTCGAGGGTCCCCTCGTGGTGGCGAGCTCGAACTTCGACCGCAGGCTGGGCAACGGCTTCGGCGGCTGCATCAGCCCGGTCAACGGCGGCGAGAACCTCGACTGCCTGGCCATCTTCACCATGTACCGGGCGCAGTACCGCTGGTTCGGTACCGAGGCTGCGGTGGTGCTCAACACCACCGTGGACGCCGGCGGCGACCGGGCAGGCATCCGGTGGGCCGAGACCCTGAGCTCCTCCGGAGACAGCAACTGGACGCTGGGCCAGGACGGCACCTACGCCCCGGACGATGGGCTCGATCGCTGGATGGGCTCGATCGCCCAGGACCAGGACCGCAACATCGCTCTGGGCTATAGCGTGGCCGGCAGCAGCCTCTTCCCGTCGGTTGCCTATACCTCGCGTATGGCGGGCGACGCCGCCGGACTGATGCCGGGCGGTGAGGTGACCTGCCACGCCGGCACCGGCGCCCAGACCGCGTCGAGCGGTCGTTGGGGCGACTACTCGTCGATGAGCGTCGACCCGACGGACGACTGCACTTTCTGGTACACGCAGGAGTACTACCAGACAACCGGCAGTTTCGACTTCAACACCCGCATCTGCAGCTTCAAGTTCGCCGACTGTGGCGAGGCCTGCGTGCCTGACGA
>JBATEX010000193.1:0-3647 GCA_049664225.1 Thermoanaerobaculia bacterium
GGAGAGAGACGCCATGTTCAGAGAAATTCTCCGCTTCGAGATCGCTCACAATCTCAACCACCGTCTCTTCTACTGCACGGCGACAGTCCTGTTCCTCTTTGCCCTGGGGTTGATGAGCAGCGATCTGGGGGTGGTGTTCAGTCACTCGCCTGCCAGGGTGGCTCGCAACGCTCCCTACGTCATCGTCAAGCTGCAAGCCGGGCTGAGCTCACTGGGCCTGTTCGT
Source organism: Thermoanaerobaculia bacterium (assembly GCA_049664225.1). Lineage (GTDB taxonomy): Bacteria > Acidobacteriota > Thermoanaerobaculia > Multivoradales > JAHEKO01 > JAUVRX01. The sequence continues at coordinate 226 of JBATEX010000193.1, forward strand.
GATTCCGGCCTTTGTCGCCAGCTCGATCCTCCGCGACTTCAAGCATGGGACGCACCCGCTGTTCTTCAGCAAGCCCATCAGGAAGTTCGACTATCTCCTGGGCCGCTTCTCCGGCTCGCTGTTGATCTCCTTGGCGCTCTTCGTGATCACCGCTCTCGGCCTGCTCGTGGGAAGCATCGCCCCATGGCAGGAGGCGGCGCGAGTCGGGCCTTTCCTGATCGCTCCCTACGCTGTGGGCCTGGTACTTCTGGTTGTGCCCAACCTGCTGGTGATGGGGGCGATCTTCTTCACGGTCACCAGCCTGAGCCGCAGCATGCTGTTCACATACGTCTGTGTGGTGGTCTTCATCTGTCTCCAGGACTATGCGGAAATCCTGGCCAAGGAGCTCGATAGCGGCTTCTTGGGCAGCTTGATCGAGCCATTGGGTATCTCCGCTCTCGAAACCGCGTCCAGGTACTGGACCGTCACCGAGTACGACACCGTTCTGCCCGGGCTGTCGTGGCCGCTGCTCAGCAACCGACTGGTTTGGCTCGCATTGGGTGGCGTGACCTTCATCGTGGGCTATTCGGTTTTCAGCTACAGCCGGGCTACCGCCAGATCGTGGTGGTCGCGACGGCGGAGACAGGCGGCATCGTGACCAGATCCTCCCCTACCCCGGATACCCCAGGTGCCATGAGCGCTTTCGGCCGAAGCACTTCGTGGCGTCAACTGCTTCACCGAACGCGACTGGAGACCGCCGAGGTTCTCTGGAGCGCACCATTCCTCGTCCTGCTTCTCCTCGGCCTGACGTTTGTCGTCGCGTTTGCCTTGATCGCCGGGGAGAACCGGGGAGCCTCGGTCTATCCGTTGACCTACATGATGCTCCAGGGCCTGGGCGTCGGCCTGCAGATGTTCCTGGTCATCACCATCGTGTTCCTGAGTGGTGAGCTGGTCCACCGGGAGCGCGGTCTGCAGCTTTCCCAGGTGTGCGATGCCCTGCCGGTACCGACCTGGGCCTTCCTGGTCTCCAAACTCTTGACGCTAGGCGTGGTGGTGGCGGTGTTCATAACCGCCGGTATCGTCTCGACGGTAGGGATACAGCTCTCTCGTGGTTACTTCCATCTGGAACCCGGCCTCTATGCCAGGGGCTTCCTGGCCATTGCGGTGCCGTGCCTGCTCCTGGCCGTCCTCAGCCTCTGTGTTCAGGTCCTGGCCAACAACAAGTTCCTCGGCTATCTCCTGATGGTTGCCTTTCTCGGAGTCCGCTACGGGATGCCTCTTCTCGGCTACGAGCATTACCTCTTGCGCTACGGCGGATCTCCCAGGCTCTCCTACTCCGACATGAACGGTTACGGTCACTTTGCGGAACCGTTTCTCTGGTTCAATCTGTACTGGAGCTTCGCCGCCATCCTCCTCCTGGCGCTCTCAACACTCTTCTGGGTGCGGGGAACTGACACCTCCTTTGGGAGCAGAATCTCCGCAGCTCGCCGGCGTTGGTCGGGTTCGGTACGAACCGTGGTCGCGGTGGCCGCACTCGGTTTGGTGGCGTCCGGCGGTTACATCTTCTACAACACCAATATCCTGAATGACTACACACCTCGCTCCCGGCGCATCGAGCGGCTCGCCGACTACGAGAGGAAATACCGGCAGCATGGTGACGACCCGTTGCCGCGCATCACCGCCGTCCAAGCCGATGTGGACATCTTTCCCGGAAAGCGCCGGCTCATGGTGCGAGGCACCTACCGCATCGAGAACCAGGGAGTCGAGCCGATCCGAGTGCTTCCAGTAACCCTGTCGCCACGCATGGACCTCAACGTCCTCCCGCTGAGCGGTGGGATAACCCTCGAGCGATTCGACGCGGGCGGGCAGAGCGTGATCGAGGCCGACGAGGAGCTGGGGTTCTACCTGTACCAACTCGACAGAGCCCTGGCGCCGGGGGAGGCCCGAGAGCTCTCATTCGAGGTGACCGCCGTCAACCAGGGATTCAAGAACAGCAGGCCCAACAATCTGGTCGTAGGCAACGGCACCCTCTTCACCAACCGGAGCTTCTTTCCGACCCTGGGATATGCCCCCACCAACGAGCTCCGCAGCACCAGGCACCGGAGCCGACAGGGCCTGCCGCCGCTGCTGCGAATGGCATCCGTGGACGACGAGGCAGCGCGGGACGAAAACTACCTCCACGCCGACTGGGTCGAGTTCGAGACCACCGTGTCGACCTCCATCGATCAGATCGCCCTGGCCCCGGGCCACCTCGAGAAGGAGTGGGTCGAAGGCGAACGGCGCTACTTCCAGTATCGAGCCGAGGCCCCCATCATCAACTTCGTGGTCTACATGTCGGCGGAGTACGAAGTGCGGCGGGACCGTTGGCGAGACGTGGAGATCGAGGTGTACCACCACCCGAGCCACTCCTTCAACATCGATCGCATGGTCGCGGCCAGCAAGAGCGCTCTCGAGTACCTCTCCTCGAGCCTGGGGCCCTATCCTCACAGCCAGCTGCGCATCGTCGAGGTACCCAACTACATCGGCTTCACCGCGTTCTCCCTCGCCGGGACCATCCCGTTCTCCGAATCGTGGGGCTTCATCATGCGGCACGGTGACGACGACATCGACTTCACCACCGAGGTGGTGGCGCACGAGATCGCTCACCAGTGGTGGAACCACCAGGTGATCCCAGGCAATGTGCAGGGTGCGACGATGATCGCGGAGACCCTCTCCCAGTACGCCGGTGTGATGGTGATGGAAAAGGCCTTCGGCCAGGGGATGGTGAACCGGTACCTCGCGACTGAGCTCGACCGCTATCTGGCCGGCCGAGGGGACGAGGAGATTCAGGAGATGCCGTTGCTACTGGTTGAGAACCAGCCGTACATCCACTACTTCAAGGGTAGCCTCGTCATGTATGCCCTGAAGGACTACATCGGAGAGCAGGCGCTCAACCGGGCGCTACAGACCTTCTTCGAGGCCAACGTCTTCAAGGGACCGCCCTACCCCACCTCGGTCGAGCTCCTGCACCATCTCCGGGAGGTTGTGCCGGAGCAGTACAGGTCCGTGATCGAGGATATGTTCGAGACCATCACACACTTCGACAACAGAGCCGTGGAGGCCACTTCCAGCGAACAGGCGGACGGCACCTATCTGGTCAAGCTGCAGACGATATCCAGAAAGCTGCGAACCAACGAGGACGGAACGGATGCCGAGATCCCCATCGACGACTGGATCGACATCGGCGTCTTCGGCGACAGCGGGGCCGGGCTCGTCGAGTTGATGAACGAGAAGCGCCTCATCACCAAACCCAACATGACCTTCGAAGTGCTGGTTCACCAACGTCCGGTGCAAGCCGGTATCGACCCCTACCACAGACTCATCGATCGTGACTCGAAGGACAACCTAGTCAGAGTATCCATCGCACCTCAGTGAATGGGCAGGAGAAAGCGCCATGTTGACGA
>JBATEX010000194.1:0-2400 GCA_049664225.1 Thermoanaerobaculia bacterium
TGCCACTCTGAGGCCACTCCACAAGCCAAGAGCCCGCAGCCCGGCGATACGCCCTCTCAGCTGCGTCCACGTTCCCTTCGCCGCGATGGTAGTTGCCCAGGCCCAGATGGGCCGTCGCGTTCGCCGGATCGAGCTCGAGCGTGCCATCGCCTGATGTGACTGCCGACTGCACCTGACGCAGCGCATCCCGCATCTCTTCCATACTCTGGAAGCAGCCTTCGCGATTCTTTGCCAGACTCTTGGCGAGAATCGCTCCCAACGCCTGAGGCAGATCCTCCCGCAGATCTGTGACCGGTACCTCTTGTTCTTGGACGATGGCGTGGAGTACAGAGTTCGACTCGGTCGCTTGGAACGGCAGCGATCCAGTCAGCAATTCGTAGAGCATGGCGCCGCAGGAGAAGATATCGCTGCGCGCATCGACCGCACTGCCCAGCACTTGATCCGGTGACATGTAGGCTGGCGTGCCTACAACCCGGCCAGCCTGTGTCAGCAAGGTCTCCGTTCGTCCTTCGCTGTCGACCGTGGCGAGTGGGTCCAGCTCGGCGAGACCGAAGTCGAGAACCTTGATCGTGCTCGGGAGGCAGGAACTTCAGCACGACCGGCCGACGCAATACGGTGTCATCCGCCTTGTAGACCACCCCCATCCCACCCTCACCGATCTTCTCGATGACCCGGTACTGGGAGATCTAGCGTCCGATCATTCTGTCGATCCCGTGGTGTGTGTCTTTCAGTCTATCGTCGTGGCTCTCGGTCGTACTCTGCCAGCTGCTCCCTACCGGTTCCACGGAGCAGCTCGTGGAGCCGATTCGCCAGAAACGGACCGAAAGTCTCCTCGGTGCCGTCGGGCCAGACCACCAGAACCTCATCCACCGTCTCGCTGGTGCCCAGCCCGACGTGGACACGGGGATCGTTGGAGGCGCAGTAGCTGTAAGCGGTCTCGGCTGTCCTCCATTGCACCCGGTCACCGCTTGCGACCCGCAGACGTGCGCCGAGAGGGGATCGGTTACCGCCGTCCTTCAGCCGAAACATGACCCATTGGCCACGACTGCCACTGGAGTTTCGGAGCAGCTGGGCGGGGCCTCCGTTGTTGACTACGGCTATGTCTATGTCACCGTCATTGTCGTAGTCGGCGAAGGCGGCGGCACGACCGTTCTCCACCAACTCCAGGCTGGTTCCGCCTCGAGGCGAGACTTCCTCGAACCGTCCATTCCCCTGACCGCGGAACAGCTGATTGGGCTCGGCGAAGGGCTTGCCCTCGACAATGGGTGCCAAAGTCTGGACGACCCGACCGTTGGCGACGAAGATATCCAGGTGGCCATCGTGGTCAAAGTCGCCGAAACCGGTGCCGAAACCGGTGAAAGGCACCACGGGGCCTGCCAAGCCTGCGCTGGCGGTTCGGTCGGAAAAGACGCCACCCTGGTTGAGGTAGAGGGTGTGCGTCTCGCCTCGCAGATGCGTCATGAAGAGATCGGGGTCACCATCAGCATCGAAATCCGCTGCCGCTGCGCCCATGCCCGCCTCGGCCGTACCCATCATGTTGACGGCACAGCCGGCCAGCAGGGCTTCGTCGACGAACGTCCCGTCGTGCTGGTTGATCCAGAGCTGGTTCGGGGTCCCATCATTGGTGACGTAGAGATCGCGCCAGCCGTCACCATTGAAGTCGTCCACGGCCACCCCGAGTCCGTTACCGAAGGCTGCCCACATGCCCGCTTCACGACTGACGTCGACAAAGCGACCGTTGCCTTCGTTTCTGTAGAGCACGTCGCGAGCCGAAGCGTTGTAGTTCTCCGGCTGGCAGTAGTCCCGCTCTCGTGCTCCGTTGGTGCAGGTCAGCTCCCGATCCGAGGACCAACTGACGTAGTTCGTTACAAACAGATCGAGGTCGCTGTCCCGATCGTAGTCGAGAAATGCGGCGCTCGCCCCCCATGACGCGTGCCCGACCCCGGCCTGCTCGGTCACGTCGATGAAGGTCCCGTCCCCTCGATTGCGATAGAGCACGTTCGGCCCGAAGTTGGTGACGTACAGGTCCGAGTGGCCATCACCGTCGAAATCGGCACAAGCCACCCCCATACCGTAGCCTGTATCGCCTACGCCGGCCGACATCGTGACATCGACGAAGCTTCCGTTGCCGAGATTTCGAAAGAGGCGGTTGCCGATCGACGCTTCCGAGCTCGGTTCCAGATCTCCCCCCTGCACCAGGTAGAGATCGAGCCAGTCGTCGCCGTCCACGTCACACCAGGCGGCTCCACCCGACATGATCTCCGGAAACCAGTAGCGGGGCGGATTTCCACGGGTGTGCTCGAAGACGATCCCGGCCTCTGCGGTGACCTCCTCGAACCAGGCTTCGGTGGTGGCGGCGGTCGCCTCGATTGCACCGGCGGCGCACAGGAGCAGAAGCAG
>JBATEX010000195.1:0-4358 GCA_049664225.1 Thermoanaerobaculia bacterium
CCAGGTCCATGATCTGCGGCGTGATCACTTCTTCGTAGCCATGCTCGACGAGCACCTCACGGATGTAGCCCACCAAGCCGTTGTAGACCTCAGCCCCCTTCGGGTGGAAAAACGGACTCGCCGGCGCGTGCTCGTTGAAGCTGAACAGATCCAACTCGGGACCGAGCCGGCGGTGGTCCCGGAGCTTCGCCTGCTCGAGGCGCTCCAGGTGCTGCTCCAGCCCTTCCTTGGTGGCGAATGCGGTGCCATAGATGCGTTGCAGCATCTCGTTGGTCTCGTCGCCCTTCCAGTAGACCCCAGAAGCCTCCAGGAGCTTGACGGCACCGATCTGGGATAGCCGCTGGACGTGAGGTCCGCGGCACAGGTCGGTGAACTCACCGTCCTTGTAGATCGTGATGGCGTCGCCCTCGGGAATGTCCTTCAAGCGCTCGACCTTGAGGCTCTCGCCCATCCCGTCGAAGAGCTTTGCGGCCGCCTCCCGATCGACCTCGATCCGCTCGAAAGTGCTGTCCTCCCGGAGGATCTCCCGCATCGTCTCCTCGATCTTCTCGAGGTCTTCGGGAGTGAAGGCCCGGGGGAAGCGAAAATCGTACTGGAACTTCTCCGAGTGATCCTTGCGGCCCACATCGATCTCGGTTCCGGGCCACAGGCGCTGGACCGCGTCGGCCATGACGTGCTCGGCGCTGTGGCGAATGAAGTCACCGGCCTCTTCGTTCTTGGCGGTGAGCAATCGAAAGTCACCACTTCGACCGAGCGGCAAGCGTAGGTCCACCAACTCGCCGTCCAGCTCGGCGCCGATCGCGGCCTTGGCCAGACCAGGGCCGATGCCAGCCGCCACCTCGAGGGCGGTCGTGCCCGTCGGCACCTCGCGCACGGAGCCATCGGGAAGAGTCAGGGCGATCTGGGACCTGTTGTCGGACATGATGGTTCTCGATTTCTCGCTGCGGCTAGGTGCCGACCGTCGCGACTCGAGGTTCGAGCCTGGGAGGGTCGGCTGTCATTTCGCTTCTCGAAAGAAATGGTAGGCGCTAGCGGACTTGAACCGCTGACCTCTACCGTGTGAAGGTAGCGCTCTAACCAGCTGAGCTAAGCGCCTGGTCGAATCCAGTCCGGCGACTGGTAAGAAGCCTGGTAGGCCCGAGCGGACTTGAACCGCTGACCTCTACGATGTCAACGTAGCGCTCTAACCAAGCTGAGCTACGGGCCTATCGTTCAAACAGCAAATCCTCAGCACAGCTACGCCGCTGAGGGCCTGCGACGCTAGCAAAGGCCTCCCACGAGTGTCAACTCCTGAAAACGAACCGAAATGGACCGAATCCAGAGCCGTCGCCCATCAATCAAGGCCGGTCAATTCAACACCGTGAACGGTACGGAGGACGATTCGACAGCACCGAGCTCAGGGTCGTTGAGAAAGAACTGCACGGTGTACTCACCTGCGTCCAGGCCCTCGGGTCGGAATCGGCCCAGCAACTTGTCCTGGCCGGCAATGCCCGTAATGGTCCTCTCCACCAGATCGAAGGCCCCGCCTTCGATCCGCTGATGGTCGGAATCGAAGACCATCGTGTCAAACTCCAGAGAGCTATCGCCCAGGTTGTACCCCACCAGGCACACATCGATCTGCCCACGCTGACGCACCGACGGTTTGGCCGCCGGAATGAAGGGCTCACCGCGGACCGTGAACGGATACACCACCGTGCCCTGGTCAGGTCCTTCCCGGTTCTCCCGAACCAGCACCCACCGCTCCTGGGATTCCAGGAATAGCGGTGGCAGGAGCACGGCAGGTTGGACTTCGTAGCTCGGCACGGGGACGCTCACGGTTTCTACGCCGGTACGGCCAGTCAAGCTATTGCGAACCAGCACCCGAACCATGTAGTCACCCGGCGGAAGAAACAGCTGCCCGTAGTACTTCACTCCGCCGCGGACAAAGGACTCCTTGCCGCGCGACACATCGAGACTCACAAGCTGCGTGAAGAAGTCGAGCATCTGCCCCTGGCTGTCGCTGACATAGGTGTAGATCTCGGCCGCGACGTCATCTCCGTCCTGGCCACGGATCAGGCTGCCACCATCGACTTCGATGATGATCGGCACATAGGCCGCCTCGGCCGAGGCCTTGAAGGGGGTAGCGAGGATCTGCACACCAACATCCCTTCGGGGCTCGGCGGCCGCGATGGCATCGGAGGCGAGCAGCTGCTTCTCCATAGGATCGAGGTCGCTAAAGGGACGAGGGGAGTAGTAGCCCCGGCGGTAAAAGACCCGTCCACCCTCCGGCAGATCGGCCTTGACCCTCAGTTTGTGAAACTTGCCATCGAAGTCCATTTCCTCTGGCTGGAAGGTCAGCACGTACGTCACCGCTGTGTGCCGTAGCACCTGTTCGAGCTCCGGTCCGAAGTTGTTGGCATTGTCGAACAGCTCACCGCCGGTCTCGTTGGCGACGTAGAACATGGCGCTCTTCGTGGTGCCCTTGGCGCGCGCGGCCGCCTCCGAATCGCTACCCAGCCCCGAGATGTCGACCGCCTGGATCACCGCGTCAGCGCGCCGAAACTCCTCGACCATCTCGGCCATTGCCGTTTGCAGCCCCGTGTCGCCGTAGAGATCGTTCGAGTCAACCATCCAATACTGTCCCCATTCGATGTTGCTGCGGTCCTCCTGGAACGCCGGATCGTTGGGGTCGGGATTGCGCCCCAGGAAGTACCGGCCATCGAATCCCTCGGAGAAATGAATGACGTGCTTGCGGCCCTTGACGTTCTCGAGCAGTTGGGCCAACGACTCCATCGAGGTGGCCCAAGAAGCGACCCGACCGGCCTCATAGCTCTTCTCCGTATCGCTCATCAACTTGCCGACAGCCCGAAAGGTGGCAGCCGCCAGGGCTTCGTTGGCATTGCCTGAACCGTCAGGTCTTGCCGGCAACGGATCACCGATTCCGGGACTTCGCCCCGGTAGAAGATCGGGCACCATGAAGCGCAGAGGATCCAGGTTGTTGCGACCTGCCATCGCCCACCGAGCACCACCCAGCGTGTCGATAGCACGGGCCAGCTGCACCCGGTCGGGTGTGAACGTAATGATCAACCGGGGACCCCACTCCGCTTCGAAGACCATTACCGCTGCCAGGTCGGTCGGGTGCAGGGAATCCAGGACGAACTGCCGAGCTGCTTCGCGGGCCCTGAGGATGGATGTGGGCGTGGAGAAGGAGAGATCGAAAAGAAGCAGGAAATGGCGCCGGGCCGCGGCGGGAACCGCCAACTCCATCTCCCGGCGGGTCATACTGCTCTCGATCACATCCAGATCGACTACTCTGAAGCCTGTGATCTGTTGCGGTTTCTTGCCGTCCAAAATCTCGAAGTTCTCGGCAGTGAGATCGCGAACCGGCTTACCATCCTTGCCGACCACGTTGACGGGCACCTGGATCTCCACAACCTCTACGGTGTCCCTGAAAACCTCTTCAACGGTCTGGCTCTGGATTGCACTCGGGATGACAACCAGGCTCACAGCAGCCACGATCAGAACGGTGGCTCGATGGCCTAAAGACGCGGATCGCTGCGACATGCTCGACCTCCTCGGAGAAACGGCTATCTTCATCCTAGCTTGCTGGTCGACTCCTCTGCAACAGACCGCGACGGCGGTTCATAGCTCGCGAACTAATTCTCGACCTCGGTGGCCTGCAACATGACCGCGAACCGACGGGCCTCCTGATTGGTGGCGTCGAGCCGCAGAGCGCGCTCGAGATGGTGGCGAGCCTTGTCCATCTCCCCGAGTGCGAGGTACACCTTCACAAGTCCGACATGCACTTCCGGAACCTCACTGTCTCGCCGCAGGGCCTCGCGCATGAATTCGAGGGCCTGCGCTGTATCTCCATCACCCAGAGCCATCTCCCCTCGATAGATGAAGAAGAATGGACTTGTCTGGCTAACCTCGTCGAGCTGCGTCAACAGCTCGGTGGCCTCCTGTACCTGACCTTTGGTTTGCAAAGCTCGCGCCAGGTTGGTCATCAGAGCCACATCCGCGGGATCTCTTTCCAGCGCGCCGCGAAACATCTGGACAGCATCGTCGGCTCGACCCGACCGCAGATAGAAGACACCGAGGTTGTTGAGCGCCTTATTGAAGTCCGGATCCAGGTCCACCGCCAACGTCAGGGCCTGCTCTGCCTGATCCAGATTGTCATCCAGCAATGCCTCGGCGCCGATATTGTTGTAGTAATGCGCAATCGCCGTCAGGTCGTCGATCGGCTTGAAGTCCCGGTAGGCCTTGGCCTCGTAGGGCAGGAAATCGAAGGTCGAGAGGCTGCCATCGACGGACATGCCAGCGACAATGTGACCCTGGCTGACGACGACCCCATCCCGGTAGTTCCAGCGCTGGAAGTC
>JBATEX010000196.1:0-21847 GCA_049664225.1 Thermoanaerobaculia bacterium
GATGTAGCCGTAAATCTCCGCCACCCTTCTGGTGGCGAGACTTCGGCCACGGCTTTGCGACTGTTGGGGATGGGCAAGCCGGTTGTCGTCTCTGACACCGGTTGGCTGGGCGAGATTCCGAATGACGCGGTGGTCAAGGTGGCAGTGGATGATCGCGAGGCGCAGAGCCTGCTGGCGGCTCTCTGGACGCTCGCCGAGGAGCCGGAGCTCAGACTGCGGCTGGGAGCGAACGCCAGAAGCTGGGCTTTGGCCCAGCACGCTCCGGATCTGGCGGCGGACCGATACATCCAGGCCATTCAGCGTCTCTCCTCTCGCGAACCCAGGCGATCTGCTTCGTGGCTCGATCGAGCCATCGCCGGGCCATCTCCAGATGTCACAGAGAGGATTGTTGGCGAAGTGGGCGAGGCCCTCTTCGATCTGGGCGCGGAAGAGTCAGAAGACGAGATTCTCGGCGAAACGGCTGTGGCGCTCGAGGACGTAGGGTTTACTAGGGCTTAGGGGCTTAGGGGCTTAGGGGCTTAGGGGCTTAGGGGCGTAGGGGCGTAAGGGCCCAGGGCAGTAGAAGTAGGGCTATCATCCGCCGGCGAGGCCGCCACCGTCGACAACCAGTGCAGCTCCGGTGACGAATGACGAGGCGTCGCTTGCCAAGAACAGGGCCGCCTGAGCGATCTCTTCCGGTGAGCCGACTCTCTGCAGAGGCCGGCTGGCGGCGCCCTCCAGAAACACCCTTGCGGGTTCGCCCAGCTCTCGTGCCTCCTGGCGGAGTAGAGGGGTGTCGGTGTCGCCGGGGCAGATGCAATTCACGCGAATGCCTTCGGGCCCATGGTCGATTGCCATGGCCTTCGTCAGCTGCACCACGGCACCCTTGGATGCACAGTAGGCGGCGGCCCGAGGTCCGGCTACCAGTCCCCATCCGGAGGAGGTATTGATGATGGCACCACGACCGGCCTTCTGCATTGGCGGGATTGCCGCTCGCGACATGAGGTAGATTGATTTGACGTTGACTTCCATTACCCGGTCCCAGTCTTTCTCAGAAGTCTCGAGAACCGAGGCCCGACGGATGATGCCGGCATTGTTGACGAGGATTTGGAGCCCCTCTCCGAGGTCCAAGGCCGCTTTCACGGCGTCTTCGCAGTCCGTGACCCGAGTAACGTCGGCGGCAACAGCGAGAGCGGTGCCACCAGTTCGGGCAATCCGGTCAGCCACGGTCTCGACACCGGCAGTGTCCATGTCCACTGCACAAACGGCAGCACCGTGATGAGCAAAGAGCTCCGCTATCGCCCGACCGATGCCCGAAGCAGCTCCCGTGATGAGGGCGGTGTGCCCTTTCAGGACGAGCTCGTCCACCACGGTCTCCTCATTCAACGTCTGACAGGACCTTCTCGACGGCTTCGAGTGTGTAGGCCACGTCTTCGTCCGAGTGGGCCAACGATGCCACGGAATGAAGGGCTGCTGAAGGCGTCATGTAGACACCGTGCTCGAACAGGGACAGGGCGAACCGACGGTAGCGGTCACGGTCTACAAAGGAGCAGAACTCCCGATAGTCGCCGATGGAGGGCTTTTCCGTAAAGAGGATCTGGAGCATCGGCCCCACGTTCTGCACGATGGCCGGGGTGGATGTTCTCTGAAAGATCTCACGCAGGCCGGTACAGAGCTCTTCGCCGATTCTCCAGGTGTGTTTGAAAGCAGCGCCATCGTCGCGTAGTAGGCATTCCAAGTTGGCACGGGCCGCGTGCATTCCGAGGCGCGAGGCGTTCTGGGTTCCGTAGTGAAGGACTCCTCCCCAGGCCAACGCCTCCATGATCTCGGCCTGACCGACGAGGGCAGCCACCGGCAGGCCGGCGCCGAGCCCTTTGCCCAGCGTCACGATGTCGGCATGGACTTCGAAGTACTCCTGACAGCCGCCGGGTGCGATGCGGCAACCGGTCACGGTCTCGTCGAGAATCAGGAGCGTGGCGTGCTGGCGAGTGAGTTGGCGGACCGCCTTGAGGTATCCGGGTGCCGGTGGAATCACTCCCATATTGGCAATAATCCCCTCGGTGATCACAGCAGCGATCTGACCGCCCCATGTCTCGAAGGCCCTCTCCACCGCGGGCATGTCGTTCCAGGGCAAGACGATGGTGTCGTCAAGGGCCCGGCGGTTGAGCCCCGAGCTGTCGGGAATCTTGATGGGATCGTTGCGGTGGCCTAGAGAAACAGTGGGATGCGGGTGGGAGTTGACGAGGAAGTCGTCGAACCAGCCGTGATACTGGCCTTCGAATTTGATGAACTTGGGACGCCCCGTGAATCCCCTGGCCAGTCGAATCGCGGCCATCGTGGCCTCGGTACCGGTGTTGGCGAACCGCACCCGCTCTGCTCCCGGAATCATCTTCTGAAGCAGCTCGGCCACTTCGATCTCGATCTCGGTTGCCGAGGCGAAATGGGTGCCCTCTGCCGCCGCTTTCTGAATCGCCTCTACGACCTCCACGTGAGCGTGACCCAGAGGCAGAGCTCCATAGGACATCATCCAGTCCAGATATCGATTCCCGTCCGCGTCGAAGATGTAGGCGCCTTCGGCACGTTGCATGAAAAGGGGGTAATCACCGTAGTTGGCAGGCCCCCGGGAGGGGGAGCTGCCACCCTCGATCATGGAGTCGAGCGAGCGACGAAAGAGCGCCTCGGATTGCTTGGTGGTCCTGGGCATGACTGGGATCCTATCGGCTGGCGAGTCCGCCAGCAGTCTCGGCGCCGTCGATGGTGAAGACCTGGCCGCTGACGAACGCTGCCTCGTCCGAGGCGAGAAAAGCGAACAGCGCTGCGATCTCCTCCGGCTGAGCGTGACGCCCCATGGGGATCTTTCGGTTCACCTCGGACAACATCTCGTCGGTGTACTCGGCCCGCTGCATCGGGGTCAACACATAGCCGGGCGCAACGGCATTGACCCGCACCGTCGGAGCGAGCTCCAGGGCCATGGATCGGGTCAGCTCGATCACACCCGCCTTGCTGGCGTTGTAGTCGGCGTAGTAGGGATAGCCCATGAAACCGCTCGTCGAGGCCGTGTTGAGAATCACTCCGGAGCCTCTCTCCAGCATGTGCCGAGCTGCTACCTGGGCCACGTAGAAGACACCGGTGAGGTTGACCGCCAGGACCCGCCCCCAGTCCTCGGCAGTGATCTCGGTGAACGGGTGGCGGATACTGATCCCTGCGTTGTTGATGAGGATGTCGATGCCGCCCATCTCAGAGCTGGCCTGGGCGAAGGCCGTCTGTACCTGATCGATGTCGGCGACGTCGGCCTCGTACACTCCGGCCAGACCTGGCAGCTCGTTCTCTATTCGCTTTCGGGCGTCCGGGTCGCAATCCAGCACGCAGACTTGGCAGCCTTCTTCCAGGAATCGTTTCGCGGTAGCGGCACCGATCCCGCTGGCGCCACCGGTAACCAGAGCGCTCTTTCCGTTCAATCCCTTCATGGTTCCACCTCAACGTTGCTGTTCAAGGTCGACTCCCCAACTCTGAGCATACTCGCGGAAGCGGGCAACCAGCTCTCGAGATCGCTCGGCCGCTTCGTGAGGCAGAAGTCTCTCGCAGTCGTAGCCCAGCTCATCGCGGAGCACCTGCACCGTCACGGGCTCGAAGATGGTGGTGCCGTCTTCTTCGATGGCATGGATGCCGTCGAACGGATGGGAGCGCTCGTTGATCTGGACGGCCTCACCGAGGGATAGGTCGGGGAGGGGCCGCGGACGGATGAGGCCGTTGCCCACGACGACCGGATAGCCGCCCGGCAGACCTCCCGGTGAAGGGGCGTGCAGCGAGGCGTCCTCATTCGACAAGAATGCCTCGACGAGGCGCACCGTGGAGCCGGATGTCAGAAAGCCCCAGGCTGGTCCTCCCGGTAGGGGAAATGGCTCGAGCAGAAGGTCGCGACCACCTACCTCGTCGGTGACGTCTTCGCCAAGGTGGTCGATGACGAGATAGAACGGTGGAACGGCTTGTGGGGCCTCATCGTGGGGGGAGCGAAAGACCGCTTTCTGCAGTGCGTGGTGGGCGACGAGCGTCACCTCGATCTCGCTGGCGGGCACTTGCAGGCTCCTGGCTGCGAGCCAGCGCAGTTTTGGCACGATTTCGTCAATATTGCCGACTCCGCAGGTCGGTGCCATCTCCAGCCGGTCGAGGACGCAGTTGACGACATCTGGGTACGGAGCGGTGAGGACCGGACCTGGGTACTCGCTTGCCTTGACGGCCCGCATCAGATCCAGATTCAGCGTCAGATGAATGGGTAGCCAAGCGCCGAATCGGGCTTTCGACAACCGGGCAGCTGCCTCTGGCGGAAGCAGCTCAGGAAGCCACCAGGTCTGAGGACTCGCCGTACTGAGGACGAGGTCGGGCTCGAGTCGGCGAATCGACTCGGCTACCTGATCGACGTCTCGGAGGTCCAGCTGCACGAACTCGATTTCACCCGGGTAGCCCTGGGCCATGGCGCCGAGTCGGGCGAGGTTGCAGCGCGCAGCCCCTCGTTCCGAATCTCGGCTGGAGCCGATGACCCTGCCAACCCATTCCTGGCGCGCCAGGAGCTCGAGGGTTACCCCACCCAGATGTCCCAGGCCGATGACCAGGATCGTCGGTTTCGGCATGTGTCGATCATACCCGCAGGAAAGGCTCTTCTGGCTCACGAGGCTCAGTCGAAGCGGGGGAGTCGATTCAAGGAGTTGAAAGCTGCTTGGCTTTTTCGAAAGCGGCGACAGCCCTGATTCTGGCTGAGCGATGGTCGACCAGAGGTTCCGGGTACTCGAGGCCCGCCGGGATCGATACTCGTAGCTTCCTCGGATCATGCAAATTCGAAGAGTCGACTTCTCTGAGCTCGGGGACCCAGGTCTTGATGTATTCGCCCTTCGGGTCGAAACGGCTCGCCTGGGTCCAGGGATTCATGATCCGAAAGTAAGGTGCAGCATCCACGCCGGTCGATGCCGACCACTGCCACCCTCCGTTGTTGTTCGCGAAGTCGCCATCGACGAGCTGGCGCATGAAGTGCGCCTCGCCCTGCCGCCAATCGAGCAGTAGATCCTTCGAAAGGTACATGGCGGTCACCATCCGCACCCGGTTGTGAAGCCAGCCGGTCTGTCGTAGTTGTCTCATTCCCGCATCGACGAGCGGCACTCCAGTCTGGCCGTTTCGCCAAGCATCGAGGTCGTCCTCGTTATCTCTCCATTCGACCTGATCCGTCCACTCGATGAAGCTCCTGCCCCGACTTACCCTTGAAAAGGAGACCAGCACCTGGCGGTAGAAGTCGCGCCAAGCGAGCTGACGAATCCAGGCTTGGACTCCTTCCTGGCCCCCGAGGATGAGTCCATCGCCTGGCTCAATCGCACGGTCCAGGCAAGTCCGTGGAGAGAGAACTCCCAGGGCCAGAGCGGCGGAGAGACCGCTCGTCCCGTTCGCCGCTGGGTCGTCTCGGAGCCGGTGATAGTCCGATGCTGACTGTGTCAGAAAGCTGTTCAACTGCTCTTTGGCGGCTCTCTCGCCGACTGTGAAGTGGACTTTCGAGCACTCGACCGGTCTGCGCGAGCGCGCGAATTCCGGCAGGCGAAACTCTAGGGAGGTGTCCGTAGATTCGGCCGATGGCTTTGGGAGAGGGGCAGGGAGCTGCTTGTCTACATGCTGGGACCAGTTCCTCCAAAAGGGGGTGAACACAGAGTAGGCACCCCCCTTCTGGGTTCGGATCGTGCCCGGTGCCAGGATCATCTGGTCGTCGAATGCACGCACTGCGATTCCTCGATCCAGGACTCGATTCGTTACCTGCTCGTCCCGCGCCGCTTCGTTGAACTCGTACTCGCGATTGAAGTAGAGCGCCTTGCAGCAGTGTAGTTCCAGGATCTTCTGGAGGGCCTTCGGAGAGTCGGAGAATAGGGGAGCCTCCTCCACCAGGAGTGGGATCCCTATCGCTGCCAGGTCTCCTCCCAGGCTCTCGAGGTTCCGCAATACGTAAGCGGTCTTCCGGGGCCCCCAATCATGTCTGCGCCATTGGTCCGGGGAAAACAGGAATACGGCGATCACACCACCCGCCGAGTCGCGGCAAGCATGAAAGAGTGCCGGGTTGTCTTCGAGGCGGAGGTCGGACCGCAACCAGACAAGGGATTTCATCTTGGCCCCTCCTTTGGGTCGGGAGGCTATCAGGAGCTTACGCGATCGTGCAGGCCCTCGGCAGAGGCGAGGCGAGCCCTGGAGTGCCTTTCCTATCGGGTCGCCTGGAGGGCAAACTGCAGCGAGAACTGCGGTAGTTGGGAAAGGCACCGGGTGGGTTGTTCACCAAGGGCCTGCACCATCGCGTTGCGCCGTGAGAGAATCGCTGATTCCTTATTAATCATCCATAACGCTCATTCTATGTTTGCTCTGAGCGTTATGTCAACTCCGTCTCAGGGGGGCCATAAAGCTTGACATTTGCTGAACTTTATGCCAAATTGATGTCTGTTAGGCAATAGTCAAACATTCAAAACGTTGATTGCTAAACAATCAAATCGTCAGAAAATGGAAGATCCCACCATGAAAGATGTCTTGAGCCCCAAGGAGTTCGCCCAGGCGATCGGAGTCAGCGAATCCTCCATCAAGCGATGGGTGGATTCCGGAACGATTCCGGCCAGCAAGACGGCAGGCGGTCATCGAAGGATCGCCATGAGTGAAGCCGTGCGCTTCCTGCGCGAGACGAAGACCCCACTTCTGCACCCAGACATCCTAGGGTTGCCGGATGTCTCGGCACTCGGCGGAGACCTGCCGATTGGTGAGGACGTCGGAGACACCCTTTTCGACTTCCTCCAGGGTGGAAGGGCCGAGCATGCCAGGGGCCTGATTCAGAGTCTCTATCTTAATGGTCGGAGCATCGCGCAGATCATCGATGGCCCCGTGCAGACGGCCATGGCGCGCCTCGGCAAGCTGTGGCTCGAAAGCAAGGTGCCAGCCGGAGTCTTTCAAGAGCACAGGGCCACCGACATCGCGATTCAGGCTTTGACGCGGCTTCGTCTCTTGATCCCGAGTCGGGAGAGTTCTCCCGTGGCTGTCGGTGGCGCTCCCTCCGGCGACCCCTATCTGTTGCCCTCACTGGCTGCTGCTGCAGTACTCGAGTCGCGTGGCCTGAATGCGGTCAACCTCGGCCCAGAGACCCCTCTCGAATCGCTGCAGCTGGCCGCTGAGTCGATGGACGCTAGTTTGCTATGGCTGAGCGTGACTTCCATCGAAGACCGCGAAAAGCTGCATGGGCAGCTCGTCGAACTGGTCGAGGTCCTCGAGGACAAGGGTCTCCCTCTGGTGATCGGCGGGCAGAAGGCGGATGAACTCGGGCTGCCCGACGTACCTCATCTGCATGTGGGAACCACGATGGGCGAGCTGGAGGCGCTCGTCAAGGGGCTGCGTCTCGGCGCCACTGAAGCCGAAGCACAAAGTCGAGTGCAGGCCGACGTCGCCTGATCGTGCCTAGATGGAACCCCAATCGTTTATTGACTTCAGAGATCCATGGCAAGAACTCCACGGGCAGCAGTCTCGCGGTACCGCAGGATTCGATGCAGATCAGGGCCAACCAGTGTGCGGTCGATCCAGGAGCCGCCAAATATGCTATACAGAATGCGGTCGGTGACGACGACACCTTGCTCGGAAGGCTCGAAAGAGTGCTCGTGTCGAAAGCTCCGAAACGGTCCCTGAGCCTGCTCGTAGACCAGCCAGTGCGGTGGTTGGAGCTCTGTGATGATGCTGCGCCAGAGCATTGGCAGACCTCGCCACCGTAGTCGGTATTCGATTCTGGAATCGAGTCGAACCGGAGGCGAATAGGAGCCGCGGACGATCAGACTGAACCACGGAGGAGTTAGAGCATTCAGTCTTCCGGGGTCACAGAACAGTTCGAACACCGTCTCGGTGGCCTGATCGGGGATCTCGAAGCTGTGCTCTACCTGCCGGCCCTGAGGCTCTGCGATCACCTCGGATCCTGTTCGGCTGTGGCTCGGGTCGATCCTGTGGACAGTGCTGTTCTGCCCAGAACATGCCGCAAGGCGGTCTCCAGCTCCGGATGTCGAAACTCGAAGCCGTCGTCGGCGAGGCACTCTGGCATCACTCGGGTGCTAGCCAGGAGCATCTCTTCAGCCATCTCCCCGAAGGCCACCCTGGCGGCCAGGGATGGCACTCTGGCAAAAGCAGGGCGCCGTACGACCTTGGCGAGAACCTTCGTCAGGTCCTGATTGTCCACCGGCTTCGGTGCCGTGACATTGACCGGGCCTCGCAGGTCGGGGCTCATGATCGTCTGCAGCAGGGCTGAAATCGCGTCGTCGAGAGAGATCCAGCTCACCCATTGCCTGCCACTGCCGAGGACGCCTCCCGCGCCGATCTGGAACAGTGGGAGCATCTTGGCCAGGGCACCGCCTGTCGGCGAGAGCACGACTCCGAGTCGCGGATTGACGACTCGAATCCCGGCCTTCGAGGCGACTTGCGAGGCCGATTCCCAGGCATCGGCGATCTCGGCGAGAAACCCGCTGCCTCTGCTGCTGTGCTCGTTGAGGATCTTGTCCTGCCGATTGCCATAGAAGCCGATCGCCGAAGCCGAGACGAGGGTCTTGGGAGGCTCGTTCAACTCGAGAAGAGACGCTACCAGTCGGGCGGTTCCCTTCTCCCGGCTCGTGCGAATACGATTCTTCTTGGTGTGACTCCAGCGACCTTCACTGACGCTTTCGCCCGCCAGATGGACTACTGCATCGACACCTTCCAGGCTCTGCGGATTCAGGACGCCATCTTCAGTGTTCCAGGTAACCAGATTCGGGTTCTGGACCGACGTCGCGCGAGCCATCGGCAAGACCGTGTGACCTTGTGTCGTCAGCAGGTGGGCGAAAGCGCTGCCGATGAAACCGGTGCATCCCGTCACTGCGATCTTCAGGCGCGGTAGGTCTCGGAACCTGGCGAAGAGTCGGAGGTCCTCGGCCGTGGTTCTGTGGCGGTAGGCGAAGACGCGTTCCAGCTGATGACGCACGAAGTTCCGTCCGGCGAGGTCGCCCAGGGTCCCCGCCGGCAGTCGGTAGGAGATCCGATCCCTCAGCTTGCTGCTGGTGGCATCGAGTGGAGAAAAGTCATGGGTGTGCTCCCATCGATCGAATGGCCCTTCGAGTTGAATGTCCTGAAAGCCGAGCCCGGGTCGGACATTGCGATGCTCGGCCTTCCAGATCTTGCGGAAGGGGCCGGATTTGAGCTCGAGAACGACGCGGGAGCCTTCGCGCAGGCCCGTGCTGCCGGCGAGAAGCCGAACCTGCTGCCAAGGGGGTGAGAGCCTGAGGAAGGCACCTGGGCGCGAATGCCACGCATAAAGATCCTGAGCACTCGCTCCGATTCGACTGGTCTTCTCGAAGATCTGATCGGTCATGTGAGTCACTCCTGATTACGAATCGCGAACCAACCTCGACGCCAGCATCCGCGTCGCGAGCAGGAAGACAAGGGTGACCGCTACCAGAACCAGCACCTGAGGCTTCAGATCAGCGAGGCCTGTCTCATACCAGAAGACCTTCTGATAGCCGTCGAGGGCCCAGGCGTTGAAGGTCAGCAGGCCCAGCTTCTTCAAACCCTCCGGCATCAGGTAGCGTGGAAACATGCTGCCCCCCAAAGCCGACATGACGAGGATCACAACGGCCGAGACGCCAGCCAGCTGAATGCGGGTCCGGCAGAGGGATGCAAGGAAGAGTCCGAAGGCCGCAGCAGCCGCCGCCGAGACTGCCGTCATGATGACGAAGCCAGTGAGGTGCTCGGCGGTCCAAAGGTCCAGGCCAAAGGCCGCCCATCCCCAGACGAACATCACCGAAACCTGTGCGAAGCCGAGGGCGGCGAGAAACAGCCAGTGCCCAATGAGGAGCTGTCCCAGCCCCAGTCTGGACGCCAGGACCCGCCTCAAGACACCACTCTCCTTTTCGTCAATCAGGATGCCGCTACGCCCGCTGACCGCGAAGAGTAGGAACATGACTCCGATGCCTGCCGAGAAGAAAGCGACAGCGGATTTGTCGTCATCGTCGCCAACAACATCAGCGATCTCGAAGGAGAAAGGAGACTCGAGTGCCTCGCCACCGCTGGCTTCGTCGATCATGCCCAGCTCTTCGAAGGTGAGCCGAACCGTCACAGCGTTCAGGATTCCAGCAGCCAGCTCGCCAACGAGAGGATTGGAAGAGTCGGCCAGTACCTGGACTGGTCGAGCCTCGCTGCTCGAGTCCGAGAGGCGATCGGCAAATCCAGAGGGAACAACAATTCCCACGTCCACCTGACGCTCCTGGACTTGCTCGGCAGCGACCTCTCGGAGTGCGCGGCCTTCGCCAGTCTCGAGCCGATGGATCAGCAGTGCAGGTTCCTGCTCGAGCAGGGTAGCCAATCTCTCTCCGGTCTCTCCTTCATCCTCGAGGACCAGGACCGCCTCCAGCTTCTCCAGATGGTCGGTGTCGAGATCGCTGAAGACAGCCGCGAAGATAGAAAAGAACACGATCGGCAAAGCGAACGTCAGCAGCAGCGCCACTCGATCGCGTTTCAGATGCAGCCAACCGAGCCTGAAGATGGTCCAGATCAATCTCTCAGCTCCGTTCCCGTCAGACCGCTGAAGACTGCTTCCAGGTCGGGTGACGAGACTTCGAGGCTGACGACGTCCAGGCCCTCGGAGGAGATTCGAGCCAGTAGATCGGGAAGCTCGCGCCCGGCGTCACGCACCGAGCCCTCGCCGATTCGTCCTCGAATCACGAATCCTTCTCCCAGATCCAGTGAATCGGGAGCCCGATTGAAGAGGATGGTGACGGTTTTGAGTCCCGCAGCGAGGGTGTCGGCCAGATCGCCCACCCGCCCCGATGCCACGAGGGATCCGTGATCCAGAATCATGACCCTGTCGCAGGTGGTTTCGATCTCCTGCAGCTGATGAGAGCTGTGAATCAGGGCGGCGCCATTGTTGCGGAGCTCGTCCAGCATGTCCCAGATTTTGCGCCGACCCTGGGGATCGACGCCAACTGTCGGCTCGTCCAGCAGCACCACTCGGGGTTCGTGCAGCACGGCACAGGCGATGTTGAGGCGTCGCTTCATGCCGCCAGAGAATCCGCCGATCTGCTCGTCGGCTCTGTTCGCCAGTCCGGTCCAGCCCAGGGCCCACTTGACTCGCTGGTAGAGATCGGGGCCTGCCAACCCATGCAGCCGACCGAAGACCTCCAGGTTCTCTCTGGAAGAGAGTAGCGAGTAGAGAGCGATCTCCTGGGGCACGATACCGAGCAGCGCACGGGCGCGGCTCGAGGCCCAGGGGCTGACCCGCTGGCCGAAGAGCTCGAACTCACCCTCGTCGGGTCGCAGCAGGCCGGCAATCGAGCTCATCAGAGTGGTCTTGCCCGCCCCATTCGGACCGAGCAGTCCGATCCACTCTTGGGGATTCAGGTCGAACGAGACTCCGTTGAGAGCCTGGACAGTTCCGAAACGCTTGCGCACGCCGCGCACGGAGAGCGACGGTGCTGTCGTGTCCTCGACCGCGATCGACATCAGGTCCGACCTTTCCAGGCAAGGGGGCGCCCCAGCGATTCACGAACCAAGGCGAACCATTGCACGGCAACGATCAACAGGATGCCCAGCGGATGGAGCAAACCGCCGAGGATCGACTGCTCGAACCTCCAGACCAGGACCATGCGGGTGAAGTAGACCATCGCGGTAGCGGTAGCGGCCAGCGTCATCGTCGAGCTCGCCGCGTTTGTGAGCCAGGCGGCCAACAGGAGCAGAGGAGGCAGGACCTGACCCCCGATGAGCAAAAGGGTCCATGGAATGATGGCGCTCGGCGAGGCCATCGCTTCCGTGGCGTTCTTGGCAAAGCCACTCCAGACTTCGTGGGCGTCGTGATACATCCGGCAACTCGCCAGGTTGGTGGCGTCGAAGAGCTCCGTCTTCAGGCCCTGCCGGCGAAACGCTCTCGGCAGCTGGAGCCCATCGTGGCGAGAAGCCTTAATGGCTCGGTGGCCGCCCGTCTCTTCATAGGCTCGGCGGCGGGCTATCAACAGCTGCCCACAGCCGGCTGAAAAGGCCGGCCAGCGAGTCCATCGCATGCCCATCATTGGGAGGAAGCCCAGAAGGACGAAGTGAATCAAAGGGACAGCCAACTTCTCGGTCAGGGTTGCCGTCACTTGGCGGGGAATACCACTGGCGAGGTCCGAGTGGGTCTTGTCCATGAAGGCAACAAGACGCTCGATGGCGTCGGGCTCGAGTGCCACGTCGGCGTCGATGAAGAGCAGGTAGTCTCCGGCAGCGTCGGCGGCGCCGGTGAAGCATGAGTGCGGTTTGCCGCCCCAGTCGTCTGGCAGGCTGGGGGCGCTGAGAAGTCGGACTCTCGGGTCTTGATCGGTGAGCTCCGTCACCAGTTCCGCCGTTCGGTCGCTGGAGTCGTCGTCGATGACAATCAACTCGAGATCGCTGAAGCCGTTTGAGAGAACTCGGCAGGCGGCGTGGTGAATGTTCGACTCCTCATCGCGGGCTGGAATCAATACCGAGACTCGGGACATTTCCTTTTTGTGCCGAGCGACGCGCGGAGCTGGCCGATAGAAGAGCAGGTTCACAGCGACATTGATGGCCGGGACGCTCGCCAAAACGCAGGACACGATCACCAGGATTTCCAGGGTCATGACCGGCCCCCGCCATGGGAGGCGTCGAAAGTGTCTCCCTTGACGCTAGCAATCAGGCGTCGCCAAGAGTCGTAGATTCCGCCGACGCCGATTCGCCCGAGTAGGAGAGTGCTGAAGGCCGCTGCGTCTCTGCTCGAAGCCTTTGCTTCGAGGCAGTCCATCGCAGCTTCGAGGCCCTGCTCCAACCGCCTGGTGATATCGATGGTGAGTTTCTTCTGGTCGCCAAGCGAGAACGCAACCGGGTCACCGAATCCAACAAGGACCTCGGGAAGGCGCTCGTTCCAGAAGGTGTATTCGACCGCAAGAGGAATCGCCGTAACCGTACCGACCCGCCGAATCAGATGACTCAACCCGGGCCGAAGCAGCACCGGGCGTTGCCGGGGATCCGTGAACTCACCTTCGGCGGTGATCCAAAGAGCGGTGTCCGGTCGGCGGAGAATGGCCTCACCCGTGTTCAGAAATCGGATCGCCCCGGCCCGAGATTCCTGCTCGACGCCAAAGATGCCCAACCTGGCCAGGATCCGGTACTTTTCCAGTGCGTCTGCGTCCATTGGACCGAAGGCGATCCTGTCTGGGAAGAACTCGCGGCTGAGCAACAGGAACAGTATGGGATCCCACCACGAGGGATGGTTGGCATAGATGACGAGTGGACCGCTACCGATCTCGGCCAGGCTCTCGTGGCCGCTAACCCGAATGGCGTCGAAGTTGCGGGCGAAGTAGCGCCGCAGGTATCGTGCGAACCACGCCACCAGACGAGGAGACACTGCGGGCAGGGTTGGTGTTCTCGCCTGTGATTTGGTGGTTGTCTCCGACATCGATTCTGGTCCCTTGGAGCCGATCGTTGGATGCCGATACTCGTCAACGGTCTGACGATGGTCAGGCAGCAACGGGTTGCTGGTCCTGATCCAGCGAGTCGGCCGCGATCCAGCCGGACATCATCACCATCGGCATGCCTGGGCCGGGGTGAGCGGCTCCACCAGCAAGATACAGGCCTTCGATCTCCCTACTTCGATTGCCTGGCTTGAAAGCGCCGAGATAGCGACCGTGACTGGCGAGACCGTAGATGGCACCTTTGAGCACGTTGTACCGATCGTGAATGTCTTGCGGCGTCAGGGCCCGCTCGACCACGATGCGCTCTTCGATGTCCTCCATCCCACCGCAGCTCTTGAGCTTGTCCAGAATCACACGCCGGTAGTCGGGAAACATCTCGCTCCAGTTGTGGTGGGCACCCAGAAAGGGTGTGTGCACCAGGACGTACAGGGCCTCGCCACCCGGCGGTGCGACAGCCGCCTCCGTACGGGAAGGCGCCGCGACATAGCAGGTCGGGTCGGGTGCGGGCTCTCCCTGGTTGTAGATCCAGTCGAACTCCTCTTCCGGATCCCGCGAGAAGACGAAGTTGTGGTGCATCAGGTGCTCGTAGGCCCGGTCCAGACCGAGGTACAAGACCACTCCCGAGCAGGCCGGCTTGAGACGGCGCCGCTGGTCGAAGTGCTCTCCGACCTCGCCTCCCACCAGCTCGCGATAGGTTCGCACCGAGTCCATGTTGGACACCACGGTGGAGAAGGGGAGGGTCTCACCGTTGTCGGTTAGAACCCCTGTCACCTTGCCTTTGTCAGTGAGAATGCGCTGGACTCCAGTCTCGGTCCGCACTTCGACGCCCAGGCTTTCGGCCAGGCGAGCCAGTGCCTCCGGTACGGCTCTCGTGCCGCCGATCGGATACCAGACTCCTCCTTCGGTCTGCATGTGGGCGATGCTGCACAGAACCGCGGGCGACTCGTACGGTGAGGACCCGACGTATTGTGTGAAGTGATCCAGCATCTGGGCCACCCGGTGGTCGTCGATATGCCCTCGAATCGTGCCGGCGACCGAGCGACCCATACGCAGTTTCACCAGGTCGCGCAGCGTGGCCAGGTTGAAGGTGGCCTTCAGATCCATTGTGTCCTGAATGTCTTCGACCGATTTCCAGAAGAAGAAGCGGTCCGAGATGTCGTGCAGTTCCTCGGAGAGCTTGAGGAAATCTGTGTAGCTGGATCCATCGCCCGAAACTGACGAGAATTCACCGATCCTCTGCGCCATCTGCTCCGTGTCCTGCAATAGATCGAGGACCGAGCCATCTTCGTAGAAGCACCTCCACTGAGGGTCCAGCCGAACCAGATCCAGCTCGTCATGGAGGTTCTTGCCCGCTTCGGCGAAGATTCTCTCTAGGACCTTGGGAACGGTGAGAATCGTCGGCCCCATATCGAAGCGGTAGCCCTGCTCCTCGAGAACCGCGGCCTTCCCACCTAGCCAGGAGTTCTTCTCGAGCAGCGTCACGTTGTGTCCCCGGGCCGCCAGAGTACAGGCCGCAGCCAACCCTCCCAAACCTCCGCCGACAACTCCGACTCGGGACTCTCGATTCGTTGTGGGGCTCATTTCTCCTCCTTTGCAACGCGGCTCTTGTGCCGCAGGTCACGGAGCAAACTGCGCCAGCCGTTGAAGCGGTCACTCCAACGCCTGGAATGTGCTGCCTTCAGATAGGACTCGAACAGCCGTTCATCGTCCGGTTGCAGTGGTTCGAAATGCGGATGCGTGCTTGATTTCCGCTCAATGACGACACGAGGCGCTGTCAGCTCCAGGAGACCTTCGGCTCCTCGTGTCGAGCCGAAACCGCTCCAGCCCCTGCCGCCGAAAGGCAGGCGGGGATCTGCGGTCGGAGCGATCATGTCGTTGACCACGACCACGCCGGCCTCCACACACTGCGCAAAGCGCCGAGCTTCAGCTGCCGGGCCGAAGACAGTCGCTCCGAGTGCATAGGGGCATTGGGCATCGAGCAGCAGTGCCTCTTCACCGTCATCCACGCCAACCAACGACAGAACAGGGGCGAACACATCCGTCCGCAGCAGTCTCATGTCGGGTGTGGCGTTGGTGACGACTAGGGGGCGCATCGAGCTCTCGTTCGGAATATCGCCACAGGCCACCATCGCACCGTCGGCTTCCGCTTCGGTGACGAGATCGGTGACGAGAGCGGCGATGGCCGAGTCGACCTCGACGACAGGAGAGTCAGTCAGAGCCCTTTCGAGATGCTGCTGGAGGGCGTAGAGACGGCTCTTGGGAACGAAGACGCGACGTGGTGCGATGCAAGTGGCACCGCCGTTCAGTCGCAAGCCGAAGGTCAGAGCTCGCGCCACCAGATTCAAGTCGGCGTTGGGTAACACGAACACTGCATCGCATCCCGAAAGCTCGACGATGGCTGGGGTCACGTTTGGAGCGAGTCGAGCCAGGACCTCACGACCGGTGTCCAGAGAACCGGTAAGCAGGACCTTGTCCACACCTGCGTCCATCGCCCACTGCGCTGCCGCGGGTGACTCGTCGAGCAATGCCACTAGATCCTTCGGTAGACCGCAGTCAATGAGGAGGTCCACCAGGGCCTTTGCAGCTTTCGAGCATCTTCGGCCAGGCTTCAGGAGCACTGCATTGCCGGCGACCAGGGCTTGAATCGTCTGGACGCCGGGCAGCAGCAATGGGTAGTTCGAGGCGGCGATGATCAGGACGACTCCGAGAGGCTCTCTTTGAACCTCACTGGAGGTGCCGAAGAGCCATAACGGTCGACCTCTGCCGCTCAGCTTGCGAGGGCCCAAGAGGGCCGTAGCTTCCTTTTCGAGGAACCGACAAGCGTCAGCCAGCGGCAGGATCTCAGCCGACAGTGTTTCGGCAAGGCCACCGGAACGGGTCAGTTCCAGGGTGCGGGCCAGCTCGGATCCCCGTTCGGCGAGCGCCCAACGGAATCTCTGAATGACGTCCAGACGCTGTGCCACACCGACTTCTGCCCATTGCCGCTGCGCCCGTCGAGCCCGAGCCATCGAATGCAACGATGGCGAACGCTCGACGGTGTTGCCGCCGGATCTCTGCAGTTGAATAGCCATGCCGGATCCCGTTCCCTCAGGCTGTCTTGCTCATGCCGCCCCTTGCGGCCTCGGTGGCTGTCGAAGCCTGCATCGTTGTGCCCTGCTGCCAGGCGGGGCCGGTCTGACTTCCACTGCCAAAGGGTAGGAACGTCGTCTTTCTCACTCTCTGGGCGTCTTCCTCGATCAGCTGCGAGGTGATCTTCGCCGACTCGAAGATGACGGGAAGACCACTTCCTGGGTGCGTCCCTCCGCCGACCAGATAGACGGACTCGAGGTCCTCGAATCGGTTGTGGGGCCTTCTGCTGAGCATCTGACCCCAGGTATGAGCGAGGTTGAAGGTCGCTCCCCGGTAGATTCCCTGCTCGGTCTCCCAGTGGGATGGAGTCAGGATCTTCTCGTATCGAATGCGTCGATCGAGATCGTCGACGCCGACTTTCTCGAGCTGACTTACGACCACTTTTCTGAAGTCTTCTGTGTCTCGGTTCCAATCGACATTCGGGTGCTGATGCGTCACGGGCACGAGGACGTAGAGCGAGCTCATGCCTTGTGGCGCCATCTCCGGATCGGTGACTGTCGGGTTCTGAACATAGAACGAGGGCTGTGCCGACAGGACGTGGTCGTCCTCGATTTCTCGCAGGTTCTGCCGGTAGTCATCGGCGAGATAGACCGTGTGGTGTGCGAGGTCGTCTAGGCGGCCCTCGACTCCCAGATACATCATGAAAGTGGAGCAGGAGAACTTCTTCTTCTCGAGCTTCTCGTCTGTCCACCGTTTGCGCAGGTGATTCGGGACGAGGTGGGACATGGCGTGCGCGAAATCAGCGTTGACGACCAGGGCATCGCACGTTCGGACGCCGGTGCTGGAGCGGACTCCAACGGCCTTGCGACCCTCGAAGAGGATCTCCTCGACCGGCTCGTTGAGATGTATCCGAGCTCCGAGTTTCTCCGCCGCCCGGGCCATGGCCTGGCTCACGGCACCACAGCCGCCACGAGGATGGAAGACGCCGTGCTCATACTCCAGGAACGAGAGGATTGTGAAGAGGCTGGGGCACCGAAATGGCGACATGCCCAGGTACTTGCTCTGGAACGAGAAGGCCAGCCTGACCCGAGGATCCTGGAAGTAGGTGCTCAGATCCTGGTCGACGCTCTTCCATGGCCTCAGGAGCGGCAGCATCTCGAAGAGCGAGAGTCCCAGCAGATCCTTGAGACTTTCCATTGGTGACTCCAGGATCGGCTTGAATGCGGCGAGCTTCTCTCTGTTGTCACTCATGAACCTGTCGAGGTGCTGGGCATCGCCGGGAGCCAGAGCTGCGATCCGTTTCTTCAAGAGCTCGATGTCGGGAGTGATCTCGAGCTCACCACCTTCCTCGAAGAGCAGCCGATAGTGCGGGTCGAGACGGATCAGGTCGACTTCATCATGCAGGTCCATCCCGCAGCTGCTGAAGATGCTCTCCAGGACCTGCGGATAGAGAAAGAACGTGGGACCCAGATCGAAATGGAAGCCGTTCTCTGAGATTGTCGAGGTCCTTCCCCCAACGTGCGCTTGCTTCTCGAGAACCTCGACATCGAAACCGGCCTGAGCCAGTAGCATCGCGTTGGCCAGGCCGCCGGGCCCTGCTCCCACGATAACGACCTTCTTGGCTCTGCTTCCTCTTCGTTCAGCCCTCCGACGCTGCATGATTTTCACCTCCTGTTGATCGAATCCGCCCTGGCTGCGTATTGCGGATGCTCCAGAATACATGTTTTGAACGTTTATTCCGATACCTGATTCTCGGCTACTCATCTCTTCAATATTTTTCCAATAGTGAATTGTTTGTCTTGCTCTCCGTGGCGCGAGATGAACTATATGAATGTTTTGCACGTTTTGTCAAGTGCGAATCGTGACAAAGGGAAAGACAAGGTGCCGAACCTCGAGAAATCAGGAAGCTAGGGTTTCCCAACGACTAGCTGTTTGAGCTGCACGAAGGTACCGATGCAGGCACCCACGAAGCCGAGTTTGAGGGCCAAGGCCAACATGGGTGAGATCGTCTCATTGGTGAGTTCTACATACCGCGCCGCGGCTTCGGCGGACCAGCCGTTCTGCATCATCCACTGAGGATCGATCTCGACAAGGCTCGGACCGAACGCGACTCGAAACAGGAAATAGGCAAAGAGAAGTGTCGTTCCGAGATCGAGCCAGCGGGTGAGTGACTGCCATTGGCCCTTCCGCAGGACCCATATGCCGAGGGTGATGTCGAGGACGATAACGAGGTTGAGCAGGTTGAGGCTCTCTCGGAAGCCAGGCCCCAGAAATGGTACCCAACCACTCTTGTCACCGTCGGTGAGGAAGGATCCGACCAACCTATCGGCCTCGAAGTTGGCCACGTAGAAGAGGAGCATGAGGGCGGCCAGATGTAGGGTCATGCCGACGCGGTTGAGTCGGTAGGGGTCGTCCTTGCTCGGCAACGAGCGAGGATCCCAATCGCCGGCGGATCCCCGAGGCTGGCCGGATGCCCTTTCGATCACTGCAAAGACCACGACCACGAGCCCGATCAGGGTCAACGCGGCGGTCAAGAAGTTGTCGAACGACTCGAGGAGACCTTCGAACAGCCGCTTCACGGGAAGTGGCCCATCTCCGAGACCGGTGAAGAGCCCCAGCAGGATCAACCCGACGAGAACGAAGACGCAGACACGGATCGTGGTCCGGAACGCGGGGTAGAGCGTCGGCCCGACGAGGTAGTCCGCTTTCGGCTGATACGACGCAGCGAGATCTCTCGGAGGGCCGAAGTCCTTCAGGACGGCGACGGCCGAGTCTTCTGGGTCTTCTGCAGGATAGCGGTCGCGGCGCCCCTCCAAGGTCTCGTCGAGAGTCGAGCGCAGTTCCTTGGAGACATCCTCTCGGAGCTTTCTGGGCAGTGAAGAAGTAACTTCGTGGACATAGCGATCGATGAGATCCATGGTCAGCTCCCTGATTTGTCTTGGCGGATTCGGTTCAGGGCTTTCTCGAGAAAGATCCACTCTTTGGACAATTCGGCGAGCGTCTTTCGACCCGCCTTGGAGGTCTTGTAGTAGCGCCGTGGTCTTCCCTCACCCAGCTGCCAGCGGCTTTCCAGAAGTCCCTGCATTTCGAGCCTGCGGAGGAGGGGATAGAGCGTTCCTTCCGGTACTTCCAGACCCTGTTCAGCCAGCTTCTCCCGCAGGGCGTAACCGTAGAGCTCTTCTGCGAGCTGAGTGAGGATCGCCAACACGAGAACACCTCGCCGCAGCTCCGCGACCAGGTTCTCGGTTACAGATTTCGTTGAAGGACTCATGGTGTGTGAAACATTATACTGTGTGATACATGGTAAAGCAATTCGATCTTCGAATCAGATGGTGACGACGTTATTGAAGAGGATCGTCCCGGTGGTCCGCAGGCACACGGGCCCAAGGACATCTGGTCGTTGTCGAGGGGTTCGACGCGGGTCCCCCAGGGGGCTTTCCTCCCTTCCACAGCAACCAAACCCCTGGAGGTCCCCACGCCGAACCCTCAACCGTTGGAGAGACCTCGCACGCGGCCTTGCACCTCAGTACGCTGGGGATCGCCCCCTAGGCCCTTAAAGCCCTTACGCCCCTATTCCCTCACTGCCTCGTTGCCCCAGTGCCTCACCACCCGGACGGACCTCTAAGAGAAGAGGGTCACCTGTTCAGGACCCAGGACCTCAATACCCCAGGACCTCAAGACCAAAACACCCAAGCCCCAGCAGTGCTGGGGCTGAAGGCTGCCGCTCAGTCTCTCGCCGGCGGCACTTCCCAGCCGTAGGATTGTTTGACCATCTCCAGGAACTCGAAGGTCTCCGCGATCCTGACTCCCTCGACCGCCGCGATCCTCTCGAGGACTTCGGTGAGGTGCTCCCGGTCACGGCAGGCGATCTCCAACTGAAGATCGGCCGCGCCCGCCCCGATAATGCAGTAGGTGACCTCGGGTAGGGCGGCCAGATGCCGGGCCGCGTTGCGCCGCGAGCTGCCTTCGACCTTGCAGAGAATCGTCCTTACGAGATAGCCGAGAAACATGAGGTCGGTGGCGGCGACGATGGCCAGGACGCCGTGCTCGATCAACGAGCGCACTCGTGCTGTCGCTGCGGCTCGGGAGATGCCGGCTTCGGCCGCAAGTTGGCTGTAGGGCATCCGACCATCTCTCTGGAGCAGGCTGATCAATTGGCGGTCGATGGCATCGATTTCATACATTTGTCTTGAATTTAGCGAAATTTCGCAGCACTTTGCAAGAAAGAAATGCTTGATAAATACACTTTGCTTTGACATGCTCGGAATCGCGCCGAAGTATGCAGCTTCACCGGTTCTCCGGAGGAGGGAGAATGCTGTGACTCCAGAAGCTCAGAGCATCCGCTCACTACCCCGGACCCTTCAGGCAGATGCGCTGACCCGCGCAGCGCTCGAGGCAGTCCACGCTCAGACCCTTACCGTGCTGGAAAAGGTTGGTGTCGGCGTCGGTGGTGAGGCCATGTGTCGAGCCCTGGCCGACGCCGGGGCCGAGGTGGACTTGTCTACGAAGCGAGTTCGGTTTCCAGCCGGGATGATCGAGAAGGCCCTCGAGAGGTCACCGCGAACCTATACGCTGGCAGCACGAGTACCGGAATTCGACCTGGCCATCGATGGCCAACACAGCTATCTAGCTGTCGACGGCTGCGCCGCCGAGATCCTCGACCATGAGACCGGAGAGCGGCGTCCTTCGACCAAGCAAGATCTGGCGATGGCCATGAGGCTCGCCGACGCTCTTCCAGAGATCGGGATCCTCTGGCAGCCGATGTCGGCTCGCGATGTGCCTCGGAAGTCGCAATCGCTCCACGAGTTGCATGCCCAGTTCGCCAACAGCGGCAAGCACATCCAGATGATGACCGCCGTCACCCCGGAGGTGGCCAGGGGCGTGGTGGAGATAGCTCGGGTCGTGGCCGGCGGCAGTGAAGCGCTGAGACGGCGCCCCATCATCTCGGCCTTCGAATGCAGCCTGAGTCCGCTGATGTACGAGGATGGCGCCCTCGAGGCCGCCCAGGTCTACGCTGAAGCGGGTGTGCCTTGCGGCTTCGTCGTCATGCCGATCTCCTGCGCGACCGGCCCCGCGACGGCGGCCGGTACCCTCGTGCAATCCAATGCCGAGATACTGGCTGGAATCACGGCCCTCCAGGCCCTGGTCCCTGGTGCAGCGACCTTCTACGGTTGTTGCGCCACGGTCATGGACCTGCGGTCGGGAGCGGCGGCTTGCGGTGGTCCCGAGGATCTCTATCTGCAGATGGCGGCGGCGCAGTTGGCCCGGCACTATCGCGTTCCTTCGAGCATCGGCACGTTCGCCACCGGATCGAAGATTCCGGACTGGCAGGC
>JBATEX010000197.1:0-4837 GCA_049664225.1 Thermoanaerobaculia bacterium
GATGCCACTCGAGGTAGCGGTTGAAGACATCTTCAGGGTCGAAGCGCTGGTGCTCCGCCAGGCTGCTGGCTAGCCGCCAGGCCATTTCGCTGGGGCCGTGATTCTTGTCGCCGGCAGCGAGGCCCACGAGGGCTCCGACGGCTCGATCCCTGGAATCACTGTCTTGCTTGATCTGAGCGGCCATGAGCGTTCTTGCACTCCCAGCCTTCGGAGTGTATCTGCTGACGTGTCCGCTTCGACTCCCAGCGACTCGAGCCGACGTTTCAGCTTTCAGGTCTCGATTCCAGGGCTGTCTCTCACGCTCGAGCCTTCCGAACAAGGGAACGCCGCGGCCCACGCGCGAAGCGCCAGAGCGGTCCGGTGCAGTTCCTGGACCTCAGGGTGGTCTGCGGCATAGTCGACGATCGGCTCGATGAGCTGCCACGCGGTCGCCGACGCCGGCGCACAGTACATCCCTGCATAGGCTGAAAGATCTTTGAGGCCGTCATTCAACCCCACCACATAGCCAGCGCACCACGAGATGCGGATCGCAGGCGTTGTCGGAACCTCGTCACCCGAGGCCTCTTCTTCCATGAACGCGACCGCGTCCTGGCACATCTGCTCGAGAGTGGTGGCCGAGGTGAGGTTCGCGGGCAGATCACCCGTGTCCGAGCGAGTCCCGCAGGTCCAGGCCGGCAAGGTGAGCAACACGATAGCTAGCGTCTTCATCCTGTCCTCCTCGTCGAAAGCTCGGCCAAGAACGCCGAAGGGTGCTCCAGAGGCTCGTACACGGGTCGTGGTTGCATCGAGTCGATTATCCGGGTCCCCGTGTCAGCAACTGTCAGTAGCCGACGGCAGACCGTGCCTGGAAGCGAGACCCGGCAGCTGGGGCGGCTCTAGGCTCTCGCCGAGCAAGATTAGTCGAGTCTTTCCCGTCTTGAAGATATGACGCCGGGGAACGGGTTTCGAGACCTTCAAATTGCGGAGATCCATCATGATCGAGGCCATGAGCAGCCCAGCAACAGAGGCCGCGGAGACTCGGCTGGCACCGGTCGTCAGCTTCGGGCCGCGCCCCGTTTCCGATTCGCAGATCGGCCCAGATTGGGCCAGCGTCGAAGGGCTCGGCGAGCGCATCGCCGAGCTGTCGGCCCAGATCCAGGCCGCGACCTATCACCTTCTCGTCCTCATCCGGGAGTTCGACGAGCAAGGCGGCTGGAACACAGGCTTTCGCTCCTGTGCGCACTGGCTGAATTGGCGAATCGGGCTGGAGCTCGGTGCAGCCCGGGAGAAGGTGCGGGTAGCGCGGGCTCTGGGCGAGCTACCCATGATCTCCGAGGCGATGCGGTGTGGCGAGCTCTCCTACTCCAAGGTGCGGGCGCTGACCCGGGTGGCGACGCCCGAGAACGAAGAAGAGCTCCTGGGATTTGCCAGGGCAGGTACGGCTGCCCATGTCGAGAAGCTCGTGCGAGCCTGGCGCAGGATCGATCGCATCGACGAGCTCGCGCATGAGAACCGCCGGCATGCCAGCCGGTCCCTCCAGACCTATACCGACGAAGATGGCATGGTCGTGATCCGAGCGCGAGTAGACCCGGAGACGGGAGCTGTATTCATGAAGGCTCTCGAGGCCGCTGAGCAGGTGCTTTACGACCGGGGGCGAGAGACCAGGAACGAGCAGGGAGACGGTGTCCCTGCCTATCAGCGACGAGCCGATGCCCTCGAGCTGGTGGCCGAGAGCGCACTTTCAGGAGGGATGGAGCCAGGCATCCGGGCCGAGCGTGTGCAGGTGGTGGTGCACGTCGACGAGGAGGTTCTCGAGGATCCGGAAGCCCCTGGAGTGTCCATGCTGGAGGACGGCGCGGACGTTTCCGCGGAAACGTCTCGGCGCCTGGCCTGCGATGCGGGCAAGGTCGTCATGAAACATGGAGCGCAAGGCGAAATTCTCGATGTCGGCCGCCGAACCCGCACGATCCCCACGGCAATTCGGCGTGCACTGACCGCCCGAGACGAAGGCTGCCGGTTTCCGGGCTGCGGCCTGCAGCACTGCGAGGCCCACCACTTGAAACACTGGGCCAACGGCGGGGAGACGAGCCTCGACAACCTGGTTCTACTGTGTCGCCGTCACCATCGGGCTGTTCACGAAGAGGGCTACCGCATCGAGCGCGGGGAAGATGGCGAATTGCGGTTCTTCCGGCCTCAGGGCTGGGAGATCCCGGAGGTTCCCCCGCCTCCTCCACTCTTCGAGGATCCCCTGGCAGAACTGACCGCGCTTCTCGAGACCGAGGCCATCACGATCGACCCAAAGGCTGGCCTTCCGCTCTGGCAGGGAGAGCATCTCGACCTCGGCTTGGCCATCGAGGGCTACCGGCAAATGTGAGCCACAGACGTTTCCGCGGCAACGTCACGAGCCGGCCGGAGCTCTGGAACGAATTCCTGCATCCCGTGAGCTTTTGGCCACCTGCGACTGTCAGGTTCTGTCACTGGCCACGGTAGAATAGCCACAGCATCAGGAGTGGCCTGGCACCCAAGCCGGGCCCGCCAACCTGGGACGGACACCCAAGGTGGCTCTCGTTAGCACGGGGATGCGGTCGCCCGAGAGGGTGACAACGAAGTGTCCAGCGACGACCCGCTCTCCTGATGCAGGATGAACGGGCTTTCTCATTCGCGGCCCTTCCCTCCCCTGCTCTACGGTCCTGCCGGCGGAGTCCTCCCGCAACTTCGGCAGTTACGACCCTCCTAGGTCGAGGTTGCCACTCCACTGGCCAAAAAGCACAGCTCGGCACCTAAAATGGACAGCCAGGAGGCCAAAATGACAAAGGCGGCTGAGCGAGTGTTGGACCGGGTGGTGTTGCACCTGGACGATGGGCTGCGGCAGGTCGTGGATCCGGCCGATGTCTACTACCTTGAGGCCCGGGACGAGGACACCAGGGTGCGGTTGGCGCTCTCGACCATCCCAACATTGCCGCGGCGCATCATGTTCGAGAGAGCCTGTGCGGCAGGTTGATTGCGATGGCCCACAGCCGGCGTGAAACGACCAGAAGAAGATCGATCGCAGGCCGCTTCCGAACGGAGAAGCGCTCGAATTGAACCCGCAGATTGTCTCCGGTCTCGCAGCGGCCCACGCTAGGGGGATCATTCACCGGGACATCAAACTGCCACTGTGGTGGTCACCGCGGACGGTCGCGCAACGACCGTCGATTACGGACTGGCAACACCCGGAGAAGAGAGGTTTGGAGGGGGACGGAGAAAGCTGGGATTTGCGTTCTAGAATTGCAGCAACGCCCGTGACGGTTTCGCCCTTAAGGCATTTAAGATTGAGACTGAAAACATACTTGAGCCAAGACTAGGAGGGGCTGCTCGGGCCTGCTTTTGCCCGCAAGAAACACTCGGCGTGTTTTGGGGGTGCTTCAGTCTTAGGCAACTGTCCGATCCCTCGGGTGGTCCGTGGTCCATCTCTGGCCCAATCTGGGCCAGTAGGATTGGTGGGAGGCCAATGGACAGATCCGCTAGGCTGGAACTCCATTCGGCCATGGCCTCCTGCAGACTGAGAATACAGCACTCGGCCTTTCGCCGCGTTTGTTCCGACGTCTTGAGCAGGGGATCGAGTCAGAAAGACGGGAATCAAGACATCCCCAATGAGGATTCGCTGATGGCGGGAAGGCGGCACACGTTCGGGGTTGGCAGTTCCTCGGTGAGCTTGACTACCTCTCTCCGAAGTGTGTGGGTAATCCATCGGGCAGATCGCCCATCGCTTCCTGAGGAAATTCCCGTCGCTTATGCCTTTAGATCATCACCATCCAGCTCCCTGTCGAACCCTTCCCATTTGTTTCCTCTCGCCCGGCTACCCCCGTCAGTTCTTCCACGCAATTAGGCTCTTTCTTCCAGGAGTGTCTCGAATCTGCTAGGTCGCCATAGATCATCCCCTCGACGATTCACACGACGCAAAAGGAGTCTCTTATGACGCTTTCCTTTCTTCTCCGTCTGAAAAGAAGTCCTTGGGCTGCGCTGGCCTGCATCGCAGCAATGCTGCTCCCACTTGTGGCGTGCACGATCCGCAAGCCGATTGCGGCTCATAGCACCAACTCCAATCTCGCTGCCGAAATCGCCAACAACAGAATGCTCTTGCTGAATATCGTGAGGGCTATGAAGTATGAGCCTAAGTACTTCACAGCGGTAACCATGAGCCGAGGGCAGGCATCCGCTTCGATGACGCCTTCGCTGGCTATCCCGTTTGGAGTCGGCTGGTTACGGGACATCAATCCGGCGGCAGGACTCAGCGTGACTGCTACTGGCGGCCTCTCGAATGTCGACGTAGTAGTCCTGGACTCTCATGAGTTCGTTCGCGGGCTAATGCAGCCAGTATCTACCCGCACACTAGCCTACTTCTGGCGTCAAGGCTGGGACCCAGAGATCCTGTTTCAGCTTTTCTTCAGGGAGATCGTTTCAGAACCCGATGCTAACAGGGGCATGACAAAGAAGTTCGAGAGCCATGCCAAGGATGGATTCACCGACTTTCAGGAGTTCAACGGCGCCATCAGGAACTACCTCGATAAAGGTCTGACAGCTTGTCAGGTAGAGAAACAAGTCGGCCCAGATTTCAAGATGGACTCGAACCTTGATACCTGGATTTCTGCAGCTTCAAAAGCACACGATGCCGGCCTGCATCTGACGTCCGACCCGAACAACGAGAACATTCAACTCATGAAGAATGAAATGGAGTTCGAGTTCTTCTGGGGAGACCCAAACGACCGCTGGAGAATCTGTCTGCCAGAGAACGCGGCCATCCGAGACAATTTCAGAGTCGAGAATCAGGGTCTTTGGATCCGGCGGTCAACGGAAGGCATTATCTACTTCCTCGGAC
>JBATEX010000198.1:0-9610 GCA_049664225.1 Thermoanaerobaculia bacterium
TGCGTGGATAGAAACGAATCGCGTCGAAGCCCCAGGTCTGCTCCTCACCCTCACTCGGAAATCGAAGCTGATGGAAGGGAATCGCCATTTCGACGACATAGCCCTCTTCGGTGATGCGACCTGCCGAAAACCAGATGGCATCCCACGCCGTTGTCTCATCGTGGCTCAGATCATCGTTGAACAGATCCATCTGCACGCCGAGTGGATTGACGAAGAACTCGAAGGCCCGTCGCTCGTCATTGAAGGTGTCCAGCACGACACCGACGAAATCGTCATTGAACGCAGTGTCCCGGTCGACCATGTGAGCTCGAATCGCCTGCGGATTCTCATCGTAGGCCTTGAACGCGATGTAGACCTGGCTACTGTCGTAAGTGACCAGACACTCGGTCTCTACTGGCGGGGGGATGTTCTCGCCAGGTCGTGTCTCAAACTGCAGCTCTATTCGGGCAGCTTCCTGCCACCCCGGCTCGTCGAGCTTGGCATCGACCTTGATCGGAGACTCCGTTCGGGGGATCGAGTATTCGGTTCTGGGGCGGGGCGTATCCCCCGCCGACAATTGTCCACCAGCCAGCACAAGGAGGCTGACGCAAAGGGGCGCCCACATCCGCGGGCCTATCTCAGGCGCAGCGAACAACGACTGACTCCACTCAAGAGCTCTATACGCAGCTGTAGATTCCAGGTTTCCCCGTGGGTCCACATCTCGATCCCTTACCTACTTGGACGCTCGACAACCACAAATCGTTGTCTGTGTCAGGAATAGTGCGGCTCGCGAGGTTGTTCTTTCAGGAGGAATTCAGTATTCTTCCCGCTTCTCGGCTTCGCTGAACCGCTATATCGTGTCTCATGCTCCGTCGAGAAGCCAGCGAAACGAGGTCGACATCATGAAGAAGGACATTCATCCCCAGTTGCACTTGGTGACGGCCGTCTGCGCCTGCGGTAACAGTTTCGAGACCTACTCGACCAAGGAGGACCTGCGCCTCGAGATCTGCAACGCCTGCCACCCGTTCTTCACGGGCAAGCAGAAGTTCGTAGACACTGCCGGTCGAGTCGAGCGTTTCAAGCAGCGCTACGGCGATTCCTAGCCTCTCCAGATCCCATTCTTTCTGTCGTATCCGGGCCGAGGTGTGCCCCGGGAAAGAGGAGAGGCTGACATCACCATGATGGACCAACTGCAAGAGCTCGAAAAGACCCACCGGGACCTGACGGCCCGATTGACGGATCCGGAGATCCACGCCGATCAGGAGGCGTTTCGCGAGACCAGCAAGAAGCTGGCCGAGATCTCGCCAGTGGTCGACCTGTATCAGAAGTACAAAGCTGCAAAGGCGGAGCACCAAGAGACCGAAGATATACTCGGCAGTCTCACCAAGGACGACGAGCTCTTCGAGATGGCCCACGAGGAGAAGATTCGCCTCGACCAGGAGCTCGCTGAGCTCGAAGGCAAGCTCCGATTCGAGCTGACTCCGAAGGACCCCAACGACGCGCGCAACGTGGTACTCGAAATCCGGGCTGGCACAGGTGGCGACGAGGCCACTCTTTTCGCGGCGGAGCTCTTTCGCATGTACAGCCGCTACGCCGAGCAACAGCGCTGGCGGGTGGAGATCATCGATCTCTCCGAGTCGGGGATCAAAGGTGTCAAGGAAGTCTCGGCCATCATCGAAGGCAAGGGAGCCTACAGCCGCCTCAAGCACGAAGCCGGGGTCCATCGCGTGCAGCGCGTTCCCGAGACCGAGGCGTCGGGTCGCATCCACACCTCGGCCGTGACCGTGGCTGTGCTGCCGGAGGCCGAGGACGTCGAAGTCTCCGTGGCCGAAAAGGAGTTGAGGATCGACCGCTTCTGCTCCTCCGGACCTGGAGGTCAGGGAGTCAATACCACCTACTCGGCGGTTCGGATCACCCATCTGCCCACCGGCATCGTCGTCAGCTGCCAGGACGAACGGAGCCAGATCAAGAACCGGGCCAAGGCCATGCGGGTTCTCAAGTCTAGATTGCTGGAAGTCGAGCGTGAGAAGGCGGAGTCCGAAGCCAGCTCCGAGCGGCGCAAGATGGTCGGCAGCGGCGACCGCTCAGAGAAGATCCGGACCTACAACTTCCCACAGAACCGGGTCACCGACCATCGCATCGGACTGACACTGCACAAGCTGCCCATCATCCTCGAAGGCGAGCTCGACAGCCTCATCGATCCGCTATCGGCCCACTTCCAGGCGGAGCTCATGAAGCAGACCGCCGAACAGGCGCAGGGGTGAGGATCGATCAGGCGCTGCTCTCGGCTCGGACACGCCTCGCAGACGCCAGCTTCAAACCCGCACTGCGTGAAGCCAACCTCCTGCTCGCCAGAACCCTGGAATGCTCCGAGGCCCAGCTTCTCGCTCGCGGTAGAGACAACCTCGACGACAGTCGACTCGCAAGATTCCAGGAACTGCTGGACAGACGCCTCGCGGGCGAACCCATCGCCTACATCCTGGGCGAGAAGGAGTTCTTCGGACGAGCCTTCTTCGTCGACCGGCGGGTGCTCATTCCGCGTCCCGAGACCGAGCACCTGGTCGAGGTCGCGCTGGACCTTCGCCTACCTGCCGCGCCGCGCATTCTCGACATCGGCACGGGCTCCGGATGCCTGGCCATCACCCTGCTCGCCCAGCTTCCGCGGAGTCGGGCGGTGGCCACAGACGTATCGCTGGCGGCGCTCCGCGTGGCCGAGCGCAATGCCGGGAGGTACAACGTCAAAGGACGCTTGAATCTCGTGGCGGCGGACCTCGCTTCAGCCATCGATCTGGCGGGCTTCCAGCTGGTCGTCAGCAATCCACCCTATATCGGTCGTGACGAGGCCTCGTCGCTGTCACCGGAGATCATGGACTTCGAGCCCAAGGAAGCGCTGTTCTCGAGTCCAGCCGGCCACTCCCTCCTGGAGCGGCTTCTGGCTACCCTCTCCGATCTGCGCAGCGGCACCCCTCTACTCCTCGAGATCGGTGCTGGGCAGGCAGCGTTGCTCGCCGAAGTGGCCGAGTCTTCCGCTTTCATCCTCGAGGCACTGCACCCGGACCTCGCCGGCATCGAACGTATCGCTCAGCTCCGACGTCGCTGATCCGGAGCTGGCGAGTGGCATCTGCCGCTGTATCCTCTCTGTCGTGAGTGGTAGACAATAGGGATCAAGGAGTCGATCGTGGAGTGTTTTCGCATTGTCGGACCCACCCGCATCCAGGGCGAGATCACAGCCAGCGGCGCCAAGAACGCCGCTCTGCCTGCCTTGGCAGCCAGCCTCCTCTCCGAGGGTCCCCTGGAGCTGTCAGGTCTGCCAGCCGTGCGAGACATTCGGACCATGCGGCAGCTGTTGGGCCACCTGGGCGTGGAGAGCGAGGAACAAGGCGAGGTCGTTCGCCTTCAGGCCGGTGAGCAGACTCATTTCGATGATGCACCCTATGAGCTCGTCAAGACCATGCGCGCGAGCATTCTCGTCCTCGGCCCCCTGGTGGCACGTCTGGGACACGCCCGCGTCTCTCTGCCTGGCGGCTGTGCGATCGGAGTGCGACCGATCGATCAACACCTCGCCGGTCTCGAAGCCCTGGGCGCCGACGTTCAGCTGGAGCATGGTTACGTCTCGGCGCGGGCTCACCGCCTGACCGGAGGTGTTTTCCGCTTCACCGTACCGACAGTTACAGGCACCGAGAACCTGATGATGGCGGCCTGTCTGGCCAGGGGCACCACCGTTCTGCAGAACTGTGCCCAGGAACCGGAGATCAGGGACCTCGCAACCCTTCTGGGCAAGATGGGCGCCCACATCGAGGGGGCCGGGTCGGAGAGAATCGAAATCGAGGGGGTCGAGCGGCTGACGTCCGCCTCGCACCGGGTGATCCCTGACCGCATCGAGATTGGGACCTACCTGCTCGCAGCCGCCATCACCGGCGGAGAGATCTTTGTTCGTGGCGCCATATCTGCCGATTTGGCGCCGCTGCTCGAAAAACTGGCCGAGAGTGGTTGCGACCTGGAAGCCTCGAACACCGGCCTGCGCCTCTCTCGGGCGGGGGACCTCAAACCCCGGGACATTCTCACGGCACCCCATCCAGGCTTCCCCACCGACTTACAGGCTCAATACATGGCCCTCATGACTCAGGCGACGGGCCAGGCCACGATCTGCGAAACGGTCTTCGAAAATCGCTTCCAGCATGTTTCGGAGCTGGCACGAATGGGTGCCGACATCCGCATCAACGGCGCTTTCGCTCACGTGCATGGCCCTACTCCTCTTTCCGGTGCCAGGGTGATGGCCACCGATTTGAGGGCTTCCGCTTGCCTTGTCCTGGCGGGAATGGCTGCCGGCGGCGAGACGATCGTCGGCCGCATCTATCACCTCGATCGAGGCTATGAACAGATGGAATTGAAATTGCAGCAGCTCGGCGCCAGGGTTCAAAGGCTCCCTGCGGAGCCCACCCCAGCGGCCTGAACAGCACGACGAAACGGGTCGAAAAGGAGCTCCCCATGTCCGATTGCATCT
The DNA here is from genome assembly GCA_049664225.1 of Thermoanaerobaculia bacterium. Taxonomy (GTDB): domain Bacteria; phylum Acidobacteriota; class Thermoanaerobaculia; order Multivoradales; family JAHEKO01; genus JAUVRX01. The sequence continues at coordinate 4,484 of JBATEX010000198.1, forward strand.
TCTGCCGTATAGCAACAGGCGACCTGCCGGCGAACCTCGCCTACGAAGACGAGGATGTCGTCGCATTCCACGACCTCAATCCCCAGGCACCGACGCACATTCTGGTCATTCCCAGGCAGCACTTCTCCACCCTCCTCGACATGGATGAGGAACAGACGCTTCTACTGGGCAAGCTGCAGAGGGCAGCGATCGAGATCGCACGCCAGCAGGGACTCGACCAGGAGGGCTTTCGCGTGGTTACCAACTGCCTAGAGAGTGCCGGACAGTCGGTCTTTCACCTACACGTGCACCTGCTTGGCGGACGGGCATTTACCTGGCCTCCCGGATGATCTCGACACTCCTGCTCGCAGCCGTTGCGGTCTCGGCACAGGACCCGCGACCCATGCTCGTCGACCTGCAGCTTCAGGGCCTCCGACAGGACGCCCTGACCAGAACCGACGAGGTCGGGGTTGCCGATCCCGAGGCCGCACACCAGTGGGGCCTGGACTATCTTCGGGGTCACCTGCTGGAAGGGCTGCATCAGGAGGACGAGGCTCCCGCCGCCTTCGTGTCGGCCATGGTCTCGACTCCCCGACTCGCCGGCTACGGGAGGTATCGTCTCGCCTTGAATCAGTACCGCATGGGTCACCCCGAAGTCGCTGCAGGTTTGTTGGCCAACCTGCTCGCCAATCAACCGCCCGCCGCGTTGATCGCCCCGGCAACGCGCTACCTGGCCGACTCCCTGACCCTGGGCGGCGATTGTCGGCTGCTGAGGGATATGGACTCCTGGGTGCTGCCGCCCCCTGAGCTCCGAATCCTGGAGCTCTCCCGTGCCCGATGTGACCTGCTCCAGGGCAGGACGCGTCACGGCCGAGCTACCCTGGTTCGTCTACTGGAGGAGAACCGGTCAGACGAGCCTGCGCGAGGCGCGGCCGAAGTCTTCTCACGGTCACAGCCCGACCCGGGTGACGAGAGGACGTCCCTTCTATTGGGCATGACCTTCTACCACCACAGGGAATTCGAAGCGGCTATCGGCCCCCTCGAGAAGGGCATGACGACCTTGAAACCCGGGGGTGCTGCGGTCTTCGGCATAACCCTGGATGACGCCAGATACGCTCTGGCCCGCTGCCACTTCTGGCTCGGTAAGTACCCGACTGCCGCTTCGCAATTCGCTCGCCTCGCCGGCGCCGAGCAATCACCGAGCGAAGCAGCACGAGCCTTGTACCAGCAGGCCCGTTCCTACGAGCTCGACGGAGACTGGCAGGCTGCCGTTCTGATCTTCGAGCAGGCCTACAACGTGGATCCGGCGGGTCGCTGGTCCGCGGCGGCGCTCATGTCGTCCCTGCGGATCCATTGGCGTCAAGGCAACATCGAGACGACCCTCGAGCGCTACCGGCAACTCGGCAGCAGAAGCAGTTGGAGGAAGGGCTACACGAGGGCGGCACTCTTCCTGGCAGCCTCGGATCTGGTCTCGGGTGAGACCAGTCGGGCTGGAGCCTGGTTGGATCAAGCAGCCAAGGCCAACCGCACCGTCACACCCGAGATCGCCTACTGGCGGGGTCGCCTGGCCGAGCTGGAGGGCAAGACCACATCTGCCGTTGGCCACTATGTCACTGCCCTGGAGCAGGATCCCTACCATCCACTCTCCGAAGCAGCCCGACTGCGACTCGACCGCCCCGAGATTGCGGCAGCCAGAAGGGCCAAGGGAATGCAGCTGGCCGATGTCGACCGTACTCGCGAGCTCCATCGAGCCTGGCTCCTGCTCGGAGACCGGGATCCTCTCGGAATCGAGGCCCGCACCCACCTGATGCGCCACATGCAAAGCAGCTCCAACGTCCGGCCCTTTCTCGACATGCGGATGGTGCCGGCTGAAGAATGGAAGATCTTCGGATTCGACCTCGACAAGCCGGATGAGATCCTCCTCGCGCTCGGCATCGTCGAGCACATGTCACCGGCCGTCGGCGAGTGCTTTCCCGTGGCCGACAACTCCATGGCGATGACGGCCAGCCACCTGCTGGCCGAGTCCAGTCTCTACCGACAGTCCCTGCGCTTCTCCGAGATCCTCTCCGATCGTCTGCCAAACGAGCTGCCTCCGCAATTCCTACCTATCGCCTATCGGCGCTTGCTCTATCCGATTCCGTATCGGGAGCTGATCCTCTCCAACGCTTCGCGGAGCGGCATCGCCCCCCACCTCCTTGCCGCGATCATTCGCGAAGAGAGTCGCTTCGATCCGCTGGCCGTCTCTGCAGCGTCGGCCCGCGGTCTGACACAGTTCGTGCTTGGCACCGCGCGTGACTATGGCCCCCAGATCGACAGGCCTCACCTGGAAGCTACCGATCTTCATCGACCAGAGGTGGCCATCGCCTTGGGATCTGTCTACCTGGCCGACCTGACGAAGAGGTACTCCGGCCGCACTTTTCCCGCTATCGCCGCCTACAACGCAGGAGAGAATCAGGCCGATCTCTGGCAGAGCTATTGCGACACCGACGAGCCGGCAGAGTACTTCACCAAGGTGGGGTTCTCCCAAACCCGGCACTACCTGGAGAAGGTGGTCGCGAGTTGGCTTCAGTACAACGCTATCTATGGAATGGAGCCCGAGCAGACACCGTCATCCACCGACCTCGTGGACGACCGGCGGTAGGTCTCGCTGCTCCCGGTCGAAGTAATCGACGACATCGGCATCCCCCCTCAGCTCATCGGTCCAGCGCTCGATCTCCTCATTCAGCAGCTCTTCTCTCAGCACTTGCCGAATCGGCTCGCGGACTTCGCGAATCGAGGGAATGGGCTCTTTGTCTTCCCTGAGCCGCGGAACCAGTACCTCGTCATAGTAGATCTGGATCTCTTCCAGACCCACGAAGACCCGGGCCCCCAGGCGCTCCTCGACATAGATCAGGACCATCACCTGCCGAGCCAGAAGCTGCCGAAGCCCCTGCTCGTCGAGGCCCAGTTCCTCCAATCGGGCCTGGAAGCTGCGCTCGTTCGGAAAGCGGCCTCGGACCGCCTCGAATTGCTCTTCGACCTGATCGACCGGCACCTCTGCAAAGCCGAATCGATCGACCTCGTGGAAGCGGAGCTTCTCCTCGATGAGACGATCGAGAATCCGCCGCCGGAAAGCGGTCTCGCCCTCGCCTGCCTGCTGCTCGACCAGCCCGATGCCAATCGTCTGCACCAGTTGCGACTCCAGAATCGGGTCGTCATCCACCACAGCCAAGAGGCGATCGACGGTTTCCTCCTCGGCAGTAGAGTGCAACACCTCCACTCCCACAGTCGAGAAAACGATCAGAAACAGTGTGATCTTCCTCAAAGGACCCATGGCGGCGGCATGCTAGCATAGCTTTCTGGGTAGATACTCACCTGTTGGACCCAATGGATCTCGAGCTTCCATGGCGAACAAACTGACCGTCGGGTTGGCGCAGATCGACTGCACCCTGGGCGCCGTCGAAGGCAATCTCCAGAAGCACTTGTCCTGGATCGAGAAGGCCCGGGAGCAGGGCGTCGAGCTACTCCTCTTTCCCGAGCTCTCGATCACCGGCTATCGCCTCCTGCATCTCACCAGCCGTGTCTCCTGTCGAATCGACGAGTCCGAGACAATTCGCCAGCTGGCGGATGCCAGCGGAGAGATGGCGGTGGTCGTCGGCCTGGTGGAAGAGGGCGGTCAGGGAGTGCTCTACAACAGCGCCGTCATGCTCAGGGCCGGCCAGATCGTTCACGTCCATCGCAAGCTCTACCTCCCCACTTATGGCATCTTTCAAGAGGGCCGCTTCTTCGGCCCCGGGCAGCGCCTCGATCTGGCTCCCATTGCCGGGGAGAAGCTCGGCCTGCTGATCTGTGAGGATCTCTGGCATCCGCAACTGGCGCAACGCCTGGCGGCGGGCGGCGGCAAAGTGCTGGGCGTCCTGTCGGCCGGACCCGGTAGGGTCGGCTCCGGCGAGACCCTGGAGAGCCAGGAGATCTGGGAGTGCATCACCCGCTCCACCGCTGTCGTCAACACCAGTTGGCTTCTCTACTGCAATCGGGTCGGCTGGGAGGAAGGTTCTTTCTACGCCGGTGGCAGCCATATCGTCAGACCGGGCGGCCAGATCCTCTGCCGAGCCGCCAACTTCCAGGAAGATCTGCTGGTGGCGACTCTCGACCTGCGGGAGGTGGACCGACTGCGGTGGCGGCTACCCTTGCTGCGAGCAGAACGTGCCGACATCGAGGGTCCAGGATGAACGAGACCAAGTACTGGATCCGGGATCGCCTCGGGCTCAATGCTGCCCTGGCCGAGACGGTGCTAACAGACTTCATTCGAGATGCAGTGGAGACCACTCGGTCGAAAGGGGTCGTGGTAGGGCTCAGTGGTGGTGTGGACTCGGCGTTGGCGGCAGCGTTGGCGGCAAAGGCCCTGGAGCCCTCTCGGGTGCACGCATTTCTGCTCCCCTACCGCACCTCCAATCCCGACTCGATCTCCGATGCCGAGGTGGTCGCCAAGGCCTTCGATCTCGTGACGACCACCATCGACATCTCACCCATGGTGGACCTCTACTTCGAGAACCTGGCCGAAGGTGACATCGACAAGGTCCGCCTCGGGAACAAGATGGCCAGGGAGCGGATGTCGATCCTCTTCGACCAGGCGAAGAAGCTCGGCTGCCTCGTCCTCGGGACCTCCAACAAGACAGAGATCCTTCTCGGCTATTCCACTATCTTTGGCGACAACGCCAGCTCCATCAATCCTCTGGGAGACCTCTACAAGCAGCAGGTCTGGCAGCTGGCTCATCATCTCGGCGTACCGCAGGAGGTCGTCGGAAAGAAGCCGTCGGCGGATCTATGGCCCGGCCAGACGGATGAAGGCGAGCTCGGATTCGACTACACGAGTGCCGACGAAGTGCTGTGTTTGATGTTCGATCTGGGCCTCTCCCCATCGGAAGTCGTCGATCAGGGGTACGCCGCCAGCGTCGTCGATCGAATTGCGGCAATGGAAGAACGGAATCGCTTCAAGCGGCGCCTCATGCTCATCGCGCGCCTTTCAGACAGCGCCATCAATCTGGATCGGGAAATTCCCCGGGACTGACCCGGCATGCCGGGCAAGCTGACCATCGTCGCCACTCCCATCGGCAACCTGGACGACCTGTCACCGCGGGCCCGGGGCGCGCTCTCTGAAGCCGACCT
>JBATEX010000199.1:0-7957 GCA_049664225.1 Thermoanaerobaculia bacterium
GGCTTCGACGAGTACCGGCATCGATTCTTCGCTCCGCCCGGCTGGTATGGAGCTGTTGCTAGCGGGGTTCAGAAGCTGTATTGGCGCTTCTTCGCTCATCGCATCGGGAACGGTACGGCGCAGGTGGATCAGATGGTCAACTGGCTGTGGCGGTTCGGGGACGAGCCGCACTTCGTGTTCCTCCACCTGTTTGACGTCCATTCCGATAGGCACCGACTGCCGTACGAGTCACCGTCGCCTTTCAATGATCTCTTTCGCGACCACGACCGATCCGCTTACACCGGATGCGACGGTGGCCTGTGTGCGTCGGAGCTCTTGGGGGCCTACGCCGGCGGTGAGGTCCCGCCCCCAGATGATCCCGCCGTTATTCAGCACATGAGGGATCTGTACGACGGAGGGATAGCTTACACCGACCACGAGCTGGGAAGGCTGTTCCAGGCCATTCGTGACCTGGGACAGTGGGACAACACAACCATCGTGGTGACCGCGGACCATGGTGAGGCCTTCTTCGAGCACGGTGTTCCCCTCCACAAAGACCTCCACACCGAGAATGTGGGTGTTCCCTTGATCGTGAGTGTGCCCGACGAGGAGCCGAGGCGAGTCGAGCACCCTGTGCACGTGAAGGACGTCGCGGCTCTGTTTCTCGAGCTTGCGACGGGACACCCGTCCAGTGCCAGCTCGCTCCTAGCCTGGGTACGAGGCGAGGCCGCTAACGGGGGCAAGGACGTCGTCTTCAACTGCAACAAGAGGCAAGTGGCTGTAAGGCTCGGGACCTGGAGGCTCATTCGGGCGCACGGCGAGGACCAGGCAATGGGTGTCCCCGGCGAGAGGGAGCAGGTCTTCGATCTCTCGGCGGATCCGGGTGAGACCGAGAATCTCGTGGACCGCGTCGACGGGGAGCTCCTGGGGCAACTCCGCGACGGACTGAAGGCCAGCTACGAGAGGAACCTGCGCCTCCGCGCCCACCTGCTGTCGGCGGCGGCAGGATCGAGCCTCGAGCCGCCAGAGGACGAGCTCCTAGAGCTCAAGAGTCTCGGGTATGTCGAGTGAGCGCTGGCGGACCTGATGGATCTCAAGGTGACTCTCGCGATGCTCGTACCGTGAAGCTATCTATCATCATCGTTGACTTCGACACCAGAGAGCAGACTCTCGAATACTTGGCCTTTGTCGTCCGCGAGGCGAACCTCGAAACGACCGAGATGCTCACGCTGGCTAGCGATTAGGACCACACCTCGGTCGCCGCCATACGTGATGCCTTCCCGCAGGTCCTGCTCGGAGAAAGCGGTGACAGGATACCCATTTCGCCTTCGAGCAGTTGAGTCACTCGTCGATCCAGTAGGCGGTCGGGCTCGCCGAGCAGGAAATCGTTCTTCTTGCGCTGCGGGGTGTTGGGTTGTGGAGTGGCCTGAGGATGGGACTCGAAGGGCACTCGTTCGGGTTCAAACTTCATTGTGGCGGCCGGAACTCTTGGAGACGCCTTCGGGGGAGATTCCGAGTTCTGCGGTGAGCCGCCGGAACCTGGATTGCCGGCACACGGCTCCCAGTCTCCCGGGTTGGGGACTGGAAGCCACTGGCTCAAGCTGTTTCTGCGAGGAGTTCCAGCGATTCCACCCTTCCGGCCGTTGCGGGTGCAAATGACTGCATCACAGACTTCTGTCCCGAACTGGACGCGCAGTGCTCGTCCTGCGATGCCTGGTCGGCGTCCGAATGCTCAGTGCTAGGGCTATCTCCACCCTGCTGCACGGTCGTCGGTCCTCGGCGAAGCGCCTGTATTGGCGAAGGTAATTGCGAATGCTGCCGTGAGGCGAGAATCCGCGTTGAAGCACAGGATGTCGAGTTCTCGAGAGACGAGTGCACCATCGCCAGCGCCACCCACACCATTACCTACTTGGACTGCCCGGGGCAGCCATCCGAGTCGGAGTCACTCTCGGGCGAGTCACCAGCCTGTGAGGACGTGGAGTGGGAGCTATAGGTCTCGGGTCCGAGCGAGATGACAGTGTGAGAGGAAGAGGCGGGGAGGAGGAGATGGAAACGGCGATGCACGGGGTGGGTCTGGAGAACAACGTGTTCGACATCACCGATCCAAAGGTGATCTGGATTAGTGACGAACCAGACACAGTCGTGTTCGAACCCAACACAGGCAATCTTCGAGCCTTGTCGGCCGGTGGCGCTCAAGTCCGGGCAACGCTAGGAGCAGTCGAGTCCGATTGGTTTGAGGTCACAATCCTCGACCTGGGAGTTGTAATCGAATCAAGCGCTGACCCACTTGTGCGAGGGGAATTCTGGCAACCAGAAACCGTCGAGGTCCAGGACGTGTGTGGACCCTCACCATGGTGTGAAGTTAAGTGGCAGAGTGGCGACCGGGGGGTTTTCGAGGTGGATCAAGAAGGCCTCGGCTGGGCAGTTCCCACTTCGTGGGGTTCCGGGATCGCTTCTAAGGATACGACTCTCACGGCCGCGCTTGAAAACTCGTTCTATTTCGAGGATTGGTGCCAGGCTGAGATAACGGGAACGGTCGGTATCACGGTAGAACGCGAGGTCAGCGAGATAGAGGTCTCGCCGAGCCAATCGAGTATTGATATCGGTGAAACTCTTCAGCTGACGCCATCCGTTATCGATGACCTCGGCGATCTGTGCGAAGCACCCCCGGTTACCTTCGTGTGGTCCAGCGGTAATCCCGGTGTCGCGAGAGTTGGCGAAGAAGGTCTGGTCACAGCGATTGCGAATGGCTCGGCCACGATAAGTGCTGAGAGTCAGGATGCAATTGGCACTGCTCTTATCGGGGTTGGAATCAAGCGGTATCAGATCACTTGGACGATCACTGGCTCCGGGCAATACAACTGCTGTAACGGGGAGAATGCACTCGACACTACCTTCAACTGTTCCGGTAATGCTCTGCTGGACTGGGACGGCAGTGTCGAACTGACGTGACCCCCGTTTCCGCGCAGTCAAAATGAGAGTTTCGGCCGAGGAGGTCGAGCTGGAGGAAGCTGACTGGAGCAGCTTCGCGCACTGGGCTATATCGATTAGGAAGGAAAGACGATTCACAACTCGGCGATCATCGAACGACTGTCTCGCGGCTGACCTCTGGGCGCTTGACCGTCCATCATGGAAGCTCCTCGGGCGATTCTGCCTGCCTCTAGGCTGCCTCCTCAACCAATGCCTCATGTGGCCGTTGGGTCCTTGGGAGGCTGGCCCCCAACCTGCCTATCCCGCCCTGCTGCAGATTTCTTTAGGTCTGTTACGAGGGCCCGGTCTCCGCCAGCCCTTATTTAGAATGCGGGTCCTTGCTGCCAATGAGGTGGTCGAATTCCACCGGAATTCTCTGGTAGAGGCGAGCCCAGCCGTTGGGTTCACTTGCCATAACCCTTGTGAACCTAGCGTCCAGTACCCCTTCCACACTCTTCCAAAGATCTTCGCCTTCACCCCCAGACGTGATGCTCCAGACCAGCAAGAAGTCCAGAGTATCGAGGTCTCTTAGCCTTAGATACTCTAAGAGTCGGGCAGCTCCCTCCTCCTGGAGAATTGGCAATGGATAAAAGGGATTCGCGCTTGGCCTCCAAAGGAGCGGGAAGGAATGGGTCCAGCCCTGATAGTTGCTGAGGTCGATCGCTTGAGTCTCGGAAGACAGGTATCCAGCAAGATGGAGAAACGGCTGGATCCTAGATCGAAAACCGGATTGCGGATCAGGGGGCAGTTCGGGAGATAGGATGAGAGTGAGGAAACGATCATCTCGGCTCAGATGCTCGCCGACAGAAAGGAATTCGTGGATGTAGGATTGGTGATCGATTTTGGCCAAGGTCAAGAAGCACAGAAACAACACCGAGAAAGACACTCCAGCTGTTCGAATAAGTACTTGTTGATCACGTGTCCAGTCGACCGTTGAAAGCCAACCAGTGAACAACAATAGCGGGAATACGAGAAGCCTTTCAAAGAGATACTTCCCGCCACCGAGACTGTTTGGAACAATAAGGCAGAGCATACTGAGCAGCAGCGCGCCGGCTAGAAGAGAATCACCGGCGTGAAGCGAGCGTGTGCCGAACCGCTTGTAGATTGCTACAGCACCCAGGATTACAAGGAAGATGAGAAAGACAGGAGCAAGAATGGACTCTGCCTTGGAATATGACACCAGGGGATACCTCAGCATCAGGGCTTTGAGCCTCCAGAGTTGCAGGGGAGATTGGAGAAATCCAGCATCTGAAGCTTCCGAGTTGGATACGAACAGGAGCAAGATCGACAAGGCTGGTGCGAAACAGGCAGCAAGGAACCCTAACTCCTTGAGGGGAGGAGGAGTGTGAGGGGACCGACTAGCTTGAGAGTTCGGTTTCCAGCGGCTCCTGTCGATAAGGATTTCGAAGACGGAGGTGGTTGTCAGCAGGATCAGTGTTGCTCCCAGAGCAGCCGCATGCGTGAAGTAGAGCAAGACGAGGGCTCCCGCAAGCAGAGTAGCCCGGCGCCAAGTGAGTTTCTCCCTGAACTGGATCCACCAGCCAAGAAGAAGGATGCAGAGCGCCACTCCCAGTGAGTAGCTGTAGAAGCCCTTGTTCAGGTGCCAGGGAAATACCAGGGGGAAGCCCAGGAGGCATAAGAAGCCGGTGTTTTCTCCCACCGCTTTCTGCAGTAGAAGAACAGCCGAGACGAAAAGGAGGACATAGAGAGTGAGAAAGAGCTTCTCACTTTGAACTGGTCCAGCAGAGAACGCCAACCCTGCCATCAAGAGCTGAGCAGTCCAGTTGGGTACTGCCCTGAAAGAACTGTCGTAGTGAACTCGAAGTGTCTCAGCATTCTTGTCATCGACCCTGAGCAGAACGTTGACACTGTCGACGTGAGCCGGACCGTCTTGTGTGGCAAAAAAGTCAAGGAACCAGACTGGCGAGAGATAGGCAACGGTTAGTGTGACCAGCAGCACTCGGTCGATCTGTTGTCTTATCATGAGGAGACTCGAGTTCTCGGTTACACCTTTGGCCACGCCATCAGCGATCATGTCGGCCACTGCGTGGTCGTCGGCGGATTAGAACGGTGAATTGAGTGTCAGTCTTCCCCAGCGTCGTAACCAGCCCCTAATCGAATCCTCGTGGCTCAGTAGAGTCCTCAGGAGTTCCTTCACCTTCATCCGGTGGATTGGTTGTCCGACAATTCAAGCCACGCGAAGGCCTGTAAGTGAAATTGACATCGTCGTGGTCCCGGCAGCAAGACAATGAGATTCCAAAATACTACCTGGAAACAGATAAGTGTGAAAATTGCTGTGCGAGATCTCTCTGCATCTGATTCTGATGAAACGTGATCTAGAGAAATAGGAATCTCCAGTACGGCTTGCGAGTAATTCGAGAAGCCTCCATTCCGCGACAACAAACAGTAGAATGGCCTATGAACCACCAACTTGACGGCCGCGAATCCTTGTACCTACACTGCTCTTGGTTCGAGTGTTGAGGTGGGCGCATTGAGGACTGACTTGTCCCAATCTTGATGAGTGCTCACGCACGTCCCAAAGTCACCCCTGTGCGAACGGCGTGAAAGACTGACCACTCTCAATGACTGGAAGCAACGATGAGACAGAACGACCTCGAAGATGCTGCACTCATTCAGGAGAAGAGCTCACCTCACATCTCCATAGTAATTCCAGCACACAATGAAGCTGCCTCGCTGAGCGAGACCTTGAACGAGGTTCTGCAGGTCCTGTCCTCGAACTCCATCACGGCTGAAGTCCTGGTAGTCGATGACGGTTCTACAGACGGCACGTGGGGTCTGATTCAGGAGTTCTCGAGCCGAGATCAGCGAGTTCGTGGCCTTTGTTTCAGTCGCAACTTCGGAAAAGAAAGAGCCATCTGTGCTGGGCTCGAATCCTCGTCTGGCCAAGCAGTTGTCGTGATGGATGCAGATCTGCAGCACCCTCCCAGGGTCATCCCCGAGTTGGTTGAGAAGTGGTCCGAGGGGTTCAACGTGGTGGATGGTGTGAAGCGCTCCCGAGGGAAGGAATCCTGGCTCAGCAGGAGGCTGGCAAAGGGCTTCTATGGTTTCTTTGCATTGGCTGCTGGTATAGACCTTGAAGGGCAGAGTGATTTCAAGCTACTCGACCGAAGGGCAGTCGAGGAATGGAAAAGAATGCCGGAGAGAACGGTCTTCTTTCGTGGAATGTCCTCTTGGTTGGGCTTCAAAAGAACAAGTGTGGAGTTCGATGTAGAGGATCGGGCAGCAGGATCGAGCAAGTGGTCGCGAGCCAGCTTGGCAGGATTGGCGCTGTCCGCCATCACGTCGTTTTCCTCGATTCCTCTTCGACTGGTTACCTCCATAGGATTGCTGTTCTTGCTGTTTGCGGTCATCTTGGGAATCCAGACGGTGTACAAGTGGGCGATCGGCGAGGCATTCACGGGCTTTCCGACAGTGATTCTTCTTATCCTGATTACCTCGAGTCTGGTCATGCTGGCACTAGGAGTCATCGGAGAGTACCTGGCAAAGATCTACGACGAGATCAAGGGACGTCCCAGATTCGTGATCGAGGATCGCTGCGGCTTTGATGAGGCCAGTCGGCTTGACGGAAGAATGCAGTGACGTCTGTGGCATCAGGAGTCAGCCAGCTGTGACCCACTCGCGCAAGATATTGATAGTCGTCCTGGTTGGGCTGATTCTCAACTCGTTTCTGGTGTTCGCCGTTGATTACCCGCCCATTCAGGACTACCCCAACCACCTCCTGCGTCGGCACGTTATCGAGAACATGGATATTGAGCCCTATGCCGACTTTATCGCCCTCGATCCGTCATTCCGACCCAATGTGACCTCCGACATCATCCTGGCTGTGCTCAGGCGAGCTCTTGATCTGGAATTGGCGGGCAAGATGCTGTTGGGTCTCGAGCTGCTGACCATCAGTCTGGGCGCATTCCTCTTTCTTCGGTGCTTCGGAGCCAGCCTTGCGGGAGCCGTGCTGGCAGTCCACCTGAGTGCCAGCTGGGTATTCTTGAAGGGTCTCATCAACTTCGGGTTTGGCGTGGGCTTCGGACTGGCGTGGCTGTCAGTATTGTGGGGACAGGATCGGATTACTCTCAAACGGTGGGTTGTGGCGGCTGTACTTGGTGTGGCGACTGTTGCCAGTCATGGATTCGCCTTTCTCGCATTCTCTTTCCTGATCTTTACTGGCCATCTGACAGAAGGAAGGGTATTCGCGAAGAAAGCGCTTGCCAGGATTTCTACAACTTTGCCGGGATTGGCGATATTTGCCTTGTTTCTATTGAACGCCACGCAGGGCTCGCAGATCGGGGATAACAGGTTTCTCTATTCGCCGGATATTGGGAATCTGATCCTCTGGAACCCATTGGCGATCTGGGCGAGAGTGAGCGGAATGCTGGACGAACGCCTGGGAGCGATTGCCTGGGCACTCTTGCTGGTGGCGCTCGTTCTTACCGGGCAAAAAGCCCTTGGGTTGAGAAAGTCTGGACAACCTGGTCCCATGGTGACTGTCTGGGGATTTGTCTTGGGGTCGATCTTTCTATACCTGGTTCTTCCGGGCCGGCTGTCTGGAGGCTGGGGTTTCATGAAGACCCGAATCTGCCTGGTCCTGTTCTTCGTGAGTTTGCCGTTGTTCTCCTACTTGGGACCGAGGATCAGAGCTGGCGCTGCCGCTGTGGCGCTCGGAGTGTGGGCCATAGGCTTCAGTCTCAGTTCTCTCGACTACCAGCGCTTCGACGACGATGTCTCCAGCTACATGGAAGTGGCCAGGGAAACACCGCAAGGAGCTGTGGTGCTATCACTCAATTTCATGGATCCAGGCAAGACCCTGAACCCGTATCAGCATACATGGTCCTACGCGTGCATCAGGCAGGACTGTCTTTCTCAGGAACTGTTCGCCGATGAGTACATACAACAGATCTACTTCGAGAAGCCGTTGCCAGGGAGAAACCTGGTTGTTCCGCCATACGATCTGTCGAGAATCTCCGAGGCTCTCGACAGCGGACAGTACGATGCG
>JBATEX010000200.1:0-5127 GCA_049664225.1 Thermoanaerobaculia bacterium
AGGCTCGAGGCTCGGCTTGGTGACTTTCTACCCCATCCATTCCAATTGCCGGATCCAAACTAGCCGAGATCGACGAACTCCGCCTGAATCGCCTCCGGCAGGATGCCTGCTTCGTGGCCCCGGTCCAGAAGCAGCTGCACGGCCCGCCGGCCCGCCTCTCCGTAGTCGCGGGTCCAATCGTTCACGTACATCGAGACGAAGCGATCCGACCGAACCGGATCGTCCTCGAGACCCCGCGCGTACTTCGTGGCGAAATTCATCGCTTCCGCTCGATGATCGAGAGCATAGTTGATGCTGTCGGACAGCAGCTCCGAGAGTCGACGGATCAGGTCGGCTGGCAGGTCCTTGCGAATCCCATTGCCACCGAGAGGCAAGGGACCTCCAGTCTCGTCCTTCCACCAGGACCCCAGATCCACAACCGACTCGAGGCCCATGTCCGAATAGGTCAGCTGGCCTTCGTGGATGACCACTCCGGCCACAACGTCCCCATTGTGCACTGCGTCCAGGATCTGATCGAAAGCCACCACCGTCGTATCCAACTCTGGCTGCCAGAGCTGCAATGCCAGATTGGCTGACGTCAGGTCCCCGGGAATCGCGACCGTCTCTCCCGCCAGGTCCTCTCGGCTCATCGTCTCTCTGGCCACCACCACAGGCCCGTAGCCGTCGCCAAAGCTGGCACCCGAGGGCATCAGGATGTAGCGATCCGCGAGATAGGCGTAGGCGTGGATCGACAACGCTGTGATCTCGTAGGTACCTTCGAAAGCGGCCTGATTCAGGCTCTCGATATCGCTCAAGACGTGTTCGATCTCCAATCCAGAGGAGTCGAGAATGCCCTGGGTGAGGGCATAGAACATGAAGGCGTCATCGGAGTCCGGGCTGTGGGCAATGCCAATTCTCGTGGGCGTCATCGTAGTTTCGCTCATCGTGTGCAGGACCGATCTAAACCGGCCGGACTAGGTTGATCGAGGTTGCTCTTGCTGGAACATTCCCGGTCGATAGGCTGTGATTCGACCCGTGAAGGCGGAGGCGGCCACGGTCAGGGGCGAGGCCAGGTAGAGCCTGCCGGGACCCGAGCGGCCCTTGTAGTTTCGGTTGATGGCAGACACGGTGACCTGATCGTCCCTTTCGGAGACTCCGGGCCCGCACCCGATGCAAGCTCCGCATCCGGGCTGGATGACCGTCACTCCCGCTCTGGCGAACGTCTCCATGAAGCCGTTGTCCCGACAGAATTTCTCGACCGATGCCGAACCCACCTGGATCAGGAATGCGACTCCGTCAGCCACCGACAGACCGGCGTCGGCGGCCTCCTTGACCACCTGATGGTAGAAGATCAGGTCGTCGATCTTGCCCGCTGTGCAGCTACCTCCGTAGGCGATATCGATGGAGACGCCGTCGACCTCCTCGACCAGAGCTCCGTTGGTGGGATCGGAGGGGATACCATGATCCGGATCGCCAGGGTGCGCCACCATCGGCCGGATGGAAGAAAGATCGATTGTATGTACCCCTCCGTCATAGTGAGCTCCGGGGTCGGCCCGGACCGCGCGTGCACGAAGCTCGCTCTCGTCGATTTCGGGACGCCGTTTCTTGACCCAACCGAAGGTCTCATCATCTGCTTCCACGATGGCCCCACGAGCAGAGCACTCCGTCGCCATGTTGGTAAGTGTCGCTCTCTCGTCCATCGACAGGGTGGCGATGCCTGGCCCGGTGAACTCCATGACCCGCTTCAGCGTCATCTGGGGCCGAGCGAACTCGAGCAGGATGTACAGCATGAGGTCCTTGGCCGTCACACCTTCGGGCAGGTGCCCGACCAGCTCGAACCGAATCGACTCGGGGACTTCGGCCATCGTAAATCCCGAGTGAATCAGATTGGCGTACTCGGTGGCACCCACACCCCAGGCCAGGGCGTTGTTGCAGCCTCCCATGCAAGTGTGGCTGTCGGTGGCTTGAATGAAATCGCCGGGCGAGATCAGCAACTCGCGCGCTACTTCATGGCAGATCCCAGGAGAGATGCCGTCTCTGGCCGAGAAGTCGCGCACTTGAGTATGCCGCTGGAAGCTCACCTGGAGCTCCCGCAGCTGCTCGATCTTGTCCATGAACGGCAGCATCATGGGAACTTCGTCGGCGTAGATCAGGTGGTCCTCGAAGACCGCGAACCGCGCCGCATTCTCGATCTGGTAGTCGGCGCCATATTCCTGTTCGAGGAAGTACTGAACCTGGGCGGTGGTGAACTCGTGGGAGTAGCCCCCATCGACCTCCACGACGAGGCTATCGCCTGGTTTGACGAATCGATCTCCACCGCCGAGAGCATGCCGGGCGAGTATCTTCTCGGCCATGGTCATCGGACGCTCCGCGGTTTCATCGGCAGGCCACTCGATCTCTTTCCGGGCGAGGGCCTTGGCGAGTGGGAACAGGCCACCCTGGCGCACGATGAGCTGTGTGATCGGATCGTAGTCTCGGTAGAACTCCTCCAGGGGCACTCCCTCACCTGCTTGCAGCCGGCGCAGGATCTCGTGGTCGGTCATCAGCACGCCCTGGTTGATGTTGTTGGCGGCGTGTATCGGAGCAAAGGAGGCAGCCACCGCAATCCTCACTCCAGACCACTTCTCCGCTTGCACGGCTGTCTCTCGAGAACTGCCGACGCCTTTTCTGTGGCCAGAAACGATGACCTCGAACCCTCCGTTGCACAGAGCATCTCGCTCGAAGAGCCGCTCTCCGTCCACGATCAGGCCCGCGTAGGCCTCGCGCGCCAGATCCTCGGGGCGGTGGTTGAAACAGACCCAGGCCGGAGTCATGACGTCGGTGTTGATGTCATCCAGAAGATCGTCGACCGTCAGGTCATCCATCGTCAGATCGAGCTCACCGGCGAGCTGACGGCGAATCAGATCTGGGGCCTTGGTCAAGAACAGGACTCGCTTGCCCGGGGTCAGATGCACTGTCGGTGGTGGCTTCACGGATAGGGCCCTTTGCAGTGGTAGCGCGTCCTATTCTATCCATAGGTCCGGAAACCGCCGCTTCGGACTCCATGAATAACGCATGAGACCTCTGCGATATCGCCAGCAGCCGCTGCGGGGGTAATTCGAGCGGTACCGACAACGAGCCTGTTACGATCACTTCGCGTGAGTTGCAGGAGGAGTCGAGCATGTCCCAGATCATCGAGTGTGTTCCCAATTTCAGCGAAGGCCGCGATATGGCCGTGATCCGCCAGATCACGGACGCAATCGAAAGTGTCGATGGGGTCGCTTTGCTGGATGTGGACCCCGGCCAGGCCACCAACCGGACGGTGGTGACCTTTGCGGGAGACCCTTCGCAAGTGGTCGAGGCCGCTGTGCGCGCCGCCAAGAAAGCCGCCGAGTTGATCGACATGCGGCAGCACCGGGGAGAGCACCCACGGTTCGGAGCCATGGACGTCTGTCCGCTGGTACCGGTCTCGGGAATCTCGCTCGAAGAGACCGCTGCCTATGCCCATCAGCTGGCCAAACGGCTCGGGCGTGAAGTCGGCCTGACCGTGTTCTGCTACGAGCACGCCGCGACCTCGGACGAGCGACGGAACCTGGCCAACGTGAGAGCCGGGGAGTACGAGGGCCTCGAGGCGAAGCTCGCCAAGCCAGAGGGGCAGCCGGACTACGGCCCTGCCGAGGTCAACCTGAAGTCGGGGGCCACGGCGGTCGGAGCAAGGGAGTTCCTGATCGCCTACAACGTCAACCTGAACACGACCTCGACGCGGCGCGCCAATGCCGTGGCCTTCGACGTCAGGGAGAAAGGTCGGGTCGCGAGGATAGGCGACTCCCTGACTGGCGACATCCTACGTGACGACCAGGGAGCACCGCTCTACATTCCGGGCAGCCTGGAGGCCGTCAAGGCCATCGGTTGGTTCATCGATGAGTACGGCATAGCGCAGATCTCGATGAACCTCACGGATCTCAATCGGACTCCGTTGCACACGGCCTTCGACGAAGTCTGTAAGAGGGCAGAGGCCCGGGGAATGCGGGTCACGGGCTCTGAGTTGGTAGGACTCGTGCCGCTCGGAGCGATCCTGGACGCCGGTCGCCACTTCTTGCGAAAGCAGGGACGCTCCCTCGGTGTTCCCGATCACGAGATCATCAAGATTGCCGTCAAGTCGCTGGGGCTGGACGATCTCAAGCCCTTCGAGCCCAAAGAAAAGATCATCGAGTACAGGCTCGCAGCTGAAGAGCCTGAGCGGGCGCTGCTGGCCGATATATCTCTGACCCGCTTCGTCGAGTCCACCGCGTCGGAAGCACCGGCCCCTGGCGGCGGCTCGGTAGCAGCCGCGGTCGGAGCGTTAGGCTCGGCGCTGGGTACGATGGTCGCCAATCTCTCCGCTCACAAACGAGGGTGGGACGAGCGATGGGAGGAGTTCTCAGACTGGGCCGAGCAGGGCAAAGCCCTCTGCGAGGAGCTTCTCGGACTGGTTGATGAAGACACGGCAGCGTTCGAGGGGATTCTCGCCGCTCTTCGCCTGCCGAAATCCTCGGAGGCCGAGCGGTCCGAACGCCATCGAGCCCTCCAGCAGGCCACGAAACGGGCGATCGAGGTGCCCCTGCAGGTCATGCAAGCCTCCCTGAAGTCCATGAAAGTCCTCGAGGCGATGGCCCACGAGGGGAATCCGGCGTCGGTGTCCGATGCCGGCGTGGGAGCCCTCTGTGCGCGCGCGGCGGCTCGCGGAGCCTACCTGAACATGCGGATCAACTCCGGCGACCTCGAGGACAAGCGTGCTGTCGAGGATCTTCTGGCTCGAGGCAAGGCCCTCGAAGAGGAGGCGGCTGCCCTGGAAGTGGCGATCCTCGAGATCGTCAGCGACAAGCTCTGATCTTCCGCTACTCGGCGACGCTCATCCCAGCGCCGAATCTGGCCCGTTCCCTTGCCTTTTCGAGACAGGATGCGAGCTCGTTGACGAGGCCGACCGTCATCTTTTCGACTTCCAAAGACTTCCGACAAAACGCCAGAGCTGCCAGGGTCTCCTGATGGACTCTCAGCGACCTGAAGATCGTCAGCATTTCCGCCGCGAGGGCCTTCAGTTCGGCGACGCGGTCTTGCCGGAGATAGACAAGGGCCAGATCCAGGGAGACGAGGGCCACATCATGAGCCATGCCCTTGTCGATGAAGAAC
>JBATEX010000201.1:0-54516 GCA_049664225.1 Thermoanaerobaculia bacterium
TGTTCTGTATCAGGACATAGGTAACGGTTGTGTATCACCACATGGGTAACACTTCTTCAGTCTCCCACAGGTCTGACCACCGCGGTGGTCAGACCTGTCTCGAGGTCAATTTCCCGGATCTGTAGGCTCCTGTACGTGACCAGTAGGCGGTTCTGGAAGCGCTGGCACCAGACGCGCTGTTTGGCCAGGGCCTCACAGACAAAGTACTGCCTCGAGGCATAGCTCAAGAGCCCAGCCGCATTCAGTCGTCGTACCTCGCCACTCGGTGGGTACTCCCACTCCGGTGGCTTGGGTCGGTACTGCCGCCGGCTGGGGCTGTAGCGCATCGCAGGACACTTCATTTCGAGGGCTTCATGCGGGCGGATCTCGTTGTACTCCCTGCGAAAGCTGTCAAAGGCCCGCTGATAGGCGGCGCGACTCGTTAGCACACCTTCTCGCCCCACGCTCTCGCCCAGGGTCCGGTGAAACCGCTCTACCTTGCCCTGGGTTTGCGGATGACCGATCCCGCTGTAGATCAGGCGGATGTCCTGTTGGACCAGAAAGACCGACAGCCGGGTCAAGCCATGTCCATTGGCCGGGGACCACCACGGTGTACCGTGGTCCATCAGCATGGCTTCGGGGAGCCCATAGTGCTCAAAGGTCCTTACCAATTGGCTTTGCACACTGTCGTGGTCGGGGTGTCTCAAGGCATACAGCCCCAAACAGTAGCGGCTGTGATCGTCCAGCAGACTCAGGGGATAGACCCAGGGGCGGCCCTGGCGACGGTACTCGCCCTTGAAATCCATCTGCCAGAGCTCATTCGGCCGGCGGCGCTCGAAGCGCTGCTGGGCTGGCTTGGCCGCGCGTGCGCGGCACACCAGGCCCCGGCGCTTCAAGATCCGGTCAATCGTGATCCGCGGCAGCTGCAGCCCCTCCTCAGCCAGCAGACACTGCAGCTTCTTCGAGCCCCAGCCGTAGCGCTGCCGTAAGGCCTCGACCCGCAGCTCGACGGCCTCAGGGGTCTTGCTTGGACTGTGATGGGGGCGCCGGGAGCGCTCACCTAACCGGGAAACACTGCCGACCTCTTCGAAGCGGTGCAGCCATTTGTAGCCTGTCTTACGACAGATCCCAAACTCCCGGCACAGAGCACTGAATTTGCTCGACTCCGACAACGCTCGCACGACAAACTCGATCCGCTCACCCGCCACATCGGTCTCCTTCCAAGGCATTTAGCACCTCCCAATACAGAAGGCACTAGCTTGTCTCAGGTGTTACCGATGTCCTGATTCACGGGTGTTACCGATGTCGTGAGAACGTACAGCTTGCCCCCTCCCCTACATTCGGGTGGGCCGCCGTCTCGTCTTCGCGCCTCATCGGTTGTGCACTCTGATGGTCCTTGCGCTGCGCTCGACTCGGCGCCCCACAGTCGAGCCACCCGAACGAACCTCTGGCACCAACAGGGGGCATAAGGGCTTAGGGCAGTAGGGGCGTAAGGGCCTAGGGGCGTAGGGCTTGAGCCTCTGTTCCCCCAAGCCCTCAAAGACTGGCCGGAAGGAACGCCCGACCGCCTCCCCCCCCAAGCCCTCAAAGGCCGGTCGGAGCTTGCGACGACCGCTCCAACCCCCGAGGGACGTGAACGAAGTTAGCGTCCCGAGTACTCGACTTGTGACTTGCTGAGCAGGTCGCTCAGGTAGGTGCCCTTGAGAGTCAGGATCAGAGGGAGACCGAAACTCACCACGGTCAGCAGGCCGGCCAGCCAGCGCCAGGCCGTCTGGCCAAAGCTCAGTGACCGACCGTCGAGACTTCTGGCCTGCAGGCCGAGGCTGGCCATTCCCGGAGTTCGCCCCCAGAAGGCCAGTGGGAAGACACAGTAGAGAAACGAGAAGGCGGTCAAAAAGAGCGCCATCGGTGCCCAAGGTAGGGGTGAGAGATCGACACCCATCAGGGCAACGCAGACGAATGCAGTGACAGCAACGGCGAGTACGACGCCCAGGTCGAGTAGGCCAGCGATCAGGCGCGATCGGGCGAGGTCCACTTCCTCCATCTCTTCCTCGGGGGGGCTCTCGGCATCTTCGGGCTCGAGCTTCAACCCTGGCGAGGTCGACTCTTCTTCCGACTTTTCCTGGAAAAGAAGCAACAGCTCCTCGGCGGGCTCGACTTTGGCGGCGGCCAGTCCTTCAGCAGTCTTGGCTGGAGGAGGCCCTGTCTTGAGAGGCCGAGCCGCGCGCGCCACCCTGTTGGGTGGTTCTTCGGCGTGCAAGGGTAGGTCGTCGAAGAGGCCGGGATCGTCCGGCGTGCCCGGGTTTGAGCTCATTTCACCGGAATGGGTGGTACTTTACGAAGACCTTGTAGAGCAGGTCCGAGGGTCGCTGCTTGTACGCGGAGGCGAAGGCGGCCAGGCGCTGCAACTCGAGATCGTCTGGCGCCAGGCTCAGGGCCTCTTCGAACTTTTCAAACGCGGCTGCGGGATCGCCCCGCTGCAGGTCGCGAACGCCCAGGTTGAAATAGCAAGCAACCATGAGCTGCAGTATGTCTTTGTTGCCAGGGTATTCGTCATAGAGGCGCCACAGAGCGGGTAGCGCATACTCCCAATCTCCCTGTCGAAAGAGCTTCAATGGTTCTACGAGTACCTCTAGCTGCGAGTTGATTGCGTCTCTTAAACCCAGATCGTCCGGCCCCAGGGGAGCAATGGCCTCCGCCGAACCCAGCAGGTCCGAGGCGACGAGATTCTCGCGGTCTTTGAGGGCCTCGCGAGCCGCAGCGATGAGCTCACTCTGATAGACGAGCTCTTCCTCGGTGGGCTCGGCATCTTCGGCCTCTTCGGTCTCGACGGCGCGCTCCTCCCACTGCGCTATCAGCGTCTGGGCCTGCGCGTGTTGAGGATGATCGGGAGCCAGACGGCGAAGCTGCGCGACGGCCAGCGCGGTATTGCCTGCCTCGTGCAGCTGTGTGGCCTTCGTCAAGGGATCGGCCCTCTCGACAGGACCGGCAGTCTCTTCGGTCTCCGAGTTGGGAAAGACCTTCTCACGCTGGGAGTACAGGTACCACCCGACCGCGAGGACCGCCAATAGCACAACGGCTCCGATCGTCAGAAACGTGCGTTTGTCGGGGGCCGCCTTGGCCGGCCTGGTCGGCTCATCGGGCCTTTGCCCAGGTGCCATCTCGAGCTCGGGCATGGGCGCCATCTCGATCGGCTCTTCGACGGCTAGCGCGTCCTCGGCTCCCAGTTCCTGTGCAGTCGGAAGATCGTCCAATGACGGAATCGGGGTGACGCCTGCATCAGCGGAATCAGCAGTCTCTCCCCCGTCCATCTTCTCGAGGTACTCAGTGGCACCGATATGACCGGCCTGCATTTCGAGGACCTTGTTGAATGCATCCCGTGCGGCGTCGGTCTCCCCGGCTTCGAACCGGGAAATCCCCTCGTGAAAGGCCTCCTCGATCTGGCGTTCGACCTCGGCCTTGAGCTTTCTGGCCAGCTCGATTCGTCGGCTGGCTTCGGCATGATCGATATCGATCAGGAAGATTCTCGACCAGGCGTCGATAGCCGACTGGTATTCGCCCTTTTCGAACGCGACCTGCCCCTCCTTCAACAAATCGTCGATCCTCTTCTCGCTGTCCGTATCGAGACTGGCAGCGGGCTCGGAGTCGACGGGTTCGGACGCGGGTTCCACGTCGAAGGTTGCCGAGGCTGGCTCGGTGTCCGCCGGTTCTGTGCTCGAGTCGTCGAGCCAGGCCGCCGACTCCTCGGTCAAGTCAGGCTCGGATTCAGGAACTTCCAGTACGGGTGGTGCCACCTCGGCTGGCATCAATTCCGATTCCAGCACCAGAAGGTCCGGATGCGTGGCATCCAGTTCCCGGGCCTTGGCCAGGAGGGACTGGGCCTTGTCGAGGTCGCCTTCCTGGTGGGCCTGGCGGCTCGATTCGAGAAAGCTGCGAACGTACGGCTCGGCTTCGAGGCGGGCTTGGGCCGACTCCGCCATGTCGCTCAGATCGGGGTCGGCTTCCAGACCTTCCTGGTTCCGTGCGGCCAACGCGAGAATCTGCCCGAACTCGCGCTGGGAGAATAGCTCTGTGAAGGTCGATGCCAGGTCATCGATCGGAGGAGCGAGAATCTCGACGTCGAGGTCTGGAAGTTCGAGATCCTCGACCTCAGCCTCGAAATCAGAAGCTGTTGATTCAGTGTCCTCGTCGATCTCTTCTCCGAGAGAAGGTAGCTCCGCATCGAGAGGTGAAGCTACAAAGGCGGCCAGGTCTTCGACGGAGATGTCCGTGCCGCTCTCCTGGAGTCGGCTTTGGAGCTTGCTGGCTGGCTCGAAAAGGGGGTCGAGTCGCAAAATGAAGTCGCAGCCCAAAAGCGCCTCCTGAGCATTGCCTTCTTCGACGAGGGCAATGGTCTGTTGGAAGGTGTTGAGGATGCGGCTCTGGATCTCTTGAGAGAGCTTGGCGTTTCCGGCGTAGCTCATAGGCGAAACCTGTGGGAAGGAATGGTCCAAACGATTGATTGGGCGAATGTTAGCAGATGGCCAGATGCGCATCCAGGCATAGGCGCATGGGGTTGTTTGGTTTCCAGATCGCTCATTCAGCCACCCTTCAGCCCAGCCAGGAGGCGCCGTGGAAGGTCGTCGAACTTGCCCGACGACATGGTGACCACTACATCTCCTGTACGGGCCTCCGCGAGGACCTTTTCGAGAAGCTCCTCGTTGCTTTCGGTGCGAGTGGTAGCCACCCCACGGTCTGTCAGCTCTGCCGCCAGGCCTGCCGAATCGAGACGGTCCTCTGCAGCGAGGCGCTGAGCGTGGAAGATGGGAGCCAAGAAGATGCGATCAGCGCCGCCGAACGCATCCAGATAGGCCTGATAGAAGAAGCTGCGACCAGCCGTCAGGGAGCGTGGCTCGAAGGCGACCACGATGCGGCGCTCGGGGAATTGTTCACGTAGAGCTGCAATGGTCTTGCCCACTGCCGTCGGATGGTGAGCGAAGTCGTCGATCACGGTGACTCCGGCGTGCGAGCCGACCACATCCAACCTGCGCTTGATGCCCTGGAAGCGGGAAAAGGCCTCGGCCACCGCATGCGGATCGAGCCCGTCCCGGCGTGCGACGGCCCAGACCGCCAGAAGATTGCAGACGTTGTGAAGGCCAGTCATCGGCAGGTGAATCTCGACCTCTCCGACCTCGGGGTCCCGCACGGTGAAACGGCTGCCGTCCGGCCCGGCGACCACCGGCCCAGCCGGATGAAGATCGTTGTGCTCCTCGAGTCCGTAGAAGATCACGGAACAGCCCGCCTTCTCGACGACCCGCCTCACTTCTGGAGAGTCTCCACAGGCAACCACGAGCCCATCCTCGGCAGGCAGAGAGACGAATTTCTCGTAGGCGTCGAGCAGCGAACCTGGATCGGGGTAGAGGTCCGCGTGGTCGTACTCGACGCTGGTGAGAATGGCCGTTTCGGGTCGATAGTGAAGGAACTTGGCGCCACGATCGAAATAGGCCGCGTTGTATTCGTCGCCCTCGATGATGAATCGTGGGCCGGTTCCCTGGTGAAAGCTGCCACCGAGGTTGCGTGGCACTCCGCCAACCAGGAACCCCGGATCCGTCTGGCAGGCGGTGTAGATCCATGAGGCCATCGAGGTGGTCGTGGTCTTGCCATGGGTTCCGGCAACGACCAGAGGTTTCCGCTGTGAGAGAAAGAAGCGGCTGAGTGCCTGCGGCATGGAGATGCGGTCAATTCCCAGGCGCTCCGTCTCCAGGGCCTGCGGATTGTGCCGTGGCACGGCATTTCCCACGATCACCAGATCGGGTGTCGGTTCGAGATGAGCGATGTCGAAACCGACCATGGGCTCGATACCGGCTGCGTCCAGCAGCGTGTTCATGGGTGGATACAGAGGATTGTCGGAGCCGCGAACCCGATGACCCATCTCCTGCAGCAGACAGGCGAGGGGCGCCATCCCCGTTCCCCCAATGGCTATGAAGTGAATGTCGAGAGCTTGTTCGGTCACGGGTGCTCGATCAAGAGGATGGCGCAGTATAGCATCGGGGCCAAGCCTATCGGGGTGAGAACGAAACGGATGTGGAGTCCTGCCTTGGCCGAGGTCGAAGGCGGGTGTAGCATGGGCTCCCAGTCGCCTCCACTCCGGAGCGCACACCCTTGATCTACGAGGTATCGGAACATGCGATCTCCAGCCCCCAGAAGATTCTCAACCCCCGTTCTCCTTACCCTGCTCTGGGTAACGGCGACATTGGCCGGAAGGGCCGAGGCCCAACCCGGCGCCGTTTTTTCAGAGACGGTGATCGATGTGGGAGACGTCAACAAAGGCGAGCGAGCCTCCTACGAGTTCACCGTCCAGAACGAGGGCGATCAGGTGCTCCAGATCACCGAGGTCAAGCCGAGTTGCGGCTGCACCGTGGCCGAGTACGACAAGACGATCAAGCCAGGAGGCACTGGCAAGATCACCGCGGTGGTTGATACGACGAACTTCAAAGGGCCGATTGCCAAGTCGGTCAAGGTATTCACCAACGACCCGATCAATCCCCGGGTCAACCTGGTGATCAAGGCCAACATCAAGACCCATGTCGAGATCGAGCCTGGTTACGCGAGATTCGTAGCGGTCTACGGTGAGCCGAACGCTAAAAGTGTTCAGAGGGTGTGGTCGAGGGAGAAGCCCGATCTCGAGATCCTGGGTGCCAAGTCACCCTATCCCCATGTCAAGGTCGCCTATGCCGAGGCGACGCCTGATGAGCGTGAGGGAGGGGTGTCGGGAAACCAGTGGCGGGTCACTGTAGAGCTCGATGCCGACGCACCCGTCGGGCCCATGGCCGACTACATCGACGTGACCACTGACCACCCGGAGCGCCAGACGATCCGCATTCCGGTGTCCGGATTCGTGCGGCCGGTCCTCTCCGTCACCCCGCGAGCGGCCGACTTCGGCAGACGGGAAGTCACCGAGCCCCAGACCGCCAGTCTCGAGATTCGCAACATGAGCAAGTCGGCTGTCAACCTCGCCGAGATTTCGACGGACATCCAAGGCCTTCAGGCGGAGATCGAAGCGCTGGAGGAGGGCAGGCTCTACAAAGTCCTGCTGACGCTGAAGCCCGGCATCAAGAAGGGTAGGTTCAGGGGACTCGTCACGATCAATACCACCAGCAACAAGCAGCCGGTGTTGGAAGTGAACGTGAAGGGTGTGGTTCTCTGATTTGGGCGTAGGGGCGTAGGGGCGCAAGGGCGTAGAGGCGTAGAGGCGTAGGCGGGGGGCTTGCCCCCGCCCGCACTATCTCATGGCATCTGACACTGCACGTACAATAACCACATGACTGAAACCGCTATCAGTATTCGGCGCTCTGGCGGGCGCGGTGTTGACGGCATGCGCCCGGTGCGTATCGAGCTCGGCCCGATGAAGTTCGCTGACGGATCGGCCGTGATCGAGATGGGCGACACGAGGGTCCTCGTCGCCGCCACGTTGGAGAACAAGGTGCCACCCTTCCTAGTGGGTACCGACAAGGGATGGGTGACAGCCGAGTACGCAATGTTGCCGGCGGCGACCCCGTCACGTTCCCGACGCGAGGTCACCCAAGGGAAGCCCTCGGGCCGGAGTTCCGAGATCCAACGTCTCATCGGTCGCAGCCTCCGGGCGGTGCTCGATCTGAAGGCACTGTCCGAGCACACCCTGACCGTCGATTGCGATGTCTTGCAGGCGGATGGTGGAACCCGGACTGCCGCCATTACCGGTGCCTACGTAGCAGCGGCTCAGGCCCTGGCACGGGCACTGCTTCAGGGGGACCTGGCGCGCTGGCCCTTTATCGGACAGGTGGCCGCCATCTCGGTGGGCATCGTCGACGGCACGGCTCTCCTGGACCTCGATGCGCCAGAGGATCAGTCGGCTGAGGTGGATATGAACGTGGTGGCCACTGCCACCGGCGAGATCGTCGAGATTCAGGGCACTGGCGAGCAGCGTAGCTTCCGACGGGATGAGATGGACCGGCTGGTGGACCTGGCCTTTCTGGGCATCACAGAGCTGGTGAAGAACCAGAACGCGGCGCTGGCACCTATCCTCGCGGCCCTCGACGAGGCCGGCGATCGCGGCCTTCGGAAGCCGGTGCTGCCGAAGGACGAAAAGGACCTCTGGGGCCGACCCTGATCCCCTCGCCCATCCGTCTTGAGACTCGAGTCCTGGGTAGTTGACTACCTAGCCTAGGGAATTCGATCTGCAACCAGGTCCTGGTTGGCGAGGAGCAGCCTGGTCGTGTCCAGGTGGCCACCGAAGGTCGAACGCTGTTCGCCGTTGCGTAGGAGGATTACTCCCTGAATCTCGGGCAGATTGAGCAGCACGGTGTCCACGAGCCCGTAGACCGCCAGCATCTCCTGTTTCGAGCCCCAAGGAAGATTGGCGTTCTGGCCCGTTAAGGTCAGGTCGATATGGGCGACCCCTTCGTCGGTGACCATCGCATGACCGAGACTGACTTCCGGCGGAAAAGCGGGGTAGAGATTCTCGGCTTCGGGTCCCAGCAGGAAAGCCTCGAGCAGGCTCGAGAGCCGCTCCTCGAGCGTTTCCGACGCTGGCAGGGCGCGTTTCTCCACGAAGAGCCGGCCACCATTTCCCGGGAAGTAGAAGTCAGCGAGAGCATCGTCCCCCTCCAGCCTCGGCACCTCCCGGGCCGCGATCTGCCCGGGGGCGGCTGGCTCGTCCCTCTGGGTCCACCAGAGAACGATGATTCCGAGTGCGATCAGCAGGATCACAACCAGAAAGAACACGGCTGTGCGCTGGTTCATGGCAGCGCCTCGTCGACCAGGGCTTCGGATCCCATCACGGCGGCTCGATACCGCATGACCGCCCTGACGAGGGCATTGATCAGTTGGGACCGATAGGCGGGATCCAGTAGCGCCTTCTCCTCCTCAGGGTTGCTGACGAATCCGCACTCCACCAGAACGGCCGGCATGGAAGCGCCGATCAGCACCCGGAAGGGGGCCTGTTTGACCCCACGATTGTTGAGGCCCAGGGCCTCGTTGAGCTCGCTCTGGACGAGCTTGGCGAGCTGCTGGCTTTGTGCCAGGAACTGGCTCTGGGCCAGATCCCAGAGGATCAACTGCAGGTCGTAGAGAGCGTCACCGTCATCGCCTGAAGCAGCGACGAGGTTCTCGGCCTCGGCCGCTTGCGCTGCGGACTCGTCGGTGGCCTCGAGACTCGAAAAGTAGGTTTCCGCACCGTTGGCGCTGGGCGATTGCACCGAGTTCAGGTGCAGGGATATGAAGAGGTCGGCCTTCTGCTGGTTGGCGAGGGCTGTCCGGGTCTCGAGAGGCAGCTCGGCGTCTTCGTTGCGCGTGAGAATCACGCGGACCGGCATCTTCTCCGCCAGGCGGGCTCGCAAGGCGCGGGCCAATGTCAATGTCAGGTCTTTCTCCTGCGTTCCACTCGGCCCGATGGCGCCCGTGTCCGAGCCCCCATGGCCCGGGTCGATCACGATTGTCCGCACCTCGGAGCTTCGGGTCGGTGGTGTGGGGTCGACGGTCGGAGTCGCTGCCGTGGGCCTCTTCCGATAGACATCGAAGACGAGCCGGAAGGGGTCCTGCAGCACATAGTCTTCGGCTTCCGCCTCTTGAGCCAGGACCAGCCGGAGCTCCTGCTGCCCGAGCTTGATGTCCCGCACGAGGGGATCGGTGGGCAGCGACTTCACCATCTCCGGGCTCAGCCGGTCGCCGATCAGCTCGACCTCGACGATGTTGGCGGCCCGGTTGATCCGGTACCTGGGCCGGAAGGGGAACTGCAGCACCACTGTGGTGACGCCCTGAAGGTGGACGAGGTCGATGGTGACCGGCACCAGGCGCTGCGGCTGCCGCTGCACCGTCAGCGTCCTTGTCGAGGGATCCCATTGAAAGTCGTAGCCCATCTTCTCGCCGTAGATGATCTCGAAAAGATCGAGGGGCACCTTGAGACCGTCCTCGGCCGGGATGGGAGGCTGGCTCAGGGAAAGGATCTCGTTTTCAACGGTGACCGCCGCGCTGCCCGGGCCGAAGACGTATTTCGTCTCGCCGACAATCAGCTCATGGGCCTGGTACAGGGGGCCCAGCTTGAGCTCGCCACCCAGTTGCACGACCACCGAATGCAGTGTGAAGACGGGCCCGATTGCGGACAAGGAGTAGCCAACAGGAACCTGACGGCGGCCTATGTCCAGGGTTGCCAGGCCCGATTCGAAGAGAGTGACGGGCTGGGGTGCCTCGGCACCACGGGCTACGCCGGCGAGCTGAAGGCCGAGCAAACCAAGACATACCAGACTGGCTAGACGTCGCGTGCCACTCACGAAGCGGAGGATACCAGGGGGTGGCAGGATTGGAGAAGGCAACGGACGTTGCAGGGTTCGAGCGTTTTTGTTAGGTTATCCGCCCCTTGTGGCGCGTTCGTCTAGGGGTCTAGGACGCCGGCCTCTCACGCCGGTAACACGGGTTCGAATCCCGTACGCGCTACCAATTCATACTCCTCGCGCTCTGAGCGCTCCAAGTCCCTGAAGAACAGGCAGGTTACGGGGGTTCGAAATGCCTCGCCGTCGTAGGCGAGACCTTCGGGGAAAAGCACCTTCTGCATTCGTCGGCGATACTTGAGCGGAAACTCACTCCACATGCGGCGTGCATTGAGCACCACGTGCTCGGCAAACTCGAGCACCGTCTCCACATCCAAGGCATCGAGCTCGCTCTCATTGCGCTCGATTCGGGTGACTGTGATCTCGGCCCGCAGGCGGTCGACCTCGCTCTTGTAGGTCTCCTCATCGATCGCTTGTTTGTAAATGAAGGCGTCGACGAGCCGCTTCTTCTGCTCCTTGAGGGTGACGAGCTTCTGTTGCAGGACGGGCTTGATCTCTTCGAGATGCCGCTCTCTCTCGCGCCAGACCTCGAGGACCGACTCGCTGAGAGCTTTCAGGTATTCAGGCTTAGGTCTCAGTAGGTCCAGGAGCTCCAGGAATCGCTCCTCAAGAGCCTCCTTGCTTGAACTGACGCCGTGACACTTTGGGCAGTTGTAGTAGGCGTAGCGCTTCCCTGTCTTGCTGCGCGACCAGCCGCCGGTCAAGGGGTTCTCGCAGACGCCGCAGCGGACAAAGCGTCGCAGTGGAAAGTCCGGGTGGTGGCGCCGATGCCGCTTTCCGACGGCTTTGGAATCGCGCAGGATGGCCTGCACACGGAAGAACGTGTGCTCATCGACGATCGGCTCGAAGTCGCCCACGACGTCGATGCCCCAGGCATCGTTGCGGATCCGGCCGGCGTAGAGAGGGTGTTTGAGCAGGTACCCGAAGCTCTGTAGCCCGACCTTGCGTCCTCGCTTGGTGCGGAGACCGGAAGCGCTGAGTTGGTCGAGGACCTCTCGCTTTGCGTAGAGACCGGAGGCGTAGAGTTCGAAGCCGCGGCGGACCAAGGGTGCCCGTTCAGGGTCGGGTTCGATGGTCTTGGTCCCGTCGGGCCGTCGAACGTTCAGGTAGCCGAGCGGCGCCGGGAAGGTCCAGCGGCCGCGCTTGAGAGCTTCCTTCATCCCCAGGCTGGTCTTCTCGGCGCGCAGATCGTTGTCGAACTGGGCGATCGCCGCCAGGACACCCTCCATGAGTTTGCCCGTGGGACTCTCGTCGATCGGCTGGGAAACAGATCTGAGGGTCACACCCAGTCCGGCCAGGAAGGCTCGGATCACGAAGTGGTCGTGGTTGCTGCGGGCAAGGCGATCGATGGAATAGACCACTACGACCTGGAGCCGGCCTCTGTTTTTGCGGCAGTGATCCATCAGCCGCTTGAGCTCGGTGCGGTCTCTAGTCTTGGCCGACTCCCCTCTCTCGACAAAGACGCGGTCCACCTGCCAACCCTGCGCTTCGCAGAACTGCGCACACGCCTCCCGCTGCGCCGGCAGGCTCAAGTTCTTCGTCTGCTCCTTGGTCGAGACCCGGCAGTAGATCACCGCGCGCATCAGTTGACCTCGGCCTCCTCTCTGGTACTTGCCGCGATTTCGATCACTTGGCTCTTGGAGAGTCTATCGGAAGCGATCTCCACCAAGACCTCCGCTAGATTGTGCATCTGCCGCCGAAGCTCCCTGAGGTCTGGCTCATCCAGGCGGCCATCCGGGTCGACGAGCTCACGGAAGCGTTCGATGGAGAGCATGGAGTCGGGCAAATCTCCTACGGGCGTAATACTCCTACATTTGTGCGAGCCGTGTCAAGAGGAGTTCGCGGGGGAGGGGACTGCTGGCGCCGACTCATTGGAAGGTCTTACAATTGTAAGCAGGGAGATCCCGAATGGTGGCCGATCAAGATCAGTTCAGTACCCCACAGGAGCGTCTCTCAGCCTCGGAATGGCTGATCATGCGTATCTGCTGGCGCCTCGGCAGATGCACGGTCCGAGATGTCCTGAGAGAAGACCTCAAGACGCGAACCCGTGACTACCGCACCATCCTCACCTTCATGACCCGAATGACGAAGAAGGGCTGGCTCGAGGTGGAGAAGGAAGGAAATACCAACTACTACACTCCTTCCGTGCCAAAGAAGGAAGCGCTGATTGAAGAGGTTCGGAGGTTCCTTGAGGACGTTGTGGGGCCAGAGCCCGAGGATCGCGAACTCTTGAACCGGGTATTCTCCGAGCCGCGCTGACTCCGCTTGTCCGCGCCGCCTTGGTCCGGACTGCCGAGGACTGGTCTGGGCTCTTGTAGAATCCTACGATGTTGGAATGTTGGAGCGTCCTAGGGGGTCAAGACACTACCCTTTCTGGGCGGTTGAGAGGTTCTGAGAGTCTGTTGCGAATCCCCCGACTATAGGAGGAGAATTGCCATCTCGAACCCTCTCCTTGATCGGGATCGTTATCAGTAGCATTCTTCCGCCGATCCAGGCGCAAGTGAAGGTGACTCAGGAGTTCACGAGCGAGCACTTCTTCATCCGAATCGGGCAGAGGGACTTTCCATCGATCACAGAGATCCTCGAGCAGTTCTATGACCACTTGGCCGAGTTCTTTCAGGAAGCGCCAGAAAATCCAATTCACGTTGTGGTCTTCGATTGCCAGGCGGACTTTGAAGAAGCGCTCCTAGAGATTGGCTCATCTCAAGAGGGAGAAGGTCTCGGCGGGCTCTACTCTCCAGACACGAATACAGCGTATCTCTGGCGCGATGAAAGCGAGATGCATTCTCGATCGATGCTCCTTCACGAAGTAGCGCACGCTTTCTATCGCAATGTAGCAGGGCCTGGGACTCTCCCTGCCGAATGGTACGCGGAAGGACTCGCAGACTACTTCGCTCTGCATTGTTGGGACGGGACTGTTCTCCGGACGGGATTACGCCCGAAGATCAGGTGGGAGGACTGGCCGGCACAAGCCTTGGAAGCCCTTGAAGCGGGCAGCTACGATCTAGGCGAAAGCCTCCAGCGAGCTGTCGGCTTCGACCGGCCCGAGTCTTGGGCCATTACCCATTTCTTGATGACGCATCATCCGACGAAGCTGAGGCAGCTCGGATTCACACAAGGAGATCCTACAGAAGCCTGGGAAGAAGTGTTTGGTCCTCTTTCAGAAGACTTCCTCGATGCCTACGCCCGTCATCTCATAGAGATTCAACAGCCCTGGAGGGTGTTATCGGGAGCCTGGGAAGAATGCAACGGAACAATAGTCGGCACGTCGAGCGGGGTGGGAATGGCCCTGCTCAAGAAGACGCCGGAGACCTTCACTGTGGAGCTGATTCCGGAACCCAGCAGCGGGCCGAGCGGTATCGTTGTGGGCTTTGAATCGTTAGACGATTCTCATGAAGTTACGGTACGCGAAGGTGGGGTGCTGCGACTCGACAGCTTGGTCTCCGGTCACTGGACAAAGCCGCGGATGCTGCACAATCGCCGGCGAAAAACGACGCCGCCCTACGTTCTCACCGCAGAGAAACGTGGCGGCAAGCTTCACCTGTTCAGCCAAGGCAAACGTGTTGCGAAGCTCCCAATTGACGGACAAGTCGGGCTTCTCGTCAGAGACGGTGCGGCTGCCTTCCGCGTTCCAGAGATTGTGGTACCCCAGGGCACGCCCACGCCATGAATCTAGTACAAATAGAAGACCTGCCAGTACACACCGCCCCCACCGCCACCGCCCCAGATGTTCAATTGGCCCAAAGCACAGGCCCCTGGGTGCACTATGCATCCGCCTTCCAAGAGATCGTTCAAGCCCCACAATAGGCTCACCTCCTCAATGATCCTGCCCATTTCTTGATCTACCCAATCCTTGGGTCCTTCGAGTGAGACTTCGTAGCAGCTCCACTTGCCACAAACGACTCCGCTAAGAGAATCCTCGCTCCGGGGCGGCAGTCCGGGGTCATCCGGAGAATGGGGGGGACGCTCACCACCTCGTTCTGTCCCGGTGTCTTTGTTCCCCCAAACCGTAATCTCGTCCTCGAAGGTGTCCACGACCTCGAACTCGATGATCGTTTCTATTTCGACAAGACTTGCCGGAGTACTTTCTGTGCCAGGATCATAGACGTATTTATAGTGGTACCACGAGTCATATCCATAGAACGCAATGGAAAAGGGCAGAGGTCCGGGGCCGATCACAGACATGAACATCCCGAAATAGCTCCAGCCCAACTCCGTCCAGAGCCGAGAATCTGGCCAATTCCCTCCTTCAAGGATAGGCATGTCACCTGCCTGAAGGCCCTTGGGATCGATTAGGTTAGTAGGGTTCAACAATGCGTAAGCGTAGCGGTTGAGACTCTGTGGCGAGGTAGGGCTCCCTCTGAATGGGTCGACCCTGCCGAATCGCCCTAGAAACGGGCTGTAGTAGCGCGCGTGCATGTAGTCGAGGTCATCCATCGTCCCTGTGTAGCCTAAGTCTCGTTCGTGCCCGGTGAATTTGAGCGGGAAGTTGTTCTGTGAGGAGTCGGTGATCTCCTCTCCGTAGGGCAGATAGTCGTGCTGGTAGAGGAGGTTGCCGGCCGAGTCGGTGACCCGTCTCGGGGTGCCCAGGTGGTCCAGGTGATAGTGGCGGACCTCGCCTCCCGGGTGGACCGAGGAGATGAGCCGCCCGTCGCCGTAGATCATGTCCCGCTTCCAGTTCCACTCGTCATTGCCCAGGCCGGAGCTGACCTCGTATTGGCGCAGCACCCTGCCGGACAAGTCTCGCAGCGAAACTGTCTCTTGGAGAGGGTTGAGGCCCCCGGGTTCGTGGATCGTCCAGAGCCGCTCACCGCCCACGGTGTAAAGGTGAGTCCAGCCAAGGCTCCCCGCTTCCTGCCTTGTCAAGCGGTTTAGAGAATCGTAGGAATAGGTCGTGCCATTCCAGTAGGTCAGGTTGCCGGCAGCGTCGTAGCTCGCCGTGGTCAACCGGTTCGTGGCCGGGGAGACTGAGATCACGCGGTTCTGGGCGGGGCCGCCCGGGGCGGTGTCATCCGTCCCGAAGACCGGAGCGAGTCCGATTTTCGCCAATCGACTGGATCAAAGAATGGGTGAAGAGCCCTCCCGCCAGTTGCGAGGTGCTAGGCTTTGACGATCATCTGGATCCCGCAGCCGAGCTGGAACTAGTCTGGGTTCCCTCTTCGGCGAAAATCCACCAGGTAGTCTCTATATGACCAAAAGAGCCCAGCTAGAGCAGGTTGCCCGAAGACGAGTACAACAAGGATGATGACCCTCCACCAAGTCGAAATACCGGTGACTACAAGCCACACAAAAGTAGCTATCCAAATAAGCGTGTAGATCCACCAGAAGATCTGCAGGTGCCTGAACTGCCGCGGAGTTTGCTTTATCTCGGGAGGAAGCTCAGCATCTGTAGGTAGCTTAGTCACAGTCGGCAAGCTCCAGATAGTACCACCCGGTGTTATAGGGCCCGCCGTTAGAATCGAATTCAATGTCGAAGGCAGAACCAACTACCAAACCCGTTCCCCAAGCGGAAGTCACCCAAACAGAGTTCGTGACGCTCGTAAGACCCATGAGAACAGTTGTCTCCAACCCCGTGAAGGACACACCGCCCATCTTCATCGCGAAAGATAGACCTCCTTTCTTGATCGCACCTAACACGTTCCCACCCCACTGTTGAAGCGTCGCAGTCCCCACAATCTCCGCCGTACGGGGAGCAGCCAACAAACCCGCAGGCACACCGCTCCAGAACGGCAGAAACTGCGTGGTCTGGTTGAAGTTCTCCCTCCACGCTTTGGAGAAGGTGCAATCGTCCCGGGCGTTTCCTTCGCCACCCTCACTGCCCTGTTCACTACTTCCTTCCTCTTGGCCACTCCCACCTCCTGACGTGCTATTGCCAGGCTCGTCCGTTACCGGATTGTCTGGTTCCGGTGCAGGCGGACCACTTCTTAATAACCGGGCCATCGTTCCGATTCGCCCTAGGAAGATGGGACCGTGAGGCTCAGCCATTCGCCTGCCTGGCGAATGGTGACCGCCGAGCCCTGTTAAGTACCAATAATAGGAAGCAACGACCGTTATAGCGTCCCTGATGGTCTCTACATCGCCTTCCTCTCTGTTGGGCCCAAAGCCAAAGGGGTCCATCAAGTTAATCGGATTCCCCAACACATAGGCGTAGCGGTTGAGGCTCTGGGGCGAGGTAGGGCTCCCTCTGAATGGGTCCACCCTGCCAAAGCGCCCTAGAAACGGGCTGTAGTAGCGCGCATGCATGTAGTCGAGATCGTCCATCGTCCCGGCGTAGCCGGAGTCCCGCTCGTGGCCGGTGAATTTGAAGGGAAAGGAGCTCTGTGAGGAGTCGGTGATCTCCTCTCCGTAGGGCAGATAGTCGTGCTGGTAGAGGAGGTTGCCGGCCGAGTCGGTGACCCGTCGCGGGGTGCCGAGATGGTCGAGGTGATAATGGCGCACCTCCCCTCCAGGGTGGACCGAAGAGATGAGCCGCCCGTCGCCGTAGATTATGTCCCGCTTCCAGCTCCACTCGTCGTTTCCTAGGCCGGAGCTGACCTCGTATTGGCGCAGCACCCTGCCCGACAAGTCTCGCAGCGAAACGGTCTCTTGGAGAGGGTTGAGGCCCCCGGGTTCGTGGATCGTCCAGAGCCGCTCACCGCCCACGGTGTAAAGGTGAGTCCAGCTAAGGCTCCCCGCTTCCTGCCTTGTCAAGCGGTTTAGAGAATCGTAGGAATAGGTCGTGCCATTCCAGTAGGTCAGGTTGCCGGCAGCGTCGTAGCTCGCCGTGGTCAGCCGGTTCGTGGCCGGGGAGACCGAGATCACGCGGTTCTGGGCCACCCCGCCCGGGGCGGTGGCGGCGACGGCAGTCAAGTTGCCGAAGGGGTCGTAGGTGTAGTCCTCGGTGTAGCCGGAGGCGGTGCCGGAGACCAGGCGGCCGACCTCGTCGTAGAGGTAGGTTTCGCTGCCGATCTCGCGGATATTGCCGGAGCCGTCGTAGGTGAAGGGTCCCCAGTCCCACAGAGATCCGCCGCTGTCTTCCGCAGCGAGGCTGTAGGAGCGGGCCATGCCGCTCGGATCCACTTCTTGGACGTCGGAGACGCCGTTGAGGTGCGGAATCTCGCTCCACAGGCGGTTCGGATGGTAGGCGAAGTTGTCGGTGAAGCCCTCGACGCGCTTGAGCCACCCTTTGGAGAAGGCGTACTCGAGGGTCCGGTTCGGCTCGTCCTGTGGACAGTCCGCGTGGAGACAGTCGGGATAGGTGATTCGGGCAGTTGGCCCCAGCAGGTGATAGACGAACGACTGGGAGAAGGAGTAGCCCTGGGGCAAGACCTCGGTTGTGCGCTCCGAGACCCGGCCGGCGAGCCCGCTGTAGGTGTAGGTCTCGACGACCTGGATGTCCTCCTCCCCGGCCGGCGTGCGCGGCAGATCGACGTAGTTGTGACGGGTCGCCTGCCAGAGCTTGCCTTCTCCTCGGCCGGTCGCGCCGTCATAGGTCATCTCCACCAGCGGCCTCGAGGCGGCGAGGTCGTCGACCTGGACCTTGCGCCCCAGCGCGTCATAGCTGAAAGACAGCTGACTGGGCCCGTCGAGGATGGTTCCCACGTTGCCCCACGGGTCGTATCCGGAGTAAAGGACCGTCCCGTTGCCCTGATTGCCCTTCTCAGGGTGTGTCTCGCTCAACAGGAAGCCCCGGTTGTCGTAGGTGAAGGAGCGCTCCTGTTCCAGATGGGGACCCGCCTGGGTCGCCATGTGAATCGAAGAGAGTTGGCTACCCACGTTGTAGTCCACGGTGGTGAGGACCTCCTGATTGCCGGGCGCCGAGGATTCGACCACCTGCCAGAGCCGTCCCTGGGCGTCGAAGCGTTGTAGGCGCTCGGCAAGGGCCTCCACTCCCGGTGCCGTTGCGACGCTCGAGCTCTGACTCACCTCGCGGATCCCCGAGTAGCTCATCGAGATGTCGTGGCTGGCACCATCCGGAGGTCGAATGGTGTTGGCCCGACCGAAGGGGTCGTAATCGAGGTAGAAGGTCTTGGCTGCCAGATCCCCCAGGGCCGAAACGGAGACCGGCCATCCTCTCGGGTTGTAGAGGGTCTCTCGTTCCGCCCACACTCCTCCCGCCTGTTGCTCTCGCTCGAGCCAGGGCCTGCCGAAGTCGTCGAACACCGTCTCGTACTGGACCCGCGAGCTGGTCCCGGCATTGTCCCTGCGATCGGTCAGGACACTCGCGGGATTGGCGGCGGTAGCGTTGGTGTAGGTCAAGACCGTGCGTGAGCCGGCCTGAGGGATGATCTCGGAGACCCGTCCCGCCGAGTCGTAGGTGTAGGAGGTCGCAAAGCCGGAGGGGTCGCGGCTGGTTAGCACTGCCCCAGTGTTGGGATCGAGATCCACGTCATAGGAGAGGAAGGAAACGGGTGAACCGTTCTGCTCGTAGTGCTGCGAGCTTGTCAGTCCTCCGAACGCGTAGGTGTGATCGACGCGGTAGACCCACAGGCTCGGGAAATTCCACCCCGAACTGGTGGAAACGGCTTGCACGTCGCCTCCGTACCAACGGGTGCTGTCCACCTGACCGTAGGCGCCCTCGATGTTTTCGATCAGCAGGTCATTGGCACTGCGGGCGAAGCCGTGGGAGAGCTGTCGGGCCCCGCGGAGGAAACCGGTTGCGGAGTCGAAATCGAACTCCTGGCGAGCTTGGGTCTCACCCACAGCGTTGAGATCTTCGATCTCCAGAAAGTCGAAGATCCCGAGCACCCAAGGCTCACTTGGGTCGATCACCTGATAGTCGTGTCCGCAGCAGTAGTTGTTGGTCTCCTGATTGACAGCGAAGATCCAAGGGCTGCGGTTGAAGTGGGTGTAGATGGTGCGGGTGTCCTCGGACTCGGAACCGTCTCGGAAGTCCCCCGAGGTCGTCGCCTTTCGATAGTGGCCGAGACCGTCGAACTCCTCGAAGGTCGCTTGGACGAAGTGATCGTTGTCGTCGTGGAAGCGGGTTCGCGTGGAGGCGAGGCGACGATTCGTGTTGTACCACTTGTGGCGGTTCTCGGCTCCGGTGGCGCTTGAAAGCTTGTCGTGCTCGAAGCTGACATAGGTAGAACGGAGCTTCGCCCCCGAGCAGCTCAAGCCACTGCTCGAGCTCCAGATCTCGGTCGACAGGTAGTGGCCTTCGTCCTCGGTGCGCCAGGAGAAGGGGAGTCCGTACTCCCAGCCCCGCCAGGTTCCAGGATCGAGATCCTTGGGAACCGCGAAGTAGTGCTTCGTACAGTCACCCGTGGGGTAGACGACTTGTGTGCGGACCTCATCTCGGGGTGCGCTCCCCGGATAGAGTGAAGTCTTGTAGGTCCAGACCCCGTCGACCGTTCCGTCGGCCAGGTAGGTGGTGCGGGTTTCGACACCTGCAGAGGTGTCCGCGTAGGCCGAGCCCGTCGACGGAAACTCATACTCCTGAAACTCCCACTCGACCTGACCTTGGGTTGGCAAGGTCAGTCCATGGAGTAGGCCCGGCTTGTCGGGCGGCCCGCAGACGCTGTCGTGGTAGCGGGGGGAGCCGTCAGGCTCGAGCATCTCGATCGTGGAGCCGTCGGGTGCTGTCACCCTCGTCAAGAATGGCATACGGATCCGCTGGCTGTTTCCGGGGTAGTCATCCTTGCAGCTACGGCTCGATTTAACCTCCTGATACTCGAGGGTGTAGACGGCCCGGGAGCCTCCGACGCTTTCGAGGTCAATCTGGGTCACCTGGTTGCCATCATGAGGTCCTATCCAACAGCACTTCTTCTCGAGATGCACGTAGTGGGTCCGACCGTACTGATCCGAAAGCGTCCAGAGCGTCTTATCGGTGTTGTAGGCGATCTCCAGGTAATTGCCGAGGCGGTCTTCGATCTTCTTCAGTACCCAACAGTCGGAGCACCCAGCTGTGCGGAAAGTGTGAATCGTGCCGTTGGGAAACTCGATGAGTCGCTTGTTGTTGCTGATCTTCGTCATTCGCAGGTAGCTGCCGTCCCGCGTGTAACGAACATTCACGTCGCCGTCCTCTTCCCCACGGTGCAGGTTCTGGTAGAAGTGATGGGCGCTGCCGTCACCTGCCACGTACATCCACCGGTCAGAAGCATTGATCGGGGTATCTTCTGGCGCGTAGAGCTGTCCCAGAGACACCGTCCAGCCCAGCCCGGCATTGAAGATGGGGTTGGGATTCGCCTCGACGTAGATCTCCCAGTCTTCCCAGATCTCTTGATAGAGCCAGATGTTGCTGTTGTAGCTGAGATTCAGGCCAGGAAGACCGAGGGGAAAGGTGACACTCAAGGCCCCATTGAAGAGACTCACGTTGTCGACCGGGCCGGATTGGAAGCTGCCTCCCTCACCGCCCAGAGATTGGTTCGGATTCCACTGTGCGGTTAGGTCACCGGCTGAACCCAAGAAGGTCAGGCTAGCGAGAAGGATGACGGGGAACAGAAAGGATCGCTTTGCTCGAGATTTCATCGTTTGCTCTCCTTTCCGTCCACTACGGCACCAGGCGAACGGCAAACACGGCCATTCGCCGAGGGTTGATACCGATGATCACGTCGTTGACGGCGACCTCGGAGAGGTGCAGACCGCGACCGCTCAAGTCCTCAGCTTCTTCAAGTCGCACTCGCACAGCACCGTTGTCGTCGGAGTCGTCGTCTGCCGGTCCGCCATCCGTGACCAGAACTCGCCAGGCAGACACCTCGGGGCGCACGAGGAGGATGAAGAGGCGTTGGCTTTTCGCAACCAGACGGTTGAGCAGGCCGTCGGGCCCTACTGCGAGTCCTTTCGAGACGTCGAACGTCTTTTCTCGCAGCGGGAACCCCTCAGGCGCGGCGAGAGCAAACTCCCCTGTTGTGCCGTCGACCACAGTCCAGATCGATTTCTGCGGCACTGTACGGTCGAGGTTGAGCTCGGCCGAGCCATCGACTCCATCGGCGCGAATCACTTTCACCCTCGGAACCAGCCGCTCGGCCCAGGGAATGGCCTCTCGGGCCACGCCGAAGGCGACAGCCGGCTCCCCAGGGGTCAAGCCGGTGACCCGGACCTGTTCGTCCAGAAAGTGAATCTGAGGTTGGGCGGTGGAAGCCGAGGCACTGCACAGCCACACCAGCCCTACCAGAATGAGGATCGCCGGTTGTCTCATCGAATCCCTCCTTGAAAGAAATGGCCGCCAAACGCTCGGCCCTCTCGAGAGGATTCAGGACCAGGCTGCGATTCCTCGAGAGAGCTGAGCAACCCGTCGATGTCCGGATTACCTACGAGGATAGAGGTTTGCAGACTGTCGTCAATTCCCCTATTTAGGCGTCGCCTAATTAGGTGTCACCTAATTGGGTGATACCGAGAGATGAAGATGACGCCATTCAAGGAACGAGATGATTCGGCACTCTCAGCTCATCAGACACTCTGGTACCCACTAAAGTTGAAACATGCACGCATGGGCATAAAACGATCTTCGCGAGGTGTGTCAGAGATGGAGTGTCTTTGGCAACTGTATTAGTGAAGGCACTTTGATTCATCGAGGCGGCGAGAAGGTAGATCCGGAGACCGAAATCGAAGTCACATGGGGTAGCCCCAGAGTGCGGGTAGTCTGTTCAATAGGATCGGCTGTAACGTTTGTGTCCCCCCAGGAGACCAAGCGGCATGTCTGGTGATCCTGGTAGGAAGCACCGGCTCTTGTCGGATGGGGTCTGGTCACTCCTCTCACAGCGACTCAAGTTGTCGCCGAGGGAAGAAGAGATTGTCCGGGGCCTCCTCAACAAGAGGACAGAGAAGGGAATCGCGAGAGAGATTGGGATCTCGCGGCACACCGTTCACAGTCATATCAAGCGGCTCTACAGAAAGCTGAACGTGACCTCGCGAAGTGCAGCGATCTCCCGCGTATTCGAGGAATACCTGAGGCTCGAGCAATCGCAGGAAAGGGAGCCAGCGGAGCCTTAGGCCGAGGCGAGCGGGTTGTAGGCGCTTGGCCGCTGATCCCGCGCTTCAGGCCAGGCGCCTTATGGCATCGAGGAGCTCGTCGAGGACGGCTTCGAGTTGCTGGCTGTGTTCGAGACGGCCGGTTGTATTGGCGAGCCTCGCGAGCTGATTGAGGTTGTTGCCGATCCGGCCCAGCTCGTAGATGGCTCTCGCGTTGATTCGCCCGGACAGGCGGTACCCCAGAGACGTCTGGCGGACATAGGTGCTGGGTGGTAACCGAACCTCGGCAGCGCGGGCTCGGATCTTGTCCCATTCCTCGGGTGCGAAGCGAACGGGCTTGACCAGGGTGAAACGGGGCTCCGGTCGTCTTCTCAAGCGTGAGCTCTAACTCGGAGGAAGCCTCTTGAGCACCGCCAAGCGGTGCGAAAAGGCCGGGCGCTTTCGAATGCGCGACAGAGTCGTGTATTACGAAAGCATTGCTCGCTGCCTTTTGTACCTGCAGGTTTCTCGGCTATCTGATTCTCGACCTGATCCGCCGTCGTCGCAGCTGTGGGAGGTGGGGGAATCCCAACGGGATTTCCTGATGGGGGGCAGGGCAGGGCACCTTCCACAGCTGACCTAGCTTCTACAGGGAGCGATCTACAGGAACCACTACAGGGAAGGGGTGAGTGTTTATGCGTGCCTGCCGCGATGAAAGGGGGAGAGTTTATGCGTGCGCCGGGGGAGCGTTTATGTGTGGAAGATTGGCGTTTTCCACAGGAGGTGCTCACGGCTCGAGACGTCTCCGGACATGACACGGCGAGGGCTTGAGTAGAAGACCCCCACGGACCTGCTCGACCCGGGCAGCCGGGTAGAGAACGAGCACCTGTCGGAGGCTGGCGAGAAAGTAGCGCTTGAAGTCCTTGCGGTCACGGTAGGAAGCACCGAATTGGGCAGCCAAGGCGGGCCAGGGAATGCGAGAGGGCTTTCTGAGGTAGCTGTTGCGGTAGGTCAGCCAGCAGTAGAGATCGATCGCCATCGGGCTTCTTAGGACCTTGAGCACCCGCAGATCGATGGGGACCGGTCGGTCGCACACCGCCTCGAAGAACCCACGGCTCAGCGTGACCGTCGACCGCCAGGAGACCGCCTGCTCAGGTCGCACGGGATTCCACCAGAGGTGCGTCTCGTTGGAGACCCTGAATCCGGAGTCGTGCCATTCGCCCGCGGTGCGTTTGTCCCAGGTGAAGGCGATAGTCGCTCCGAAAAGGCGCTGCATCTGGTCGCGAAGCCGGCCGATCGGGCCGGTGTTGCCACCTCGAGGCAGCAGACCAAGCTGGGTCATGAAGCTGCTGAGCGATGGCCCCAGCTGCAGCACTGGTTCTTTGGTTCTAACAGCTTCGGTCGTGACCCAGGCCATGAGGAGTCGTGGGTACCGACCGTAGGGAAGCTCGAGGAGCGGATGGGCCGAGACAGAGACCTTGAGTGCACCGTTGGTTCGCACGAAGGTCTTCGATAGCTGCTGGCTATGCGGAAGGGTAGTCTGGACGAGCAGCCGTGCCATGAAGCCGAGGGCACCGGCTCTCTGGGCCTCCTCGGCCTCGATGGCGAGTGCCTCGCGGAGCAGCTTGTCGGTCGGACTCTGGCGAGAGATCGTGGCCTCCGGGACTCAGAGAACGGCTGTTCTCAGAGCCTCGAAGGCGGTCAGTTGGGCGAGAAGAAGGTTCGAAGTTGGCACCAAACGGGCTACCACCTTTTCCGGCTCGATCTCCGGCCGGTGAGAAACGCAGCCTAACCTTACTTGTTGTGCGGCGAAGTAGAACCGCTGAGGCGAAAGCTCTGGTCAGGACCAAGCCGTTGATAGAGTGTCGGAGGGACCTGTCGCCTTTGCTGCCCTTGTCTGCAGGGTAGCCGGGTTATTTCAGCAGTCCAATCCAGGTTAGGCGTCTCTGAGAACCATGCCGATCAGTGAGATAGAACGTCGCAAGGCCGAGAAGGTGCTCGGCACGTATTGCATGGAGCGGACCAACCCCACCGTGCGGGATCAGTTGGAGATTGTCCACCGCCTGGAGGGCAACTATGCCTACATCTCGGAGCGCCGGCCGGATTGGCGAGATCCGTCGATCTCGCGGGATCACGATGTGGCGAAGTTCCGCTTCGTCGTGAAGCGTCGTGTCTGGGCGCTGTACTGGCTGGATAGAAATCTGAGGTGGCACTTGTTCCCAGACTGTGCGCCCGAGCGAGAAGTTGCGAAGCTACTGCCTGTTGTCGACTCGGAGCCGATCTTCTTTGGATAGAGGTTCAACGCCCAACCAATCGCTTCACCGGACGCCACCCGCAGCTTCGTGGCTCGTTGAAGGTATCTAAGGTGTATCCTGGTCGGGGCCGTCGTTGCTCTCCAGCGGTCTCGGGTCGTGCCGGTGAGCTCCCGGCCGTTAGGCC
This sequence comes from Thermoanaerobaculia bacterium, assembly GCA_049664225.1. Taxonomy (GTDB): domain Bacteria; phylum Acidobacteriota; class Thermoanaerobaculia; order Multivoradales; family JAHEKO01; genus JAUVRX01. The sequence goes on from JBATEX010000201.1 coordinate 24,633, forward strand.
GTCTCAACACCGTCGGAGCGTCATGACCAGACCCTTACTGCTTTTCATCACTGGGACCGTTTTCTCTGCCTGCGTCGGGGGCACGCCGGAGCGTCGACCAAGCGACGAGAATTCGGCGGCCGCGATCGAGCAGGAAGTTAAGCGGCTTGCTGCTGAGCGCGCCGGAAATGAAGCGTTATGGCCGGGTTTCGATCCCCTCGCCATCCCGCTCGCCGTGTACGACGGAGAGCGGACGCTCCTCTTCCGCCACCCTGCCCCGCCCCAGGGATTCACGCCCGTCGCGGGCGCTGCTCCTGGGAGCTTCGCCTGGAAGGGGAGGCATGAGGCTGTTACCGCCAACACGAACTCTGAGATCGGGGGTGTACCCACGGCGACTCTCCTTGTCGACCGAGCGCAGCGGGGCGGCTCGCTCCCGAAGCTCGCTGCAGTCGCCATCCACGAGGGGTTCCACGTGTATCAGCGCGAACGCCATCCTGGCTGGATTGGGAACGAGGTCGATCTCCTCGTGTACCCGATCGACTCCTCAGACCTCCTTGCGTTTCGGCGACTGGAGACTGAAGCGCTCCGGCGAGCGCTAGCAGCTGACGACGGCGCGGTTGCGGCGTGTTGGGCACGTCGGGCGCTCGTGTTCCGCGGTGAGCGGTACGCTCGCATGGACTCGACCTTCGCCGCATACGAGCGCGGAACGGAGCTGAATGAAGGGCTCGCCACATACGTCGAGATGCGGGCGGCGGGACGGCGCGCGGTGGACTTGCCTGAGGCAGGGTTCGGCCCGGCCGAGGTCCGCCACCGTGCCTACGCCACCGGTCCAGCTCTAGCACTTCTCCTTGACCGGTTCAAACCTGGCTGGCCGGCCACGCTTGAGGCCAATGACCAACAGACGCTCGATGAAATGCTCAAGGAAGCGCTCGGAGCAGGGAACGCATGCGCGTTCGAGGACGCTGCTGTGGCCGGGGCGGAGGAGAAGGGGCGCGCCGACATCGAAGTGCTCGCAGCGGAAAGGGAACAGAAGCTCACTGCATTCGAGGGCAAGCCCGGGTGGCGCGTTGTCGTTGAATCTGGCGGGAGCGAGCCATTGTGGCCGCAGGGTTTCGATCCACTCAATGTCGACCGCATCGAACCGGAACGAGTGATTCACACCCGGTTCCTCCGGCTGGGTAATGATGCTGGGAAGCTGGAGGTGATGAATGCGGAGGCAATGACGGACGGGGCCGGGTCCCACCCGCTGTTCCACGGGATTCGCCGTGTGGTGGTTACGGGTCTGGTGAAGCCTGAGGTAAGCGAAGCGGACGGCATGGTGAGAGTGCGGGCGGCCGGCCTGACCTTGGAGTTCAAGGGGGCAAGCGTCACGCGAAGCGGTGAGGTGATTACTGTGCGGGTGGGTTCATGACGGGGCGATACAGCTTGAACGGCCTAACAACCGCTTGCAGCTGACGTTCCGCTACGCGGCCCGCCGCTGAACCTGAGCGTTAGGGGGACAGCTCCGATCCCATGAGCAAGATCTTCTTCTACGGCCTGTTCATGGATCGGTCTCTTCTCACTGAGAGGGGTCTTCACCCAGAGATTATCGGGCCAGCAGTGCTACCCGACTACCGCATCCACATCGGCGAGCGAGCAACATTGCTGCGATCCGCTTCGAGTCGCGCCTATGGAATCGTGATGGAGCTCGCCTACCAGGAAGCTCGCGCGCTCTACTCGGAACCGAGTGTTCGCGAGTACATACGAGAACGCGTACAGGTGGAGCTGTTGGACACTAGCGAAGCTGTCGAGGCGTACTGCTACAACCTGCCGCGCGAGTTGGGCCTAGCCGGGACGAATCCCGCGTACGCGACCGAGCTATCACAGTTGGTTGAGGCGCTGCAGTTCGATTCGGCATACGTCGAAGAAATCGCTGCGTTCGGCGAGGTGTCGTAGTTTCGTATCCGCGGGTCCCCAGTCCAATCGAGATGACGCCGCCGCCTAACAAGCTGTTGGAGGCGGACGCGGCGACAGCCGGGCGTTAGCGGCCTGCTAGCCTCCTGGCATCAACAATCGCTGTTGTTGCGGTGCCTAGCAGCGCGGGCCGCGCAGCTCAACAGCAAAGCCGTTAGGCGGGCCTGTAGGTCGTCTAATGGCGGGGCGCAACAAGCGTGACTGAGAAACAGAAGCTCCTCCCAGGTACCGCGTTATCGTTATTTGTGGCTGGTTACTTCGGGCTCACAGCTGCCCGGAGTGCTGGGTGGGTTCCTGAAACTTGGTCATTGATGCCCGTTGCTGAGACCGCCTGGTTGAACTTTTTGGTTGTACTGGCCGCGATACTCTGGATGAGGATTCAAAAGATTCCGCTTTCCCGTATTGGACTTGGGCCCTTTCTGCCATCTCGTACATTGCTTATGTGGGTGCTCGGCACGATGGCAGTTGATTCTATTGTCGTCGGGATAGCATCCCCCGTTCTTACAAACGCCTTCGGAGAGGCGCCGCAGGTAGCTCGGTTCGCCGACTTGCCGGGTAATCTTCCGCTGCTGCTGATGCTGTTGCCCGTCGCCTGGTTGATCGGGGCGTTCGGGGAGGAGTTTTTCTTTCGCGGCTTCCTACTGACGGCAATAGCGGGGGTCCTGGGTGGCTCCTGCGCCGCCTGGGTTACGGCAGTTGTTGCCCAGGCAGTTGCGTTTGGGCTTATTCATGCCTATCAGGGACCAGCACAAGCGATATCTATTGGAATTGGCGGCGCCGTTTACGGTGCTGCGTTTCTATTGGCAGGGCGCAATCTATGGCCACTCATTCTTGCGCATGGGCTCAACGACACGCTTGGATTCATCTTTCTGTACTCCGGCGTCATCCAGCGGTAAAGACGGATGTGCTACATCGATCGCGCTATTGCCAAGGCCCTGCCTAACAAACCGCTGGAGCAGCCACGACATCCCCACGCCTGCCCCTCCGTGTTGGAATCCCGTACGCGCTACCAGCCAGTACCCTCGATTCGCCCGGCCAGCGTTCCGGCTTTCTTCGTCCACAACCTTGTCGAAGGCCTCGACAAGGCACGGATTCAAGGGGGGTACAATAGTCGCAATGAAGAACGATGCAGGGCCAAAGGCTGTCAGCACCGCCCGCGAGAGCGGCTCAGGTCTCGGAAACCCTCCAGCCTCCGGGATCGAACCGGATCTGGATGGAGCCTTTGCCGATGATGGTGTCGACCTGTCTTTGATCCGGTGGATGCTCCGACTGAGCCCCACCGAACGGCTTCAGGCTGCTCAAGACCTGATCGATGCAGCCTGGGCACTCCGGACAGATAGTGAAGCCTGATTATCTGGAGCTGTTTCGAGCCCTTGGACGAGCAGGGGTGGATTACATCGTGGTCGGTGGCGTCGCCGCCATTCTGGAAGGGGCCCCTATCACCACCCTCGATCTGGATATCGTGTGTCGGCGAGACGACGACAATCTGCGCCGACTGACGGAGCTTCTGGATGATCTGGAAGCACGCTACCGTGACCCTGCAGGCAGGGTCATTCGCCCCACACCGGACCGGCTTGCAAGCAATAAGATCAACCTTCTCGAGACAAGCCTCGGCCCCTTGGACGTGATGCAGAGCGTCGGTCCCGACTGGGACTGGGCCGATCTGGTGAGTAGATCTCGTATTCTCGAGGTGGGAAGCCTCGATCTGCGCGTCCTGAAGCTGGCTTCGGTCATCGAATCGAAGGAGCTGGCAGACCGGGAGAAGGACCGAGCGATGCTGCCAGTATTGCGGCGCACTCTCGAAGAGAAGGGGTAGGGAGCGATCCAACAGAGCCTCTCACGCCGGTAAGACGTGTGCGAATCCCGTACGCGCTATCAACTCACCCCCGTTTCGCTGACAGCTGGTCCGGGCTCCGTACGCTTGCCCCGGAACCCCCGACTCCGCGTTCAAATCCCGTACTCGCTACCATCGATCTCACACTTCTGGCCGGCCAGGCAGTCGGCTTCATGTCTTTGCGGTGTGCTCCTGTGAGTTAGGTATGATTCAATCGAGCTCGATGGTTCATCACACGGCTTGAATGGGTCGCAGGCTGTTTTGGATTACGAGGCGATAAAGCGGGTACTCGCAGCGCTCGAACGAGAGGGCGTGCGGTATGTGGTGTTTGGCGCGGCGGCACTGAATTTTCACGGCTTGGCGCGATTCACCGAGGATCTGGATTTGTTTGTTGCACCAGAATTGGAGAATATCGAGGCCCTGAAAAAGGCCCTTCATTCTGTTTTCGATGATCCTCAGATCGACGAGATCTCGGCTGACGACTTGCTCGGAGACTATCCGGCCGTACAGTATGTTCCGCCCTCGGGGACGTTTCACATCGACATCTTGGTGAGGCTTGGGGAAGCATTTCGATACGAGGATCTAGAGGTGCAACGCCTACCTTTCGAGGAGCTGGAAGTATCGGTGGCCAGTCCTGCGAGCCTCTATCGAATGAAACGCGACACGGTGCGGTTGAAGGACCAGGCGGACGCCGAGCTTCTCAAGGAGCGGTTCGGCCTTGGTGAGGATGAGTCCTGATGGCGGTTCGCCGTTTCCGATCCGTTGAAGAGATGGAGAGGCCCTTGTGGCGGAAACCCGGGGATCCGAACCTCTATCGTGCGATTGCCGGTGTCTGGGGGTTCGGTCTGCGAACTCGAGTGCGATCCTTCCCACCAGGCGTATACCGGCACCGCACCGTCGAAGACCTGCAGGATCAACGTGCACGTTGGAACACCCTGGATTCCTGATGGGTCGCGTCCGTAGGCCTTGCCTCATCCCTTGAGAGGTGCTCCAGACCCAGTTAGGTGGGTGGCACCGATGTCCTTCGCCTTCAAACTGCAAGGTGGGTCGCGAAGAACTCGATGGTCCGACTCCATGCGAGCTCCGCTGCGGCCTCGTTGTAGCGGCCCGTCGAATCGTTGTGGAACCCGTGGTTGACGCCGGGATACATGTGCATGGTGTAGGGACTCTTGTTGGCCTTCAGATCGAGCTCATACTCGGGCCAGGTTGCGTTGACCCGTTCGTCCAGCTCCGCGAGATGAATCAGCAGGGGCGCCTTGATGTTCGGTCGGATCTCCTCGGCGGGGGGTGTGCCATAGAAGGGCACACCGGCGTTCACCAGGTCGGGCAGAGTGGCCACCAACATGTTGGTGATATATCCGCCGAAACAGAAACCGACCACACCGAGACGGCCGTTGCAGAGGGGCTGGGCCCTGAGAAACCTGGCGGCGGCGATCATGTCCTGCTCGATCTTCACCCGATCCAGCGAGCGCTGCAGCTCCCGTCCTTCATCATCGTTTCCGGGGTAGCCGCCCACCGGGTGCAACGCATCGGGCGCAAACGCGACAAAGCCCGCTTTGGCAACCCTGCGCGCAACATCTTCGACATAGGGATTGAGGCCTCGATTCTCATGCACGACCAATACCGCTCCCGTCGACTCCGTCACCGCTGTCGGAACGACGAGATACCCTCGGCCCTCTCCGTGCCCATCGGGTGAAGGAAATGTCTCGTACTCAGCCCTGATGTCGGGATCGTTGAACGAGACCTGCTCGGCCAAAGCGTAGTTCGGGATCAGCGCGGCGGCCAACCCGCTCACCGTGAATCCCAAGACGGTGAGGGTGGACAGTCGGTCGAAGAACTCGCGCCTGGAAATCAGACCATGCGCGTACTCGTCGTACCAGTCAAACGCTTCCTGCGGGATCGGTTGTGTTGTCGGTTCGTTCTCGTTCGGCGCAGTCACAGCAACCTCCTCGGTGATCGTTCGTGGTGAAGACAGTCTGACTTCAAAACACTATGCCAGGGTCCAATGATTTCGAATGGACGGACCCCAGGCGTCAGGTTCCGCTAAGAAGGGCGTTGAAGATGGCCAGAGCGTAGTGTGACCCGCCCCAGCGTCACATCCTAACGCTCAGACTGGACTCGTTGCAGGGGGTCAGGTCGCTCGGTGCCGCCGTCGCGTACGACCGGTATGAGATCGTTCTCGCGCTCACGGACAACCTGATGTTGCGTTGGCTCCGATCTCTGAAGGAAGTGGTGGCCGAGTTGGAGCCCGAGGAGAAACAGCGCGACGCTGACGCTTAGCTCTGAGCTGAATCTCTCAACCCTGACAGCTACCCATCCAACCACCTGACCTGCCCGGTTGAAAGAGCGTAGACGCCGCCGACGACCAACAACTCGCCGTTGTCGACCATCCCCGAGATGATATCGCTCTGCGCGAAAATGTCAGCGATCGTCTGGCGAACGTTCTCCTCGACGGCAAGATCAATGAACTCCTGATTCGAAGAATTTGCCTCGCCCTCGGTAGCTTCGGCGGCGCGGGCGATGGGCGCATCGAAGTCGTTGAGCAGCTCGGTCAGATTGCCCATCTCTACGCCGTCGGCAGCACCCTTGATGGCACCGCAGGAGGTGTGTCCGAGAATGACGACGACCTTGGATCCGGCTAGCTTGCTGGCAAATTCGAGGCTGCCGACAAGGTTGATGTCTTCGACGTTGCCGGCCACGCGGCCGACGAATACGTCGCCAATGCCCTGGTCGAAGACGATCTCCGGCGGCACTCGCGAGTCAACGCAACCGAGGATGACTGCCTTGGGGTACTGACCACCGGCAGCCGTGGCCTCGGCCTGCGCGATGTAGTCGCGCGGCGTTAGTTTGCCTTCTACGAACCGCCGGTTGCCGGCCTTGAGGTCCGCCAGCACCTGCTCGGGGGTCAATGCCTGCTGGGCGTCTTCGTCGAGTACGCTGCTCACCAGCTCGGGCGCGGAGGAGGTGGTCTGAGCGGGCGGCTCCGACGAAGGTGCACAGCCGATGGCCAGCATGGCAATTGAAAGAACCATTACGTGCGTTGTGGAAGGTCGCATGTCAGCTCCATTTCAAGGTTGGATGTTGAATGTTCTACCAGAGGCACAATCCACGAGCCCTATTGGCCGGGCAGGATGCACGGGAAGATCAGAAGGATATTCCATTGTCAGCTGCGACATCAACCTTGTCGATCCGAGTGCCGGTAGCGTAGATCTCTGAGTGAAATCGTTCAAAACGTCCATACCGATGAAGGTTAGACGCCATTGACCATCTTGTCAAGAACGACCTTTCTTTGGGTCCTCAGGTCCAGATGTAAAGGAAGAGGCTGGCCCTCTGGCGGGTCATGGGGGGCGTAACATTCCGAGTGTTCTATCGTTCAACGTAGGGAAGTTCGACTAGCCAGTCTCTGGGAGCCGCTGTGTTGTGGCAGGCCGAGCCTAGGGAGGGGCGGCTTGCCAATCGCGAAGAGCACCGCCGCCCCCGCTCACGTCAACAACTAGATCTCTTGTCGGGGAGTAGGACATATGGGCACCGCTTGAGACCGCACGCACCTCTTCCAGCGCTCCGGTGGTGACCTGCTCGGTGACTCCTCAAGGTCGGCGATCGTCGGTCAATTCGATCCGGCGACAGACGATTCTGGTGCCGTCGGGAGACCAATCGGGCGAAGGGCGAATCGCGGCCTCGGAGACTCAGCCAACGGCTGTTCTCAGAGACTCGAAAGCGGTCCGCTCGACGATCAGCGGGTTTGAAAGCGGCAACCAGAGGGCTACCAGCTCACCCCCAGCCCATCCACACGCTCCGCAACAGCTTTGCCACTCACCTTCTTGAGGATGGATACGACATTCGTACCGTCCAGGAACTCCTCGGCCACAAAAGCGTCCGCACCACGATGATCTACACTCACGTGTTGAATCGAGGTGGGCGGGGCGTCCGCAGCCCTGCTGATCGGCTTCTGGGCTGAACATGTGCTCATCCTGCTCGCGGCCGTTGAGAACCACAGCTTGTATCTCGAACGACGAAGCAAGGGTCTGCTTGATCGCTGGTGAGAGTCCGGCGCTAATGGCTTGGCAGAGCCCGTTGGCTCTTGACGATGGGGCCGGAACCGCCAGCGACTCACTGGGTAGTAGACTCGGAGTCCGCGATTACAGGGAGTTTTGGGAATAAAGAGTGTGTCTGTCGAGCGAATGTCGCACGAACTGCACGGGGCGATCCCCGAGGTTGCACCAGCCCGGCAGGAGCGATCCTATTGTCCTCTCGTGCATCATGGACTGCGTTCAGCGCAGCGTAGCAGCGGCTTGTCGGCCCTGATCAATCTTTGCACGGTGCCAGCCAGTGGGAGGACAAGTGATTTCGGCCGAAGGGTGGGTCAACTCAAGCTAGGCTGCGCACGAACGGAGGCTGCCGATCGACTAGGCCGCCCAGGAGCGCAGTCCAATCCAGGCTAGAGGTCACTTTCGTACCTTTGTCTAAGTCTTCATGACCCAGTGGAGTGGATAGGGCCAAAGATTGAGAGTTCCGTTGTTCCCCTGGGGTCGAGACGACCTGGTTCCCCTTCGTCGACTGGTTCGGCCTGTTGTCTATTGGGTTGCGGTGTCAGTGCTTTCAGCCGCCCTTGTTCTGAGCATCTTCCTTGGTGCCACTAGTGATAGCTCTGGCCAGTCAGATGCCGCTCTGGCCGTTCTTGAGATGGCCTTTGTTCTATTGGCGGCCAGCCTCTTTGCTACTCTGGGCATTCAGAGCGTTCAGGCGGCCGCCCTCCGGCCGGGCGTCAGAATCCATGAGGCTCGTTCCTCTCTCTGGCTGGCGCTCATGCTGTCCATCGTTGGCGCGGCCGTTGTGGGTTTTGTCGACTACGTGTTCTGAGGTGCCCTCTAACAACTCGCTGAACCGGACGCCGCCCGTCGCGTTGCGGGAGCGGTTGTAAACTCTGCAAGTGACCAGTTCAATCAATCATCTTCTCGGGTGGGTTCGCTGGCGTTGCCGGTTAGCTCAAGGGCGTTAGGCGGACCCCAGATTTCGGACCGCCTGCGAAGGTGGGATCCAGACCAAGAAGGAGGAGTCGGGAATGCCACGAAAGAGGCGGAGTTTCCCGCTGAGCTGAAGGCAAACGTCGCCCTGGAAGCGCTTCGCGAGGAAGCGACGATGACCGAGCTGGTGGCTCTGCGATCGCAGCTGGTGCCCTCTCAATCTTCCAGCTCCCGCCGGCGCTCGGTCGAATATGAAAGCGGCTACCCGTCGACGCTCTGGTCGTTGGCTTCCTGCTCGCCTTCCAGAAGGAAGCGAACTGCCGGACTACACGATTCTGGATCAAGCGGCTCATCGGGAATCCACCGGAGCACCTGGCGCAAGTCCTCGGGAAATTCCTCCGATTCTGAGTGGATCGGGAACACGGCCAAGTAGTGCTTCGCGAGGACGAGGTTACGGCGCGTCGAGGCTGGAAGCTGGCCCCACTCTCGGCCTTGCGGAAGTGAGCCAATCGCCGCGCGAACTCGCGTCTCGAAGAGGCCGACAGCTCGATCCACATCATCAGTCCTCATGAAGGTCAGGGCATGTATAGCGTGATTGAGTGAGCCCGACACCTCCGTCTCCTGAACCCCGAGCAGCCATTCGACAGCCCGATGATTGCCAGTTCTCATTCCGGCATAGAAAGAACCTGCGGCCACTAGCCCCACGCTCACGACGATCAACAGTCCTACACCTACGACAAGGACAAGCCGCTTTCTCGTCATCTTCAGCACCTTCCCGTTTTGGATTGGACAGCAGTATATGGCAGTACCGAAGGGCAGATGAGGAGTCTCCAGAAGCAGAGGTGTAGAGGGTAAGAAACAACCGCTCCAAGGTCGGGGCGGAAGGCGACGCAGTCGGTTGGTGCCCCGCCCCCGATCTGTGGCACGGGTCGCTCGCGGCCTCCTCGATCGGTGTGAGGTGGCACCTTGTCGACTCCCGGTTCGCGGACCCATAATGAGGACGTGCACGACACTCTGAAGGTCAGGCCCCGACGTGCTGGGTTCCGAGGGGAAAATTGACTCCCGCATTTCTGACCTCCAGAACCGCCTGCTGGTGTGTGTTGCCGACGATGCTTGGTTGCTTGATGGTGATCGGCGTTGACCTCGGTGCCGCGCAGGACTACGAAGATCTCGAGACCGAAACGGGTAACGTCAGAGCCGGGAATATGAGGATGATCGTGATCGAGGGTGCAACCGACGAGATCTTTGTCGATGGACTCGAAAGCGGCGACACCTCGGCTTGGAGCGCCGTAGTGGGGGAGATCTGGCGACCGGCACCCGGGACCTCATGGCAGTGGCAACTTGATGGCTTGATTGACACCACCATCGACGTCGAGATGTACGACATCGATCTCTTCGATACACCGCCGCAGACCATCGCCGCTCTCGAGGGTGACGGCCGTGTGGTGATCTGCTATTTCTCGGCGGGTTCGTGGGAAGACTGGCGCCCCGATGCCGGCTCCTACCCGGAAGTCGTCCTCGGCAACCCGCTCGATAGCTGGCTGGGCGAGCGATGGGTCGACATTCGGAGACTCGATCTGCTCGCGCCGATCCTCGAGGCCCGTCTCGATCTCGCTCGAAGCAAGGGCTGCAAGGGAGTCGAGCCCGACAACGTCGACGCCTATCAGAACGCGAGTGGTTTCCCGCTGGTCGCGGACGACCAGCTTGCATTCAACCGGTGGTTGGCGACCGAGGCCCACCGGCGTGGCCTGTCCGTCGGCCTCAAGAACGATCTCGACCAGGTCACCGATCTGGAGCCTGCATTCGATTGGGCACTCAACGAGCAGTGCTTTGAGTTCGCCGAGTGCGATCTGCTGCAGCCCTTCGTCGATGCAGGGAAGGCGGTCTTCGGGGTCGAGTACACGGGTGACGAGACGATCTTCTGCCCCTACTTCAATGCCCTCGAATATTCATGGTTGAAGAAGGACCTCGACCTCGGTGTTTGGCGGATCGACTGCCACGATCTTCCATAGACACCGCGATCGACAAGAATCCACGGGTGGAACCTCGAAGAGCCCGCCCCCCAATCGTCTGAGGTACATTCTGCCGATCTCATGGCTGGCGAGAGCACGGCCGAAAGGTGGGATCCCGGGATGTCCGGGAAATGCGGTGACAGGCACCTCATTATCGGACGCTTGGCCCCCTTCCCCCGCCATCGAGTGACCCCCGGGGCCACTCGAGGAGAAATGCCCGTTATGAGGCTCTTGACCCCGTTTGTTGATCCACTGCGACCCTCGTTTTCGCGGCAGGGCAGCTCACCCCTTTTCTGATCTCCCCGATGTGCGGGGTGTTGGGTTGTGGAGTGGGCTGAGATTGCGACTCGGCGGGTACTCGTTCCGGTTCAGACCCCAGCATGGCGGCCTGAACTCGTGTAGACGCCTCCGGGGGAGATTTCGAGCTCCGCGGCGAGCTGCCGGAACCTGGATTGCGGGCGCACCGCTGCAACGGCCTCGTTGACGGTCCGGAAGCCTGGGAAGGGCGCATCATCCGATTGGTCCAAGCTTAGGGAGGTCAACCGGGCTGTCTGAAGCCGCCGCGGGACCGCGTGGCGCACACGCGGGGCAAGACGGAGCTCATCATCAAGGCCACCGAGCAGGCGAAGCGTTACTTCGGCAGGGCCTGAAACACGGTAGGGCAGCGGATCGAGCGATCAGTAACCTCAGAAGGGCCTGTATGGCAGGCCGGTGACCTCCAACACGCCCTTCATCGGCACCTCGCTTGGCGGCGGTGAGCCGGACGAGTAGGTCCGAGTCGCTGCGCCCTCGAATCGCAGCTTCAGAGTCATCGGTCCATTGCCGTCGACCGAAAACTCCTCGACGGTCACCTCGGTGCCAAAGAGCTGGTCCCACTCATACTGGCCGGATATCGGCGGATTCAAATGGATTCCCCGACCGCGGATCGTATCCAGACCGGTGCGCCCCTCGAGCAGGTAGAACTCTGCCAGGACCGTCGATTCGGTCGGATCGCCGGAGGCGGGCAGGGCGTAGATATAGACCTTGCCCCCGGTATTGTCATCATATCCATGCCAGAAGGCGGTCGGGGTGTTGCTCCCGTAGATGAGACCGGACGCTTCACTGCGGGTCATTCCCTCGGCAATTGGGTAGATGTCGTAGCGACCGACGCCGTCGATCTCAACGAATCCGATCGCTTCGGGCACCTCGCCTCCGACCGCACTTTCTTGGCCGCTCAGCCCGGTCGCGGATACCACACCCAGTACCGCTAGCATTGTCGAAACGGTCAGCCTAGTCTTGATGGATCTGCTCATGGGACCTCCTTCTGTTGGATTGGTGTCTCTATATGAGTCAAACGCAAACTTCGTCCAAGAACCGCCACGCCTCCTGATATGAGGCCTGACCGGCGCAGGTCGGCCTCCCGAACGGCGTGAGGGACGGCGACAGTAGATGACGCCTTCTGGTCCGACGACTGGAGCCGGCTGCGGGGGCCTGAGCCCGGGCAGATACAGGCGCCGGGGATCTCGGGGTCCGTGGTCGACCAGTTGAGCCCCCCAACAGGCGCACCTACCCCGGGGCCTCGCCGCAGGACCTGGAACCGCTGGCTCACCACCCCACTACGCAGTTCGCTGCTAGTACATCCGGGACCCGTACACTGCATCCGCGCGCCCTTCAAAGTCTGAGTAGCAGGATGATGAGCAGGACAGACACCAAGCTCGCCAGGACCGTCCTGACCGAGTTCCAGTAGTTCCAACGCGATTCAAAGTTCTGGCGAGCCGCCTCTTGCGCCGTCTCGTCCATGCGGTCGATCTCGAGAGCTTGCACTGTGTTATTCATCGGAACGTTGATGGTGACGGTCGGTAGCTGAACGCCAAGAAGGTATACGAGAACCGCTACGATCATGAGCAGGCGCCCTGTTCCATCCAACCGCCCGATGCCAAGCGCAGCCGAAGCCAGCAAAGCGACCACCGAACCCATCCAGACCAACAGAAAGACCGGCTGGTTGTTCTGGATCACGCGATCCATCACCTGGAAAGCTCGGAGAAACTCCCCGTCACCCAGGTTCCCAATGCCTGGCATGACCACCACGGCAAACGCAAACAGGAAGCCCGCCACCAGGGAACAGAGGAAAGTCGCGACGATCAGTGTGAGCTGAAAGATCCCCATGTTTTTGTCCTCCTCTCACTGCATGATGCAGTACAACACCATCTCCTCGCAATTGCTGTCAGCCCAGATCGTATACGGAGGTCGCCTTACCCCTGCCCTGCCCTGGTAGGCTACGGCACCGTGCTAGGGTTCGGCGACCAAGCGCAATCGTGGCAATTGCTTTTCGATCGGAGGACTCCATGCAAGTGTACTATCTGGAGATCGTGACGCCCGACGTCGAAGCAGTTTGCGCCGCTTTTGCGCAGCTGCACGGCATGACTTTCAGCGAGCCGGAGTCCGGTCTAGGCCATGCTCGCACCGCGGCGATGGCGAACGGAGGCAAGATCGGCGTGCGCGCACCGATGCACGAGGCCGAGGATCCGGTCGTGCGACCCTACTGGCTCGTGCCCGACGTTGCCGCGGCGGTCCAGGCGGTCGAGGCGGCCGGTGCTGAGATCGCCCACCCACCTTTGGAAATCCCCGGCCACGGTACCTTCGCCATCTACATCCAGGGCGGTATCCAGCACGGCCTCTGGCAGGTGTGAAAACGGTTCCCTCACACGGTCCGCGGGTCGCAGAGCAGAGATTCTGGCTTGCGGGTCATGGAGAATAGGTGCCTGTCCCCTATTTCAAACTCGGCCGAAGGGTGGGTCAACTCACGATAGGCTGCGCACGAACGGACGCTGCCGATCGCCTAGGCCGCCCAGGAGCGCAGCCCGACCTTCCTGTTGTTTGGCTAAGCGAAACCGCCCAAGTGAGAGCTCCGGCCGGGAGCAAGCGGTTCCTGGGGTATCGCTGGGACCCGTTGCCTATGCTGTTCTTATCTGCAAGGTACCCGAACTATTTGAGCAGTCCAATATAAGTTGGGCGTCTAAACAGAGTTTACTTCCTGGGGGAACACATGGGTCAGAATCGTACCTTGAACGCGTCGCAATCCGCTGCCGCGAGAGTCGCCGGAATAGCTCTACTTCTCGGCATTGCAATCGTGGTCATCGCAAACTACAGCGTTAGCTTCCGGCTTATCGTGCCGAACAACGCGGTTGACACTGCTCTGAACATCTCTACACACGAACTCCTGTTCCGTGCCAACATCGTATGTGATGTCTTGTACCTCGTAGATCTGTTGGTCCTGCTGGTAGCGCTTTACGTGGTGCTCAAGCCAGTCAACCAAGGTGCCGCACTGGTAGCGGCGGTCTTCAGGCTGGTGCTTGCGTTGGCATGGGCCGTCATCGCATGCAAGATGCTGGGCGTCCTGCGGCTGTTGGGCGACACCGGATACTTGTCAGTGTTCGGGACGGAGCAGCTGCGCACTCTGGCAATGCTCCGTCTTTCCGATGCCAACAATGCGTACTACATTGGCTTGCCATTCTGGGGCTTGGCATCAACGGTATGTAGTGTCCTCTGGCTTAAGTCCAAGTACATCCCCAAGGCACTTGCTGCCTATGGCGTGATTGCTTCTGTGTGGTGCGTTTTCTGTGCCCTTGCATTCATAGCTCTTCCACACTTCGACAAGACGGTCCACGCAGGTTTGTTCGATGTTCCGTTGGTCCTCTTCGAGCTTGTCCTGGGCCTTTGGCTTCTTCTCAAGGGTGTGCGAGCCTCTGACACAGGCGCCCAACCAGTCGTCCGAGCGGACGCGCAAAAAGCGCGCGCCACTTAACTCAAGCGTTAGGTGCGCGTGATACAGAGAGCATAGATTCAGCGATGCGTGGTTACACGAACCGCCCACTAGCTATCTGCAAACTCAGCATAGTTGGAGACTGACAATGAAGGCCGTTGCCTATAGAACCCCTGGTTCAATTGACCGCGAGGATGCCTTGCAGGACATCACCCTCGAGACCCCCGAAGCCGAAGGCCGCGATCTGCTCGTCAAGGTCATCGCCGTGTCGGTAAACCCCGTGGACACCAAATTGCGCCTCGGCGCTGCGCCCGAAGGGGGTGAATGGCGGGTCCTTGGATTTGACGCCGCCGGCGTTGTCGAGGCGGTCGGGCCCGAGGTGCAGGATTTCAAACCGGGCGATGCGGTTTTCTATGCCGGTTCCATCGCGCGGCCCGGCACCAACAGTGAATTTCACCTTGTCGATGAACGCATCGTGGGCCGTAAACCCGCCAGTCTGAGCGATGCGGAGGCCGCAGCACTTCCACTCACGGCGATCACCGCTTGGGAAATGCTGTTCGACCGGCTCGATGTCCAGCGCCCGACCCCGCAGGGAGGGAATACCATTTTGGTCATCGGTGGCGCAGGCGGCGTTGGCTCGATCACCATCCAGCTTCTACGGGCCTTGACCGATCTGACGGTGATCGCCACCGCTTCGCGTCCCGAAACTCAGGATTGGGTGCGCGAATGCGGCGCCCATCACGTGGTCGACCACCGCCAGCCCCTGGCACCCCAGGTCGAGGCCCTGGTCCTCGGCGCTCCCGGCTTCGTGTTCTCAACCACTCAGACCGACCAGCATTTTGCTGACATCGTCGAACTGATTGCGCCGCAGGGTCGTTTTGGCCTGATCGACGACCCGGAAGAGCTCAACGCCATGCCGTTGAAGCTCAAAGCCGTGTCCCTTCATTGGGAGATGATGTTCACTCGCTCGCTCTTCGGCACACCTGATATGGCGGAACAGGGCAAGCTGTTGAACGAAGTGGCCGCGCTGGTCGATGCGGGGCGTATCCGTTCCACCGCTACCGAAGTCGCCGGCAAGATCGACGCCGCGACTCTGCGCGCGGTGCACGCCCGAATCGAAAGCGGCTCTGCGCGCGGCAAGATCGTGCTTGAAGGTTTCTGATCAGGTGCTTGGTAGAGACGAATCACCCGATAGGAGTGTCGACATGCAGAACAACCTGGAAGAAAACAAGCAGAATGCCATTGCCTTCTACCGCACAGCGTATTTGGGTGATCCCGCCAAGGCTGTCGAAATGTACGTGGGTGCTGAGTATATTCAACACAATCCGCTAGTAGGGGACGGGAAGCAGGCGTTCATTGATTACTTCACTGAAATGGCGGCGCAATTCCCCAGCAAGGAGATCGAGTTCGTGCGTGCGGTTGCAGAGGGAGACCTGGTTGCCTTGCACACTCATCAAACTTGGCCGGGCAATGAAGAATACGTAGCGATGGACTTCTTCCGATTCGATGCGGACGGAAAGATCATCGAGCATTGGGACGCCATGCAAGAAGTGCCAGATGAGACAAAGAACGGCAATGCAATGTATTGAATTCGCACCCTACAAGACACTGCAACTGACCAGGCAATACGCTGCGCCAGAGGTTCTCTGTCTATTCATGTGGCGAAAATCTGACATCTTCGTGTGGGCTGTTGTTCTCCTGACCCTGTTGGGGTGTCGGGAGCCGGTCAACGTCGAAGAGGGGTTGGCTTCGTACTACGCGGATTCGTTTCACGGCCGCAAGACCGCTAGCGGCGACACCTACAGCAAGCGGGCCTACACCGCTGCACATAGGACCCTGGCCTTCGATACCCGAGTCAGGGTAACCAATCTCGACAACGACAAGTCGGTGTGGGTGCGAATCAATGATCGCGGACCGCATGTGGAGGGCCGGATCATCGATCTCTCCGGTGCAGCGGCTCGCAAGTTGGGGATCACCGAGACCGGAACCGCGAAGGTGCGATTGGAAGTCTACGACTGAAATTTGCACCTGGATCGACCTGAGAATTCATTCCGACTGCAGGAGAAGTATCCGAAAGCGATGATGAAGGCGGCGTGGTACGAACGACAGGGTCCTCCCTCGGAGGTCCTCGTGATTGGAGAGACCTCCACACCCGAGCCCGGACCTGGAGAGGTCCGAATCCGAGTCTCCGCTTCAGGTGTCAATCCTGGCGATGTGAAGAAGCGTCAAGACACCTTTGGCCTGGGAATGGCCTACCCCCGAGTGATTCCCCATAGCGACGGGGCGGGGGTGATCGACCAAGTCGGCGATGGGGTATCAGCTTCTCGAGTAGGCGAGCGTGTGTGGTGCTTCGGGGCGCAGAGTTATCGTCCGTTTGGGACCGCTGCCGAGTATGTCGTGGTGCCTTCGATCCAGGCGGTCTACCTTCCCGACTCAGTGTCGTTTGATCAGGGCTCATGTCTCGGCATACCCGGCATTACGGCTCATCGCGCTGTACACGTAGCCGGTTCGGTGAGTGGGCGGACCGTTCTTGTACAGGGCGGCGGTGGGGCGGTTGGGCAATGCGCAATCGCGCTGGCCCGGCACGCAGGAGCACGAGTGATCGCCACGGTCCGCTCCGAACGCGATGAGAGAGTCGCTGCAGGCGCGGGAGCTCACCTGGTGGTTCGCTCAAATAAACTCTCTGCTGAAGAGATTGTCGAACGCATACAGAATCACGCTCCGAACAGCATCGACCACATTGTCGAGGTCGCTTTTCACGCCAACATCGACGTGGACGAGATGCTCTTGGCTCCAAACGGCTCGATCGCGACCTACGCGACGGGGAACCCAGAACCGGTGATCCCGTTCTGGCCGCTAGTCTTCAAGAATACGCGTCTCTTCTTTCTGGGGAGCGACGACTTTCCCGAAGAGGCAAAGCTGGCCGCAGCCCTCGGTGTGAACGCCGCACTGGAAGGGGAGTGGACCGGTCTAGAGGTGGAGGCACGATATTCGTTGACATCCATCGCCGAGGCCCATGAGGCGGTCGAGCAGCGAACGGTGTCAGGGCGAGTTCTAGTGACTCTGTGAATCGAGGTCGCTACCAGCTCACCGTCAAGCCCAACCCACCGCTTCGCAATAGCGCTCTCGGGCTCCGGTCATTGCACCGCAATGCGATGCGGCATGGTGGGTGGCGAGTTCAATCGAAACCCTGCCGACATCGTTGGGCTGGTGCAGTTCATCAACATTGCGCATAATGTCTCTTTCTGGTTGGGCGGCCTGTAGCTTGGCAACCACACTCACACCTAGACAAACTGGAGAAAAGGCATGGCCAAAATCCTCGTCGTACTGACATCACACAACCAGCTCGGAGACACGGGGCACCAAACGGGGTTCTGGCTGGAAGAGCTTGCTGCTCCCTACTATGTGTTCAAGGACGCAGGAGCAGAGCTCACACTGGCTTCCCCAGAAGGCGGGCAGCCGCCGCTCGACCCCAAGAGCGACGACCCCGACGCGCAGACCGAGGCTACTCGTCGGTTCAAGGCTGACAGCGCCGCGAATGTCGAACTTGCCGCCACCGCTAGACTGGACTCGCTTTCGGCTGGCGACTTTGATGCGGTCTTCTACCCCGGAGGACACGGCCCTCTCTGGGACCTCGTCGACAACGAAGCGTCCATCCGGCTGATCGAAGACTTCTGGGCAAGCAACAAGCCCGTATCCGCTGTGTGCCATGCTCCGATTGCTCTCGTCAATGCCAAGGACGAAAACGGTGAAAATATCGTAAAGAACCGAGAAGTGACGGGCTTCACGAACTCTGAAGAGGAAGCTGTAGGCCTGACCAGGGTTGTTCCTCTCCTCGTAGAGGATACGATGACCGCTCGGGGTGCCAAGTACTCGAAAGTTGACGACTGGCAGTCCCACACGTGCCAGGACGGCAATCTCATCACCGGTCAAAATCCGGCCTCATCAGAGGCGGTGGCAAAGCTCGTTCTCGCAGCGCTTGAACGGCAAAGCTGAGTATGGATCGAGGTTCCTCAGCTTCTTGCGCTCTTTCGGCACGATATGAACACCTCAGCGGCGCATGGGTGAGAGCGGACCGAGAGCGTCGTTTTCGCTGGCCCTACTGGCGTAGCGGATGGCCGCCTAACAAGGCGCTGCAGCTGACGGACTTCGCCCGCAGCTGAACACCAGGTCCTTAGGCGGCACTAGAGTCGGCCGACGCAAGTACGACAGCCCGATGGATCCCCTCCGTTCGGTAAAGCTGATTCACACCCTCATATGGGCCTTTATCGTCGCGTGCATCGTGGCGATTCCGCTTTTCCCCGCCCTCTCTCGTTTCCACTTGGCTGCCTTCTTCGCCGCAGTCGTTGCCGTTGAAGTGGCAGTCTTGCTGCTGAACGGGATGACCTGCCCGTTGACCAACGTGGCATCCCCGAGACCTGGAAGGAGGAGTACAACAATGACCGGCCCCTTGGGAGTTTGCAGCAGATGACTCCGGCCCGGTACCGGGCCGGAGTCATCACTGCTCACGACCGAAACCAGCCCGAAACTCGCACATCGGGTGGATCAGAAAAGGGGTGAGCTGCCCTCGAGGAATGGGTGAGGATGAACCGCGTGCGCACAATCGCCCCGCTCGTAGCGGCCGTCCTGCTCACGGTCTCGCTTCGGGTGGAATGACCGCCCGGGACCCGTTACCTATTTCGAAGCTGATTCGTCACAGATCGCCAAGCTCCTCGGCTGACAGGTCCCCGATCCCCAGCGCATCGGGAGTGCGTGGGGCCTCGCTTGCGTAGTCACGGGCCATGAGAACCGAGGTGACCTGAATGATGGCGTCTATGGTCGGCGTCTCCACCCCAACCTGCCGTGCCAGGCGCGACATGAAGACCAGCCCGTAACCGACGTCCTCATGCAGGTAGCGATGGTCCAGCTGCGGCTGAGCTCCGATACCGAGAAAGCCCGGAGCCTCGCGATAGGCAGCACCGTAGTTGTCGGCGAGCATGTATCCCTGGCGTATACCCATCGCTGGGTCGCTGACGATCTCAATGCCCAGCCTGGCGCCGATGGCGATCCGCTCTTGATCCACCGACTCGATCAGGCGACCGGTAGCATCACCCACGCCCTCCTCATAGAAAAGGAAATCCCCGCCCGTTCCCTCGATCCGGGCGGCGTTGGCCAGGGTCACGGCCGGATGGATGACCGGATTGGCATTCTGCAGACTGGTCTGGATGACGTTCTTGGCGGGTTCCATGGTGGGATAGACGTCCGCGATGAGCGCCAGAACCTCTTCAGTATGTCGACTCGGCAGCGCCGCGAGCAGATTGCCAGACTTGAGCTTGAGGAATACACGAATCCGGCCTGGCCGTGTCAGGCGCACTGCATAGTGCAGGGTGTGCGTTTCCGCGACTCGAATCGAGTCGTCCTCGAGCGCCAGTCCAGCAGCCCTCTTGAAAGCCAGTGCGCCACCACACGAACCGGGAGTGACGACGACGGTCTGTCCCGCGCTCAGTTTGCCTGCCACGGCCTCGCCGAAGGGGGTGGTGCTGAAGGCGGGGCCAACTACGTAGATGAGCTCTGCTTCTGGCAACGCCTCTTCGACATCGTGACCAGCACTGGCAACGGCCGCGAAACCGGAAAGACCGCCTTCAGCGTGAATACCTCCCTGCCTATCAATGGTTGCAATGTTGTCTGGAAACTGCGGGAAGTCAAAAAGTCGGACTTCGTGTCCGTGTGAGGCACAGTCGAACGCCACTGCTGTACCACCGGCTCCTGCTCCCAATACCGCGATCTTCATCGAACCCCCTCCTCGAGCAGTCTCACAAAATGCAGTGATCCCCTTGACCGGCACTGCAATCGCTTGGGCTCCACACAATATCGCGGCGGCCTTTGCCGTCAAAGAGGGCTGGCGCTTGAGGTCCTGAGTACTCCATGTCCACTGCAATCCGGCCGGCGCGGAGGCCGGCCGCTTGCATTGGGATAGCGAGGGACACAATATTCACTTCGGTCGGCCAACGGCTTGAGGAACAGGGCCGTGCTCGATCAACTCCTTTTCATTCTGCCGCCCTTCCTTAGCCGGAGGAGACGGCCGGGCAACGTTTCAAGCTCACGAACAAACCAGTCATCGCCCATTGGCCGACCTGTCCATGCGTGGCCTAGGAACCGGTCCAGGTCTCGTTGGCTGTTCTCTGTCCGGGGAAGTTCATCCCGAGCGGTGATCCAGTGGGACGGGAGTTGCGAGCCCGTCCCAACTACCCGTCAACGGTTGAAATGAGTATTGTGTCCCCCAGTTCACGGGTTCGGTTGCCGGTAGGCTCCCTCAATCCTGCGTCGAGACGTGGGGAACGGAGCTCTCCCGGGCCCAGGCGTTGACCGCCGCGATATCCGATGCTTCGATCTCGGCGAGCGCGGACTCCAGCGCCGCCCACTCCGCCCTCAGATCGCCCAGGCGCTCGAGCGCTCCTGCCGCCACAGGCGGACCAGCGTCGTCGATGACGTCGAGCAGGTGGCGCACGTTCTTGAGCAGCCTCGGTGGGAGGTTGTCCTCGTCCTCGTAGGTCTCGTACTCGACTTGAACGACCTGCCGCTCCCAGGCGGTCAGGCGCTCAATGGCGCTCTTGCCAGCCTCGTGTAACGCCCCCGCATCGGGGTGCCGGTCGAGCAATGCCTCGATTTGGTCACGCGAGCCGCGAATCGCCGCGAGGCCATCCAGCATCTCGTTGAGGAGCGTCGTCATCTCCGAGACGTACCGGTCCACCTCAGCGAACTCGGCGGCAGTCGCCCCGACACGGCGATCGGCAACCAGAGTGAGCTCTGCCGTGTCCTCGAGATCGCCGATCATGACCCGCGCCCGGTAGGAGCCCGGCATCACGTAGGACCCCGCGAAGCCCTCGAACAGCCGGATGTCGTCGATGCAGTGCAGACCGTCCCGCCGCATGTCCCAGACCCAGCGATTGGCGCCCTGCTTCTTGGGCGGATAGCTGACTTCGATGGGCAGGCGCTGGTCCATGTTACCGAGAATGCAACGCTCGAAGTCCCCCTCCTCGCTCGAGTAGCGGCGCACGACCTTGCCATCCACATCGCTGATCTCGATAGTCAGCGGCCCTTCGTGCTCGTCGCGGATGTGATAGCCGAGTACGACCCCGCTCGGCGGGTTCGTGCCCACGGCGCCTTCCTTGCTGCTCCAGCCGCGATGGATCATCTCGACCGGTCCCGGGGCGAACAGATGCAGCGGCTTCTCCGCCATCTCCGGGGTCACGCTCCTCAGGCCGGTGAGATCGTCGAGCACCCAGAAACCACGGCCCTGCGTGGCAGCGACGAGGTCGTCCTGGCGGACCGCCAGGTCGGTGATCGGCACTGGCGGTAGGTTGAGGGTGAGCGATTGCCAGTGCGACCCACCGTCGAACGACACGTACATGCCGCCCTCCCCGCCAGCGAAGAGCAGGCCCTGCCGCTCGGGATCCTCCCGGACGACGCGGATGAAGTTGTCGCGGGGCAGGTCGGCATCGAGTCGTGTCGCGCTCGCTCCGTAGTCGGTCAGCTTGTAGATGTAAGGCCGGAAGTCGTTCATCTTGTAGCCGGCCACCGCGATGTAAGCCGTACCTGGATCGTGTGGACTGACGTCGATGGCGTTGACCATGGCACCGCCGAGATCGCCGGGAGTCACGTTGCTCCACGTCTCTCCATCGTCCCGGGTCACGTGGACGAGCCCGTCGTCGCTACCCACCCAGATCGTGCCGTATTCGTGGGGGGAGGCGGTGATCACGAAGATGGTGCCGTAGAACTCGGCGCCGACGTTCTCTGCAGTGATCGGCCCCCCGTTGAGGCCCTGCTTGTCCTTCTCGTTCTTCGTCAGATCGCCGCTGATCTCCTCGAAGGTGACGCCTCGGTCCTTCGTGCGGAGCAACTTGTCGGTGCCGTAGTAGATGACACTCGGATCCTGCACAGACGCGGTCACTGGCGCGTTCCAGTTCGTCCGGTACCGCAGGTCCTTCGACTCCATGCCGAAGACGAACTCCGGATACGGCTTGATCTCCCGCAATCTCTGGCTCTCGGCGTCGTACTCGGTCAGCGTGCCGTTGATCGTCGTGGCGTAGATGAGCCGGGGGTTGTCGGGGTCGAAGGCGATGTGGGCGCTTTCGCCGCCACCAACGGGAGAGAAGTCCTTGGCGGTGATTCCGCCGCCATAGGTCTCACTGAGAATCGCCACGGTCGAGTTGTCCTGCTGGCCGCCGTAGATACGGTACGGGAACTGGTTGTCCGTGTTGACGCGGTAGAACTGCGCCGTCGGCTGGTTGTGGATGCTCGACCACGACTCGCCCCCGTCGAAAGTGATCGTGGCGCCCCCGTCGTTGGCATTGATCATGTTCTGGTTGTCGTGCGGGTTGATCCAGAGATCGTGATGGTCGCCATGCGGTGTGCGACGCTTTTCGAACGTCGCGCCGCCATCGATCGAGCGCATGAACGGCGCGTTCATCACGTAGACGATGTTGTCGTTGACCGGGTCGGCGGTGATGTGCATGTAGTACCAGGAGCGGGTCCACAGGATGCGGTCGCCGTTCACCAGCTTCCAGCTCTCGCCTCCGTCGTCGCTGCGGTACAAACCGCCCTCACCCGGCATTGCCTCGACGATGGCGTATAGCCGACTGGGATTGCTGGCGCTCACATCGATACCGATCTTGCCGATGAGCTCAGGCAGACCCTCGGTGAGTTTCTTCCAGGTATTGCCGCCGTCTGTCGATTTGAAGATGCCACCGGCATGGCCACCTGACAGCACATACCAGGGCTTCCTGCCGTGCTCCCACATGGCGGCGTAGAGGATCCGCGGGTTGCTGGGATCCATCCGCAGATCGGTGGCGCCGGTCTGGGCGTCGACCGCGAGAACCTGCTCCCAGGTCTCGCCGCCATCGGTCGTCCGGTAGACACCGCGCTCCTCGTTCGGTCCCCAGATCTGCCCCTGGACCGCCACATAGGCGATATCGGGGTTGCGAGGGTGGATCTTGATGCGGGCGATCTGCCCCGCTTTCGGCAGCCCGATATGCGTCCAGGTCTTGCCCGCATCGGTCGATTTGTACATGCCGTCGCCATGGCTGGTAGTGACCCCTCGGATCGACTTCTCCCCGGTACCGACATAGATGACGTTGGGGTCCGACGCCGCCACGGCAATGGCGCCGATCGTGCCAACGTTGAAGTAGTCGTCGGAGAGATTCTCCCAGGACAGACCGGCGTTCTCCGTCTTCCACAAGCCACCGCCGGTGGCACCCATGTAGTAGAGCTGTGGGTTGTCGGGCAGACCTGCGACGGTGGTCACGCGGCCGCCGCGGAAAGGACCCACGAAGCGCCACTCCATGGCCGAAAGAAGCGATTCGTCGACCGTCTCTTCAGCAGTCGCTGTAGGCGATAGCCACGCCGAGGCGACGATGATCACGACAAGGACAGCACAGGACGCGAGTTTTCTTTGCACTGGATTCTCCCTCCGCTCGCCGCAAGGTTGCGGGACCGTCCCAGCATACTCATTTCCGCCGAGCCATCAAGGACTGGGTTCGACTCCAGTATAAGCTGCCGGCTCACCCCTAGAATGGGGACAGGCACCCTTTTCGACAAATTGGGTGCCTGTCCCCCTATATCGAAGCCGAAGTCCTCGACGCGGCAGAAGCGATCAGCGGGAGATGCGTTTCGCCGTCCAGCTCGCCAGGTTTTGGTCGCCGACCATCAGCGTCACGTCCGCGGTGTCCCCGCGGCAGGTGTACCGGTAGCGCGAGGCGCCGGCAGTCTCCGATTCTTCCGGGATCGGGTGCGGCCCTGTCGTCCGCTCGCGACCCCCGACTCGGACCGTCATCATCATCTCGCCGCGGAACGACTCCTTACAGATCTCCATCTCGATCTCGTCGAGCACCGACCAGCGTCCCGCTGCCGTGATCATGACCGACACCGTCTGGTAGGTGGTCTCGTCCAGCACGTTGTTTTCGAAGTCCGAAACCGATTCCCGTTCGGTGAGCTGGGAGTAGGTGCCGTCGGGGTTGAAGGTGAAGGTGTTGACGCCCATGTCCTGGCCAGACCATCGCATTTGCGACATCGGGTTGGTGTTCATCCGGTCCGGCAGGTCAGTGGATTCGGCCTGCCAGGTGCCGATCATGCAGTGGTCTTCCGGGATCGTCTCGAGACACCGGCAGTCTTCGTCCGGCGTGCCATCGCGAATGGTGGTCTTTACCTCGAGCGGCTTGCCCTCGAGCTGCACCGCCGCCTTGATCCTCGGCTCGGGAGGGCACTCGATGGTGTAGCGGAAGCCATCGCTGCCGCTTCGCCCGACGGCAAGCCGGGACCAGGAGTCGCCCTCGTCATAGCTGACCAGACCCGTGGTCAGGGCCCTCGCTTGAAGTTCCCAATCGCCGGCCTTGATCTCCATCCGCAGACGCGGGAACGACATGGCGGGACCCTGGAGGTGCCAGGGCTCCGACACCAGCTCGCCCAGGTTGGGCTCGGGAATCGCCAGGCGCCCGTCCGGATATCGGAGCTCGCCGCGCAGGTAGGTCTCGAGAAAACTGTGCCAGGCGTCCGGTGGCAGCGATTCCCCGACGCTTGTGGGGTCGTCCAACCCATCGTTCCCCCAGACGCCCATGTGGATCGGATACCAGTCCCCGTATTCCTCGCCGGCCCAAAACCAGAATGCCGTCGCGCCGTAGTGGAGGCCGAGAAGAGAGCTGTCCGCCGAATGCCGATTGAAGTGCTGCAGGAACCCCTCGGAGTAGGTCTCACCGGGCAGGACCCGATTGGCGAACCACTCGGCCGTGCCCTCCACCCACCAGAACGACTCGCATTGATAGACCTCGGGCCAAATGAGGAGCTGTGCGATGTGGTAGAGCTCGTGGGCGGCGGTGAACTTCAGTTCGGGGACGGAAACGCCTTCCCAGAAGTTGCGGAAGACGACAAATGTGCACTCGCCATCCTCGGGACAGTCGGCGATCGCCTGGCTGATCGAGCTGTTCAGGTCACACAAGAGGATCCTCAGAGTCGGCGGCGGGTTGTAGGACGCGGAGCTATCGGGATGCGGCAGGGCGGACTTTGTCTCTCGCAGGTGGTGGTCGACCGGTCCGAGAAGACTGCGAAGCGCATTGACCGCGGAGTCCGCTCCGGGCGGGGCGTAGATCTCCACCGAGGCGCCAAGGGCGTCCAGTCTGCCGCTCGCTGCTAGGGTGAGAAAGCCGTCTTCTACCTGTTGGTGGACTGTTTCCCACTCGAATTGAGAGTGAGCGTTGCGCTTTTCCTTCGTTTCGAGCTCGGCTGGGCTCAAGCTGCCGCATCTGTCGTAAGCAGCCTGGGCGGAGGGTGCGAGCACCACGACCAGCGACAAACCGAGTAGGAGTCGTCTCATCCGGAATTACCTCCACTTGAGTGGTGGCGAGAGGATAACAAACCCCGGATATTCGGCTGCGGCGGAATGGGAAATCGCTGTTTAGACGTGCGGAGTCCTGGGCGGGAAGCTCGAGGCGACGGCACTGGCTCAGGGTGACACGACGGTGGACCTTGGCCCCTTCCGCCAAACGACCAACGCGGCATAGGTGCCATCCCGTGTCACGCTGTCGACGACAAGGTCATCGAGCGTGTAGCCCTGCACATCAAGTAGGAACTCGACCATCAACGCGGATTCGTAGTGCGTCCGGTCCCAACGCTGCTGCCAGTCCCAATACTGGCCATCAGCCAGGATGTCGATGCGATGCGGCAATGTCGCCGTGGTGTCCGAGTGGATCAGGGCAATATTGGCAACGTACTCAGGGAAGCCCTCCTGTTTCCATTGCGGCAGCTCGATCCATGTGTCTCGGCCGATCCGGTCGATCATGTAGTTGTGGCCGATCTCATGGGCAATGGTGTGGGCCGGGTCGCCCTCCCAGATGCCGTAACGGGGACGCCCGCCGGTCATCTGCGCCAGCGCGGCGATGTTGGGACCGCTGATATAGGTGTTGTTGAATACCGATAGAGCAAAGCCCTGAGCCTTTGTCGTTACCAACGACAGGCGTGCGAAGAAGGCGTATTTGGATTGGCTGTCGAAGAAGAACACCCGATCCGTACGGGAGGAGTCGTAATACCCACTGCCGCGCAGCCTCATCTCGACGTTCTCGGCCATTCGGGCAATCTCGTCCTGAGCCTGACCATCGAAGTAGACCAGGACCGTACCGGATTGGAGGTGGTTCGAAAACAGTATCTGCGGAAGGGCAAGCAGCGCGACCTGGAGGGTAAACAACACCAGTAGCACGACCACAAGCCACAAACCCCAGCGGCCTGTACTTCTCAAAAGAGATCGTCTCTTGCTCATGGCGTGGTCGCCCTTGTTTGCCAGATCATGCGATCAGGGAATAGGTGCCTGTCCCCTTTTTCGTGAAGGATGGCATCAAGACGAGGTTGCCCATCAATCGTCCGCCTAGAAAGGCGGCGGCCGCCGCCACTGCCCCGACGACCTCCATTCGCACTACCAGCAAGGTCAAGATCGAGGCGATCGAAGCGATCTCAGCGACGGTGGCCCAGGTGATCGGCCGCGTATTTCTCGAGTGCATCAAAACTCCACGCTGGAGTGACAACAACACGGACAGGGCCGGAAGGGGAATCAGGATCCTCGCCGGCAGCAGGGCGAAGTGATAGAGCTCTGCATCGAGCCCGGAGAGGGTCTGGAACCAGAGTTTCGACAGAGGTGTCGCAACGATGATGGCCAGCCCCATCGAGGTCGCGAGCCCCAGGCTGGCGGCGAAACGGAGTAGCACCCCACGATTGGACGAGCTGCGACCGAGCATCGCGATCACGACTTCCTGGTAGGCGAGCCCGAGAGCGCGAAAGATGAAGGTCAGTGCGTTGATCACCGGCAGGACCGCCAGTGACTCCAAGGATCGTGCGGCATGCCCCATGAAGAACGTCACCATGGGATGGGCGGCAAGACCCACCACGGAGGTCCAGGCGAGCGGAAGATAGAAATTCCAGATGTCCCGATAGGTCAAAGGTGTTCCGGCGGGTGCTTCCGCAGAGGCCAGGTAGCGGACTTCGCCGCTCGCCAGGTAGCGGGCGATGACCGCCTCGGTCACGACCCCCACGGAGAGGGCGCAAGCCGCGACCCAGGCTCCGGGCAGGTTGCTGACGAGAAACAGCAGGGAGGCCGTCGCTGTCATCGAGGTCAAACGAACCGCTGTACCGTACGCCACCAGACGTGTCGAGCCGCTGCGAATGAGGAGGCCCTGAAGAAAGCGGCGGTATCCGATCGCAGCCGGCCAGGGCACCAGAATCGCCAGGGCTCCGCGGGTCAACGCCGCGACCCTCTCGTCGAGTCCGATCCACTCCTGAAGGACCAACTCATAGGCGGGAGTGGCCACCAGGACGAGCATTCCCAGCGTCATCAGAACGTTGAGGGCCATCGTGAATCGACGCAGCCTTCGGTACGGGATCCTGCCGTCGACCAGGACCGTTGCGGCGCCCATCATCATGATGACGGGCGCTTCGATGATGATGGCCATCGCGAAGGCCACGCCGTGGGCCGCCAGGTTGTAGCGAGGCTCGGGCAGCCGCGCGATGAGGGCAGCCAGGAACGGGCCCTCGAAAGCCATCATCAACCACGTCGATGCCAGCGGTAGCCAGAACCGCAGAACGTCCCGCTGACGGAGTGGAGCCGGCGTCGTCATCGGTGATCAGGATAGCCTCGCCAGTCGCGCGACGCGAGTACCAAGAAGTCCAGTCACAAGATCGCATGTGAAATGCGTCACTGTCGGCGCCTGCGGTCGGTCGCAAGATAGCAAGTATGGCTAGAGCTGCCTTCTGCATGGTGGCCATCGCTCTCTGCGTCCAGCCCACGGACGCCGCGGCCACAGAGCACCACATCTGCGACTGCGCTACCGGTGCCGACGTAGACTGCCAGCCAGGCGATGACGGGGCAACGGGCAGTTCCACCGACCCGTGGCGGAGCTACGAGAAGGCGCGGACCGAGTTCGCTGCTCTGGCGCCTGATGATGCCATCCGTTTCTGCCGCGGCGGCGCCTGGAACATCACGGCGGGGACGAGATGGGTGAATCAGAGTTGTCGAGCCTCCAGCCCCTGTGTCGTCGGCGACTATTGGGCTCTCTGGAGCTCGGGCGACGAGCCTCGACCCATCCTGCGACGGCTCGATGGAGCCCACGGTTTTGCTCTCGAGGACGGCGGCAATGCGGAGCACGAAGAGGGTTACCTCTTCGAGAACCTGGACCTCCGTGGTGCCGGCACCGACGCCGGGTGGGGCTTCTTCCTCTATAACGACATCGACGACGTGACGATCCGCAACCTGGCGATCTCGGGCTTTGCCATCGGTGTTCATCTGGCCGGCTCGAACGCCTGTTCGGTGAGCGACCCGCAGTGTGACGGGCGCAACGAGCGGATCACACTCCGCGACTCGACTCTCTTCGACAACAGTCGACAGGGCTGGCTCGGAGCCTCCAGTGGAAGCCAGATTCTCTTCAATCATTTCGAGGGCAACGGCAGCACCGCGGTCTTCGACCACAACATCTACGTGAGCGGCTCTTCAGGGGGGCAGACCCAGGGCATTCGGGTTATCGGCAACAAGCTCCACCGGTCGACTCTCGATGCCGCCGGCACCTGCCAGGGAGTCTCGTTGGTGGTGCACGGTGAGCACGACGATCTGCGTATCGAAGGCAACGAGATCTGGGAGGATGTGGGATTTGCCGGCCAGGGTTGTTGGGGAATCGCGGTGGACAATGGTTACTCCGAGCCCGAGTCCTTCACCAACGTGGTCATCGGTGGCAACATCGTGCGCAATGTCGGCAACGTGGCCATCGGCGTCGGTGCGTGCGCCGACTGTGTGATCGAGACTAATATCATCCTCCACGACCAACCCTTTGGAGTGACCGCGATTGCGGCACCCGATCGCTCGCTGGGCGCGGGTGATCAGCCTCAGGACGACATCCTGGTCCGCAACAACTCCATCTGGATCGGACCGGTAGGCGGCGGCACCGCCATCTCGGTGCGTGACATGGGAGACGATCACGGGATCGTCAGCAACGCGATCCACTACGCTGGCACCAGTAGCTCGTTCAACTGCCTGCGGGCCGACCTGCCTACGAGCTCGTATCAGGACATCGATTTCAACGTCTGCTACTTTCCCGATGCCGTGGGTGCCGAATGGGCGGATGGTATCGGCAGCAGTCCGGACCCCCTGTCGGCCTGGCAGGCAGCCTCCGGGTTCGGTGGTCAATCCCAGATGACCGACCCGGGCTTTGCGGACCCCGTTGCCTACGATCTGTCGGCCAAGTCCGCCACCGCCGCCATAGTCGACAGCGGTCACCCGACCCTGAGCAGTCCGCTCGAGATCAACGGGTGGCCACGCGACGCCATGCCCGATGTCGGCGCTTACGAGTGGAGCGTCAGGGGGTGGCTGTTCGCCGACGGCTTCGAATCGGGAGAC
>JBATEX010000202.1:0-3905 GCA_049664225.1 Thermoanaerobaculia bacterium
CGATGTTTCCGGCGCCGTCATAGGTGTAGAGCCCGGTGTCGAAGGCAGTGCCACCGGCGACACCTGTCACCTGGATCCTCTCCGGCCGACGCATGCCATGGGAAGCCACGTCCTGGATGTCCTGCACGCCGCTGGGTCGCGTGATCGCGCTCCACAGGCCGTTGGGATGGTAGGTGATCGACTGGGCATACTTACCCGTACCATCGATCTCGATGGCTTGCCCCGCCTGAGAAACGGCTGGCACCTGCTCAGCTGGTTACACCCCGACGTTCCAGCCGAGAAGCTTGGCAACGACGAAGGCTGCGACCGTCATTCCCGCAAGCGTAAAGACAGTTGTCCAGAAGCCAGACCACGCATACTCGAACGTCCCGAACTCGCTGTCATCGAGACGACGCTGCCGAATCCAGGCCACGAATAGGGCGGGCACCATGCCTACGACCATCGCCACTATGACCTCCCTCTCACCGCCCAGCGATGCGGTCAAGTCTTGTGTCGCCAAGAGAAACAGATGTGGCCACAGTGCGAGGATCGGCTCGAATAGGAGCCCTACTAGCATCAAGCAGAGATACGTCACGAAAGACCAAACGACTAGAGGTATGCGTCGGTACATTGTCTTACTCCCGTACGAAGATCAGCTCGCCCTGAAGAAACTGCAGACCTTCTCTAAGCTCAAAGTCCTTCCCCTTCTCGGCTGCCTGATTCAGGATCTCGCCCACAATCGATGCAGCGAGAAAGTCGTCGATCCCAGTATGACTTATTCCTCGGAGTTCGATGTTGAGAACTCGGGTCTTGGCCGGATCTTCGGCCACTAGTTGCGTCCCTCCCATGCTGGGTCCTGGCTGAGAGAAGTTGATAGCCAAGCCCACGTTGCCAGGCACTTTCTGAGTACCGAAGTTCAGAGCGGCATCGACTGTCAGTAGGAGGTCTACGGGCACTCCGCCGCCGATCTTGTTAAGTCGACTTGCTGTGGCTAGGGCTGCGAAAGCACCAAGACTGTGGCCGGTCAGAACGTTGAAATCAGATCGGCCTGATTCGAACTCGTTCAAGAGAAAGGCAGTGCCTAGAAAGTCGTCCTGATGGCGGAAGGTGCGCGCAGCACCTACGACATTGGAGAATCTCTGCAGCGCAGCGATCGCCTCTGTGATTCCTCCTGCAGCATTGGAAAGGCCCGTGTAGCCAACGACGGTGCGTCCATCCGGGTCCAGGAACTTGATTGGATTGCCATGGGCGTAGGAGTACCTGTTCCACGACTGCGGCTTTCGTGGAGTTGGCGAATTCACCGGATCCACACTCAGAAACCTTCCCACGTGCGGACTGCAGTACCTTGCATGCATGTAGTCGAGGTCGTCCACACTGCCGGCGCCGTGCGAGTCTCGCTCATGCCCCGTAAACAGCAGCCTCTCTGTCGTCGGGGGCGTGATTTCCTCGCCGGACGGTAGGAAGTCATGATCCTCGACGACCTCCCCGGCAGTGTCGGTCACCTGCCGCAGGGAGCCCAGATGGTCCACGTGGAGGTGGAGCAGCTCGCCTCCATCGATCTCCGCCAGCAGCTGGGCATCACGGTAGACATAGTCCAGGATCCAGTACCAACTGGAGGACTCGATCTGTCTCGGGTCGCAGCTGGGGCCGCCCACACTGCTCGACCAGGCGCACAGATCCCCGCTCTCGAAGCCGTCCGCAAAGATCTCCTCGCCGCTGGCAGCGATGTAGCGGTACTGTCGCAGCACGCGACCCGCCAGGTTTCGCAGTGACCAGGTCGCCTCCCGGTCACCGCCTAGGCTCGCCTCGAACGTAGCTAGCCGCCCGTCAGACAGATCACTAGTTTGTGGTGGAATCTAACTTCAGCTGCCTCAGGAGTCGCTCATACTCCTGCGACTCATGTGAGGCCAGGAAACTTCTCATCTCCTCCAGAGCCTCTTCAAGCTCCCCCAGTTGCCACAGAGAGTAGAAGACTCCCAGCGAGCCAACTTCTGAATCTGGAGCCAGTCGGGTGACAACTCGAAAGCACTCCGCCGCCTCGGCAAATCGCTTCTGGTCACGATAGATCCCAGCCAAGAGCAAGAAAGCAGGGGCGAGCTTCGAATGCTCCCGAGTTAGTCTTTCAAGCAGCCGAATTGCGTCGTCGATTCTCCCTCCTTCTTTCAGCCGAAGCGCCTGCTCGAATCTTCTCTTGTAGACAGCGCGATCTGCCTCATTCTGGCTCTGGTTCCTCGTCGGGGTTTCTTGGGTTTTCTTCATCGAGCATCTCCTCTGCTTGCTCTAGAGTCTGAATAGACTTCAGGAAATGGTCAAAGGCGTCCGCGCTTTTCTGAATGCTGTCGATCTGCTTGTCCAGCTTGCCGGACTTTGCGTCCGCCTGTGCCTGCTCGATGTCCAAGAGTTGGTCCTCAGCACCTTTCGCTGTGCTGAAGCGACGCCTATCTCCCTGTCGCTTAGCTTCGCCCGAGGTGTCGGATCTGATGTCATCATCTTCCCTCGCCTCAGCCGCTGACTCGCACAGCGCTGCTGTGGGGTAAGCGCTAACCTGTTGGCAGAGTTCCTTCCTGCCTACGAGACCTCGTGTGGCTTTGGGGACCTGCGTGGGACTGGATACGCGGAGTAGTAGTTGTTGTCCTTGAGGCTCTCGATCCGCTCATCCATGTCGAGCTCATCCCAGTAGCGCTGCCACCTCTTCCAGCCATCGAGTTCGCTACCCCGTAGCGTATCGAGAAACTGCATCATCGCCGGAATGTCTTCTGGCGTTATGAGCTGGTGGTTGAGGATATCCAGCTGGGACAAGACCTCTGCGGCGATCGACCTGCGGTCCTCTCTGGGAAACTGATGCTGCTCTAGGCTGTCCCACAGCTGCTCAGCGTGCTCGTGGACCTGGCGAGCGTCTAGTTCTCCAGAGTCCCAGCGCTTCAATAGCTCCCGAAGGGGCTCCCTGTTGATCTCGTCCACGGCTACTCGGGAAGCGCGGAAAAGGTGATCTTCTCGATCGTCTCTTCGCTGAGATTGATGACCTCGACTTTGGCTGCGCCCGAGCTACTCGTTCCCCTGAAAACCACTTCTAGACCTTCATCTTTCAGGACGACTCGGTCAAAGCCCTCCGACGCTAGCATCGCCTGGCTAGGGGTCCTCCCTGTCAATCCCTGGAACAGATCCTGGGCTCCTTTGGCACCTCCGGAGAGGTTGGAGTTCACTCTCTGGAACCCTCTCGAACGGCCGCTCTGGACGAGCCCTGCCTTGCTCACACCCTGACCGATGAAGCCTCCACGCGCCGATCTCCGGAAGAAGAATCTCCCGACCTTCCCTAGCACACCTGATCGGACCGCCAAGCGAGGCGCTAACCTCGTAGCCAGACCTGCACCCGTGGCGAAGGGCACCGCCGCACCCAGGAGGTCGGCTGCAAGAGCTGTCTTCTGCGTGGAGGTTACTTCCTCGCCCTTCAACGCGGTGACGGCGATGTCTCCGACGTCGAACAGGACGAAGCCCACGTCCAGCGCGGTGTCGATCGCCTTGCCGTCCCGATCCACGTACTTGAGCGGATTGTTCCTCGCATACGTGTACCGGTTCCTAGACTGAGGATGCTTCCTCGAGCTGTCGTTCTCTGGATCCACGGACAGGAATCGTCCGATCCCTGGGGAGTAGTACCGAGCATGCATGTAGTCGAGGTCGTCGGCACTCCCGGCCCCGTGCGAGTCTCTCTCATGTCCCGTAAATTGCAGTGGTGCCCGGCTCGAGACCGGCACCTCTTCACCAAAGGGCAGATAGGCATGATCCTCTTGCCAGATCCCCAGCTCATCGGTCACCTGGCGCAGCGACCCCAAGTGATCCACATGCCGATGGAGCACGTTGAGCTCACCCACCTCGGCCAGGAGCTGGCCGTCCCGGTAGACGTGATCCCTCTCCCAAAACCACCCGTG
>JBATEX010000203.1:0-22817 GCA_049664225.1 Thermoanaerobaculia bacterium
CGAGAAGCCGTCGCTGGCTTGGACGTGGAGTCCTCCGGTCTCGTCGCTGCTCACGATGAGGGCCTCGATTCGCTCACCTCGGGGTAGGAGCTCCAGCCCTGCCGGTCCCAGCACGGTGAGTGCCGTAGCCCAGGCGTCGGCGGTGATGGCATCACCAGCCACGACGGTCACGGACGAGGACGACTCAGCCGGACGACCGCTCCGAGGGTCGATCACTTCGCTGTATCGCTGTCCATCGATCTCGACATAGCGGGCATAGTCACCGCTGGTACAGACCGCTCCGTCCCCCAGCTTCATCTCGCCCCAGGCTCGATCCTCGAGCGGGCTTCGAATTCCAACGGACCAGTCCTCACCCTCCGGACCAACTCCGAAGACTCGCAG
The DNA here is from genome assembly GCA_049664225.1 of Thermoanaerobaculia bacterium. GTDB lineage: Bacteria > Acidobacteriota > Thermoanaerobaculia > Multivoradales > JAHEKO01 > JAUVRX01. The sequence goes on from JBATEX010000203.1 coordinate 382, forward strand.
ATCCCCTCCGACTTCTACCAGCCCTCCCGCGGCTCCGGAGCGGCGCATTACCAACAGGGCTTGATCGATGGCATAGCCCTTGGCGATCCCCGACAGGTCGACACAGGCTGTATTTCGACTCTTTCGAGCCCCTTGCTCCGTCAGATCGATCTGCGACCAATCCGACGCTAGTCGACGCTCCGCGAGCTCCTCCTCCGTCGGCAGCCTTCCCTCGTCCCCGGCGAGACGCCACCGCTCGATCAATGGGCGACAGGTCACATCGAAGGTCCCATTCGTCTGGTCGAAGAGCTGGCGCGCGACCCGCAGCACTTCGAGGGAGTCGGCAGACAAAGGGACCGGCTCGCCTTCTGGCGCAGCGTTGAGGCGGGAGATCTCCGACCCGTCGATCCAAGTGCTCATGAGGGCCTCGATGCGGCGCAGCTCGGCCTCGGCCTCGCCCAGGATGTCTCTACCACGATTGGCTTCTTCGCCAGGAAGAACCACCGCCAGGCTCGTCCGCGTCCCCATCACCCCGAGCGGTTCGCTCACGAAGACTGCAACCGAGCCTTCCCGGCTCTCGGAGGCCGCCTGACAAGTCAGCAGCAGGGCGGCCACAGAAGCCACCAGTAGGGCTGATATGCGCTCGGTGTAGAGCTTCCTCATCGTCTTTCGAGTCTCACAGGAACGCGCCGGGGCAAGCAATGCACTACCGCGACTCCTGCCGGGGTCCTGCTGGGCTCTTCGACCTCGCCAATTGCACCAACAGCACTCCGACTGCGGCCACGACGATTCCGGTCATGCCCTTGGCGCTCAAAGGCTCGTCGAGGAAGACCCAGGCCAGCAGTGCAATCTGAATGAGCATTGTGTTGTTGATGAGGCTCGACTCCACAGCGGTGAGCCTCCGGAGGGTGTGATTCCACAGAGTGAAAGCAAGCGCGGTATTGACCGCAGCCAGCCACACGATCAGGCCCCAGCTTTTCCACGACAGGCTCGGTAGGCCCTGGCTCGTCAGACCGACCGCCAGCAGAACGAGTGCTCCAATGCCCATGCTCACAACCGTCACCACCAATGGATGAAGATGCTCCTCTCGATTGACCGACCGCCCCAGGATCGAAGAGCCCGCGTTGGCCAGCAGCCCAATGACGGCTGCGGCGAGGCCGGCGGCGGCCAGGGGTATCTCCACGGGCAGCAGATACACCAGCGCACCGATCAAATAGATCAGCATGCCGCCCCATTGCATTGGAGTCGGGTTCTCCGACAGAAGGGGAATCCCCATCAACGCCACTAGCGCGGGCGTGAAGCTCAGAAGGAGGCTCACTGTCACCGCTGGCAGATAGACGAGGCCGACGAACTGCGCTCCCTGGGTCAGGGTGTAGAACAGCAACCCCAAGGCGATCAGACGCAGCCACCCCGCGGTGGAGAGGCCGATCAGTGAATTGCGCAACTCCCTGGCTCCGAATACGAAGGGCGCCAGGATGAGAAACGCCAGGCCGTAACGCAGACCGGCAAAGGTCAGGGCTGGAATCTCCTCCAACCCGAACTTGATCAGAACCCAGGAGCTCGACCACAGGAATGTGACGAACAACGCCTGCAGGACGGCGATAGTGTGGGATCGGGCCACCGTACCCGACTCTAGCTCACACGGTGCACAGTAGGGGAGTGGCTTGCCCCCTCCTGTGATCAGCCATTAGGAAAAGCCGCTGACATCTTTTCCAGCGCCACTTAGACAGTGCTCAATAGCAACGGCGCACCGAGCTTATTGGCATAGTTGGGGCGGTAGCGCTCCGGGTTGTAAAGCTGCTCCACGTCTACCCGGCGTGCGCCGAGAGCCGGATCGGGCAACTCAGCCAGTGCGTAGTTACCGTCCCGAATAGCGACCATGCAACCGGTGGCTCCGTCGGCTATGGCGTCGAGTGCAAGGTTGGCGAAGGTGATGGCCACCATGTGATCGATGGAGTCGGGGTCGCCGCTGCGTAGGTCGTAGGTCAAATCACTGGTCATCGTTTCGTGACCGGTCCGGCGCTTCACCTCTTCCGCCAGAGCGTGCCCGATATCGACCTTCTTTCGGTGCCCATAGGCGTCGGCCTCGCCGTACTCGGCCAGATCCTGACCTTTCCAGACTGCCCCCTCGGAGGCCACTACCAGGGAGTAGTTGCTGGGATTGTCATGCTTGTCCCCGACCAGGACCTCACAGAGGTGATCGAGGTCGAAGGGGTATTCGGGAATCAGGCATCGGGTGGATGTGACATAGCCGGTGTAGAGCGCGGAGAAGCCGGAGTCCCGACCGAAGATGCGAAAGATCCCGATACGTTCATGCGATCCCAAGGTGGTCCGCTGTCGAGTAATCAGGTCTTTGGCCCGCGTTATGGCAGTGGAGAAGCCGATGCAGTACTCGGTGCCCGGCACATCGTTGTCCATGGTCTTCGGGATGGCGATGACAGGGACTCCCTCCTCGTGGAGGCGGGCCGCAAAGCTGATGGTGTCGTCACCTCCGATCACGACCAGCGTACCGATGTCCAGTTGCTCGAGATTGCTCAGCACTACCGAGGTCATGTCCACGAGGTGAGCCTTGCTCGGCAAGGCTGCCATCGAGGATTCGGGCAAATGCTCGGGCGCTTTCGAGACGTGGACCCGCTGCGGATTGGTCCGCGAGGTGTGGAGGACTGTGCCGCCGCTGCGATCGATGGTGCGGGTGTTCTCCCGGGTCAAGCGGCGGATATAGGTCGCGTCGTCGCCCTGGCTCAAGTTCGAGTGAGTCAGTCCCTCCCAACCCCTTCGAATGCCGATTACCGGACGATCCATCTCACGCGCCCGATAGACCACCGACTTGATGATCGAGTTCAAACCGGGCACATCGCCACCGCCCGTCAGGATTCCAATGTGCTTGCCACTCGCCATGCTCGAGTCTCCTGTCGTATCTTCGAAAAGCGCAAGGATGTCTCAGCCGGACCAAAAGGTCAACGGACCTTTCGACTCATGAGAGTTAAACTCTCATCATGGCATCGGATCCGATCTACCTCGACTACAACGCCACGACACCGATCGACCCCGAAGTGGCCGAGGCGATGTTGCCCTATCTGCACCACCACTTTGGGAATCCCTCGAGCTCACATGCCTATGGCATCATGGCCAGTAAGGCGGTGGTCTCGGCTCGTCTCCAGGTGGCAGATCTTCTGGGTGCCGAGCCGGAAGAGATCGTCTTCACCAGTGGCGGTACCGAATCGAACAACATGGTCATCCAGGGCCTGGCCCGGCGCCTCGCTTCCCAAGGGCGTCACATCATCACTTCCTCGGTGGAGCATCCAGCCGTGTTGGAACCCTGTTACGCCCTGGAGAAGGACAAGTTCTGCGTGACGATTCTGCCCGTCGATGGCCAGGGAAGAGTGAGCCCGGAAACGGTTGCGCAAGCCATCACTTCCGAGACAACCCTCATCAGCATCATGCACGCCAACAATGAGGTCGGCACCATCCAACCGCTGGCCGAGATCGCCGCTGGCGCCCGCGAGCGCGGCATTTTGCTCCACACCGATGCCGCTCAGTCCGTGGGCAAGATCCCGGTGCGGCCCGACGAGCTGGGAGTCGACTTCCTGAGCCTGGCCGGGCACAAGCTCTATGCGCCGAAAGGCATCGGGGCGCTGTACATTCGCTCCGGACGCCACCTGGATCGGTTAATGCACGGGGCGAGTCACGAGTCGGGCAGGCGAGCCGGCACCGAAAACGTCCTGGGGATTGTCGGTCTCGGAAAGGCCTGTGAGATAGCGGGCGAGAGTCTCGAGGCCGGTGGCGCTCACAGCCGGGCCTTGCGCGACCGTCTTTGGCAGGGACTCAGCTCTCGAGTGACCGACCTGCGCCGCAACGGCGACCTCGAAGCCTGTCTACCCAATACCCTGAGCGTCTCCTTTCGGAGCATCGACGCCACCGCCCTGCTGGCCGAGATCGACGAGCGCGTCGCGGCCTCGGCCGGCGCTGCCTGCCACTCCGAGGGGGTCGAGGTGTCCACCGTCCTGACGGCCATGCAAGTTCCCCTGGACTATGCCATGGGGACCGTTCGCTTCTCCGTTGGTCGCCCAACCACCGAGAGGGAAGTGGATACCGCTGTTCAGGTGGTTGCCGAGGCGGTAGAGCGCCTGCGCGAGACGGGCCCTCCTCCGAGTTGACCAATTTCAGAGATCGCCTTCTACACTAGCTAGCTTGCAGCACCGAGTCGTCTTCTACACCAAACCGCCTTCGGCGAGCGGCCTTCCTTCGACAATTCGTTCGGCTCCGAGTGCGGAGAGGTCGAGCGTGGGCTCGGTCCCCAGAATGATCTCTGCCAGATAGCGGCCCACCGCTGGAGCCTGCTGAAGTCCATGGCCGGAGAATCCGTTGGCATGGAACAAGCCCTCGAGAGCCGACCATTCCCCTAAGATGGCGTTGCCATCCAGAGTGTTGACGGCATAGAGACCAGCCCAGCCGCGGACCAGGCGTAGGCGGTCGAAGGCCGGAGCCCATCGAGCCAGCTCGGGCCAGAGGAGGTCGGTGAATCGACTCTCCTGCCAGCTGAAACCGTAGCCCTCGGGGTCGTCATCGAGGGACTTGCCCACCAGCAGCAGATCCGAAGTTTCACTTCGGAAGTAGAGCCCAGAGGGAAAGACCGTCAGGGGCAGAGGCTTGTCGAACCTCTCCGGAGTCTCGACCACAAAGGCCTGCCGCTTTACAGGGACAACAGGAAGGTCGACTCCAGCGGTCCGAGCCAGGTCCGCCGCCCAGGCGCCGGCACAGTTGACCACGACGGGTGCGAGTAGATGCTCGCCGGACTCCAACAGAATACCTCGTGCATTGCCACCTTCAGTCACGATCCCCGTGGCATTGCCGACAATGAACGTTGCCCCGAGAGATACGGCTTTGGCCTTGTATCCCATGAGCAGGGCGTAGCCATCGAGGTGCCCGTCCAGACGCCCGAAGGTCCCTCCGCTTAAGCCTTCGGGCTCGAGAAATGGGTATTGTGTCCCCACTTTATCGGGGCTCCACCACTCCACATCCCCGCCAAGAGACGTTTGAAGCGTCATGGCACTCTTGGCTGCTTCGGCCAATTCCTCATGGTGTAGGAAGAGATTGCCTTCGGGTCGGAATCGAATGTCCGGCCGTTGGCCCTCGACGCTCATCTCTTCGTCGAAGCGCTCGAAGACCTCCAGTGCATGGAGCGAAATCTGGATGTTCTGTCGCAGGCTGAACTGCACGCGGGCGTTGCCCACGGAAAGCGAAGACGAGGCCTGAGTGTAGGAGGGGTCCCGCTCCACGACCACGAGATCGAGCCCGGGATCGCGTTTCATCAAGTGATAGGCGATGGCGCTTCCCATCACCCCTCCACCCACCACAACGACGTCACAGACTCGGGTCCTGGTCATCGGTAGGCAGTGACTCTTGTCATGCCACTCAGAGGGGCAGCCGAACGCCAATCCCCTCCTGCATCGCTTTCTTGTAGATCAACGGTGCCACCGCCATATCGTCGAGCGCCATTCCGAGATTCGCGGTCATGGTGCGCTCGGCGGGGCTCTCCCGTCCCGTCTTCCGGCCGGTGACCAACTCCCCCAGGTCGGCATGCACGGGAGGGATCCCCTGGAAGTAGCCCTGCTCCTGATAAAAGCGCAGCTGCGGGGTGTCGTCGGTGCAGAACTTGTCGACTTCGCCGATGGCGTCAGGGTGCCAATACGAGTCGAAATCCACTAGCGAGGCAAAGGCCCCTGCATCCAGCCAGCCGGGCTGGATGGTTGCATGAGGGGTCTTGAGAATCGGGCCTGCGGTAACCACGATGTCACAGCCCTTCACAGCTTCCTCGGGCGTCGAGACCGCCACTGCTTGAATGCCAAAGCGCGCTGCCATTTCCCGTGCATAGGCCTCTGCGATCTCGGCGTGAATGTCGTACGCCATCACCCTCTCGAGGGGAAAGGCGACTTGCAGTCCTTCCAGATTCGTCCTGGCCTGCACACCACAGCCCAAGACCCCGACCACCGAGGAGTCGGGCCGCGCCAAGTACTTGGCCGACAGCGCCGTGGCGGCGCCGGTTCGTGCCCCCGTGATCCAGACGCAGTCCATGACCGCCAGAGGCACTCCCGTTGCGGGATCGTTGAGGACAAGGAGGCCGTTGATATAGGGCAGACCGAGGCCTTGATTACCGGGAAAACCACTGACCCATTTGACTCCCGCCGAATCCAGGGCGGGAATGTAGGCCGGCATGGCGTGGATGAAGTTGTCGCCACCACCCGGGTGAATCCCCGGCTTTGGCGGCATCTCAGCCCCACCCTCGCCGTGCTCTTGAAAAGCCGTCTCCAGGGCTTCAAGGATCTCTTGCATGCCCACGTCGGTTGAAACAACATCGGCATGCGACAGGTACAGCAGTCGTGGGTCTTTCATCGGCTCTCCGATAGATCTCGCCCTTCGAAGACTCCCTTGTCGGCGACTATACATCCCTGTAGTGATAGCTTGGGAGTCATGCCGCTTTCGGGCGGAAAAGAAAGGGCTCAGATGTCAGTATCGGACTGCTTGGGCGCCTGTGACAGGCGATCGAGAATGTCGGACTGGAGTTTGGCGAGGTTCTCAGGGGATTCGGGGCTCGACGGGTCTTCTGGGGGTTGCTGAAACACGCTTCTGGCTGCATCGCCCAAGGCCTGCATCTGCTCGGAGTAGCGTCGGCAGTGTCGGCACATCATCAGATGCAACCGCACCGATAGGCGCTGGCGCCAGCCAACAGGAGTCACATCCTCGGTCGAGACCGTGTGGGCGATTTCCTTGCAGCTCAACAAAGCGCTAGACCCCTTGTGCCCATTTCGTCTCAAGACACTCCCGGACGCGATTGCGTAGACGAAATAGCATCACACCCAGGTTGGTGCTGCTGACCTCCAGAATCTTACAGATCTCCTCGCTCGAGAGCCCCTCGACCTCGCGAAGCACGAAGGCCATTCGCTGCTTCGATGGGGCTGCCTCGAGACAATCGGAGATCTCCTCGCGGGTCTGCTTGGCCTCCAGCTCGACATCCGCGGCTCTGGGCGGCTGACTCCAACCGCCGTTTTCATCGAAGCGGCTTTCGAAGACTTCGTCGATGTCGTCGATCTGCCGATCCTTGCCCAGTTTGCGACGGGTTTCCGAGATCTTGCGGTAGAGGATCCCGAAGACCCAGGTCCGAACATGGGACCTGCCCTCGAACTTTTCCGCCGACTCGACGAAGGTGGTGAAGGTATTCTGGGCCACATCCTCGGCCTCCTGCGGCTTGAGTCCCGCCCCTCGCGCGGCACGCAGGATTTGCGGCAGATAGGTCTCGACAACCACCTGCAGCGCCTCCGGATCCCGAGCGCGAATTCGCTCTGCCAAATCGGGGTGGTCGAGTACGGACGGATCGGACATCACTGAGCTCACCTGCTGCAGAACATACGTAGACTCCAAGGAAGGGGTTTTCTGTGCCTCATTGCCCCAGGTCCGCGCGGCGAAGCTTCTCGCCCAGACCTCTCGCCAGATTGCGATAGAGCACCACGCCAATGTCGGGCCGCTGGCGCACCAGGTCCTGCAGGTCGTCTCTCAGTAGCACGGCGGCGCGAACAGGGGAGCCTACCAGCGCATCGGCCGAATGCTTGGTGGCCATAAGCAGGGAGACCTCACCCAGACACTCCCCGGGACCGACCGTGCCGACAGCTCTTTCGCCCTCAGCCATCAGGATCTGAACCTCACCCTCGAGAAGTAGATACGTCTCACCGCACTCGTCACCTACTGAGAAGATCTGGTCGCCCTCCGAAAAGGTGGCCTGGCCACACGCCGCACCGAGGCGCTGGATCTGCTCCTCGGTCAAGCCCTCGAAGAGCCGGATCTTCTCGGTCAGAGCACCGATCCGAGGCAGGATCTGCTGGCGCTCGAAACCTCGTAGGATCAACTCCGCCAGGCCCTGGACAGGCGGAACCAGGTCCATGGACAAGATCTCCAGTGGCGTCAGGAGCCGAGCCATCTTCAGGACGTCGAGCCGCTCGACGCGGTGAAAGGCGAGCGCCGGCACATAGGCGGCAGCCACATAACCCATCTCCAGCAGGGTGCGTTGCATGCGGGGTGAGTGGGCGTTGACGTCGATCTCCACGTAGCAGATGTCGTACTCCTCCCGACATTTGCGTTCCAGCTCTCTCAGCAGGATGCGAACCGCGTGATCCTCGAGGCAGATCAGCTCGAAGATCCGCGCGATGTTCTCTTCGTCGTCGAGCGTAAAGCCGATCCCGCCCGCGATGTGCTCGCCATTGCGTGCAATCAAGTAGTTCGAGTGCTCCGCGCGTAGGCGGAAGAAGCCGTAGTGCAGGCGGAGCGGCCCGAAGACCTCTCGATTGCGGAGTCGCCCCCGTTCGATGCGCAGCAGTGAGGAATAGCCGGTGGCGGTGAGCTCCTGGAGCTCGTACTCGCCCCCGTAGGGATACGGGGCGGCTTTCTCATCGACAATGAAGTCCCTCTCCAAGCCCACTTCGTCCAGTGCGAGACCGGCCAGCCGGTAGGCCTCGGGGATGATGCGGGGGTGGTTGCGCCGCAGCTCGAGCGCCTCGCCGAAGTACTTGACCAACAAAGCCGTGTTCTCGCGCTCGTCACCAAAGCGGAGCTTCAAGGGTAGAAAGCCCACCGCTGCGAACCCATGGCGAAGACCGTTCTGAAGCGAGTGGGGGTGGCTCACCCGGGCTTCCATGAAGCCGACGTGGAGGCGGTCTCCGACCCGCTTCAATCGTTCTTCCAACAGAAGGCTGCTGATCTGCTGGCCCCAGAAGTCCGGGTGCACGGCGAGCCGCCCGAACTCCCCGACCAGATCGCTGTAGGCGCCACTCTCGAGAACCACCGCTGCAGTTCCCACGACCAGCCCTCTCTTCGGCTCTTCCGCCACCAGCATCAAGGTGTCGTCGGAGTAGATGAGCTTCCTGAGGTAGGGCTCCTTGTAGAACTCCGAGTACGCATAGTCCTCACCATAGGTTGCCTCGAAGATCTCCCGGATACGGTGTGTGTCGGTGTCGGTGGCTTCACGAATCCGCATCACGGGACAACCCCGGAAACTCTCTCGAACCTGTCGGAGACGTCGAGATCCCCGTTCTTCAATGCGGCTCCCGCGCGGCGTGCCACCTCTGCCATCCATGCCGCGCCGATGGGCAAAGCCTCCTCGTCGAAATCGAACCGACTGGAGTGCGCCGCGAAGCCACTGCCGCCAGGCGGACGCGCCCCAAAGCGGATATAGCAACCTGGTATCTCCGCCAGGTAATAGGCGAAGTCTTCGCCTCCCATGTTGGCCCGGCCGAGCGTGCGGACGTGCTCCTCTCCGACGACCTCGACCGCGGCCCGACGGGCCAGGGCCGTGGCGTTGGGCGTGTTGATGACGGGGGGTGTTCCATTTGTGATCTCGACTTCCAGGCCCGCCTGATGGAGTTGTCCGATGGATTCCGCCATGCGGCGTATGGACTTCTTGAGGTGCTCGCGAACCTGCGGATCTTGAGCCCGGATCGTTCCTTCGAGCTCGGCCCGGCCAGCGATGACATTGGGGACCTTGCCGGCCTCGAATCGACCCACGGTCACGATCGACGGATGCGTCGGATCGATTTCCCGCGAGACGATTGTCTGAATCGCGGTGACGATGAGGCTGCCGACAACCACCGCATCTATGGTCTCGTGAGGTCGTGCTGCGTGACCGCCTAGCCCAGTGACACAAATCTTGAAGTGGTCTGTGGAGGCACTGACCACCCCGTCGGTCACCACCAGGATTCCGGTAGGAAAGTGACGATCCAGGTGGCCGGCGAAAGCCATGGCCACGTTTTCGAGCACCCCCGCCTCCATGAGGGCTTTGGCTCCAGCACCTTTTTCCTCGGCGGGTTGGAAGATCAATCTGACGGGTGCTGGAAGATCCCCTTCACGAGCCAAAAGCTCGGCCGCACCCAGGAGTATGCTGGTGTGTCCATCGTGTCCACAGGCATGCATCACGCCGTCGTTGGCCGAGGCGAACGGCAGCCCGGTCTCCTCTTGGATGGGCAGGGCGTCGATGTCGGCACGCAGAGCCACAGCGTCCAGACCATCGCCGCCGGGAAGGTCGGCCACTACCCCCGTGCCCATGAGACGTCGCTGTGGGATTTCCAGCTCGTACAGGGCAGCGCTGATCCGTTCAGCGGTCTGGTATTCCTGCCAGCTCAGCTCGGGGTAGCGATGCAGATCGCGGCGAATCGCGACCATGCGCTCCACCACCGCAGACTCCACGGCCTGTCCCATGGCTCGTCCTCCTGAGGTTGTAGCCCTTTTAGCATAGCCAAACCCTGCCGGCCTTGCACTTGGATGCGCGAATACACCTTGACCCGCTCGATCGGCTAGACTTCTGCGGTCGGGCGTTTTTTGGTTGCATACCGCTGGCCAGGTTCAGCCACCGACCAGACGCTCAAAGCCCAGGATTCGTTCAAGGAGATTCAGGATGATGACTTCACGAAAGCTCGCGCTGCTCCTCGCCGCCTTTGCCGTGGTGGCTGCAGTCGCATGTGGCAATCAGCAACAGACCGCCGAACAACAGCCAGCCGCGGCACCGACGGCTGAAGAAATGCCCGCTGGCCATCCGCCGGTCCAGCAGCCCGACCCGACGTCCATGATGCCGACGCCGGTGGTCACCGAAGGCAACGTCTTGGCATGGACCGCGCCCGAAGGTTGGACCCAGGAGCCGCCGGCCAATGCCATGCGTCAGTCCCAGTACCGCATCCCAGGCTCGGGCGGCGACGGTGAATGCGTCGTCTACTACTTCGGAGAAGGTCAGGGTGGTGGCCCCATGGCCAACGCCGAGCGCTGGGCCGGCCAGTTCACCCAGCCCGACGGGAGCCCCTCGCTCGAGATCATGGAGACCGAGGAAATCGTCGCCAACGGGCTCGACACTCTGCTGATCAAGGTCAGCGGCACCTACAGCAGTGGCGGGATGATGACCGGAGCGCCCGCGCAGACCATGCCTGGCTACAAGCTGTTGGGCGCGGTGGTCGAAGGACCGGACTCGAATTGGTTCTTTAAATTCACCGGCCCCGCGGCCACGGTCGACGAGAATGCCGGAGCTTTCCGCATGCTGATCGATTCCGTCCAGCCACCGGCCTGACGAACCGTCGGCTCCTCTGACTCGAAACCCAACGTGTCGTAACCCATCTCCCTGCCAGGGGGAGATGGGCGACCTTCGTCTGATGTCCCTGCCGGACTATGATGGCCTGGCAAGATGCGTCGACTTCGTCTTCTGATAACCGGTCTCACCCTGCTGCTCGGCTGTCCTCTTTCGGTGGTCACGGCCCAGGAGACGGCTACCCCCAAGCTCGTCGTCGAGTCCCCCAACGACTTCCCGACCCATGCGGCCCGCATCCGGGATCTGGACCCCCAACGACTCGCGCATGCCATGCGAGTTCTCGGACTTCGCAGACCGGGGCCTCCCATCCGCTTGACCCTGGCCGGAGAGGATTCGACCGTCGCCCAGAACACACCCGCTTGGATCGCTGGCTTCGCCTACCCCAGCCTGGGCGTGGCCGTTCTCTTTCCCGAACGCAGCCCGGCCTATCCGGACTCCAATTTCGAAGACCTGGTGCTGCACGAGGTTAGCCACATTCTGACGGCGCGCGCCGCTGGAGGGCGGGCTGTACCCCGTTGGCTGGATGAAGGGTTGGCCCTGTTCATTGGTCGCCCGTGGCAACTCGAGGACCGGTCGAGACTCACCTGGGCAATGCTCTGGGAAAAGGAGGTGCCGCTGGCCGAGTTGGAGAACCGATTCAACAGCGACCGGAGCTCCGCCAGTCGCGCCTATGCCATCTCCGGCGCTTTCGTCCACGATCTCATGCGCAAGCGCGGTCCGGACTCGGCTGCAGCCATCCTCTCCGGAATCTCTCTCGGTCTACCCTTCCCGGAAGCCTTCCGAAGAGCTGTCGGTGCCAGTCTGGAGCAAGCTGAAGAGTACTTCTGGGAGTATCACTCCCTGTGGTATCGCTGGGTACCCATTCTCTCCAGCTCGATGGCGCTCTGGATAGCAATCTCCCTGCTCGCGCTCGTCGCCTTCCGGCGACGCCGCGCCCTGGACGCCGCGCAGATCGAGCAGTGGGAGGAGCAGGAGCAGCGTCTCGAGGACGAGGCCCGCTCGCCGATACCCGGCGAGCTACCACCCGGACCGCTCAACTGAGGTACTGAAAATGAGACGATCTCTTGTCGTTCCGTCGCTCGCCTTTTGTGCAATGGCCCTTGGTGCATGGGTTTTGATCTCGACCCTCTTTGCCAGGCCGACCCTCGCCGGCTCGGCTCGCTCTTCCGATCTGGTCCAACAGGCGATCGCTTTTCACGACCCGCAAGGCGCCTGGCAGAACGGCGTCTTTCGCCTCCACTTGGAGGAGACCAGGCCCGACGGACCGTCGCGCGAGACGAAGCTTCTCATCGACAACGCCGGTGGTCGCTTCGAGATCGCGACACAGCGCGACGGTGCCCAGATCGACGGCGTGCTCGGCCCTGAAGGCTGCGAGATGCGCCTCAACGGCTCCACCCAGTTCAGTGATGAGGAGCAGGAGAAGTACCGCCTCACCTGCGACCGCCTGGAGTGGCTGCGAAACTACCACGCGTATCTCTGGGGCCTACCGATGAAGCTTCACGATATGGGCACGGTCTTAGATCCCGAGGTGTTGGAGACCACCTACCAGGACCGATCCGTGCATGCGGTGCGAGTCACCTACGAAGAGGAGGTGGGCTCGGACATCTGGTACTTCTATCTGGACACCGAGACACATGCCTTGTCCGGATACCGGTTCTTCCACGATGAGGCCAAGGGTGATGGTGAGTACATCACTTTCGAGGGCGAGGTCGAGGTGGGCGGGCTACGTCTGCCCAAAGCCCGTGCCTGGTATACGAACGCCGAGGATCGCTATCTCGGCACGGACACCCTTATCTCCTTGGAGATTCTGTCGCCCTGAGCCTGTCTTCATCGGGTTTGGACCTGGACAGCAAGATCCGGGTTGCCGGTTGGCTCGGCTCCAGCTAGTTTTCGACCATGCAAGAGATCGATCGCCACCTGTCATCGGCTTCGCGAGACTACGACCGCATCGAGGTCGCCATTCGCTATCTGGAGGAGAACTTCCAGCTTCAGCCGAATCTGGACGACGTTGCTGCGGCCACGAGTCTTAGCCCTCACCACTTCCACCGGCTCTTCAGTCGTTGGGTCGGCACCACGCCGAAGCGCTTTCTCCAATTCCTGACCGTCGAGTACGCCAAGGATCGCCTTCGGGAGTCGACCAGCGTGATGGAGGCGGCCTGGGACGCCGGTCTTTCCGGCAGCAGCCGCCTCCACGACCTCATGGTCACCGTCGAAGCGGTAACACCGGGTGAGTACAAACAAGGTGGTGCCGACCTCCAGGTGCGCTGGGGAGTCCACCCCAGCCCCTTCGGCGCGTGTGTCCTCGGCATGACCGACCGAGGACTCTGCTCCCTCGAGTTCCTCACCGAGCGTTCACCACGCCAGATCGAGGAGGAGCTGATGCGGCGCTGGCCCGGAGCAAACCTCGAAGAGGATCCCGCCGGGACAGCACCCTATCTGGAGAAGCTCTTTCCGGCGCCCGGAGCCGGCCCCCGTGGGCCGTTCACTCTGCTCATCAAGGGGACCAACTTCCAGCTCCAGGTCTGGCAGGCCCTGCTCCAGATTCCGCCGGGATGCCTGACCTCATACGGTGCTCTCGCCAGGCATCTCGACCGACCCCGAGCCTCGCGCGCGGTGGGACAAGCCGTGGGCTGGAACCCGATCTCTTACCTGATCCCCTGCCACCGGGTGATTCAATCGGCGGCTGGGCTCGGCGGCTACCGCTGGGGCCTGCCCCGCAAGCAGGCCATGCTGGCCTGGGAGGCCGCCGCGACCCGAGCGGCCGAGATCTGACTCCCGAAGCTCAGAAGTCGTTTGGCGAAGAGCGCGCCTCATCCAGCCGGTCGCTCATAATAGGCAACCGGTCTATAGGCAACCGCTGCAGGCGATGATAGGGTTTGCCCGCAACAGCTACGGGTGATCACAGAAGTTGTCGAATGTGACGCGGGGAGAATCGTGAATTCCTCAGATGAGCGCCGCAAGGGTTCCCCGGTTCGGGTTCAAAGACCCCTCGACGCGACCTACTCGGCCGACTCTCCTCCCATGCAGGCCAGAATCGAGGACATTAGCGAGAGGGGTTGCTTCATCGACGCCCAGCACCCACCACCGACCGGTACCCAGATCCGAATTCGGTTCTCCCTGCCGTCCGACCCCTCTGGGGAACCCGTCGAATGCGACGCCCTCGTCGCCTGGATGCAGCCAAACGTCGGAATGGGGGTGCAGTTTCTGGATCTGCCGCAGGAAACCAGCGACCGAATCCGCTTCTTCATCGCCTCGGTCTACTTCGGGCACGACAACGGCCCTTGATTGGATCCCAGCCCACCCCTACTCGGCTGCGGCTGCCTTCTGCTCCGCAACCCACTCATTCATGTGCGTCTCCAGCACGTTCAGCGGTAGAGCGCCGTTACCCAGAAGCTTGTCCCCGTGCCTGAACGCCCCCCTGCGCCCCTACGCCCCTACGCCCCTGCGCCCCGCAAAATGATGCTGTGTCCCCCCGTTCAACCAACATCGATCAAGGAGTCTACGATGCGCAGAATTACCCTCTGGGTGTTGCTGTTTACCGCCGTCTCTTCTCTCTGTGCTGCACAGCAGAGCAACGAGGAGTATGTGTCGAAGATGGAGAAGGAACACGCTACTGATGAACCGGTGGCCAGTCCCGCTTCCCGGGTGGATCCCGAGATCGAAATCGTCGCGCTTGATGCGACCTACGCTGGGATCGACGGCAAAGACATCGTTGGCTACATGGCTCACCCAGAAGGGGAGATTCCCAAAGCGGGCTTGGTGGTGATCCACGAGTGGTGGGGGCTCAACGACAACGTCAAAGCGATGGCCCGACGTCTGGCTGGGGCAGGCTATCTGGCGTTGGCCGTGGATCTCTACGAGGGCGAGGTGGCCGAAGATCGGACCGACGCGAGTCGACTCGCTCGCGCCAGCGGTGAGCGTACGGAGCAGATCCTAGACAACCTGGGGCAGGCCATCGAGCACCTGCGAAGCGCCGGCGTCGAACGGATCGGGGTGATTGGATGGTGCTTTGGTGGTGGCTGGTCCCTTCGCACCGCCCTTGCCTTTCCCGACCAGGTCGATGCCACGGTGATCTACTACGGGCGCTTGACTACCGACCAAGACGAGCTTCAGAGCCTCTCGAGCCCGGTTCTGGGGATCTTCGGCGCCCTGGATGAGGGAATTCCGGTGGCGACGGTGCGGGAGTTTCAGGCTGCTCTGGATGCTCTCGACAAGGAGGCGGCCATCCACATCTACGAGGATGCCGACCACGCCTTCGCCAATCCTTCGGGGACTCGCTACAACGAGACGGCGGCCGAGGACGCCTGGGCCAAGACCCTGGCCTTCTTCACCCAGCACATGAATTGAGTGAAAGGGCTCTGTGCGCTAGGGCCCTACGCCGAAATCCTCGGCGGGCAGTCCGATTTGCGAGCATAGGGCTTCGATGTCCGAGGGTGCCAGCTGCTCATTGCGGCCCACTCCGGCCGAGAGCAGCACGCTGGTATCCAACCTACCTCCAAACTCGTGCTCCAGTTGGGCGAGAAACTCACCAAAGGTCGGCCGCTGCCAGGGCCGGACGGCGGGGGCCGTCGAGCGCCCGAGCGTGGCCGCTCGCTTGCGGGATCGGTTCCTGCGCTGCCGCTGGGTCTGTCTCATGATGGCCTCAAGCCTCCTCGTGACTCCCTCCTGACTTCTCTGTACGTAGTCTCCGGGCGAATCGTTCTGTTACGGGCTCGTCACTCATTTCTTTCCCAGCTGGAAATCAGAGCAAGATGCACGCCAACATCCACTATTTTCCCACTCGAAAAGGCGAAAGTAAAGCGTAAGTGGTGCCGAAACCACACCCGGCGAGCCCACTATCAGCTAATTGCGATACAAATCCTCCACCCAGGTGCGGAACCACGGTGGACGGACCAGGAGGATGTAGGCGGCAAACAGGCCTGTCAGGGGAATAGCGAAGATGACCAGGTCGATCACCACCAACAAAATGGCCAGGATCCAGCGATCCGTCGGGCGCATCAGGGCTTCTCCTTCGCTTCAGAGTGGGATTCGGCTGGCAGCGTCGACCTCCAATGGATCGTCGACAAGACCTCGTTCGTCACGCAGCAGAGCCGCGTGAGCGATCATGGCTGCGTTGTCCCCGGAGTACAGCAGCGAGACAAGGCGCAAATTCACCTCGTTCTCTCGTGACCAGGCCTCGAGGGTGGGTCTCAGCAGTCTGTTTGCTGCGACACCCCCGGAAACCGCGAGTTGTCGGACCGGGCGTTCCCTTCGGAGTCTCTCCAGGCGATCCACCAACTGTCCCACGGCGGCCTTCCGAAAACCGGCCAGCAGATTCAGGACAGGGCTCGGCACATCGGTGGCAGCTGTCTCTCCCAGGTGGGTCTCCACGCCGGCGGACTCCAACTTCTGGATCTCGACCAGCGTCTGGCTCTTGAGCCCGGAATAGGAAAAATCGAGACTCCCGTCCGAGCAGCGAGCGATGGACAGTGGGGATCTCTCACCGTCACCGTTATCTGCCAATTCGTCCACGAGGGGTCCCTGTGGGTAGGGGAGTCCCAGGCGCTTGCCCACCTTGTCGAAGACCTCACCCATGGCATCATCCCGGGTCTCAGCCAGGGTAATGATCTCATCGCCCTTCACCTCGAAAAGAGAGGTGTGCCCCCCCGAAACGACAAGGCCGATGAACTCCTCGGGCGGTCGCTCCGCCTTCTCTCCTGCAGCCCGCAGAAACGGGGAAAAGAGGTGGCCTTCCAGGTGATGAACGGCGTGAAAGCGATTGCCCTGGGCATAGGCAATGGCTTTGCCCAGAGAGAGCCCCACGAGAAGGGAGCCGATCAGACCCGGGCCCTTGGTGGCTGCCACGACGTCGATACCGCCCAGTTCGAGGCCAGCCTCCTGCAGTGCGGTTTCGCAGACCGCCGGCCAGTTTCGAAGATGTTCCCGCGAGGCAATTTCGGGAACCACGCCACCGAAGGGTCGATGCGCCTCCAATTGGCTCGAGATCACCGAGGACAGCACGCGGCCATCTCCATCCACCACTGCGCACGCCGTATCGTCGCAAGAGGTTTCGATCCCCAGGGCTATTGGTCTCGTCAGGCTCATCACTGCCGAGGATAGCCTAGCACCGCAGTCTTCAGGTGCCACTAAACGTCAGGGATGCTGATAGAATTTGCCTCTCGCCGACGGGTCCGCCAAACACCATGTCCATCCCTTTTGTCCTCAACGGAGTAGGTCGCATAGGCCGCGCGCTGCTGCGCATCGTGGTCCACAGACCCGGGCTGGAGCTCGTGGCGGTCAACGACCTCGCACCGGCTCCCCAACTGGCGAACCTGTTAGCCCACGACACAATTCACGGGCCTTTCGCCGGCACAGTGGAGCCTAGGGAGGACTCGCTGGTGGTCGACGGCCGGCGCATCCCGGTTTTCAACGAGCCCGACCCGAACCGGATCCCATGGCTCGATCTCATGCCCCGCATCGTAGTCGACGCCACCGGCACCTGCGTCGACCGAGAGTCCGCGGCATCACATCTGCGTGGATCGGTGGGGAAGGTCGTCGTCTCCGCCAACGCCAAGGGCATGGACCTGACGCTGTGCATGGGGATCAATCAGACCGCCTATGAACCCCGGCATCACCATCTCATCAGTGGGGCCTCCTGCACGACCAATTGCCTGGCCCCCATGGTCAAGGTCCTCGATGACGGATTCGGCCTCAGCCGGGGCCTCTTCAGTACGGTCCACAGCTACAACAACGACCAGCGACTCCTCAGCTACCCGCACCCCGACCCCCGGCGGGCACGCACAGCAACTCTCAACATGATCCCGACCACGACGAGTGCCAGCCAGGCCATCCATCGGATCTTGCCGGGCTTCGAGGGCCGGCTCGACGGCATAGCCGTTCGGGTGCCGACTCCAAACGTCTCTCTGATCGATCTCGTGGCGGACCTCGAGGCTCAGCCCGGGGCGGCCGACGTCAACAGCGCTTTCTCGAAGGCCGCAAAGGGTGAGCTGGCTGGAATCCTGGCTGTAACCGAGGAAGAATTGGTTTCCAGTGACTTTCTCGGCGACCCCCACTCGGCCATCATCGACTTACCCTTGACCTCCGGGGTCGATGGTGGGATGACCCGGGTCGTGGCCTGGTATGACAACGAATTCGGACACGCAACTCGCCTGGCCGACAGCCTCGAGTTCCTGGGAGAGACTCTTTAGCCTCCCTGCGGTTCGCGCCCGACCGGAAATGGAGAAGCGACGATGATGGACATCCTGACCCTCGACGATCTGGATCTCGACAACCTCGAAGGCGTCCCAACTCTCGTACGAGTGGATTTCAACGTACCTCTCGAGGGGGGCAGGGTCATGGACGACACCCGGCTCCGGGCCGCTCTGCCTACCCTCCGCGAGTTCAAGGCCGCCGGTGCCCGACTCCTGCTCATGTCTCACCGTGGCCGACCCAAGGGTCAGGTGAATCTCGATTTCTCGCTACGCCCGGTGGCCGTCGCGCTGGGAGAGTTGCTCGAAGAAGACGTAGCGTTCGCCGAAGACTGCGTCGGACAATCGGCCCGCGACCAATTACAAATGCTCGAGCCGGGCCGAGTCTGCCTACTGGAGAATCTGCGCTTCCACCCTGGCGAGACAACGAACGATCCGGGGTTTGCGAGTCGGCTGGCCGAGCTCGGAGAGGTCTACGTCAACGACGCTTTCGGCACCGCCCACCGGGCCCATGCTTCGGTCGTTGGCGTCGCCGAGCGTATCGAGCGCAAAGCGGCCGGCCGTCTCATGGTCAACGAGGTCGTGGCGCTCGGCAGCTTGTTGGGCGAGCCAGAGCGCCCGTTCACCGCCATTGTCGGTGGCGCCAAGATCGGTGACAAGGTGGCTACCGTCAGCAATTTGCTGGATCGACTCGATATCCTCGCTCTAGGAGGAGGCATGGCCAACACGTTTCTCGCTTCTCTTGGCTACGACCTCGCCGACTCGCTCGTCGAGAACGACAAACTCGACTTGGCCAGAGACATCCTGCATCGCGCTGAGGCGGCTGACATCCGCGTCATCCTTCCCTCTGACCTGGTGGTGACAGACGACCTGGACAACCCGCAAACAATCGAGACGGTGGCCGCTGGAGAGGTTGCCGAGGGTTTCAAGGCTGTCGACATCGGGGAACAGGCGCGCATTGCCGTCCGTGAGGCTCTCGAAGACTCCAAGACCGTTCTCTGGAATGGGCCGATGGGTGTGTTCGAGAAGCCCCCGTTCGACGCCGGGACCGTCGCGGTGGCCCAGGCCCTTGCCGAGTGTGACGGCTTCACCGTTGTCGGCGGCGGCGAGACCGTGGCGGCGGTTCGGCGAGCCGGTGTGGCCGATCGAGTGAGCCACATCTCCACCGGCGGAGGAGCCTCTCTCGAATTCCTGGCCGGCAAGCCATTGCCTGGCCTCGTAGCTTTGGAGAAGAAATCATGAGCCCCAATCAACGCCGGCCTCTCGTGGGTGGCAATTGGAAGATGCATTTTGTTCGCGACGACGCGCAGCGGTTTTGCGGGACTCTTCTCGCCGGGGGTGTACTGCCGGCCGATGTCGTCATCTTTCCCTCGTTTACCCTGCTCCAGACAGTGGCCGACGCTTTGGCGGACAGCGAGGTGGGCTGCGGCGGACAGGATATCCACCCGGAGGAGAGGGGCGCCCATACGGGCGATGTCTCGGGACCCCAATTGGTGGACGCCGGGTGTAGTTGGGTTCTCTGCGGTCACAGCGAACGGCGCCAGGATCACGGCGAAAGCGACGACATGGTACGTCAGAAGGCGCTCACCGCTCTGCGCTACGGGCTCACCCCCCTAATCTGCGTCGGTGAGACGCACAGCGAGCGGCAGGCCGGCCGCACCTTCGAGATCCTCGAGCGCCAGCTCCGCGCCGCGCTGACCGATGGCCCGGCGACTTTCACGCTGGCTTATGAACCGATCTGGGCGATCGGGACGGGCGAAACAGCGACTCCGGAGATCGCTCAGGAGGCGCACGCGTTCCTGCGCGGCCTGCTTGCTGAGATGCTGGGCGACACCGCCGCCGACGCCAAACGAATCCTCTATGGCGGTTCGGTGAACCCGCAGAATGCCGCCGAACTGATCTCGAAACCGGACCTGGACGGTTTCCTGGTGGGAGGCGCCAGCCTTGACCCGGAGAAATTCCTCGCTATCATTCGCAGCTGCGGCTCAGACTCTTGAGCCCGGGAGGTAATGTTTGTGATCTATGTTCTCTACACGATTCACGTCGTCATCTGTCTGTTTCTGATCCTCGTTGTCCTACTGCAACAGGGCAAGGGTGCGGATCTTTCGGTATTCGGGGGCGGTAGCACGCAGGCCGCCTTCGGGGCACGCGGTGCCGCCACCATCCTGCACAAGATGACCGTGGCCGGCTTCGTCGGCTTCATTCTCACCACCATGGCCATCGGTTTCCTGCAGACCGGTAGCAGCCAGAGCTCCGTCATGAGCACGGTGGAGGAGGCCGCCGAACCGATTGAAGTACCGGCATCGGACGCTGGCATGGCGGCAGAGGAAGTGGTCGAAGAGGCAGCTGCGGAAGCAGCCGCCGAAGAGGGGGCCGCCATCATCGTGGAAGAAGAGGAACTCTCAGAGGAGACCCCGCCACCACCCGAAGAGCAATAGCGGTTTCGTGTTGTTCTGCGCTGCAAGAGGTCACCGCGGTGGTCCCAAGATCTTGCTAGAATCTCTGACTGCGCCGAAGTGGCGGAATTGGTAGACGCGCACGCTTGAGGGGCGTGTGGGGCAACCCGTGCCGGTTCGAGTCCGGCCTTCGGCACCATCTCCTACCATCATGACCGAGAGCACAGCCAACGCTGGCAAGCCGCCACCCGCGGAGTCGCCGGCGGAGAAGGCTCGAGCGCTTCCCTCTCGAGCAGAGATCGCCCGGTGGGCAAAGGGCGAGGACCTGTCGACTCTCGGCGCTCTTTTCTCGGAGCTGTCCGTGGCGCGCTTCGACACCCTCATGATGCAGGTTCGCAAGGAAGAGCTCTTGCCCCAGCACTGGCAGGTCATCGGCGACCGCACGGTGCCGGACCGACAGGTCTTCGAGTCCTACCCGGAGATCCGTAGTTTGCGGGCGGTCTCAGCCCACTCCGAAGCGGCTCAAGGACAGATGGAAGCGCTGCACATCGGTTGGCAGGAGCTGGCAGGCAAACAGCCGGCTCTGTGGACGACCAGCGATCTGTTCGTGGTCGTGCGACGAATCATCCAACGCAACCTGCCCGTAGACTTCAACGAGCTGCTGTCGGCGACTCGCGACGTCTGGAGGGGCCTGTCCCTGCCTCATGGCAAGGACCAGTTAGAGACCCTCTGGGCCTGCCTGGACCTCATCCGCCAGAAGACCAAGAAGTAAGCCGCCGCGGCTTCCCTGCCCCGAACTCCAGGGCCGGTATTTACTCCGACCGCTGAGCGGAGACGATGACTACCGTCTCGCTTGGAACATCGCGAAAGGGTCCCACCGTGCCAGTAGGAGCCTTGGCGATGGCGTCGACCACGTCCATGCCCTCGACCACTTTGCCGAAGACCGTGTAGCCCCATCCGCGAGGCGTCTTGTCTGTGTGGTCGAGAGGCGCGTTATCCACCAAGTTGATGAAGAACTGAGAGGTCGCGCTGTGGGGTTCCGTGGTGCGAGCCATGGCGACTGTGCCGCGCGAATTCTTGAGCCCGTTGTCCGCCTCATTGGGCACACCGTTCTTCGTCGACTTCTGCGTCATGTCGTCCGTGAATCCGCCACCCTGGATCATGAATCCGTCGATCACCCGGTGAAAGATGGTGCCGCTGTAGTACCCCTCATCCACATAAGCGAGGAAATTTCCGACCGACTGTGGCGCCTTGTCGGGATAGAGCTCCAGGATGATATTGCCGTGATTCGTCTCCAGCACTACACGGGGTGCCTCTCCAACGTTCTCGCCGCGGGCGATCTGAGTCAAACCGACAACTCCCAACAAACAAAGAACCATGGCTCGCATTCCTGCTCCTTTCTTTTCCTGCCCAGCGGCTGCTCAGACACCGTCTCCCCTCTCGGCTCGACAGCTATCACAGGGACAGATACTGCGTAGGAAATCGAATCGATAAATGCCGGTGGAGTGAGCGTCCGTCCAGTGGAACGAGATGGCATAGTTGCCGACCGGGCGGATCGTCAGGGGCTCCACCGGGCTCTCGGGCGCCTGGAACTCGACCTTGTGAGCTCCGTGGCCCTGGCACCCAGCGCAAGGACAGAAGCCGCGCAGGTAGTCGTACTCGTATTCGGCCTCGTGACCGTCGCTCCAGAGGATCAGCAACGTGCGCGTTTCGGGCTGCCGCCGGATCTGGGTGGGAAGGACGCTTTCCATGGCGTTT
>JBATEX010000204.1:0-1685 GCA_049664225.1 Thermoanaerobaculia bacterium
TCGACTCCGTTTTCCGAGCCGATGTCGTGCAACGTACAGATATTGGGGTGCTGCAGGCTCGAAACGACCCTGGCCTCACGCTCTAGTCTCTGGCGTAGCTCGGGGTTTTCGGACAGGTGCTCAGGAAGAACTTTGATCGCCACCTCGCGCTCGAGGCGGGTGTCGCGGGCCCGATACACCTCACCCATGCCCCCAGCACCCAGGGGCTCCACGATCTCGTACGGGCCGAGCTTGCTTCCAGCTTCAAGCGTCATAGAAGTGTGGCGCATTGTAGCGCATGGGCGTCGGGGAGGTATGATGTAGGAAGATCATGGCAGATATCGGCAGCTGGGCCTGGCTCATCATCGCAATCTTCGTCGTCGTCACTCGGGTTCTCCCTCGTCTTTTCCGTGGGAAGAAGGACGGCGAGGCCGAGGTTCCGACCCACGAGGTCCCAACCTACAGGCAACCCGAGCCAGCGGAGCCCGCCGAGACGAGTGGTGGCCCTGTGACCGATTTCGATACCCTGGTCAGCTCTCTCAGCCGCGCGCGTTTCGCCCCCCAGCGCAGCGGTGAGACCCCAAAACCTATCGAACCGAAATAGCCCTCGCGATAGGGCGCTCGGCTAATGGCCCTCTTCCGGCTTCGGCTGGCTCCAGGGCGGCACGACACCGTTGCTCCTGCCGTAGGCGATCAGCTGGCCAAGGTGCTCGTGGGAGTGGCTGAGGAGGACCAGCAGTACGTCGCCCTTCGACATGTTCATCCCGAAGAACTCGACCTCGTCTCCGAGATGCGCGGCGGGAAAGTCGCCAATGGCGCTCTTACCATACGCGATCGACTCTTTCAGATCAGCGATGACGTCCGCCTTGGCAGTCACGTTCTTCTCCCGCTCCTGCATCTGCGCCCTCATGTCCTCGGACATCTCCATGCCTTCAGGCGGCGCCACCCCGAGCATCATGGGCAGGCCGAGATTGGCACCAGCCACATGCATCAGAGTCTCGGATGTCGAGCGGACGCCATCGGCGGGCCGCCAGGTGTAGACCTCTTCCGGCATCGCCTCGGCCAGTTGCACCAAACGGCCGGAAACGAACTCGTAATTGCCTGCCAGGGTGGCCGTGTACATCGAGCCTTCCCCTTCGTGGTGTTCAGCCAGGGCCGGGGTGCCAACAGACAGCAATAGACAGATGAGTACAGTGATTCCACGCATCAGGACCTCTCCTTTCAGGAATGTAGGGACGATTCTAGCCGAAAACCTACGTTCGAGCCGCAGAGTCATGCCGAACGGACCCCGGCACATGACCGGGATCATGTCCTGGCACCCCGCCTCACCTGTAGATTCCTCTACAATGATTCCTAGGTGGACCCATCGGCCCGCCACACTTTCTCGAGGAGGGAAGACCATGTCTCGAGCCATACTGCTGACTCTCTGCAGCATCGTCCTTCTGGCGGCGCCATCCGTGGCCAACGTCTGCGTGGACTGCCATACGGAGGTCACGCCAAACATCGTGGCCGACTGGAATCTGAGCAAACACTCTCAGGCCGATGTGGCGTGCGACGCCTGTCACGGCGAAGGGCACTCGAGTGCTGACGACGTCGACAAGGTCAGCTTGCCGACACTGAACACGTGCAACGACTGCCATTCGGACCAGGTGACGCAGTTCTCGGCCGGCAAGCACGCCCTCGCCTGGGCCGCTATGGAAGCGATG
>JBATEX010000205.1:0-70522 GCA_049664225.1 Thermoanaerobaculia bacterium
GTCTCCCATGCCGACCTCAGGCCCGGCTTGATAGTCCGTCGTGTAGGAGTTGACCTGGAACTCATCGCCCAAGGGCTCCGGCTCTTGTGCCCGTGCTGCCCCGAGGCAGAGCACCAACCCTAGCAAACCCACCTTCCAGACTTTCATAGTCCCTCCTTTCTACCGAAGACCGAACCCTTCCCTCCCTTCGGCAGCCCGGCGGTCTTGGGGACCTTCGCTGAATGCGGAGGTAGCGAGGACCCGTAGCTTTGCGTCCCTGCCTTTCGACAGGTTTGCCTTTGTCGGTGCACTACTTTCCTAACAGACTTGGTGTCTGGAAGGACACACCCCAACGGGTAGGTTGATAGCTGATTGGCTATGTGTGGCGGGTCCCTGAAACAGGCATTTCTGACCCCGGAAAAGTGGGCTGACTGTCCCCTCAGGGAGAGTTCTTTCGGGTCAGGTTCTAGGGCCTTCATGGTGTGGATTAGGGCGTCTAAACAGCCATTCCCAGAGTGGGTGTAAGGGCGAGGGTGGGGACTTATGAACCCCGCCTGAGCATCTTGCCTATGGGGTTCCCGCAGAGTAGGGGTGCCACCCGAGGGGCTAGCCCGCAAGACAAAGCTAAGGCCGGGGCGCGAGGCCCGGCGTGCGAGAATCATCGCAATCCGGATTGAGAGGAGGAGCAAGAGATGTGGAAAAGAGAAGCCGCGAGGTCTGGAATCAGCTTCGGTTCGGCGATGGCGATCGCCATCTCCTGGTCGGTCAATCAGTCGATTCTGTGGGCCATCCTCCACGGCATCTTCTCGTGGTTTTACGTGATCTACTTCGCGCTCACGCGCTGAGCAAAGAAAAGGCCAGGCGGGGGGCCCGGTGGGTCCCGGGGGAGCGAGGGGAGAGGGTGTAGGGGATCTGGTTTCAGTCTTGCCGGTGGGAACCCACAGAGCAGGGCACCACCCTTCCTCCCCGTACTTCTTCAGCAGGGCCTGGAAGCGGGGGTGGTCGCAGCAGCTACTTCTGCTTACCCAGGGTCAGCATCCGAATGTTGCTCTCGGAGTAGGACCAATGGACATAGAAGTTTCGATTGTCTGGCGAGATCATCGCTATGTAGGCCCGCCCGTTTCGACCGATTGCGAGGTTCTCACCGGTGAGCACTTCATGCTGCTCACCCGTCTCGGTGTCCAAGATGGAGTATGCACCGTCGCCGCCACGACTCTTGAAAAACAGTCTCCTCCCATCGCTGAGCCATTGGGGCCGCACATCGTCTAAGCCGTCCACACCCGGAAGCGGTGCGGTCAGAACCTGGTAGCGCTGGGTGTCGAAGGAATAGACAGCCACCAGGTATTCGATTTCATCCGTTGGTTGTCGCGGGACCACTCCTGCCAGGATCTTGCCGTCCCGAGACCATGCACCGGGGCAGAACGTATTGTAATCCTCACCGACTGGAGGAAGTTGCGTGGGAGGCTCTTCGCTCCAGGGCTTGTCAGTGCTCGAGATATGCGCCTCCGAGTTGCACCAAGACAGCTGCAGGCCATCGGGTGACCATTTCGGATTTCCGACCTTAAAACCAGGGGAGTCCGTCATCAGCCAGAGTCCGCCTCCGTCGGCATTGACAATCCACCCACCGAAGGGTCTGCTCGAGCGATTGCTGTAAAAGGCGAGGCGCTGGCCGTCCGGCGACCAGTCGGGAGCGTGATCTCTGGCACCTGATTCGGTGACCTGACGCAGCCCGGACCCATCCCTTCGGACGACCCCGATGGAGAAGCTGCCAAAGTGGCCAAACTCGGCGCTGAACGCAATCCACTCGCCGTCGGCCGAAACTGCAGGGTGCCGGGCCTGCAACCCGGGTGGTGTGATCGAGACCGGTGGTCCAGTAACCTTCTCGGTCACGGGGTCGAACGGCACTCCGAGGATCTCGCGGAAGGCTCTCTCGGCTGTGTAGAGAACCCGGTTTCGGCCACCCGAAGGTGAGATGTGTGCCACGCTACTCCCCGAGGTCATTCGCTCGGGATCCCCAAGCCTCTTGCCGGTCAGCTCGTCGATGGACACTCTCCACAGATCGCGGCTGCCCCCTGCGTCGGTGACGTAGTACAAACTCCGGCCGTCAGGAGACCAGGCAGGCGAGTGCTCGAATTGCGCGTCCTCAGTGACGGCGTTCGGAGTGCCGCCCCCTGCGGGAACCGTGAACAGATCGTACTGGATCTCCGCCTCCGTCCCGGGAGATCCCCACACCGCGTAGAAGGCTATCCAGCGACCGTCGGGAGACCAGGCTGGCATCAGCGCGCTGTGGTCCAGCACCCGTTCCAGGTCCCCGCTCGGAAGATCAAGGATCCAGATTCGGTGATTACTGTCGCCACTCCATCGATTCAAGTCAACCGACGCCGAGGTCGAGAACACGATCTTCGTGCCGTCCGGCGACCAGTCGGGGTAGTACCCGTGGTCTGTGACGCGCCGGACGGTCTCTCCGGTCGCACCCATCACGAAGATCCCACCGCCCTCTCGCTCCGAGCGAAAGGCGATCCACTCACCGTCGGGCGAAAACGCGGGCTGTTTGTCGTCTTCGGGTGAGTCCTCAGTCAGGTTGATGGCCCTACCGCCTGAGATTCGCCGCAGATAGATGTCCCAGCTGTCTACAGCATCGCTGGCATAAACGAAATACCGACCGTCTGGCGAGGCGCTCACCTTCCCTTTCGTAGCCGTGTCGAAGACCCGGTTGGTGAAGGTCGCGCTCTCCTTTGCAGAGTCACTCTCTGCCGCCTCTCGATCAGGTCGCAGAACCCAGAAGAGGACCGCGAGGGCAGCCAGCGAGACCATACCCACAGCGCCCAGCCCGGCCCACCGGGCAACACGGCGTCGCTTCCGGTGGGGCGCCGACATCCCCCACGCCTCGCCGGAGGCCACTTCCGAGCGCAGCTCGTCGAGCTCGATGGCCAACTCCCGGGCGGTTTGGAAACGTCTTTCAGGCTCCTTGACCAGACAGCGACGGATGATCCTGGCCAGTTGCCGAGGTAGCACACTCCTCAATTCAGTGACCGAGGAGGGTGTGTCGCGAAGAATGGCGGACATCACCGATGCAGGGCTGTCACCTTGGAACGGTCTTTGCCCTGTTGCCATCTCAAAGAGAATGACTCCCAGAGAAAAGAGGTCCGAGCGCTCATCGACCGGTCTACCCTCCACTTGCTCGGGCGACATGTAGGGCACGGTACCAAGAGCCCGGCCTTCCTCAGTGAGGGGCTCTGTGGGTAGCTCAGTAGCTTTGCCTGGGGCCATCTCCTCTCTCAGCTTGGCTAGGCCGAAGTCCAGGACCTTCACCCGCCCCTCGTCGGTGACCATGATGTTGGCGGGCTTCAAATCCCGATGGATGACTCTCGTCTCGTGGGCTGTTGCCAGGGCATCGGCCAGAGGGATGGCGACATCGAAGATCCGCTCCAGCGGCATGCCGCCTCTAGGGATCAGCTGGGAGAGCGGTTTGCCCTCGACGAGCTGCATGGTGAGGAAGTGTACGTCCTTTGCCTGCTCGACTGTAAAGACAGTGACGATGTTCGGATGGTCCAAGGCCGCGAGAGTCTTGGCCTCGCGCTGGAAGCGGTCCAGCCGCTCCTGGCTCTCGGCCAGCTCGGGCGGCAGGATCTTGAGCGCCACCTCCCGATCCAGGGTCGTGTCCTCGGCCCGGTACACCTCTCCCATTCCACCCGCCCCGAGCTTGTCGAGGATCTTGTAGTGCGAGAGGGTCTCGCCGATCATGGAGGCCGTCCTAGTTCTGGCTTGGCCCTATCCTACGCTTTTACAGAAGGACAGCACTACCCGCAGAGGCCGGCTAGCAGGACCAGAAAAAGCCGGGCGCGAGGCCCGGCCTTCTCTGCAGCTCTGAGCCTGAACGGCGGAAAAAGGGAGAAGCCTCGCCTCAACGTGGGCGCACACGGCCGTCCATATCGGGCACCACGAAGGTCGGATCAATTCGACACGGCCCGCCGAACGCCGGCGCAATCGCATTGCAGAGGCCTTGAATTGCAGCCGCGCTGGGCTGCGGCGCGCCGGCGACCCAACCCCTGAGAGTCTCCCACCCGGCGACAAGCTCGGCGACTGAAAACCCGCAGTGGCTCGGTACCGCTTCAACGACGATTGCAACGGTCAGATTCGAAGGCGGCACCACCTCGGCGTACTCGTGCTCGTTCTCCACCAGGACGAGGCCATCCTTGTCGGTGTGCAGCGATACGATCTTGACGTCGCCCACGTAGCCGGTCGGGGTGTAGTTCTTCTCGAAGCGATTGGCAGCACCGGGGTTGGGCTCGACCCGCTCGATCGAAGCGTTCATGAGGGGATCCCCGTAGTCGACGTCCATGTTTCCTGTTCCCAGCTTGCCGTTGAGCTTGGTCTGTGAGTGGACCAAATCGCTCATGCCGAAGGTGGCGAAGAAGCCCACGTCTGTGAGAATGAAATTCTCAGGAATCTGGCTGATCGCCAGGAAGCGATCGAGGCGAGCCTGCTGGTCCGACGTCCGGCCCGGCGGGAAGAAGAGCCCGAAGCAAGCGTCGATCGCCACGAAGGTGTCGGTGGGAGTGAGATTCGAGTCCTCGGGCAAGCCCTCGGCCCCGCCGGGAATGAAGGCGCCTGGCACCTCCCCGCAGATGTCGTCGTACATCAGACGGTAGTCCAGCGCGCCGTCCCAGTTGCGGCTACCCGCGAGTACGCCGCAAAACGGGTAGGCACCCACGACGTTGCCGATGTGCGCCTCTTCGATGGCCGCAGCGGTAACGATGCCCCCCAGCGAGGCTCCTGTCACGAAGACCTGGGAGGGGTGGCCGAATTCTCTGACGAATTTGGCGTAGAGGCCCTGCAGGTCGTTCTTGGTCTTGAAAACGGCCCAGCCGATCTGCCGATAGGAAGACGCCGCCACGGCATAGCCTTCGGCGAGCTGCAGATCGGCCAGCGGTCCGAGATCGGGGTTCGGGGATGCGGGGTCCAGGCTGAAGCCGTGGTTCCAGATGACCAGGTCACCGTTCCATGCATCGGGAACTGCGATCTGGTAGTAGGCCCCTCCGCCGGTCCGGCCGCTGATGACGGTTTGGGCCGGACTCGGAACTGCGAGGCCCGCACAGAGGACGGCGGTCACGATGACGAGCAGATAACGCTTCATGGTTCAGGTCTCCCTTTGCATGCGATCCGTGTGTTGAGCCTTTCGGCTGGTGAACCCTTGTCGAGGTTCTTAAGACGCTACTCCTCTGTAGAGCAGATGTCCAGAAACCGGGTGAAGTGGATGAGAGTCGCGGCCGTGTGGTTACTGCACAGTATTCGACCACGCTGTAGTGTCGCCGGACTCGAAGCCGTCGAACAAGATGACTCCGACTGTTGTGCCGCCGCGAACGGCCCAGACCCTTTTGTTTTCGGCCTTGGCGATGACCTTCGCATGTCCCGAGTAGGTCTCCGCTTCCCAGGCGATGCTTGAAGAGGAAATCACCGATGTGGACGACCAATAGTTGCTACCGGGTGTGGGAACGTTGACAAACGGATGGCCCGCGGGGAGCGACGGGTCTTTGACGCCGAAGTCCCATAGGCTTGTCAGCTCTCTGATGTTCGGTAGTCGCCAATCGTTCTGGGCCCAGGCGACGTAGCTCTCACACGTCCGCGATCCGAGGTTCAAGGCGGCGACCTCTGACAGGGCCGAGGCCCACTGGTGCCAACCGAAACAATCGGCGTCCTTGAGCCAGATCAGACCCGTCAGGTTGTCTAGGACCGTGCCGTTGCCGAGATCGGTGAAGCGAGGAATCGGCCATGTCACGCCGGCTTGATGCTCTCCATCCTGGCCGGTGCCAGCGCATGCGATCGGGTTACCGGCGGCATCCCAGCAAAGTTGCTGGCCGGTCTTGGCAACCGCAGCCAAGGCGATGTCACCACCTTGGGCCAAGATGAAGCCGACGGCTGCCACCGTCAAAAGGAACTGGATGAGAGTTGTTGTTCGTTTCATCACGGCCTTTTCATTTCTCCACAGAATGACATCTGGCGCAGCATTCGGCAGCCCGGCGGTCTTGGGTCCTACGTGGCGGGACTCCGTCGCGGAGGAAGCGAGGACCCGTAGTTTTGCGTCCCTGCCTTTCGACAGGTTTGCCTTTATCGGTGCGTTCCCTACCAAACAGACTTGCTACCAGATGCGACACACCCCAACGGGTAGGTTGATAGCCAGTTGGCTATGAGTCGGATGAGCGCCGTCACCCCGAGCCCCGCTCCCGACACCAATGCGGCATGGACACCGATAGCGAGCGGCTGCTCCGCGTGGTCGAGCGGATCCTCAGCGACCCCGAATGGCGGCAGGCTGAGCAGATAGACAAAAGGCGCCGACTCCGTGAATTCGAGTGGCGCCTGATGAGATGGGATGGTCTGAGTGAAGACTTGCCTGCGGCCCAATACAAGATGTAGAAGTGACTCCCCTGCCATTCGAATGCGGCAGTTGTGACAGTGCAATGCAAGAGAAGGCCGGGCGCGAGGCCCGGCTGGAAGCGAGATACTCTGGCGATCTAAGGAATATCCGCGCGCGCCGCACAGCGCTGGATCCTGCCTTTCTCTCGGCCGCTGATGATCCCTGCCCGCTTCAGTGCACCTGTCAGATGGGCTACACAACGGACGAATTGACCGTGGTTCCTAGCCCGGTCGGCACAACCCGCGATCAACTCGGTAATGGTGGAGCCCATGTAGACCTGGTCGTAGACTTTGGTCCTGCAACCATCGATGACCACCTCGACGACTCCCTCGATCGATTCGATGTAGAAGTCATTGTCATCGGAGAGGTCAGGGCGAGGAGTGATCAAGAGTACCGAGCTTCTGCCGACCAGCGGGACCGTCAAGTGACTGACTCCGTTTGGAGGGCATTCATAGTCGCCAACGATGTCACCGTCGATAAAGATCCTGGGCCCTTCACCACCACCACAGGTCGTCACGGTAATGGACTCGGTAATGAATGACGGATCGAAGAAAAAGACCAACGCTTCACCCATACCGGACACGGGAGTATCGAGCTGGACCTGGGTGGCGCTGCTGTCGCTGGTCACGACTCCCAGCCCCCCTCGATTCAGGTCCGGGTCCACCTCGACGTACATGGCGGCTCCCTCTAGTCCTTGAGTGAAGTTCCCAGAAGAGTCCGTGAGCCCCGCACTGATTTCCAGAGGGACTCCCTCGACAGTGAGGACACAGACCGCCAAACCCGTACAAGCCGTTGCCGCGGTCGATTCAAAGTCGTATGTGAGAGCGAAGCTCCCTGCCCCGAGAGCCAGCAGCGCGAGAACTGCTCCGATCATCGATACACGCTTCTTCATTCTCATTCCTCCTTGGTCGATTGAGTCGGACATCGTGGAAACCCTCTCGATTCGGGCGAGGGCCCCTTCCATCCTTCGGCAGCCCGGCGGTCTTCCTTTTGGAGTAGGACCCGTAGCTTTGTGTGCTCAGCCTCTCGGCTGGCGTACCCTTGTCGAGGTATCTAAAACGCTACTCCTCTGCGGAGCGGATGTCCAGAAACCGGGTTTAGGAAGTTGGCGAGGGCAAGCTGTTACACCTTGTCCCAGCCAGTGCGGGGCTGTACCAATGGCCTAGCTCGCTCTGGATGAGCTGGACCCCTGGCTGGAGGAGACGTGGCCTTGGTACTCGCTGGGCCTGAGCCCTTTAGAGGCACAAGCTCGAATCGTCCTTTGCCCCTGAGCGAGTGTGATTCAGGAGAAGCGCCATGATTGGCAAGAGAATCCAGGGTATTGCGTAGTAGACGGTCAGATACCAGTATTTTGAAATGAACTGCACACCGTGCCCCAAATAGAGGCCGCAGTAGAGCCAATCGTAGACTGCTAGAGGAACTGTGAAATAGAAAGCGAGCCAGCATGCAGTCGCAAGCCGCTTCTCGGGTCGTAGGCGCTTCAGAAAGACATAGGCGATAGCGGCTATGGGAATCAGCACAAGCGAGTCAAACCAAATCATGGCGAGCTTCGAGTACTGCTGGTAGTAGGAAGGCAGTCCCGCAAGCCAGAAGCCCGCCCAGACGACGGTGGCGATCAGAAAGATCCCGATAGGACCTTGGATAGGCATTTTGAAGTGCCTGCAATGATGAGTTGCCTGAGCTTCAGCCCCGTTCTCTTCTGAGCCCGGGGAAGAACATAGGGGTCTGCTTTCGATACTCGACATATTCGTCGCCCAACCGCTTCACCAGTTCAGGCTCCTCAATCTGCTTCAGCTCCCACACATTGACCAGCACGTACAGCGGAGTGAAGAAGCACACGAGTGCAGCAGAGTTGACGGCAAAGCCTATGCCGAAGAGAAGGATGAAGACCCCTGTCACCATTGGATTCCTGGCGTACCGGTAGGGGCCGCTCGTGACCAACTTGGGAGGCGGATTGAAGGGGACTGGCGTTCCCTCGACTTTCAAGAAGTGAATCACGGACCAGGCCATGACCACAACCCCAACCGCAATTAGCGGCAGTGCTGCTGAGAGTCTCGTGCGCTCTGGCAGAAGATCTGGGAGGCCCAAGAGCTTGTCGACAAGAAGCCCGGCAAGTACGAATAGTGTCGTGAACAAGCCGAATACCGTAAGTCCAATCGGAGTCAGAAGCACCCGGGTCTTTCTGGTGCCCGTCGCTGCCCGGTAGAGCAGGTCGATCCAGCGATCCCGAAGCCTCATGACTCCCGAAAGGCTACTCCTGTCCAGAGCAGATTTCCAGAAACCGGGTTGAGGAAGGCGGAGAAGTGGCGTGCTGTTCACCGGCAGCAAGCCTCTGAAACGGGGCTGGCCGTCCTGAGGGTAGGTCTCTCGAAGGGGAGAGGCGCTATAGGTACCTACCCGTTGGGGTGTTGCTCCGGTGGAAGATTGCCGTCAGGATTCGCTCAAGTTCCACCGAGTAGGCCGGAAGGAGAGAGGTATGGCGCAGACCTGTGGTCTATCTGAAACCCAGACGGTGGCTATCCCCCCGGAGCAGAAGACTGGCAGGAGACCCTCGACTCAGAACCCTCCCACCTGGGGCCTGCCAGATCTAGAGGGGGCTCTCGAAGAAACCCGAGCTGAGTTATCCACAAGTAACGACAATGCGGACGATGAATCAAATGCTGCGTCGTCCCCTTATGTTATTGCCGGGGGGTGGGGATCGAGCATCTAGACCTTTGGCCATCAGCCCGGAGCCCCCGGTGGAGGCGGTCATTTCCATTCCCAGGCATGCAGCAAGTGAGGATCAGTTCGTCCGAAGTCACGGCAAGACGACGGACAGACTGCGACTCACCGCAATTTCTACTCCCACCTCAGCGTGTCGCCAGTCTCGAAGTTGCCCGAAAAGATGACGGCCTCTCCGGGGAAGGCCCAGACCTTGCCGGCGTCCTTGTTGACCAGGTCGTAGTACGGGGCGACGATGAGAGGATCTTCGAAGCCGTCACCGTCGGTGTCACCGGCCGACAGGGACCATCCCAAGTAGGAAGCCGCCTGGTCCCCTTCGACCACCCAGTCTGCGTAGCTAGAAGATCCGTCGAAACTCAGGCCGTCGCCGCTTCCCAACCAGAGGACGGCCATACCTGCGCCAACTTCTAAGCCGACAGTGTGGCCGATTGCCCCGACCAGGAGGTCATCGAGGTCGTCTCCGTTGTAGTCCAGGACAGTCAGGTTGGCGCCGAGTTGATCTCCTTCCGCCGCACCATAGGCGAGCCAGTCGGCGTTAGATGGCGTTCCGTTGTCTCCGAGGCCGGTGCCGGATCCGTACCAGGCCGCGACGACTCCATCCAAGTTTGCCAAGTAGTCGTAGTGGCGCGAGCCGACGACCAGGTCGCCGTAACCGTCGTCGTTGAGGTCGCCGCTACTGACGGAGGTCTGAGAGGCGGTTGCAAGATAGGCGTTTGCCTGATCACTTTCCGCAGTCCAGTCGGCATTTGAGGGACTACCTGTGTCTCCAAGTCCGGTTGCCGAGCCGTGCCAGACGAAGAGCTTTCCCTCGTCGATCTGGCCGGAATCGTAGCGCGGTGCGCCGACGAAGATGTCGTCATAGCCGTCCCCGTTGACATCGCCGGCAAAACCGACATTCATTCCGAATCCTGCGTCCCTGGGAATTGGAGCCGATGGGTTACATTGATCGCCCATGGCATACCAGTCTGCGGTGGCGACGGTCGTGTCACCGAGCAGAGAGTCGGATCCCATGTAGACGTAGGCGTGGTTGATGATCGGCATCGTGCCGTTGCAGGAGTCGTAACGCATCGCACCGATGATGATGTCGTCGTAGCCGTCGTCATCGATGTCGCCGGCGGGTGCTGCATCGATGCCGGTGTGGGCGTACAGGGCATTCCCTGTGACCTTCCAGTCGTACGATCCGTCCAGGCCGGAGCTCGAACCGTAGTAGAGGAAGACCGCCCCTTCATCCCAATTGGCGTTCACATCGTAGTTCGGCATGCCGATGAGGAGGTCGTCGTATTCGTCACCGTCGACGTTCAGCGTGGCCACCGCTTCTCCAAAGAAACCATTCATGGCGACTTGGGGAGGATTGATCGTCAGGTCGGGTGTGGTGGAGGGGCCGTTTTCGGAGCCGTAGAACACCCAGACTCTTCCGGAACGGTATTGACCTGAGTTGTAGAATCGCGAGCCGATTACTACATCCGCATAGCCATCGTTGTTGAAGTCACCAGTTGCGTTGGCCGATTCTCCAACATAGACCTCGAGCTGATCTTGCGCGAAGTCCCAGACTGCGTCGTCGAGCGTCACCTGAGTGCCGCCGGCGTGCAGTGCCTGTGCAGACAGCAGGGAAACGAGAAGCGCTCCCATGAACATTTTGCGAACCACCTTGTCGCCCATTTCCATCTCCTTTCGCGCGCGGAACTCCTCAATGGGTGTCGAAGCTCGTCAGTTCAACAAAAACGGTCGGTCGAGCACGCATGGTGCTCGGCCTCTTGAGTGACCAGCCTTCGGCGGCTCGGCGGTCCTGAGGTCCTGCGAGGCGGAGGTCCGTCCTGGCGGAAACTAGGACCCGTGGCTTTGCGCCCCCGACTCTCGTCGGGTTTGCCTTTGTCGTGGCCCTTTCAATGTACGCCTAGGGGCAAAGAAAAGCCCCACCCGAAAGGGTGGGGCAGGGTACCAAGGGTGCGGAAATGCCAAGGGCAGCTGAAGCCTAGGGCACCTTGATGTCGCCTTCGATGTGATTGAAAGTCACTCCGCCGCTGCCATCTCGCTCGACGATGAAGTCGCCGGCGACGTGCTCGGCTCGGATGCTCCCGGAGCCATCCTCCTGCACCAGCACATCGCCGCCGATGTGGTCGAGCTCGATGCTCCCGGAGCCATCCTCGACAATCTCCACACCGGCCTCGGTGTCGCGCACGGTGATCTCACCGGAGCCGTCTTCGATGGAGACCGGCCCGCCAACATGCTCGATCTCGAGGCTTCCCGAGCCGTCGTTGAGACGGATCCTGCCACCTACGTCAGTGACCTCCAGCTCACCAGACCCATCAACGATCTCGATGTCCTCCGCGATATTGTGAACGAGAATGTCCCCGGATCCATCTTCGAGCTCCAGGCCCCGGACCCCTTCGATCTTTACTGAGCCACTGCCGTCCTCGACGTCGAGAAGGATGTACTCTGGTACCTCTATCTCCAGATCCAGGTAGGGGCTGTTGCGCCTCCAGTTGCCGTCGGGGATCTCTACCTCGATGTAGAGGGTGTTGCCTCGGCGGTCGGTGCGAAGCTCGATCTCGTCCAGGACGTCCTTGTCAGGAGCGCACGCTTTGCCTTGCACCCGCACTTCCGTCAGTCCCGAGGTGCCTCTGATCATCAGGATTCCGGCCTCTGCCTCGACACGGAGCGTCGTTGCTCCAGCCGCATCCAGAGTGGCGTCTCGAGGCTCGCTGCGGGGGCAGTCGCTGGCAGTCGAGGCAAGTGGCATACCCAGGAATGCTCCTGAGACAATCAGCATCTTGACGAATCGCATGGATATCTCCTCCAAGAGGGTTCCTACCTCTCTACGAGTTCCAGCCTCCCGGGTTTCGCTCAAGTCGCGGCCGCTCGTCTGACGTCCGGTCACTCATCCACCAGTCGAGAGCCAATTCGCCAGGGGGAGCACCTCACAGGCCTGTCCGGGACGGGCCTCGGGCGAGTGGGCCCGCACGCGCACCAGGCCGGTACCTCTGGCGAAGGCCGCCAGGTCATGGGAGCCCTTGGGCGCCATCGGTGCCACCAGCAGATGTCCGTCCCGGAAGTGGACCTCGGCGGTGAGAAAGCGATCCCTTCCCTTGGCGGCAGGAAGGGGCGCAGTCAGCTCTCCAGCCAGGGCTCCATGCCAGAAGCCGTCTTGGAGTCCCATCAATCGCCTGAGGGTGGGTCGCACGAACAAGAAGAACCCGGCCATGACGGAGGCAGGATTACCGGGAAGGCCGAACACCAGTCCACCTGGGTGGTGGGCGGCGACCAGTGGCTTGCCAGGCTGAATCGCTACAGCGCCGAACAGCAATTCGCAGCCCAGCTTCGTCAGAACACCCTCGACAAAGTCGTATTCGCCTTTTGAGACGCCCCCACCGATGAGAAGCACATCAGCCTCCAGTCCCGCCCCGATCTTCTCCCGCAGCTCCTGCGGACGGTCTGCTGCGATGCCGAGGGGCTCGAGCTCGAGCCCGAGTGAGCGGCATGCAGCCAGCAGGAAATCGGTATGGGAATCTCTCAACTGTCCGGGGAGGGGTTCGGTGTCCGGCGGCACCACCTCGTCGCCTGTTGCCAGGAATGCCACCCGGGGTCTGCGGTGGACCGGTACGGAGGCAATGCCATGGGTCGCCAGCAGGCCCAAGCCGCCGGCCGTGAGCATCGAGCCGGCCGGCAGCAGGGGATCTCCCCGGCGCTGAATTTCGGCCTGTCGTCGAATATGGGAACCTGCTTCAGTTCCAGAACGAAACAGCACCTCGTCCCTGGTGGAGGTGGTCTGTTCGACAGGGACGACCCGATCGGCGCCGCGCGGGATGGGCGCCCCGGTCATGATGCGCATCGCGCAGCCTCTCTCGATCTCGCAATCGGGGCTCGAACCGGCTGCGATGATGCCGCAGATGGGCAGGCGATCGCCTGCTGCCACCTCTTCGGATACTGCGAAACCGTCCATGGCCGAGACGTCAGCTGGGGGGATATCCACGGTAGCTGCCAGCGATTCAGCGAGCACCTGCCCCAGGGTTGATCTGCGGTCTACTTTTTCTGGCCCGAGGGGTGAGCAGTGCTCTGCCAATCGAAGCCAGGCGCCTTCAGGAGAGATCCATTCGTCGGTGGTCATAGGAGAGCCTTTGATGTCGTGGGGCAGAGGTCTTTATCACATGAGTGAGTCAAAGCCCGATGCTATACTCGGCGCCGCTCGTCGTCCCCTTCGAACCTGTCCGTCTACCGGCCTGGTCAAAGCAAAAACAGCACTGAGCACACTGTGAGTCCCAAGTTCAAATATCGCGGCAATCTGGCGGACACCACTCTGCCCGAGATGCTGCACACCATTGATCGATTTCGCGTTCCTGGTGTCATCGAGGTGCGGCGTGGTGGCCTCATCAAGCGAGTCTACATTCGTGACGGCTACATCATCCATGCCAGTTCGACGGATCGGGAGGACAGCCTTGGCGCCTACCTTATGCGGGCGGAGATCTTGCCCAGAGACGCGTTGGAAAGCGTCGGCCGTCTCAGGGAGACCTCGAACAAGCGCCTGGGAGCATTGCTCATCGAGCGGGGAATGCTGCCCCCCGACGAGGTATTCGAGTCGATTCGAAATCAGATCGAGGCGATCGTCTGGAGTCTGTTCTATTGGCAGGATGGAGAGGTCACCTTCGGGGTAGGCGACCTCGAAAAGGAAGAGATGGTGCAGATTCAGCTGCCCATTCCACGGGTCATTGTCCAAGGGATCAAGAGCGCGCCCGACGCCAAGCCCCTGGTATCCAGGCTCGGTAGCAAGGAGACCCTGCTGGAACCCTGTTACGAGGCCGAGGATCTAGTCGAAACCGGCCTCGACCGGGACGACTACAAGCTGCTCCTGCGGGTGAATGGTTCCAGAACGCTCTACCAACTCTGTGGCGAGGGGGGCAGGCCGCCAGCCGAATCTGCCAAATTGCTGTACGCTTTTCAGGTGCTGAGACTGGTCCGGCGGAGGCACGGGCAGGCTGCAGGCGGCGGCCCGTTGAAGATCACGCTGGGAACCTCGGGCGACCGGATGAACAAGTGAGAGTTTCCGAGCGAGACCATCACAGTCGAGAGATCAAGAGAACGAGACCCCATGCCGCTCTACGAATACGAATGTGATTCCTGTGGCGACCGAATCGAGGTCCTGCAGAGGGTCGGTGCGCCTCCGATCGGGGTCTGTGAATCCTGTGGCGGGGTGATGAAACGACTCCTCTCGGCACCGGCCTTCCAGTTCAAGGGAACCGGTTGGTATGTCACCGACTACGCCAAGAAGAGCTCCTCTTCAACGGGAGATTCATCGGACGGCAAAGAAGGCTCGAAATCGAAGCCCAAGGAGTCGGGTGACGCCAAGTCGGACACCAAAGAGAAAGAGAAGACCTCCTCGACAAGCTCCAAAGACAGCTCCAAGAAGAAGAACTCGGCTCTGGGCGTCGTTGGTCTGCTCCTGCTGCTTCCGGTGAGCGCGTCCCGGGCGACGAGCTACAAGATGATCGCCGACGAGGATTTGTCGAATCAGGCGACGGTGATCATCCAAGCCGTCGTCGTCGCAAGGGAGCCGGCGCCCATTCCGGCGCCACCCTCCACAGACTACTTCGTCCAAGTGGAGAGGGTGCTGAAGGGCTTCGTCGCTGGCAGTACCGTAGTTGTCCGTTTGGCCGGCGGTATCGGTCCGGATGGTGTAGGTCTCAGAGTTTGGGGCAGTCCACAGTTTCTGCCGGGCGAAAGGGTCCTCTTGTTCCTGGTGCCGCGACCAGACGGCACCTATGGCATTCTGCATCTGATGCTGGGCGCCTTTCACGAGGTGCAGTTGGGAGGGCAGCACCTGGCGGTGCGGGACCTCAGTGAGGCCCTCCAGGCCCCTTCCGATTGGGGCCTTCTGTCCCAGGGTCTTGTTGTGTCGCTCGATCCTCCTCGGCGCTGGGACGCCTTCACGAGATGGCTGGAGGAGCGAGAGTCAGGGGTCGTCCAGAAGGCAGGCTACCTGGATGTCGAAAGTGCGGTGGTATCGAGCGAGAACGGGGCTCCGTCGGCGATGCTCACCGAGCCTTGCACGGACCTGGGCTTTCGGTGGTTCGGTTTCAATCGACGCCGACCCATTTCCTGGAAGGTGAATCTCGGCCGACTCGACGGCCTGTTGGACTACAGAGACCTGTCCATGGCCCTGGAAGTCTGGGAGATGGCCACCGCCGGCCGTCTTCACCTCTCGTTGGATGGGGCCACGTCTTCAGAGGCTGGCCTCTCGGAGCGCGACGATCTCAATACGGTTCTGTTCGAAGACCCCGAAGAGTGGATAGTCGGATCCTACGATTGTCAGGCAGGTGGGGTGCTGGCGGTGTCCGGGGTCTGGTTCGAAAGCGGACGAGATCAGCAGTGTCGGGTAAGCGAGGTGGGGCAGCAGGGACGCGTTGGCGACCGGGTCTTCATGAAGATCTCGAGCTCTGACATCGTCATCAACAACGGTTCAGGGTGTTTCTTTGCTGGCGATCGAACCAGGATTCTGGAAGTAGTGGCCCACGAGGTCGGGCACAGCCTGGGCTTGGCGCATGCGGATGAGGCGGAAGCCCTCATGTTCGGGCCGGCCCACGACGATGGGCGCGGCGCCGTCCTCGACGCCTGGGATCAACGAGCTATCAATCAGATCTACGGACCTCCGACCCAATAGGTCTCCGGTCTTGAGGGTTGAGGCGGTCGGGCGCTCCTTTCGACCGATCCTTGGGGCAAGTGGGGTCTTGAGGTCCTGTGGTCTGGGGGCTTGGAGGTAGAGAGGTCAAGACTTCGTACTTGGGGCTGTTTCGTCTTCCGATTTCGGAGCGACGGGGCAGAGCAATACTCCAGTTCGCATGTCGCCCCCTACGCCCCTAAGCCCTTAAGCCCTACTGCCTTCCGCGGTGCCATCTCCAAGCAAGTGAGATGGATGCGTTCTAATCGCCGGGTTCCACTGCGGGAAAACCGCCGGTCGAGGTCAGTCCCATCTTCTTGGCGTAGTAGCGGAACGACCGGAAGCTCATGCCGAGCACCTCGGCCGCCTGGGTCTGTACCCCGGCGGCTCGATCGAGCGCTTCCGCCATCAGTTGCTTGCGAATCTCGTCGAGGTATTGCTCCAGGTTCATTCCCTCGGCCGGTAGATTGGGTGCGTCGCCGATCGGTGGCGCCGGCTCCAGAATCTGCGCTGGCAGATCCTCGGCGCTCAGGGTGTTGCCTTCGGCTAGGGCCAGGGCGCGCTCGATCATGTTCTCCAATTCGCGCACGTTGCCCGGCCAGTGATAGCCCTCCAGAATTCGCATCGCCTCGACTGAGATCTTGCGGGGTTCGATACCCAGCCCGGTACTGCACTTCTTGATGAAGAAGTCGACCAGAAGGGGGATGTCTTCTCGTCGGCGACGAAGGGGAGGTAGTTGAATCGGGATGACGTTGATCCGATAGTAGAGGTCCTCTCGGAACTCGCCTTGTTCTGTCAATTGCCGGAGGTCCTGGTTGGTGGCGGCGATGATGCGAACGTCGACGGGCTCCTCGTTGCTGCCACCCACCATTCGGATCTTCTTTTCCTGCAGAGCCCGCAGCAGCTTCACCTGCATGGCGGGAGTCATCTCGCTGATTTCATCGAGGAGCAGCGTGCCACCGTGGGCCTCCCGAAACAGGCCTTTCTTCTCACGCACGGCGCCGGTGAAAGAGCCACGCTCGTGTCCGAAGAGCTCGCTTTCCAGCAGGTTCTCGGGGAGGGCGCCGCAATTGACGGACAGAAATCGATTCGAAGATCTCGGGCTTTCGTAGTGAATAGCGCGGGCGATGAGCTCCTTGCCAGTGCCGCTTTCGCCTTCCAGCAGCACGGTCGAGTTGGTGCGGGCGACCCGCTCGATCAGCTTGAAGATCTCCTGCATCGGCCGGCTACGACCGATGATGTTCGAGAAACGGTATTTCTCCTCGAGCTCGCGCCGCAGGTAGAAGTTCTCGTCAACCAACTCGGTCTTCTCGAGAGCCTTCTGCATGACGACCTTGAGCTCCTCGACATCGAAAGGCTTCGAGACGTAGTCGTAGGCCCCCCGCCGCATGGCCTCGATGGCGGTCTTGGTAGAGGTGTAGGCGGTCATCATGATGACTGAGATCCGGGAATCCTGTTGCTTGATCTCGCGCAGGAGATCGAGCCCGTTGCCGTCGGGCATGATGATGTCGCACAAAACGAGATCGAAACCGCTCTCGCGAATCTGCGTGCGTCCCTCTTCGACGGAGCTGGCCGTGGTGACCTGATATCCAATCTCCTCCAGCAGCAACCGCAGGAACTCCAGCATGCTCTGCTCGTCGTCTACAACCAGAATCCGAGCTGTCAACGGTCAAACCTCCTCTGCAATTGGTGTCGGCTCCCCAGTCGTGATGGGTAGCGCTACTGTAATGACAGTACCCTGACCAGGTTGGCTGTCGACAGCCAACCGGCCTCCATGTTCCTCGACGATCCGGTAGACGATCGCCATGCCTATCCCTGTGCCGCCATCGAAGAACGAGTGGAACGGATGGAACATCTTGCCGCGCTCTTCGAGATTCATGCCCCGACCACTGTCGGTGAAGCGGATGCAGTAGTCCGCGGCC
Source organism: Thermoanaerobaculia bacterium (assembly GCA_049664225.1). Classification (GTDB taxonomy): domain Bacteria; phylum Acidobacteriota; class Thermoanaerobaculia; order Multivoradales; family JAHEKO01; genus JAUVRX01. Next base: position 17,687 of record JBATEX010000205.1, read on the forward strand.
ACCACGTGACCCTCTACTTTCAGGCTGCCTCCCTCGGGCATGGCTCGCAGGGAGTTGCGTGCCAGGTTCCAGAAGATCTGGCTGACTTGGTCGGGATCAGCGATCAGGGTCACGGATGGCGGATCGACCACCAGATCCAGGTGATGCTGCGGCGAAACCTCAGGGCTGTTGATCAGCAACTGTACGTTCTCGCTCAGCAGTCGGGCGATGTCGAAGCGCACGCTGGAGCGTTCTTTGGGTCGGGCGAACTGCAGAAAGCTCTTGATGGTGCGGTCCAGCCTCTGGCTTTCCTTGAAAATGATGTCCAGAAGCCTGCGATGGGCGGAATCATCCTTCAGGGCGGCGGTGAGCATCTGAACAGAGCCGGAAATGGCGGCCAGCGGATTGCCGACCTCGTGGGCAATGCCCGATGCCAACTCGCCGACCGCGGCGAGTCGCTCCCTGAGCTGCAGCTCGTCCTGCAGCTTCCGCCATTCGGACAGGTCCTGGAAGATGAGGATGAAACCGGTCCTGGTGCCTTCGGCGTCGGTGAGCAGCGTGACGGAGTAACCGACGTGGCGCTCGGAGTCACCTCGTTGGTAGGTGACCTCGGGTCGTAACCGTCGATCGGGACTGATGTGACTCTTGAGTTCGATCCACTCCTGATCGGTGAACAGCCGGGTGGTCGATACGGGCCTGCCGAGCAGCGCGTCGAGGTTCTTGCCCAGGATGTCCTGGGCAGCCAGATTGACGCTGGTGATCATCCCGTCCAGATCACAGGTGATCAGGCCGCTGGGTACGGACTCCACGATGTCGCGATGGATGACTTGCAAGTCGGCCAGGTCCAGCTGTTTTTCCTGCAACTCGCGTTCGGCTCTCGAGATGTTCTGAGCCAGGCGTGTCGTCAGGTAGGCGACGGTGTAGAAGCCGAAAATGTGGGTTATGAGGTTGTAGAACAACTTCCAGGCTGGCAGTCCATCCACTTGGCCGACCTGTTCCTGGGCCCCCACGGATACGTCGTTGATGACCGTCGCAAGTGCTCGGACTTGGGCTTCTGCAGATGGTGGTATCCAGCCGAAGTAGAGCGCTATCACGGTAGCCGCGTACAGGAAGCTGGCGAGTGAGGCGACCGCAAATCCGGTTCTGCGCTGGAAGAGGGCGGAAGCGACGATGATGACGATGAAATAGAGAATCGAGAATGGGCTGGCGACACCCCCGAAGTAGTAAACCATGCCGGTGATGAGAAGCAGATCGCCGACAAACTGGATGAGGGCCTGGGCTCTCCAGTGTCCTCGTAGCAGCTTCAGCAGGGCGATATAGAGGAGGCTGGCACCGTAGGTGAGGCCTGCGAGCAGGTAGAGGAACGAGAATTCCCGGGTTTCATCTGGGGAGGCGAGCTGCAGGAGAAAGTAGGGTAGGACGACGCTGGTGATGACCACCAGGCGGATGCCGATCATCCAACGCAGCTGACGCTCGACAGCCAAGAGGCTCGCAGGAGTCGAAGTGTCAGGCCCCACCGATTTGCCCAGATTGTTCATGACAGGAGTGACACCGCCTCAGGTGGCATCGTACGGCGCTCGATTCTAGCCTGAATTCTCCAAACGAAATCCCGGGTTCCGGCCACTAGATGCCGAAACCCGGGGGAGGAGGTTCTTGCGGTCTGCCGAATCTGCGGCGTCCGGCTGCTCAGATCTGTCCCAAGATCGTGTACAGGGGCAGGTACATGGCGGTAACAATGACGCCGATGATCATACCCAGGACCACGATCATGAGGGGCTCGATCAGCTTGACCAGTCCGGCGACCGCCGTATCCACTTCTTCTTCGTAGAAGTCGGCGATCTTGGAGAGCATCTGATCGAGAGCACCCGTCTGCTCACCCACATTGATCATCTGTACGACCATCGGTGGAAAGACACCGGTCTCGCCCAGCGGACCGCTGATTGTCTTACCTTCTTCGACACTCTTGCGCACCGCCATGATGGCGTCCTGGATAATGGCGTTGCCGGAAGTCTTGGCGGTAATCTCCAGGCCGTCGAGGATCGGAACACCGGACGCTGTAAGGGTTGCCAGGGTTCGGCAGAATCTCGCCACGGCGATCTTGCGCAGCAGCATGCCGATGACGGGTATCTTGAGGAGAAGGCTATCGAGAACACGCGCCCCGCGTTCGGTCTTGTGCCAGGCCTTGAGGGCCCAGATGGCGACGAAGATTCCGATGATGATCAGCCAGGAGTACCGTCCCACCCACTTGCTCGCGGCAACAACCACCTGGGTCAGCATGGGCAGCTCTCCGCCGAGCCCGGCGAACAGCTGGGCAAAGACTGGAATCACTTTCCAGAGGATGATCCACACCACGACGAGGGCGATTGAGATCACGGTGGAGGGGTAGATCAAGGCCGACTTGACCTGACCCTTCAGCTTGACGGCCTTCTCCATGTAGGTCGAGAGCCGCTGCAGAATGACGTCCAGAATACCGCCGGCCTCACCGGCCGCCACCATGTTGACGTAGAGCTCGTCGAACGCTGCCGGTTGCTTCTTCATGGCATCTGCAAGTGAAGCTCCGGATTCCACGTCGGTGCGTACCTGGTTGATGATCTCCTGGAAACGCTTGTGCTCCTGCTGCTCTCCGAGGATCTCCAGACACTGAACCAGGGGTAAGCCGGCGTCGAGCATGACCGAGAACTGCCGGGTAAAGATCGCGACGCGTTTGTCCCCGATGCGGATCGGAAACTTCGGCAGGAGCGGGAACTCCTTGCCTTTCTCGCGAATCGATGTGACCTGGATCTGCTGGCGTCGGAGAGTGGCTACCGCTGCGTCGCGGGTGTCGGCGAGCAGAATACCTTCCTGGAATTGACCCGCGCGACCTTTGCCTTTCCAAATGAAACTCGGCATCGACTCAGCTCCTTACTGGGGCTCTGGGATTGATCAAAGCCGGATTGAGGGCCCCGACACCGCGGGCGATGATCTCCTGAAGTTCGTCCGGGTACGAGGACCGAAGCATGGCTGTCTGCAGACTGATCTGACGCCGGAAGTAAAGGGCGGCCAGCGACTGGTTGAAGGTCTGCATGCCTAATTTCGCCTGTCCAGCCTGCATCATGCCGTAGACCTGGTGGATCTTGTCTTCTCGAATCAGGTTCCGGATGGCGGTCGTGGGGATCATGATCTCCATGGCCAGCACCCGGCCTTTGCCACTTGCCTTGTGCAGCAGGGACTGGCAGAGAATTCCCTGCAGAACGAACGAGAGCTGAACTCGCACCTGGCCCTGCTGATGAGGTGGGAACACGTCGATGATGCGGTTGATGGTCTCGGAGGCCGAGTTGGTGTGCAGGGTGGCGAACGTCAGGTGGCCGGTCTCAGCGACTCTCAAAGCAGCTTCCACTGTCTCGTAGTCACGCATCTCGCCGATCAATACGACATCTGGGTCCTGGCGCAGCACCGACTTCAGAGCATTGGCGAAGCTGTGTGTGTCGGCCAACAACTCCCGCTGATTCACGATGCAGCTCTTGTGGCTGTGGAGGTATTCGACCGGGTCCTCGATGGTAACGATGTGTTCGTGACGTTCGCCGTTGACCCGGTCGAGCATTGCGGCCAGCGTCGTCGACTTGCCCGAGCCCGTGGGACCTGTGCAGAGCACCAGTCCTCGGGGCTTCCTGCAAAGATTCTCCACGACGGGCGGCAGGCCCAACTCTCGAAATCCGCGGATCTCATAGGGGATCTGACGGAAAGCGGCGGCGATGGCACCGCGCTGATGAAAGACATTGGCGCGAAACCTGGCCAGCCCCTTGATGCCGAAGGAGAAGTCGAGCTCCAAGTTCTCCTCGAGTCGCTGCTTCTGTTTGTCGGTCAGGATGGAGTAGGCGATCTGCTTGGTGTCGGAAGGGTTGAGTGGCGGCGAGTTCAGCGGCCTGAGCGCCCCATCGACGCGAATCTGCGGCGGAGAGTTGGTCGTCAAATGGAGATCTGAGGCCCCCTGATCCACCATGGTCTTCAGCATGGAATTCAGAGTCGGTGGCATCACAGCTCCCCTAAGTTATGTCGGCAGAAGACGTTGCGTCAGTTTATATCATCGCGCTACAACCTCAACTGTGGTAAACGTCACAGATGGGATCGCAGCGGCCACATGGGCTGTTGCAGCGACGATTGTAGCCATAGGTCCGCCTCGGGTCTATGGCTTTTGGCACTGCCAATCCCTAGTCGCCGGGCGCGTCGGAGGCTTCGGATGTTGGTAGCGACTCCAGTCCTTCGATCTCCCCCAGCAAAGTGGCGAGTTGTTGCATCCGTTCCTTGCTCTCACCATCCGGATAGACAAAGGCAAGGGTGAGAAGACGACTCTGAACAGGATGCAGGGCGAAGACCCGAATCTCTCCGACTCTGCCGTCATCTCGGTCGTAGGCCCCGCGGGCAGTGAAGGCTGAACCCATGGGTGCCACGAGCTCGAGATTGCCAAAGTACTGGCCGTTCGTCAGAGACTCGAAATACGGCTGCATGGCCTTGGCTTCCGTTGGCAGGTTGATGGCGGCAGGTCCTGTAGGTCCGACTTCGATCTCGACGGTGCCCGCACCGTTCGGCCCCGGGGCCGTCAAGCGGAGGTTGGTTCCTCGATTGATCTCGACCTCGAATGCTTCCGGCAGAGCGGCGATTGCGATGCCGAGATCGGCATTCTCGACACGTTGCGGGCTGCTGGGGGCTTGTTCAGGAGCCTGGCATGCGGCGCCAAGGAGGCTGAGCGAAAACGCAAGCAGGGTCGATGGAGATGGGGGGAGTCGGATCATGGCAGGGACCTTTCGAGTGTCATGTCAGTGCCGTGCCCACCGATTCTTCAGGATATCCATCCAATCGGCAACCGTTCGCTGGGAGCAAGCGGGACGAGCTTCTGCTAGCTCAGGTAGGCCTCCAGGAGTTGGCCGGCGATGGACATGAAGTCCCGCTCTGTGACGATTCCTATCAGCCGCGTCCTCTTGTCGACGACTGGCAGGCAACTGACCCTGCGGTCCCGCATCAGCCGTATGGCATCGAGAGTAGACATCGTGGGGTCGGCCGTCACCAGGTCGGTGGTCATGATCTCACTGACGGGAACCGGACGTTGTTCCTTGCCGGCTGCATTGTCGGCAAGTAGCCGCAGCAGCGAGCGGTGTGTGACCAGGCCCACGAGCCGGTGGAGGTTGTCCTCGACCGGTACGTGTCGGATGTGATGCCAATTCATGACGCAGGCCACGATGTCCACCAGTTCGTCTTGATTGACCGTGAACAGGTCGGTCGTCATCAACTGGCCGACTCGCTGGTGATGCTTCTTGCCGTCGCCGGCCTCCTCGAGTGAGGCCAGCTCCCAGGTATGTACGGGTTGCTCGGAGAGTTGTCGGCTGACCGTGGCTGCCACGATGGCTGTCAGGCATTCGGCCTGCGATCCGTCGCACTTCATGGCGTCGTAGGAGTCCACCTGCCATTGAGATCCCGTGCGCAGGCTGCGAACTCTCTCCTCGATGACACCCAGGTATCGATCGATATCGGACGAGTCGGTGTCGAGATCCTGCAGACCCTGCCGAGCCACGGGAAGTAGATCCACCAGAAGTAGCTGCTGGGCCGGGATGTTCCCTCTCTCGGGCCAGCTCAAGTGGGCGCCCAGGCCCAGTCGAGCGGCGGCGACGAAGTTCTCACGGGCCACGTCGAATTCCATCACCGAGGTGACGTCTGGAAAGAGACTGGAAACTCCGTTCAGCAAACCGAACCAGAAAGTGGCGTTGGCGACTTCGTCGAGGGGCGACGGACCGGCGGGAAGAATCCGATTCTCGATACGAAGATGAGCCTTGCCGTGCGAAATACCGTAGCAGGGCCGATTCCACCGGTAGATCGTGCCGTTGTGCAGGCGAAGCGCTTGCAGCCGAGGCGCCCTCCCGTTCTCCATGACCTCGAATGGGTCCTCGTCCACCTCCGTGCTCATGATGACCCGAAAGCGGGAGATGTCCTCCTTGTAGATCTCGACAACCGACTCGTCCACCCACCGCCGGCCGAAGCTCACGCGCGGGCTCTGCATCCTGAGGTGTCCAGCCGGGGAGCGCGTGTCGATGGACTGCTGAAACAGTGCGATCCGGGTCTCCCGCCAGAGCTGCCTTCCGAACAGCATGGGCGAGTTTGTAGCGGCCGCCAGCACTGGAGCGGCCACTGCCTGAGCGACGTTGTAGAGACGGGCGAAATTCTCAGGCTTTACCTGGAAGTGCACCTGGAAGCTGGTGTTGCAGGACTCGAGCATGACGTTGTCATGCGTGACGTTGATCTCATCACGGCCCTTGATGTGCAGGTGGTAGCGCTCGCCTCGCAGTCGATTCATCGCCTCGTTGAGGGCGAAGTATCGCGGCCGTGGCGTCATGTTCTCGAGGTTGAGATCCGCCTTGTCCAGAGTCGGGAGAATGCCGCACAGGACTACTTGCGTATCCAGTTCCTCTGCCGCCATACGGGCCTTGTGCAGCAGGACCGTGAGTTGGCGCTCCATCTCTCGGAGAGAGGTTCCCCCCAGAGTGATCGCGTCGAGGTTGCATTCCAGATTGAAGCGCCCGAGCTCCGTGGTGAAGTGGGGGTCGTCGATGCGCTCGAGAAGCTCCGGGGCGACCAGGGCCGGTCGCCAGTCCCGATCGACCAGGAACATCTCCTGCTCGGCCCCGATGCGTCGCACCTTGGTCTCGAAGAGACCTTCGGCGAGCATCGTCTCGAGCGCCCGGAGGTCTGTCAGCAGCTTGCGACTGAACAGCCTGAGCTGCTCGGCGTCGAGTTGACTTTTGACTTGCTGCTCGCCCATCGCAATTGGCCCCTGCTTGCCCGTCGCAGGCGCAGATAGAGGGCTAACTCCGGCTGGCGGGCTGCTGCGGAGGTCGGAACCTCGACTGATCGATTGCTTGGCGATTCTACGCCGACGGGGCACCACCGGCAAATGCGATGGCGCCCCGTGAGCGCACAAACAGTAGCGGCCAGAGGATCCTGGCCGGGATTCGAGGTCAGGCCGCGGCGATCAGGCTCTTGACCTCGCTGACGATCTCCTGCAGGACCTTCTTGGCATCGCCGAAGACCATCATGTTGTTGTCGTACTCGAACAGCTCGTTCTTGATGCCAGCGAAACCTGGACTCAAGGAGCGCTTGATCATCATGACCGTTTGCGCCTCCCAGACCTGCAGAACCGGCATGCCGGCGATCGGACTCGACGGGTCCTTCTCGGCAGCGGGATTCACCACGTCGTTGGCACCGACAACGAGCACGGCGTCGGTCGTCTTGAACTCCGGGTTGATCGTGTCCATCTCGATCAACTGCTCATAGGGCACGTCGGCCTCGGCCAGCAGCACGTTCATGTGACCGGGCATTCGTCCCGCAACAGGATGAATGGCGTAGGAAACTTTGACCCCACGCTTTTGCAGCAGATCCGCGAGCTCCTTGACGGTGTGCTGCGCCTGGGCCACGGCGAGACCGTAGCCCGGTACGATGACCAGTGACTCGACCGTCTCCAGCACCATGGCGGCCTCTTCGGGACTGTAGGAGCGAACGGTGCCGTATTCACCTGCATCCGCCGAGCCACCCTCCTGACCGAAGCCGGAGAACAAGACATTGCTCAGCGTCCTGTTCATGGCGACGCACATGATCTGCGTCAGGATCATGCCGGAGGCTCCGACCAGAGCGCCGCTGATGATGAGCACGTTGTTGCTCAGCACGAAGCCGGTCATGGCGGCAGCGAGGCCGGAGAGCGAGTTCAGAAAGGAGATGATCACCGGCATGTCGGCGCCACCGATGGGAATCACCATCAGCACGCCCAGGATGAGGCTGATGATGGTGGCTACGAGAGCACCCGTGATCATGCTGGAGGGCTCAGTGCTGAAGAACCCGATGTAGATTCCAGCTGCCAAGCAGCCCAGGAAGAACAGGCTGTTGATCACGTGTCGGGCCGGTAGCAGCGTCGGCTGTCCGCCGATCTTGCCACTCAATTTCAGAAAAGCCACAAAGCTGCCGGACAGGGTAATCGAGCCAATGAGGATCGACAGGAAAGCGGTGATGGCAGATGCGCCACCCAGAGCTTCGGCAGCCGATCCCGCGTAGGCAGGCTCGACGAGCTCTTTCCAGACGATGGAAAGCGCCACCAGAGCCGACGCACCGCCGCCGAAACCGTTGAATAGCGCGACCATCTCGGGCATCGCCGTCATCTCGACCTTGATTGCTGCAATGGCGCCTATCAGCCCGCCGACAATCAGTCCGGCGATGATCCACTGGTAGTCCACCATGCCGAGGTCCAGCAAGGTCGTCACTATGGCGATGAGCATCGCCAAGGCCGCAAGAGCGTTGCCTCGGCGAGCGGATCGCACCCGCGTCAGGCCCTTCAATCCGAAGATGAAGAGCACCGCTGAGAGCAGGTAGAGAACAGGGACAATGATGTTGCTCAGTGCGTCGTTCATGACTTGGCCTTCTTCTTGCCGAACATACCCAGCATGCGATCGGTGACGAGGAAGCCGCCCACCACGTTGATGGTGGCGAAGACAATCGCCACGAAGGCGAGAACGCTGCTCATCACGAGCTCCCCGCTACTTGCAGCGGCCAGGGAGCCGACCAAGGTGATGCCGGATATGGCGTTGGCTCCCGACATCAGGGGTGTGTGCAGCGTCGGTGGGATCTTCGTGATGATCTCGAAACCCACGAAGCACGCCAGAACAAAGACATAGATTCCTACAAGAAGGGGTCCCATCATGACTGTTCTCCTCGCAGCTTTTCAGCCGTAGGCGCATGGGCTATCTCGCCCGCGTGCGTCAGCAGGCTACCAGCCACGACCTCGTCCTCCAGATCGATCTGGATCTTTGCGTCCTTCATCATGCCCTGTAGTAGAGCCAGTACATTGCGAGCGTAGACCATGCTCGCGTCGTGAGACATGCTGGCAGCGAGGTTGACGGGGCCGAGAATCAGCACGCCGTTGTGCTCGACCTCTTCGCCGGCCCGTGAGAGCTCGCAGTTGCCCCCTTGCTCGGCCGCCAGATCGACGACCACCGCGCCGGGCCGCATGGCGTTGACCATGTCGAGTGTCAGCAGTCGCGGAGCCTGCTTGCCGGGCACCTGTGCCGTGGTGATGACCACATCGGCCGCACCGACATGCTCGGTGAGGATCTCTCTTTGTCGACGCAGAAAGTCCTCTCCCATTTCCTTTGCATAGCCACCTGAGCCCTCTCCGGATTCCTCGAAGGGCAGATCGATGAACCGCCCGCCCAACGACTCGACCTGTTCCTTGACCTCGGCGCGAATGTCGGAGACCTCTACGATCGCCCCCAGGCGCTTGGCTGTAGCCACGGCCTGGAGACCGGCGACGCCTGCCCCCATGATCACGACCCTGGCCGGGGGGATGGTTCCGGCGGCCGTCATCAGCAACGGGAAGTAGCGAGACAGTCGGCTGGCGGCCAGAACGACGGCCTTGTAACCGGCGATGTTGGCCTGGGACGAGAGGGCGTCCATGGATTGAGCGCGTGTGATTCGCGGCACCAGTTCCATGGCCAGGGACGTGATGCGGCCGGCCGCCAGCTTTTGCACCATCTCCGGTTCGCGATAGGGATCGAGGAGCCCGATGACGATGGCTTCCGGCTTCAGAGCCTCGATCTCGTCGACCTCTGGCGGAGCGACCTTGAGCACGACGTCGGCCTCGGCCCAGGCTGACGCTCCGCCTGTGACGATCGTGCCGCCTACTTCCTCGTAGGCCGTATCCGGGAGGTACGAATCCTCTCCGGCGCCGGCCTCGATCCGGAGATCGAAGCCGTCCTTGATGAGTCGTTTGACTGTCTCGGGTGTTGCTGCCACGCGAGACTCACCCGCGCGTCTCTCTTTCGGAATCAGAATTTTCACCATTTTCCCAGGGGGTTGTCGGTCGTTCGACCGGAGTGGAAGATGAAGCACCCGCCGCCACCCGAAATCCTCTTCCAACCGCTGTCACATGTCAAGGGCTGAGCATCGGCAATTGGGGCGGGGATCTGGGATGCTCCACGGCTCCGGAACGGCAGTGGGACTTGGCTGCCCTTGTGTCGAGTTATCCTTTCAATGACATGACGGCAGAACCCGAGATGATCTTCTTCGATGGCGACTGTGGCCTGTGCCATCGTGCCGTTCGCTTCATTGTTCGCCATGATCGGAAGGGGCGGTTTCGCTTTGCTCCGCTGCGGGGGGAGACCTTCCTCAGCCAGGTTCCTGAAGTAGTGCGAAGTCGCTTGCCTGACACCCTGGTGGTCTCAGCCGGCGACGGCCGGTTCCTACTGCGCTCGGATGGCGTCCTCTATGCCCTCGAAATTCTCGGTGGGCCTTGGAAGGCACTCGCTAGGGTGGGGGGCTGGCTGCCGCGTCGCTTCAGGGATTCTCTCTACGATGCCATCGCCGCTCGGCGGGCGAGCCTCTTTAGGAGACCCATTCAGGGCTGCCCGGTGGCGGAACCGGAGCTGCGCCGCCGATTCGACCCGTAATCCCTCCTGAGTACATGGTAGTTTTGTCTCCATGACGGCTCTCTTCATCACGTTCGAAGGGCTCGACGGGAGTGGCAAATCGACTCACCTCAGAGAGGCGTTTCGCTGGTTGGAAGACAACGATGTCGAGTGCCAGGTAGCCCAGGAGCCTGGCGGCACGCCATTGGGCGAGGCGATACGCGAGATGTTTCTCGATCCCCGCTGGGGAGAGATCGACGGCACGGTCGAGGCCCTATTGGTCTTTGCGAGTCGCCGTCAGCATCTACTGGAAGTCATCGAGCCGGCCCTGGCCGAGGGGCGGCACGTGATCTGTGACCGATTCACAGACTCGACGTTCGCCTATCAGGGGTACGGGCGAGGGGTGCCGATCTCGATTCTCCGAGAGGTAGACCGATTGGCTACTGGTGGTCGGGTTCCCGACCGGACATTGCTGTTCGACTTGCCTGCCGAAGTGGCTCGGCATCGAGGCCACTCCGAAGCTCGCCGTGAGAGTGAAGAAGGAGTCACCCGCCTCGATGCAGAAGCGCTCGAGTTCTACGGCAAGGTTCGCCAGGGGTACCTCGAATTGGCCCAGGAGTTTTCCGACCGGTTCGTGGTAATCGGCTCTGCGGGAACATTCGAAAGCACTCAGGAGCAGGTGAGGTCGGTGCTCAGCGAGATTTTCAGGCTCGAGAAATGAACTTGGAAGCGACCGAAGAACTGGCCCGGCTGGGCCACCTCTATCCTGCTGTCATTCTTCACGGACGGAAGGCGGAGGACCGGCAGGCAGCCGCCCTTCGCCTGGCGCGGACCCTGCTTTGTGAGGCGGAGCGATCGGCGCGGCCTTGTGGAAGCTGCAAGCATTGCTCGAGGATTGTCTGGCCGAGTGCCAAGAGCGATGCCTTCCATGCGGATTTTCGAGTCCTCGAGAGGGACTTGAAGACCTCAACCTCGGTCGCTGCGACCAAAGCCTTCCTCCAGGATGCACAGGTAGCACCCTTCGAGGCGCGAGGTCAGGTCTTCGTGCTAGCCAGCGCCGAGAGCCTGACGGGAGAGGCGGCCAATGCCCTTCTCAAGACGCTCGAGGAGCCGCACATCTCGGCGCCGCGGCACTTTCTACTCCTCAGCCCATCGCAATTCGATCTCCTGGCGACGGTCCGCAGCCGCTCGCTGGCCGTCTTTCTGGGCGTGAGTGAGGCCGAGTTCACCGAGGAGATGGAAGGTCTGGCTGAGAGCTTCGCTGTCTGTGTCCGGGGTTTCATGAGCTCGGGAAGCATCTTGCAGCTGCTGGCTGGTGCCGAGGTTCTGAGTCGTGTCAGCTCCTGGAAGGACCCGCGTGATGCCACTGCCTGGTCACAAGCGGCGGCAATCGTGCGCCGTTGCTGCGACCTGGTCGAGAGCCGAGGCAGCCGAGGCTTGTTGAACCTGGCCGAACAGATGCTCGGTGGATGGCAGTCACGGGTGCGAGGAATCCAGGCCCAGAGGATACTCGAGGCAATGGTGGTAGAAGGACTGGCACCGTTGGCACCCAAGGGCGAGACTCGAGATACCAGGCTTGTCCCATCTGTCAATGGCGGATAAGATGCCGCCTGTCGTGCGCAGCCGATAACTCGCCTGCATTCACATACTTACAGCCAATCTGAGGAGTCCATCGGCATGGTCCAACTACAAATTCAATTGAGAGGCCTGGCCTTGGCTCTCTTGCTCGCGATTTGCTTCTTGTCTCAGGCTTGCACGGTCTCTGATTCGGTTGTCTACGCCGCCAAGGGAGAGCAGGGCGATGCGGACGTCATGGCGGTCGTGGGCGGCGGTGAGATCACCGAAGAAGAGGTGGCCGAGTTGGTGGCTGGGGAGCTTCTACGGGTCAATCGTGAGCGATACGAGATTCTGGAAAAGGGTCTCGACAACCTGGTCACGACGCGCCTGCTGGAGCTCGAGGCCGAGGCGAAGGGGATCTCCGTAGACGAGCTGCTGGCCGAAGCTGTGGAGTCGAAGGTGAAACCACCGTCACAGGAACAGATCGATGCTTTCTACGAAGCCCGAAAGGGGCAGATTCAACAGCCCAAGGAAGCGGTGGAAGAGCGCATCGGCCAGTTCCTGACCCAGCAACAGCAGCAGACGGCGCTGGCCGAGTTCATTGTCGAGCTGAAGGCAAAGTACAGCTTCGAGAGCTTTCTGGAGCCTTTGAGAATCCCGGTAGAGGTTGCGGGGTTCCCAGCCCGCGGGCCGGAAAACGCTCCGGTAGTCATTGTCGAGTTCTCGGATTTCGAATGTCCCTACTGCTCTCGGGTGATCCCGACGCTCGAGCAGGTCGTCGAGACCTACGGTGACCGGGTGCGACTCGTCTTTCGCCAGTTCCCATTGAACAACATCCATCCCAATGCCCAGAAGGCGGCCGAGGCCTCACTTTGCGCCAACGATCAGGGGAAGTTCTGGGAGATGCACGATCTCATGTTCAAGGAGCAGAAGAGTTTGGAGCTCGAGCAGTTGAAGGAGAAGGCCGCCCGACTGGAGCTCGACGTCGAGGCTTTCAACGAGTGCATCGATTCCAGCAAGTACGCCGAGGCGGTCATGAGTGATCAGGAAGCCGGAAGCCAGGTAGGTGTCTCCGGCACGCCGGCTCTCTTCATCAACGGCCGTTTTCTCTCGGGCGCGCAGCCTTTCGAGCAGCTCGCTGCCGTTATCGATTCGGAGCTGGCGAGGCAGGAGCCCAAGTCCGATTCCTGAATGTCGCGAGACGTCAGTGACCCCGAGCTGAGGGCGGCCCTTCACAGGGTCGCCGACATGGTTGCCGACTACCTGCAGGATGTCGGTCAGTACCCTGTGCTGCCGAAGGTCCAGCCAGGGGAGGTGGCATCGATGCTGCCAGGCATAGCTCCACGGCAAGGGGAATCCCTGGACCGGATCCTGGACGACTACGCTCGCATCATCGAGCCCAATGTCACGCACTGGAATCATCCCGGTTTTCTGGGCTACTTCTCGATCACGGGCTCAGGCCCCGGGATCCTGGGCGAAGCTCTTTCCGCGGCTCTCAATGTCAACGCGATGTTGTGGCGCACCTCTCCTGCCGCCACGGAGCTGGAGGAGCGCGTATGCGACTGGCTGCGGCAGATGCTGGGTCTGCCGGAGATTTTTCGAGGGCATATCAACGACACGGCCTCGGTCAGTACCATGCTGGCGCTGGCGGCCGCACGCCACGCCCAACCGGACCTGGATATCAGGGAGCTGGGATTGGCGGGCCGGCCGGAGATTCCCGAGCTGGTGGTCTACATCAGCGACCAGGCGCACTCGTCGTGCGACAAGGCCGTAATGACCCTGGGCCTCGGCCTCCGGCAGGTACGCAGGATCGTGTCGGATGAACAGTTCCGGATGCGCTTCGACTCGCTGGCAGAGGCGGTAGAGGCCGATCGTCGCGCGGGTCGTCGTCCCATGGCTGTTGTGGCGACGGCGGGGACTACTTCGACGACCAGTGTCGATCCCATGGATCGCATCGCCGAGCTCTGCCAGCGAGAAGGTCTTTGGCTTCATGTCGATGCAGCCTATGCCGGCAGCGCGGCCATCTGTCCCGAGCTCCGAGGACAGTTCTCTGGCTGGGAGAGAGCCGACTCGATCGTCTTCAATCCGCACAAATGGTTGTTCACACCCATCGACTGCTCGGTCCTTCTGATGCGCGACGTGGACACCTTGAAATCTGCCTTCTCCCTGGTGCCTGACTACCTGAAGACAGACGAAGAGGGAGTAACCAACCTGATGGATCTCGGGGTGCAGCTCGGGCGACGGTTCCGCTCCTTGAAGTTGTGGATGGTAATCCGGGCTTTCGGCGTCGAGGGGTTGCAGGATCGGATCCGCGAGCACTGCCGGATGGCCAGAGATCTGGTATCGCTGATCGATCAGGACCCTGATTTCGCGGTGGTGGCTCCCGTGCCGTTCAGCGTCGTCTGCTTTCGTTGGATCGCGGGAGATTCGCCAGAGCAGCAGGACTCTCTCAATGAGGCGCTGCTGAACGAGGTCAATGCCCAGGGCCCGGTCTTCGTCACCTCCACGGTGCTAAAAGGTCGATATACGCTGCACCTGGCCATCGGCAACCTAAAGACGACCGAACAGCACATTCAGGAAGCCTGGCAGATTGTCCGCGCGACAGCCGATCGCCTGTCGACTTGATCGGTTGCGACGGGAGTCCCGTCGGGGTGGCACTCAGCGAATAGTCCTGGGGCTTGGGTCCTGGGTTATGGGCAAGTGACCGCATTCTCGAAGAGGTCCGTCCGGGTGGTCCGCAGGCGCAGGTGAACCTGGCCATAGTGGAGGGGTCCGACGCGGGGCCCCCAGGGGGCTATCCTCCCTACCACAGCAACCAACCCCTGAAGCCCGCCCTCCCACCCTGGGGGTTGATCAGCCGTCGTGCCTTCGGCTGATCTTTGAGGCAATGGGGCAGTGAGGGTCCCCTCTCCGAACCCTGGACACCCTTGCCCAGCGAGAGCCGCCGGCGTTATTGGGCCACGCACGAGGCTCTCCCCCGTCGTCCTGGGCCTCCGGCTGGAGACCTCGTACGCGGCCTCGCACAGCTCTCCGCTCTTGGCATATCGATGCGGATCACGGGTTCTTTCGGGCTGTCGTCCCCTACGCCCCTAAGCCTTTACGCCCTTAGGCCCTCATTGCCTCACTGCCTCAAGGCCCCAATGCCTCACTGCCCCACTGCCTCAAAGATAGGCCGGAGGTACGACGGGCTCCTCAACCCCCAAGCCCTCAAAGATCGGCCGGAGGTACGACGGACGCCTCAACCCTCAGGGCCGGTGGGCGGGTCTACCCGACCACCTTCGGGTGATACGCTGCGTCGAGGGTTTTGACGGTCGATGTTCTGCATACGGAGCTGGATGGAGGATCTGCGGTGAAAGCACTTGTTCTCGCTGGAGGCAGCGGTACCCGGTTCTGGCCGGTGAGCCGTCGGCAACGCCCTAAACAGTTGCTGTCCCTGGAAGGTGGTCCGAGTCTTCTGCAAGCCACCGTCGAGCGGCTCGGGCCGTTGGTGGATCCGTCGTCGGTCTGGGTCTGTACGACCGAAGCCCTGAGTCGGCAGGTCCAAGAGCAGCTGCCTCTGGTGCCCGAGAATCAGATCCTGGCCGAGCCCGCGGGCCGCAATACTGCGCCGGCCATCGGCTGGTCCCTGCGAAGCATGCCGATGGACGAGCGGGACGAGGTGGTCGTGGTCCTGCCGGCTGATCACCGAATCGAGGACCACGATGCCTTCCGGAGAACTTTGGAGACGGCAGAGAGGATCACCCGCGAAGGTGACCGGGTGATGACCCTGGGAGTTCAGCCCGTGCGACCGGACACCGGCTACGGATACCTCGAGCTCGGGCGTCGACTCGAGCCAGAGTCCGGCCTGCGGCAGGTCCTGCGGTACAAGGAGAAGCCGGACCAGGCAACGGCCGAGCGATTCGTCGCCAGCGGTGACTATCTGTGGAACGCGGGCATCTTTCTCTTTCGAGCGGGACGGCTACTCGAGTTGCTGGAAGTGCATCAGCCCGAGATCGCTCGTGGCCTGGAGGCGATCGAGCGCCGACCGGAACAGATTGGCGACCTGTATCCCAACCTGCCGTCCATTTCGATCGATTTCGGGGTGATGGAGCACCTTGACGACGTGGTCACGTTGCCACTCGACTGCGGTTGGAGCGATCTGGGATCCTGGGATGCCCTGGCCGAGATCTTGCCGCGGGATGCGAACGGCAACGTGATGAAGGGCGAGGTCATCTCGGTGGACTGTCAGGACAATCTGCTCTATGCCGAAGAAGGTATCGTTGCCGCTCTGGGGATCGAGGGTCTGGTGGTCGTCAAGACGCGTGACTCGGTACTGGTGGTGCCCAAGGATCGCACCCAGGAGATTCGGGATATCGTTGCCGCGCTCGAAGATCGTGGGTTGACACCTCTTCTCTGAGCCGATGAATCCTGTTGCCACAAGCGCTGGCGAGGCCGAGTACAGCTTGCGGGAACTGTCGGTTCCGCTGGATCTGCAGCGCCTGGTGCCGGCGGCCACGGATTGGGAAGTGGAGCTGGGCTTCGGCAAGGGGCGCTATCTGCTGCGCCGGGCCGAGTCCAGTCTCGATCGCGGCTTTCTGGGTGTCGAGATGGCCGCCAGCTACTACCATCTGGCGCAGCGCCGAATGCGGCGCCGAAGGCTCTCCAATATCGTCCTGGTACACGGCGAGGCGCTGTACCTCTTGTCGGTGGTGCTGCCCCGTCGATTCGCCTCGGCAGTCCACGTCTATTTCCCCGACCCCTGGCCCAAGGTACGCCATCAGAAGCGGCGGCTCTTCGACACCGAGACCATCGATCTCGTCCTGGACCTGCTGGCCGAAGGGGGGCGATTGTGCTTCGCTACCGACTTTCTGGAGTATGGTGAGGTCGTCAAAGGAATTCTGGAATCGTACCCCGCGGTCGAGGTGGTAGAAGTCACTGGTCCCTGGGCCGATGGGGCGCGCACCAACTATGAGGCCAAGTATGAGCGCGAGGGTCGGCCCATCTTGCGACTGGAAGTCCAGCGGGTTTCAGGTAGCGGGGTCCCGCTGCATCCGCTGGGGGAGGCCTGTGTGCTGGCTGCGGTCGGCGTCAGACAGGAGGTTTTCTGATGAATGTCCTCATCCCTGGCGGGTCGGGGCTTGTGGGTCGAGCCTTGTCGCGGGAGCTGATCTCCAATGGGCACAGCTGTTGGATCCTGAGCCGGCGGCCGGACGCGATTGTCGATCTGCCTGCCGGAGCTCGAGTGGCCGCCTGGAACGGGACCTCTGCGGAAGCTCTCCGACCCCTGCTCGAGGGTGTCGATGCGGTGGTGAATCTGGCGGGCGAGAGCATCGGTGTCGGCCGTTGGAGTGCCAGTCGTAAGCGGGCGATTCTACGCAGCCGAACCGAGTCGAGCCTTGCAGTAGCCGAGGCGCTTGTGGCAGTTGGCAACCAGAAGACAGTCCTGATACAGGCTTCAGCTGTCGGTTTCTACGGGCCCCGAGAGGACGAAGAGGTCACAGAGGATGGGTCGGCCGGCAACGACTTCCTGGCGCGAGTCTGTCGGGAATGGGAGGCGGCCAGTGAGTCCGTCGAAGCGGCGGGCCTGAGGAGGGCAGTGATTCGGACCGGTGTGGTGCTCAGCGCAGACGCTGGCGCCTTGCCCAAGATGCTTCTGCCGTTTCGTTTCTTCGCCGGTGGCCCGCTGGGCAGTGGTCGCCAATTCGTACCCTGGATCCACATAGCCGACGAGGCTGGTGCCATCCGCTTTCTGCTCGAAGACGAACAAGCCCGTGGTCCGTTCAATCTCGTAGCACCCGGGACAGTCACCAATCGGCAATTCGGGCAGGCAATCGGCGAGATCCTCGGCCGACCCAGCGCGCTGCCGACGCCGGCTCTCGCCCTGCGGACGATGCTTGGAGAGATGTCGACTCTGTTGCTGGACGGGCAACGGGCGATCCCGCAGCGCTTGCTGGAATCCGGATACGAGTTCAAGTTTCCCGACTTGGAGTCAGCACTGAGAAATCTCCTGGGTTCTTCCGCCGCTTCAACCCCCTAGCCCGATCCCCTCGCTCGAGTTTCGAGCTCGCTCCTGACCCGCCGCAGCAGCTCGAGTCAGGCGGTCCAGAGCTTCTGCAGACGTGCTGTCACCTCGGAGAGCATTTGAGGCTGCGTGTAGATTCGATATCGATCGATGCGGCCGAGATGCCTGACGAAGTGGCTGGCCTCCTCCATGGGCTCCAACTGACCGTCGAAACGCTGGACCAGGACTCGGCTCTCTCCTAGGCGATGAGGATCCTTCGCTGCGTGTGAGACAAGGATGTGGGCGGCCCCGAACTCGGTGCGCAGCTGCGGTAGCAACTCTTCGAACCGACTCTTCTCTTCGAGCGACAAGTGCTCGCGAGTCTCGAACACCATGGGGAAGTAGCGGCGCTCGACCACCGCCAGGGCATGTTCGCTCCGGGAGCTGCGCATGGCTGTCATCGTCGAGATGTCGTCGAGCTCGAGAAAGGCCTCGGGGTCGGCCGGCCAGTGTTGATCGATCTCCTTGAGCCACTCGTTGAAGTGCAGCTCCAGCGCCTTACCCACTCGATTGAAATATACCTGGGTGAACATGTAGTAGCGAGCCATTACCAGGGCCTCGAGAGCGTGCACGCCGCCCTCCGCTACACCCAGTCCCCACTCGCCGGTCTCGGGATCCTCCAGGGTCACCATTGTGTCCAACAGGCGGGCCAGGTCGAAATTGCCATAGCGCACTCCGCAGAAGAGGCTGTCCCTCAACAGATAGTCCATCTTGTCGACATCCAGCTCGCTGGAGACGATCTGGGCCAGAAGGCGCTCGCGGGCTGTCCCCGGATTCTCGAGCAGACGAGCCACCTGGGTCGGCTCCACGCCCTCGCCCCTACGCTGGAAGATGGACTCGAGCTCCGCGGTTCGCAGGAGTCTCTGAGTCATGGCCTCATGGTCGAGATCCTCTTCGAAGAGGCCCTCGGCGGAGTGGCTGAAGGGGGCATGCCCGATGTCGTGGAGCAGAGCCGCAACCCTGACCAGTCTCCGATCTCGACTGCCTGGCTGGTTGTCGAGCAGGTCCGGGTTGCGGTTGGCTAGGGCGTCGTAGACCCGTCCAGCGAGCTCCATCGCACCCAGCACGTGACTGAATCTGGCGTGCTCGGCACCTGGAAACACCAAGGAGGTGAAACCCAGCTGTCGAATCGACCTGAGGCGTTGAACGGGCCGGCTGTCGATCAGCGCCCGCTCGAGGGAGTCGGCATGGATAAACCCGTGAACCGGGTCGCGAAAGGAAGCTGTAGGTCGGGTGGCCAAAGGTCGTCCCCTTGCCGGGCTATTGCGGAGCTCTGCATCGTGTCTGGGATTCGAGCCGAGCTCTCTTCAATCTGGTGGAGCTACCCTCTCGTCGACTCCGGTCTCACCTTCGGAGCGAGCGATGATGGCGGCGCCGCAGGAATCGCTGAATACATTGACAACAGTTCGGTACATATCCAGCGGTCGATCGACTGCCAGCATGGCGCCGACCAGGACCTCCACCTCCGGTCCTCGGAGATTCACCGCCTCGAGCACGATGAAGATGATGACCAGACCGGCCGAGGGCACCGCGGCTGCTCCGATCGATGCCAGAAGGGCCGTGATCACGACCACGGCCTGTTGTCCGATTGAGAGGTCGACTCCCAGGACCTGAGAGATGAAGAGGACTCCGGCGCACTCGTAGAGTGCCGTGCCGTCCATGTTGACGGTCGCCCCCATGGGCAGAACGAACGAGGAGATCCGGTTCGATACTCCGACCTTGTTCTCCACCGCGTTGAGGGTCACCGGCAGAGTGGCTCCCGAGGAGCTGGTCGAGAATGCCATGGCCATGGGTTCGGCCATGTTGCGAAAGTGAATCCGCGGCCGGATTCGTCCCAACAAGAGGAGCAGTAGCGGCAGTGTGATCAACAAATGGAAGGTCAAGCCGAATGCGATCGTCGCCATGTAGAGGCCCAGGGCGCGAAACGACTCCAGCCCGGAGGAGCCGACGACTCTCGTGATGAGACCAAAGACCCCCAGAGGGGCAAATCGAATAACGCCGGAGGTGAGCCGCATCATGGCTTGGAAGGCGGACTCGAAGAGCTCGACCAGAAAGTCTCGAGGCCTGTCGGGCAGGCTGGCGATGCTCATTCCCAAGAGGATGCTGAAGAAGATCATTGCCAGCATGTTGGGCTTGGCGGCGGCAGCGACGACATTCTCGGGCACGATATCCAGCAGCAGATCGACCGGCGAGCTGGGGGTCGACAGCTCGGGAATCGCGGCGGTCTCGGTACCAGCGATATTGGCACCGACACCTGGCTTGATCAGATTGACCATGGCGAGACCGGCCAGGATCGCCAGAGTGCTGGACAGGACGTAGTAGCCCATCGTCTTGCCGAACAGCCTGCCCAGGCTGCGGCCGCCGCCGACGGCCGAGACTCCGGAAACGATGGAAGTGACGATCAGCGGCACGATGACCATCTTGAGCAGGCGAATGAAGAGAGTGCCGAGCCAACCAACTTTCGGCGCGACCTGCTCTCCCCAGAGCAGCCCGACCACGGTGCCGAGGGCCATGGCGAGCAGGATCTGCCAATGCAGTCGCTTGTACCAGGGGGTGGCGGCGGTGCTTTCCATTGCAGCGTCACGTTACGGTATGAGCTCGTGTCAGCGCAACCGGCCGACTCGGTCGCTTGCTTGTGCCCGATTGGAGCAAGCCATGGAATCCGGCTGTAGCTAGGGCACTAGTGGGGTGGTACCTGCCGCCAGCCAATCTTCTCGATCTGTTGCTCGTCACCCAGGGCCGCGAGAAGCTCGGCAACGGTCTCGCCGTCCGGGGGTATGGACTGATCGGCGGCGAGCTCGGCCAGCGGAGCGAGGAAGAAGCGTCTTTGTCGGAGCCGTGGATGGGGGATCTGGAGCTCCGGCTCGTCCACCTGGAGATCGTCGAAGAACAACAAATCGATGTCTAGGGGACGGGCCCCGAAACGCGCCGCCTGCGTCCTGCCGGCGGCGAGCTCGAGAGCCTTCGCCAGTCCCAGGAGTTGCCAGGGATCAAGCCTTGTGTCGGCCAGCAACGCCGTGTTGAGATACGCCGGTTGGGGGATGGGGGAGATGGGGCTGGAGCGGTAGACGGGTGCGATGTTCAGGATGACGAGATGACTCTGTAGTCCTTTGATCGCGGTTCGAAAAGCTGCCTCAGGGTCACCGAGATTCCCGCCCAGGGCCAGCGCTACCCTGAAAGTATGATTCTCAGGTCGAAGGGGACGCCGAGTCCGGAGCCTGCCCGTTGACCAACTCCTCTCATTCCTCAGGCGACTGGGTCTCTTCTGCCGGGTCTTCCGGCGCGTCTTCCTTCTTGTCTTTCTTGGCCTTGGCGGGTTTTGCTTTCTTGGCCTTGGTGGATTTTGCTTTCTTGGCCTTGCTGCTGGAAGACTTGTCGGCGGCCTGATTCTCGTCCGCTGATGCTTTGGCTAGCTCTTCCTGGTCGCCTCCGCAACTCGGGCAGACAAGCTGGCTCCGACCCAGGTCGTAGAACTTGGTACCGCAGCTCAGGCACTCGTGTTTGTTTCCCAGGTCGGCCATGTTCAGAATTCCTCCTAGCGGGCGAGCGGCAAAGTAGCATCGGTCTGAGGGCCTGTCAAGGCTTCCGCTCGGCGCGTCGGTTGCCCTCCACACGATCCCGTCGGTTGCGTCCAACAGATTGTGGAGGTAGCATCCGTCTCGCCCCTTGGCCCATGGCTGAGGGAGCGGTTCGTGCGCCGGGAACCATCCGTTTATCCTAGAGGTTGTCTGAATGCCGCTGATCAGGATCTGTGTAGCCTGCCTTTTGCTGGCGATCTCGTGTCCGGCGTGGTCCGAGGATGCGCTGCCTGACCCGCGGGGCGAGGGCCAGAGTCCGTCCGAAAAGCTGACCGCTCTCGTCGAGCGGGTACGGCTCGAGCAGAGCAGGGTCAGCAGCCTCGAAGCCGACTTCAAGCAACTCAAGGAGAGCTCCATGCTCGTGGAGGTGGTGGAGGCGGTGGGCACCTTCGCCTACTCCGCTCCGGATCACGTGCGCTGGGACTATCGGTCACCGAACCCGATCTCGATGTTGATCGATGGTGACGAGATGACTACTTGGTTTCGGGACCTCGGGCAGGCGGAAAAGGTGAAGGTCGGTCGCCGCTCGCAGCGGGTCCTGGAGTACCTGGGTGCCACGAGCCCGTTGGACGACATGCTGCAATACTTCTCGGTCACCCTGACTCTGCCCGAGGACGTGACCCAGCCCTTCTTGCTGGAGCTGTCGCCCCTGTTCGACAAGGTGGCGAAGCGACTCCAGGGAGTCACGATCTGGATCGGCGGGGAACACTACCTACCCATTCGTCTGCGCTACGTCGATGCCGACGGCGACGTGACCGATCTGAGATTCGAGAATCTCAGAATCAACGGCTCGGTGCCAGTCGAGCGGTTCGACCTGCGGCTGCCGGATAGCGTCAACGTTCGGATTGTCGAGCTGGATCAACGCACTCGCCTCCAGTAAGAGCTCTGGCCCGTTTCGCCGTCCTCCCTGCCGATGGAATTCGCCTTCGAGGTCTTCGCCAGCGACGGCAAAGCTCGTCGAGCGAGACTCACTCTGCCACACGGGGTCGTCGAGACACCGGCCTTCATGCCGGTGGGTACGCTCGGGGCAGTCAAGGGGCTATCGCCTTCTGATCTGGAGGCTGCCGGCGCCTCCATCATGCTGTCCAACCTGTACCATCTCAGCTTGCGGCCCGGAATCGAAGTCATCGAGACTCTGGGTGGACTGCACGAGTTCACCGGTTGGCAGCGACCGATGCTCACTGACAGCGGCGGGTACCAGGTGTTCAGCTTGGCAAATCTGCGCCACGTCGGAGTCGATGGGGTGACGTTCCGTAGCCATCTGGACGGAGCCGAGCTCCGTCTGACTCCAGAGTCGGTGGTCCAGGCACAGCGGCGCATCGGAGTCGACATCGCCATGGTGCTGGACGAATGTCCGCCCTGGCCGGTAACCCGGGAAGTAGCGGCGGCCTCCCTCGATCGCACCCATCAGTGGGCCATTCGGTCACGCCAGGCCTGGCAGGGCACGGGAATGGCGCTGTTCGGGATTCTCCAAGGCAGCATCTTCCCCGAGCTGCGCCAGCGTGCAGCGGAACAGTTGAGCGAGCTCGATTTCGGCGGCTATGCCATCGGTGGCGTGAGCGTGGGAGAGCCGACCCGGGAACGGCGAGCGGTGATCGAGTTGACGGCCCCTCTTCTGCCGACCGGCAAGCCCCGGTATCTGATGGGTGTCGGGACCCCGCGAGATATTGTTCATGCCGTCCAACAGGGTGTCGACCTGTTCGACTGCGTGCTGCCGTCGCGCAATGCCCGCCATGGGATGCTGTTTACCCGCCAGGGATTGGTGCGCATCAAGAACGCAAGGTATCGGGAGGACTCTCGACCGGTGGATCCCGACTGTTCCTGCCCGATTTGTCGGCGGGTCAGCCGTGCGCTGCTGCACCATCTGATCCGCAGCGGCGAGCTAACCGGCGCGGTGCTCGCAACCCAGCACAATGTCCGCTACTATCTTGACTTTGTGATGCATCTCAGAGAAGCTATCGCGTCCGGAACGCTTAGCCGTGTAGCGGCGTCGGTGGCTGCTTGCTATCCGGAAGACAGCTCGTTCTCGGAATCGCCAGCAACTCCTGATTCAACCGCTTCCATTTCCTGATCTCGAATGAGGATTTCGGAGAGTTTCGACTTGTCGCTGCCGAGTCATCGGGCGTAATCGCCGCAGGCAAGAGGGGTAGTGCCTATGAGTCATCCAATCGCAGTTCTCGCAGTCGCAGAAGGGGCATCGGCACCTGCGTTCATGCAGTTCGTTCCGATCCTGCTGGTCTTCGCCATCTTCTACTTCCTGTTGATCGCGCCGATGCGCAAGCGGCAGAAGGCGCTTCAAAGCCTGATCGAGAGCTTGAAGAAGGGTGATCGGGTGGTCACCAACGGCGGGCTCTACGGCACGGTCGCGGCGGTCGAAGACAAGGTGGTCGTCCTCAAGCTGGCCGAGAACTTGAAGGTCAGAGTCGCGAAATCGGCGATTTCTGGCTTCGAAGGGCAAGAGGACGAAGGAGATCGGAAATGAGCGGCAATCTTCTCTGGCGGGGGCTCCTGATCTTTGCTGTCGTCACTCTGGCAGTGATCTCGGCGTATCCTCTTCAGGAAAAACTCAAGCTCGGCCTGGATCTGCGAGGAGGCATTCACCTGGTGCTGCAGGTCGAGGTCGATGATGCCGTCCGGTCCGAGACGACCAAAGACATCGACCGGCTCGTTCAAGAAGTGGCCGATGTCGGGATCGAAGACGTCACGACGAGTCTCACCTCGAGCTCCAGCTTCGAAATGCTGGGTGTGCCAGCCGAGCGGGATCGAGAGATTGGCGGCATCGTCACCGAGTATCTGCCGGGCTGGAACTGGCAGCGCCGCGGAGATCTGCTGGCCTTCAAGATGGAGCTTGCCAACCTCAACGAGATCCAGAATCTGGCCGTAAAGCAGGCGTTGGAGACGATCCGCAACCGAGTCGACGAGTTCGGTGTGGCGGATCCGGTGATTCAGCGGCAGGGGATGGAGGGCGATCGGATCGTGGTGCAGCTTCCCGGGGTAGATGATCCCGAACGTGTCAAGAAGCTGATCAAGAACACCGCGTTCCTGGAGTTTCGACTCGTCACCCATCCTCCGGGGGGAGGTGGCGTGGGGAGCCGAGAAGAGATCATGGCGCACTACGGTGGCCAGATGCCCGAGAACGTTGAGATTCTCACCGGCGCCATCCGTGATGATCAGGGCCGGGCCATCGGTCAGCAGTTCTACGCAGTGGAGAAGCGGACCGTCATTACGGGCCGAGATCTGAAGACGGCGCGGCCCGGTGTCGGTGAGTTCAACCAGCCGGTTGTCAACTTCTATCTCACCCATGAAGGTGGAAAGCTGTTCTCCGAAGCCACCGGTGCCAACGTCGGCAAGGGTCTGGCGATCGTGCTGGACGGCAATGTGGTCTCGGCGCCGAACATCCGCACGCGAATCGGCGACTCCGGTCTCATCGAGGGTAGCTTCACTCGACAGGAAGTCGAGGATCTGTCGACTGTCTTGAGATCGGGTGCGT
Organism: Thermoanaerobaculia bacterium; assembly: GCA_049664225.1. Lineage (GTDB taxonomy): Bacteria > Acidobacteriota > Thermoanaerobaculia > Multivoradales > JAHEKO01 > JAUVRX01. The sequence goes on from JBATEX010000205.1 coordinate 42,746, forward strand.
TGCCCGCCGGCATCACCTATCTCGAGGAGAGAACCGTCGGCCCGACTCTTGGGCAAGATTCCATCCGCCAGGGAATCAGGGCTGGATTGATCGGCCTGGCGCTCGTCGTCCTCGCCATGCTCTTGGTGTACAAGGGGACAGGCGTGAATGCCGTTCTCGCCCTGACACTGAATATCATCCTGATCTTTGGTGCATTGGCCTATTTCGGAGCCACCCTGACCCTACCCGGCATCGCCGGCATCGTGCTGACGATCGGTATGGCGGTCGATGCCAACGTGCTGATCTTCGAGCGGATCCGCGAAGAGTTGCACCATGGTAGAACGGTCAAGTCGGCGATCGATGCCGGGTTTGGCAAGGCCCTGTCGTCGGTGATGGACGCCAATATCACGACCTTGATTGCGGCCCTGTTTCTGTTCCAGTTTGGAACGGGTGCCATTCGGGGATTCGCGGTGACTCTGTCCATAGGAATTCTCGCTTCACTGTTCACGGCCATCTTCGTGAGTCGATGGATTTTCGATCTGGTTCTTTCGCAGCGACGTCGCGTCGATCGACTGTCGATCTAGTCATCTGGACTGGCTCTCGATCGGTTGACGAGAGACGGTCGCGGGAGTAGAGCGCATGGAGTTTTTCCAAAATACGACCATCGACTTCATGAAGTACCGCAAGCACTTCATGATTATTTCGTTGGCACTGCTAGCGATCTCTGTCCTCGAAGTGTTCATCCAGAAGAATCTGAATGTCGGCATCGACTTCGCGGGCGGCACACAGGTGACGATCAAGTTTCGCCAGCGGCCGCAAGTCGACGAGCTGCGGGACGTGGTCTCCGCCGCTGGCGTCGGCGATGCGCAGATCCAGAGATTCGGTGTCGAAGAGGCCAACGAGGTGATCATCAAGACTTCGACCGTCGAGGGGAGTGAAGAGGGCAGTCAAATTGCGGTCATCGAGGCTCTTGATCGGCAGTTCAACGGTGCATCCGCAGGCGGTTTCGATCTCAATCAGCGAGGCAGCGACGCGTTGTCGGGACGGCTCATCGAGAGCGATCCGGACCGAATCGTGCCACAGGATCCGGAGGTCGCCAGGCAGCACTACGTGGAGGTTGCCGAGTCGATCGTGGACAAACGCCGAGAAGACGGGCTGCTTGCCTCCTGGGACGAGGTGGCGCAAAGCGCTGGCGTCAGTCGCGAGGTTGTAGACACCCTCGAAAAGCAGACCTACCTGGGCGAGTTCGCCGTGCTCGGCTCCGAGAACGTCGGACCTCAGATCGGTGCCGAGTTGCGTCGCAAAGGCATTCTGGCCGTCGTCTCTTCCCTTATCGGCATGCTGATCTATATCTGGTTCCGATTCGAGCTTCGATTTGGCATCGGAGCGCTGGTGGCAGTGACTCACGATGTGCTGATCGTTCTCGGTCTGTTCACTCTGGCAGGCTTTGAATTCAATCTGACTACGATTGCCGGCTTCCTCACTCTTGTCGGGTATTCGGTCAACGACAGCGTAGTGGTCTTCGACCGGGTGAGAGAGAACCTCCGTCGCAACCGGCGGGAGCCACTGGTGGAGACGATGAATCTGAGCCTGAACCAAACCCTCTCTCGGACAGTGCTGACTTCAAGCACGACTCTACTCGCGGTTGGCAGCCTCCTGTTGTTCGGTGGTGATGTACTGAGGGGATTTGCATTCATCATTACTGTCGGCGTGATCGTGGGAACCTACTCCTCTATATATATAGCCAGCCCGTTCGCTCTACTCTGGGAGCAGTGGTTTGGTGGGGACGCCAAGCGGCCAGCCGCGAGCCGGACGGCGGCCTGATCCGATTCAGCTGGATTCAGGTCGGTTGCCTTCGAACTCTCGCCCGCATGGCTGATCCCTGCGCTGCAGGCTGAGCTGCCGCCGTGGCGTTGCCGTGTAGACGGTGAGTGCTGTCCTCTATAATTCGGCTGGAAAGTGCGGCTGTCCAGTGTTGCCTGCCGGAGTCGGCATCGGTGCGGTCGCCGAGACGGCGTATGCCGAACCTCAGACGATCACCCTCCTCAAACCATCACCAACCACCGGTCCAGGTGCGCGAAGACGTTCAACTCGAGGACGTACTGAAGGGGCTGAAGCTTCACGACCGGGCCTACGACGAAGCGTTCCTCAGGTCGGTGTACGAGTTCTCACGCGAAACGCATGGCGATCAGCTCCGACGCTCCGGAAAGCCCTACTTCACCCATCCGCTGCATGTAGCTTTCATCTTGGCCCACCTGGGATTCGACGAGACCTGTGTCGCTGTCGGTCTGCTGCACGACGTGCTGGAGGACACCCTGGCGGAGAGGCAGGAGGTAGCCGAGAGGTTCGGAGAGGAGATTGCTCAACTGGTAGATGGGGTGACCAAGATAGGTCGCCATTCCTACGTCCGGCGCGACCAGGCACAGGCCGAGACCTTCCGCAAGTTGATCTTGGCTTCCGCCAAGGATATCCGCGTCATTCTCGTCAAGCTCGCAGACCGTTTGCACAACATGCAGACCCTCGAGCACATGCCTATCGAGTCCCGAAGACGCATTGCTCGGGAGACGCTGGAGATCTACGCACCGACTGCTCATCGACTCGGCATGTCGAAGGTGCAGGGGGACCTTCAGGATCTGGCCTTCTTCCATCTCCACCCGCAGGAGTTCAGCGAGCTGCGCAGCCAGATCCAACAGAAGGTCAAGCATGGACGTCAGGCGACCGAGAAGATCCGCTCTGAGCTGGTCAGCCTTTTGAGCGAAGCGGGACTCGAGGTCGACATCAGCTTTCGGGTCAAGCGCTTCTATTCCATCTATCAGAAGATGCGTCGTCAGGGGATCGACGCCTCGCAGCTCTACGACTATCTGGCGTTTCGCATTGTCACCGCATCGGTGCGTGATTGCTACGCTTGTCTTGGCGTGGTGCATCAGTCGTGGCGACCGGTGCCCGGTCGGTTCAAGGACTACATCGCCATGCCGAAGCCGAATTTCTACCAGTCCTTGCACACCACTCTGGTCAGTCCGAGTGGTGAGCCGTTCGAGGTTCAGATTCGGACCCAGGAGATGGATCTGATAGCCGAGGACGGCATCGCGGCCCACTGGCGCTACAAGGAGGGCGACGCAGATCCGACCGATGTCGACCAGAGCTTCTCATGGCTGCGCCAACTCCTGGAGTGGCAGAAGGACGTGCAGGATCCGCGCACCTTTCTGAATTCTCTGAAGATCGATCTCTACCCCGACGAAGTGTATGTCTTCACGCCGAAGGGTGACGTGTTCTCATTCCCCCGTGGCGCCACGCCGTTGGACTTCGCCTACAAGATTCACACCGATCTGGGGCACCATTGTGTCGGGGCGCGGATCAACGGCAAGCTCGAGCCGCTGCGCAGTGTGCTCAAGAATGGCGACATCGTCGAGATCGTCACCAACCCCTCTCGTTTCCCGAGCCGCGATTGGCTGAGCTTCGTTGCCACCTCCAGAGCCAAGACCAAGATCCGTCAGTGGCTCAACACGGAGCAGAAACAGCGAGCCACCGAGATTGGCAAGCGTTTGGTGGAGCGGGAGCTGAAAAAGCACAAGGTCGGGATCAAGCGGTTCCTCGACAGCTCCGGCCTGACCAAGTATTTGGCCGCCGAGGGGATCGCCCGTCCGGAAGATCTCTTTGCTGCCGTTGGATACGGCAAAACCTCGGTGCGACATCTACTGGATCGGGTCCTGACGAGTGACGAACTGGAGACGGTGGAACAGGTGCCCGGTCCGCTGCGACGCGCGGTCACGAAGATCCTGCCGTTCGGTAGCGACGCCATCGCAGTGAAGGGGCACAGCGATCTCCTCGCCTATCTCGCCAAGTGCTGCAGCCCGCTGCCCGGAGAGCCCATCGTCGGCTATATCACCCGCGGCAGGGGCGTGTCGGTGCACTCGGTCGAGTGCACCAATGTTCGTAACCTGCTGTACAACCAGGAGCGGGAGATCGAGGTCGAGTGGGCCCGCCAGAGCGACGAGCTCTATCCGGTAGTGCTGGTCATCGAGACCGAAGACCACCCCGGCATGCTGGCCCGGCTCACCGAGGTGATGGCGAAGCTCAACAGCAACATCCGTCAGATCGAAGCGGAGACCATCGAGTCGGGCCGTGGCCTGATCGAAGTCGTTGTCGAAGTGCAGAACCGCAAGCACCTCGAACGACTCCGCCAGGGCATCCGGGCAGTGCCCGGTGTCTTCGAGGTCGGTCGGCGACGTGGACGTGGCTCGAAGACAGACCAGCGGGAGGGCTGAGTCGAGCGCGGGCTGTCGCCTGAGACCGGGCGGGCTCGCCCGTGTGGGCCGCAAGAGAGATTTTGGGGAGTCGAGTCGCTTTGCAACGAAAGAGCCTGCTACCTCACGAGTCAGCTTCAGCCTCGTCGGGCTGCCAGGTGCGGGGCTCCGGCTTCTGTACCTTGCCGCTTCGCAGGCATCGGGTGCAAACCCAGACCCGCTGCGTCGTGCCATCGATGACTGCACGCACCTTTTGCAGGTTCGGTTCCCAGGTTCTGTTCGAGACGTTATGGGCATGACTGATGCTGCGTCCTGCCACGGTTCCCTTGCCACAGATTGCACATTGCTTGGACATGTAGTGGATCTCCTTGACATCTCTGAAGAAGGCGCCTACGGTAGCAGAAACGTGGGAGAGATCCAATAGATGCGACTCGAAAAAGAGCGGTTGGGAATCTGGTGTGGAGAGGGTCGAGATGCATCTACTCGTGCTCGTCGAAGCTGCGGAGGGAGACAAGCCGGCAACCGGGAAGACGGGTGGCTCGTAGTCGAGCGTCCGATTCGAACCGAGTGTTTGTGACCGGCGCCCTTGACAGGAAAAAAGGCTTCTTGTTAGTTTCCGGTAAAGCTTGAAGAATTGATGTGCAAACTTGCATAAACACAGTGTTTTCAGGAGTTTCCTGGCGTCGTGTTTTGGTCACGGTCTAAAAGCGTAGTTGGGCTAGACATCGGCAGCTCCGGTGTCAAGCTCGTCGAGCTCAAAGAGCGCAAGCCCGGTGACTACCATCTCCTTCGGGTTGGAGTGGAACCGTTATCACCGGAAGCCATTGTCGATGGGTCCATCATGGATTCGTCGCTGGTCGTGGATGCCATTCAAAAGCTAACTCAGGAGACTGGTGCAAAGGGGGCAAGTTGCGCCACCTCCGTCTCCGGCCACTCGGTGATCATCAAGAAGATCCAGGTGCCGGCGATGCCGACCGCCGAGCTGGAGGAGTCCATCCAGTGGGAGGCGGAGCAGTACATCCCGTTCGACATCAACGATGTCCGACTCGACTATGTCGTGTTGTCGGAGGGAATGTCCGGCGACGACTCCATGGAAGTGCTCCTGGTCGCGGTCAAACGGGACAAGGTGAACGACTACGTGTCGGTCATCAGTCAGTGTGGCAAGAGCCCGGCGGTGGTCGACCTCGATGCGTTTGCGGTGCAGAACGCGTACGAAGTCAACCATGACCTGGATCCCAATAAAGTGGTCGCGCTCGTGAACATGGGCGCCGGTGTCACCAACATCAACATTCTGGCGCACGGCTCGACGGTCTTCTGGCGGGACATCTCTTTTGGTGGCAATCAGTTTACCGAGGCCCTGCAGCGGGAATACAACCTGTCTTTCGATCAGGCCGAGCGAGTGAAAAGAGGTCAGCAGGTCGATGAGTGTTCGGCAGCGGAAGCCCGAGCGGTTCTCGATTCCGTCTCCGCCGAGATGGCCTCAGAGATCCAGAAGACCTTCGACTTTTTCGCCGCTACCGCCGCCGAGGACAGCGTTGATGAGCTAGTGCTCTCTGGTGGTTGTGCACAGACGCCGAACCTGCAGTCGGTACTGCAAGAGAGATTCGGGGTTCGCACCGAGCTGATGAATCCGTTGCGCCGCATCCACTACCGGGAGAGCGACTTTGACAGCCAGTGGCTAGAGTCCATCGCTCCGATGCTGACCGTGGCCGTGGGACTGGCAGTTCGCAAGGTCGGGGAATAGCGAACCATGATCAAGATCAATCTGGTTGGCGAAAGAAAGCGCCCGGCTGCGCCGGGGCCCTCGCAGCAGTTGAAGGGTATTCAGGAGGGGGCCAACGTCGGGATATGGGCCCTGGCGGGGCTGGTCCTTGCCGGTGTCCTGATCACTCTCGGTCACCTCTATGTCGTCAACGGCAAGGTGAAGGACATGCAGCAGCAGGTTGCCGAGGCGGAAAAAGAGGTCAAGGAGCTCGAGCCCTACATCAGAGAGGTCGAAGAGTACAAGGCCAAGAAATCCGAGCTCGAGCGCAAGGTTCAGGTCATCAATCAGTTGAAGACCAATCAGAGAGGGCCGGTGCAAATCATGGATCGGGTATCCCGCGCCCTGCCCGAGCTGATGTGGCTCACCAAGATGGAGGTCTCGCCGACAACCATCACGGTCTCTGGCGAAGCCTTCAACACCAATGCCGTTGCCAACTTCATCGAGAACCTCGATCGCGTTCCCGAGTTTCAAGAGCCGATTCTCAGGGATACATCGCAGCGGGGTCAGATCTACACTTTCGTGGTTGCTTTCAACTACACCTATCAGGTTCCGCAGCCGGAGCAGCCCGAAGGGGCCGAAGCCGCGGCGGGATAGGAGAGGCTGGCGAGAATGGAAATCCGCACCGGTCTGGAAGACAAACCCTGGTGGGTCTCGGCAATCGTGGGCCTCGTGCTTGCGAGCTTGATCTACTGGGGCGGGCACCACTATTTGCTGAAACCCAAGTATCAGGAGCTCAAAAAGGAAGAGGACAAGTTGGCTGGGCTTCAGATCAAGATTCAAGAAGGTCGAGCGGCCAAGGCGCAGCTGCCGCGCTTCCGGGAAGAGGTTCAGCGTCTCGAGCTCGAGTTGGACAAGCTGCTTCGCATCTTGCCTGCAAGACGCAACACCCCCGAGTTGCTGCGTCGAATCCGGGATCTGACGGAGCAGGGTGATTTCCAGCTGAAGCGATTCACGCCCGGGAACTTCGTCGATCAGGAGTTCTACAGCGAGTGGCCGATTGCCATCAGTCTGGACGGCACCTACCACAACCTGGCGTTGCTCTTCGACCGCGTGGGACGTTTCTCTCGCATCGTCAACATCGAAGGGTTGAAGATTCAGAACGCTCGTGCGCGTGATTCGAGTGCCGATACCATCGAGGCTAGCTTCACGGCGAAGACGTTCATCTACAAGGAGCCCGCTACTGTTGAAGCGGAACAAGAAGGAATGGACCAGTAGATGGCACGAGGATCGGGAGAGGGACCATGAGATCGACAGCACAGCGAACCCTGGCATCGACAGCGCTATGCATAGCGCTGCTCCTGGTGATCGGGTGGCAGTCCACTGCTGTCTCGGCCCAGGAGTCTGAGGCGGCGTCAGCCGAGCCGGTCCTGCCGGCCCTGGATGACGAGCCCGATACCAATGTGGATGACCTCCTGAAGGACGAATCGGCGATGTTGGCGGGTGAGGGCTACCTCTACGATCCGGGTGATCGTCGGGACCCCTTCAAGTCGCTGCTGGAGGCCAGAGACCGCCCGTTGATTCGAGGACCCAGGCCAGAGGGAATCCCTGGTCTGTTGATTGACGAGATTGACATCTCCGGCATCTTTGTCACCGCGGATGGACCGATTATTCAGGTCCAATCCTCTGACAGAGAGCAGAGCTATTTGCTCCGGGTGGGCGATCAACTCTACGACGGCGATGTGATCAGTATTAGTGGGAAAGAAGCGATATTCAAGCAGATTGTGGACGATCCGACCGCCCTCAAGCCCTTTCGTGAGGTGGTCAAGAAGCTCAACCCATGAGCGGGTACGGGATATCCCGGGCACCTGCTCTTGGGAGGGAGGCGAGCGCCATGCGTAGTATCGCGAACAGAAATAGTCGGAGGGGTATGCGGCTCCTTGGCGCCTTCGGTGGCGTCACGGCGGCGATTTTGCTGATCGCTGCTGTATCGGTTCTACCGGCCCAGGCTGCGGCGACCTCGACAACCGAAATTCAGGCCTTGGCGGTGCATCCGGGCCACGATGGAGCCCAGCTCGAGGTGGCCAGCGATGGCGCCCTCGTCTGGACTACCTATCGGGACGCCGATGGCCGACTGGTCATCGAATTGCCCAATAGCACGCCGGCGGACTCGGTTGTCGACCTGTGGCCTGACGAAGGGCTGCTCGAGGCCGTGGAGGTCGCTACCGAGATGAGCGGCGACCGTCCCCTGACGCGTCTGACCATTCGGACGCGCGGAACCTCGGAGCACTCGATCCAGGCGTCGGGGCCTGTTTTGTTGGTGGATTTCACCGCTGTCGGTGAGATTGCCGACTCGGCAGGTGTTACCGATGAGCCATGGGCCGAGCCGTTGGTGGACGATACCAACACCGCGACAGTGCAAGCCGTCGTGGTCGAGGAGAAGAGTCTGCCTGCGGCCCCGCCAGCCTCCAAGGTGGCGACCTCTGAGGCCCCATTCGATGCCATTCAGGGGCCAGTAGGCGAGCCCATTGGCGTCGCAGCCACCCAACTCGAAGGCATCGAGGTGTCGAGTGATGACGGCCAGACCGTCGTCCGGATCCTCGGCGATGGTGGCTTCTACTTTTCGAGCTTCAATCTCGATGCTCCAGAGCGTTTCGTGGTCGATCTACTTGGAGTCGCCAATAGGGCGCCTTCACCGAGCATCATGGTCGAGAACCAAACGGTCGAGAGAGTGCGGATCGCCCAGTTCAAGGCGCAACCGGACATGGTCTCCCGAGTCGTGGTGGATTTGAGAGACGCCTCCGAGGCACAGGTCGAGCAGATCCCCAACGGCTTGGAGCTCCGATTCGGCGCCGTCGAGGTGGCTGCCATGGAGCTCGAAGAGAGTCCCGTGGTTGAAGAGGTTCCCCAGGTGGCGGCGCTGGAGCCCGAGGCGATCATGGAAGTCGAGCCGGAAGGAATGGGTGCGAACGAGAACGGCACCGTGGGCACCCACGAGCTTTCGACTCCGTCGGTGACGCTTCCAGTCGAGGAGGTTGTTCCGGAATCGGAGTTCCAGATCGCCGATGCGAATCTGTCTCCCGAGCCGGAACCGTCCTTTGTTCGCACCAGCTATCAGGATGATGTCGCGACAGGCGGCACGGCAGCGGAGAAGGATGAGCTGTCATTCCCCAGTCAGACCATAGGCGGTACCACCACCAGCTACAGCGGTGCGCCGATGTCCATCAGCCTGAAGGATGGCGACATCAAGGATGTGCTGCGGTCGTTTGCGCAGATCAGCGGCCTGAATATCGTGGTTCAGCCCGGCGTCACCGGCACGGTGACCGTCGAGCTTACCGACGTGCCCTGGGACCAGGCCCTCGAGGAGATTCTGAAGATCAACGGCCTAGGCTACGTGCTCGAAGGCAACATCATGCGAGTCGCGCCGATCAAGGTATTGGCGGACGAAGCAGCAGAGCGTCAGAGACTGCGTCAGGCCAACGCCCTTTCCGTACCGCTGAAGACCATCATGAAGCGAGTCAGCTATGCCTCGGCGAGTACGATGGCCGGTATTCTCATGGCCGGTGGCGGTGCCAGCCTGGTGAGCCAGCGCGGCACGGTCGTGGTGGACTCGCGTACCAATACCCTGATCATCAAAGAGCTGCCGGACTACATCGATACGGTTCTGGCGGTGATCGAGACCTTGGATGTTCCAGAACCTCAAGTCATGATCGAGGCCAGGATCATCGAGACCACCAAGCGATTCAACAGAACTCTCGGAATTCAGTGGGGCTTCGACGGAGTCTCGGCTCCCGAGTATGGCAATACCACCGGGCTGCAGTTTCCGAACCAGGGCTCGGTCGACGGTAGTGTCAACCTCCTGACCGGTGGTAGCAACGGCCTGCTGAACATCTCGTTGGGCAACGTGCTCGGTACTTTCTCGATCGACGCGACCCTGCAGGCGGCCGAAGACGAAGGGTTGATCAATATCCTGTCGGCGCCGAAGGTCGCGACCCTGAACAACGAGCAGGCATCCATCCAGAGTGGTCTGCAGATCCCGATTCAGACGGTGGCCAACAACACTGTCAGCGTACAGTTCGTCAATGCCACTCTGCGATTGGACGTCACTCCGCACGTTACGGCCGAAGGCACGGTGCTGATGGATATCAGCATCCAGAAGCGAGAGCCTCTGCTGGCTTTCACGGTGGTGGGAGCCACGAACGCCCCTATTGCCACGAAGGATGCGCGAACTCGGGTCATCGTCCGGGACGGCGGGACCACAGTTATCGGCGGTATCTACAAGGTCACTTCCGATCAGGGTGAGGACCGAGTCCCCGGGCTCGCCAATATTCCTGTTCTGGGTCATCTCTTCAAGAACAAGCGTCGAAGCGATGAGAACGAAGAGCTGTTGATCTTCATCACCCCAAGGGTGATCAAGCTATAGGCTGACGGAGGAGCTGCTCATGCGCCGTGTCACGAACTGTTTGTTGATCCTAATCCTGGCCGTTGGCATCGCGGGTTGCGACAGCCGAACGGACAGGACCGATGGTGGTGGCGTCCTGCTCTCGGTCAGCGACTTCGACGGGCTGCCGTTGCTGGCGAGTGTCAATGGGACCTTGGCTGACGGAGGTCTGATTCAGATCGACTCGTTGACCATCCAGAACATTGCCAAGAACCCCGTTGGGAACACCAGCGATCTGATGAACGTCGAAATCCAGTCGTACGAGGTGAAGTACTCGCGAGCCGACCGCGGAACGCGAGTGCCGACACCCTTTGTGCGGGGTATCTTCGGAGTGGCGCCGGTGGATGGGACTCTGGACTACGACAATCTGCCCATCATGAGCTCCGATCAATTCAACCAGGAGCCTTTGTCAGACCTCAAGTTTTCCAATGGGGGCTTCGACAAGGAGACTGGGGAGTCCAACATCGTGATGAATTTCGCGGTCCGGTTCTTCGGTCGGACGTTGTCGGGTGACACCGTCGAGACTGCGCCGATCTTCTTCACCATCGAGTTCATTCCATAGCCCCGCGGGGCCGTAGAGCAGGAGAGTCGCCATGAGTCGACTAAAGACAAGAAGGTTCAAAGGGCTGATCGTCACCGCCGTTTGCGGGCTGGCCTTGCTGGTGGCGTGTTCGACTGATTCGCCGACGGCCCCGTTTCAGGTGCCTCCGCCGCCAACCGACGGAGGATCCGATGACTGGAACATCACGATTTCCGCCTCACCGCCGGTGCTGATCGCCAACACCGAACAGCCAGCGACCATCAGGGTGCAGATTAGCGACCGGATAACTGGCGTCAACGCGGTGCCAGGAAGCACGATCGCGCTGAGCACGACGATCGGCGAGTTCGACTTCTCGGGCAGTGAGGCTCTGTCCACGGCGGCGGTGATCGATCTCGGCCGCGCGTCTGCTCTGCTGTTCCCGAGCGATTTCGCTGGCACTGCCACGGTGACCGCAGAATACGAAGGAAGCAGAGGAAGCACGACTGTCACGATGGGCACGGAGGACACGTTCATTACATCTGTCTCTCCGAGTAGTGGCCCCGGGACTGGTGGCACTGGAGTGACGATCAAGGGTGTCGGCTTCTATGCGCCGCTGAGGGTGACTTTCGGTGGCATCCTGGCTTCCGTTGGGAGCGTGGCCTCCGATGGAACCCGGATCAGTGTCACAACTCCCGCATTCGGGGGCTTTACAACGGAAAAATGCGATACCAACAATGATGGTCAGCTTGACGGAGATCGCAATATTCCGACTCCTGTGACGGTAGCGGTGGAACCCAGCGCTGGGGCAAGTGGAGATACCCTGAGTGGGGCGTTCACCTACAACCCAACGGATACGAAGTGCTACAAGAGTGGGAACTAAGGACAGAGTCACGGAGGCTTTGCCAGAAAGACGCAATTCATTGCAGTGAATCTCGGAGGCGGCTACCTAGACGGGTGGCCGCCTCTGTTCGTATACTCTCTTGAAGCGATGCGCTACGTTGCGACAGCCTGCGTGATCCTGCTCCTGATAGCCGTGGCTCCGGGCTGTGACAAGGCCTCTCCCGTGGCGCCGGCCGGAACCACCATCAGTCTCAGTATCAATCCCTCCAGGATCGATATCACCGGGCAGGCGTCGGTCACGGCTATTGTCAGACGCGACAATGGAACCGCCGTCAACCCGGGCACCGAAGTGAATTTCTCGACCTCGCTGGGTTCGCTGGATCCAGAGCTGGCCAAGACCGACGACGCGGGTGTAGCCCGCACCACGCTCAGAGGCACAGGGCAGGTGGGCGTTGCCACGATCGAAGCCAGCACCGGGGCTGCGACGCCGTCTACAGTGGAGATACAGATCGGATCTCTGGCCTCATCGGTGACTCTGGTAGCGAGTCCGACGGCCATCGGGCAGGGAGGCGGAACCATCGAGCTCCTGGCTGTCGTGCGCGATGACGCGGGTCAGCTGCTGAACGAGCTGGCGGTGAACTTCTCGACCACTGCGGGAGTCCTGGAATCCCGCGGAGCGGCCAAACTCACCAACCAGCTCGGCGAGGCGAGAGATACGCTGACCGTGACCCAATTGGACGTCATTGCCCTGGCGACCAACATCATCACGGTGAGCGTTTTCGCTTCCACAGAAAATGGTGCCCTGCTGGAGACCACGACCGACATCAATGTCCGGGGTCTGATCTCCACCATTTCCCTGCAGGTTTCGCCCGGCTCCGTAGCGGCATCCGGCGGCACTCTCCAGCTGCTCGCCCTGGTCAAGGACGATGTCGGCCTCGGAGTCCAGGGGGCAGGGGTTAACTTCGTGAGCCAGGCTGGGACATTGGCCTCGGGTGGAGGAGTGCTACGCACGGATTCGGGTGGGCAGGCTGAAGACTCGCTAACTCTGACTGTCCAGGATATCGACGCCCTCGGAAGTCGAACATTCATGGTTACGGCCTTTACCACCGATTCTACGGGTGTGGAAGTGTCGGCCAACTTCACTGTCAGTGTCCAAACGGGAGCACCCATCGCCTCGTTCACTTTTGTTGCAACCGGCCTTTCGGTGCAGTTTCAGAACCAGAGTACGGGCGATCAGCCGCTGTCCTATCTGTGGGATTTCGGTGACCAGACCACGCCGCCGAATCAGACGGACGCCAGTCCGACTCATGTCTACAACACTGAGGGCACCTACAACGTCAAGTTGACAGTGACTAACGCGGTGGGAACCGACGCCGTCGTCCAGCAGGTGACAGTAGCTCAGTAGGCACGTGGGGGCCGTCGGCTCTTTCCCTTCCTCGATTGCAGGCCTTGCTGTGAGGATCTGTCCTGATTTCTCGGGTATAATTTGCCAGTTCCAGCAAGGACGGGGCCTTCTAGTGCTCTCGCGGACGCGAGCCTCGATCCTGTCAGGTCCAGCTTTGGACTCTGTGGGAGCGTGCAATGACCGAATCCATTGAAGAGATGCTCCAGCGGTGGGAGGAGGAGCCCACGCCACAGCTGTCCCTGCAGCTGGCCGAGGAGTACCGTCGGCACGGTCGGCTGGAGGAGGGGATGGCAATCCTCGAAGAGGCACTTCGACTCCATCCGAGCCATGTCGCGGGCCGAGTCGCACACGGGCGATTTCTGCTCGAGCTGGGTCGAACGGAAGATGCCGGCCAGATGCTGGAGGCGGTGGTGGAGGAAGATCCGACCCATCTCGTCGCCAACAAGCTCTTGATCGGTCTCTATCTGGATACCGACCGCCTCAAGGATGCCAGGGACCGCCTCGATCTCTACAAGCTGCTCAACGAAAGTGATCCGGCGATCGAGGTACTCGAGTTGCGATTGCGCTCGGCTGGGGCCGGCGGAGCTCAGCCCACCGCCGTCGATGCGGCCGGCCGTGTCTTCGTGCTGACCGAATCTCCACCACTTCCGGATCTCCAGAGCCTGGTTGTTCAGAAGGGACCAACTGGTCTGAGTACGCGACCGAGATCTCTGGCTTCGGAGGGTCCCTTCGGCGATCTATGGCAAGGGGTGGATGAGGTGGAGTACATGCGTGCCCTCGGGGCAGAGGGCATCTTTCCGGTCGTTGCTCCGGTCGTTGCTCCGGTCGTTGTTCCGGTCGCGATCGAGGAGCCCGGGGTAGAGCTGGCGGCACCGATCGAAGCAGTGGAACCCCCCGAGATCGAACCTGTGATCGAGGTGGAGCCGGTGGTGCAGAAGCTGGCGGACGAGCCGGCAGAGCCACAGGCGATCGTCGACACCGCAGAGCTGGACGAGGAGGCACCAGGCCAGGAGATCGGAGCGACGGCCACGCTGGCGAAGCTCTATCTGGACCAGGGGCACCTGGAGGATGCAGCACATGCCTTCGAAGAGGTCCTGGCGAGAGAGCCGGAACACCTGGATGCGCTGGAGGGGCTGACCGAAGCTCGGCGGAGACTGGGGAAGACCCAGGCTGCCGAGGGAATCCTGGACGGGGAAACAGAGAACGATACAGGCAATAGCCGCGATCGGAAGGTTCGAGTGCTACGCGAGTACCTCGATCGATTGAGGGCCGCTAGCGGGAGGCAGTAGACAACTATGTTCCAGGAGAGGCTACAGAGTATTTGCGACAACGTCGATGGCGCCTTGGCAGTGTCCCTCGTCGATGCCGACGGCATTACGGTGGAGTCGTTCGGCGACGGAACCAGGCTGGACCTGGAGGCGCTGGGGGCCGAGCTGCTGGCTCAAACTCGAGCGATCTCCAGGGATCACCAGGAGCTGGCCATGGGGGAGGTCCGGCAGCTTTCCGTGACAACCGAGCTCTACACGGTGGTGGTCAGTGCGCTGGCCGGGAACTACAGTCTGCTGCTGGTCCTGGAAGAGAAGGGCGGGAGCTACGGCAAGGCCCGTTTCGAGCTGCGCCGTGCGCAGCTGCAGCTCGAGAGCGATCTGGCTTGATCGAAAGTTGCTTTGCGGCGCCCGACTCAACGGCTATCGAGTTCATCGGTGAGGAGAGTTTGTGCTGACCTTCGAGCAGATCAAGGAGCTGATCGACCTCGTTCACGAACGCCAGTTGCGGGGTGTCGAGATCGAGAGATCGGGGTTTCGATTGAAGATAGACGGCGGACCCGCCGAGGCGATTACCGTCGTTGCTGGCGAGACCAAGCCCGAAACGCGCGCCGCGGTGAGCCAAGGCCCTGCAGCTGTCGTGCCGGACGGCGAATCTGCCGCGAAGGTGGTCGAGGAGGCCGCAGCGGCCGCCGAAGACGAGTTGGCGGGTGTCCACATCCTGCGGTCCCCGATCGTCGGCACGTTTTACACCTCCCCCAGCCCTGATGCCGAGCCGTACGTCAGAGCCGGCGATCGGGTCAAGCGGGGGCAGGTTCTGTGCATCGTCGAGGCGATGAAGTTGATGAACGAGATCGAGTCGGACGAAGATGGCGTCATCGAGAAGGCTTTCCCCAAGAACGCCCAGCCGGTAGAGTTTGGCGAGCCTCTCTTCGCCATCGTTCCCGATTGAGTCTGCGAGTCACCGAGCCAGTCGAGACTTCCACCCGCAGCCCATCCTGGTCGATGTTTGAAAAAGTCCTCATTGCTAACCGCGGCGAGATCGCGCTGCGGGTGGTTCAAGCTTGTCGGGAATTGAATATTTCGACGGTGGCGGTGCACAGTACCGCCGATGCGGACTCGCTGCATGTCACCTATGCGGACGAGGCGATCTGCATCGGACCGCCAGCCTCGAGCGAAAGCTACCTGAACGTCTCCAGCATCATCGCCGCAGCGGAGATCACCGGTGCCGATGCGGTTCATCCCGGCTATGGCTTCCTGGCGGAGAACGCCGCCTTTGCAGAAGTGCTCGGAGAGTGCAACCTCACGTGGATCGGGCCCTCCCCCAACAGCATTCGTCTGATGGGAGACAAGGCGAAGGCGCGGCAGACCGCGGCCGATGCTGGCGTTCCGGTGCTGCCCGGTAGCCGCGAGCCCCTTGCCGATGCCGGGCAGGCCGAACACGCAGCCAACGATGTGGGCTATCCGGTGATTCTGAAGGCCGCCGCCGGTGGTGGCGGTCGGGGAATGCGGATCGTTCAAAAGGATGACGAGTTGGAGAACCAGTTCAATACCGCCAGTGAGGAAGCGCTGAAGGCCTTCGGTGACGGCTCGATCTACCTGGAGCGCTACCTCGTCGAGCCGCGACACATCGAGTTCCAGGTGCTGGGAGACAGGAATGGCAAGATCATCCACCTGGGAGAGCGGGAATGCTCGATCCAGCGCCGCCACCAGAAGCTCATCGAAGAGGCTCCGTCGCCCGTCCTGACGCCGTTGCTGAGAGATCAGATGGGTGCCGCTGCCGTGCGGCTGGCGGAAGTCGTCGGGTACGAGAACGCCGGCACGGTCGAGTTTCTGCTGGACCACGACGGTCGGTTCTATTTCATGGAGATGAATACCCGCATCCAGGTCGAGCACCCGGTCACCGAGGTCGTGACGGGGCAGGATCTGGTCAAGTGGCAGATCCGTTTGGCGGCGGGCGAACGTCTGAGCCTGCCCGACAATGTGCCGGTCAATGGACATGCGATCGAGTGCCGGATCAATGCGGAGGACCCGAGGCGATTCACGCCCTCGCCGGGCAGGATCGAGTCGTTTCACCAGCCCGGGGGGCCGGGAATTCGTGTCGACACCCATGTCTACGGTGGCTACTTCATCCCCCCCTACTACGACTCCCTTGTAGCCAAGCTCGTGGCCTATGGCGAGAACCGCGAAGAGGCGATCGTCCGTATGGAGAGGGCGTTGGAGTTCTTCGTGGTCGAGGGCGTCGAAACCTCCATCCCGCTTCACCAGCGCATCATGCGGGACGCCAGATTTCGGTCCGGTAGTATCTCGACTCGATTCATGGAGCGCTTCTTGGAGTCGAGTGGCGACCGGCCGAGAGTCGAGGCCTAGCCCGCATTATTCATGAGCCCCACGGCATCTAGCGGAGATCGCCCGCCATCTCAGACCGTCCTCACTCGTCGCTCCTCAACAACCTGCAAGGTTGCTTCCGGTGCTCCTCTTTGCGGTTGGCCAGATCTGACGGACGCTTTCCACAATCTGCACGCGCGGCCATGAATAATGCGGGCTAGGAGCCTTCTCATCGAGGAGCATCAGAGACCGTCAGCATCCAGCTGATCGAAGCTGCGGAGGGTTGTGTATGAGTGCAACGGAGCAGTTCAGCTCGCGCTGGGGCCTGATCCTGGCGACCCTGGGTATGGCCGTCGGTACTGGCAACATCTGGCGCTTTCCACGCATCGTTGCGACCAACGGCGGCGGTGCCTTCCTGGTTGCCTGGGTCGTCTTCCTCTTCATCTGGTCGGTCCCCCTGATGATCGTGGAGTTCTCCTTCGGCAAGCGGGGTCGCAAGGGTACGGTGGGCAGCTTCATCGCCATGGCCGGCAAGGGCTCCGGATGGATGGGTGGTTGGGTAGCGCTCTGCGCCACCGCCATCATGTTCTACTACTCGGTGGTCGCTGGCTGGTGTCTGCGCTACTTCGCCGCTGCTGTCCAGGGAGGCCTGACGGGTGAAAACTCTATCGGATTCTGGGAGAGCTATGCCGGTAGTGGCTTGGCCTGGGTCACCAACGCCATCGCGCTGGGCCTGGCCATCACAGTGGTCTGGTTCGGGGTGCGCGGTATCGAGAAGGTGGCCAAAGTCCTGATCCCCTCTCTCTTCGTGTTGGTCTTGATGCTGGCAATTCGAGCCGTCACGCTACCCGGCGCGGCGGCCGGCCTCGAGTTTCTCTTCCAGCCGGATTGGAGCGCCCTTGGCGACGTGAGAATCTGGCTCCAGGCGCTGACGCAGAACGCCTGGGACACAGGCGCCGGGTGGGGTCTCATCCTGACTTTCGCCGTCTACATGAAGTCGCGTGAGGACATTCCGCTGAACGCCTTTCTCATCGGCTTCGGAAACAACAGTGTTTCGCTGCTGGCCGGCATCATGGTGCTGTGTACGGTCTTCGCGATCAACCCAGGTGCGCGGAGTGAAATCGTCGGTGCCGGCAACGAGGGCCTGACCTTTATCTGGATGCCTCAGTTGTTCGCCCAGATGCCGGGCGGCCGGTTCTTCATGATCTTCTTCTTTCTGGCGCTTTCCTTCGCGGCCCTCACCAGCCTCATCTCGATGGTCGAGCTGTTGACGCGAAATCTCATGGATGCCGGATTGAAGAGGCGCAAGGCGGTTATCGTCGTCGCACTGCTGGCACTTGCTTTCAGCACGCCGTCGGCTCTGTCGTTGAGCTTTCTCCACAATCAGGACTGGGTGTGGGGAGTGGGTCTGATGCTATCGGGACTTCTCTATGCCGTTGCAGCCCGTCGGTTCGGCGTCGAGCGGTTGCGCCGAGAGGTCGTCAACTCCGATGGTTGTGACCTGCCGATAGGCAAGTGGTGGACTTTCATCATCTCCGTGGTCGTACCGATCGAGGCGGTGGTTTTGATGATCTGGTGGCTTTGGGAGGCGAGGGGGTGGGATCCGGAACACTGGCTCGATCCGTTCCGCTCCACCTCCGTTGGTACCGTGTTGGCGCAATGGGCGCTGGTGCTGGTAGCCCTGCTGGTACTCAATCGTTGGGTGGGGCGTCGAATCGGCGCGGCGAGGGCTGCTTGACGACTCGTCGAGGCGATCGAATGAGCCCTGGGGAGAATCGAAGATGAGCGTTTCGGCGATTGTGATGATGCTGGTGATCTGCGGGATTATCTGGGGTGGGTTCGTCTTCTTCCTGATGCGGGCGGTGCGCAGTGAGGGCAGGAAGCAGGCGTCGGCGCGGATTGGCGAGTAGTTCGGATCTCGAGAGGCCAGTGCGTGACGACGTCTCGAATTCGACACATCTATCTGACCGGCTTCATGGGGGCTGGAAAATCGACAGTCGGTCGAGCTTTGGGGCAGCGTCTCGGGTGGTTCTTTCTCGACCTCGATGCGAGTGTCGCGGAGCGCTGTCAGATGTCGATCCCGCGGATCTTCGCCGAACGGGGCCAGGAGTGGTTTCGCCAGCAAGAGCACGATGCACTGGCAGCCATCCCGGGCCGGACCAACACGGTTGTTGCAGTCGGTGGGGGGGGCCTCGAGCGCCCCGACAACCGACGGCTGATGAGACAAAGAGGAGTCACGGTCTGGCTAGATGTGCCCTTTTCGCTTATCCTTCAGCGTCTGGATGACGGTGGACGTCGAATTAGGCCCCTGTTCTCCGATGAGGCAGCAGCCCACCAGCTCTTCGACGAACGGCGGCTACGATACGCTCGCGCAGACCACGTCGTCCAGATACGAACCGAGCGGGAACCCGAAGCCGTAGCCGACGACATCCTCGACCTGATCGGGAAACAGAAGTGCGCTATTTGATCCTCGCCGACATGCATGGCAACTGGCACGCGCTTTCTGCGGTGCTGGAGCATGCCGCTGAGCGGGGCTTCGATGCGGCGCTCGTTCTGGGCGACCTCGTCGGGTACGGAGCTTCGCCCAACGACGTGGTTGGAACCCTCAGAGACATGCCCGTAGCGAAGCACTTCGTGCGGGGAAATCACGACAAGGTAGCCGCCGGCATCACCGATGGGCGAGGCTTCAATCCGACGGCGCTGTCAGCCGCTCAGTGGACTCATCAACAGCTCACCGAAGACAACCTTGAGTTCGTGCGGCAGCTGCCGGAGGGCCCGGTGACCGTCGAGCCGGGGCTGGTGATCTGCCATGGCACCCCCTTCGATGAAGACGAGTATCTGTTGTCGGCGGGCCATGCCGATGAGATCTTCGCGTCCCTGCCCGGAATGTGGACGTTTTTCGGCCATACGCACTTACCTTCGCTATTCTGCCGCCCGGAGGGGCATGTCGAGGCCAGTCTGCTGGAGGGCGACGAGCAGACTCTCCAACTGGAGGTCGGGGCCGACTACCTGCTGAATCCGGGATCGGTGGGCCAGCCGCGGGATCGGGATCCACGAGCCTCCTACATGCTGCTGAATACAGACGTCTGCCAGGTGGAGCACTTCAGGGTCGAGTACTCGATCGTCGAGGCCCAGCAAGAGATCCGGCGGGCAGGGCTGCCGGACGCGCTGGCGGACCGTCTGGTGCTGGGGATCTGATCTGCGACAAGCCGGCGGCTGCGGATCGCTATCGACCGAGAACCAGCGTCGTAGCCTCGCCCGCGATTGCCGCCGCTTCCGCTTGCAGATCTCCCGGTTCGGTCGTTGTCACAGAGCCGTCACCGTCGAGGCGAGCCACCAGGACGCCGCTGCCGGGGAGCTCCCCTCCACCCATCATGCTGTCGGCTGCAGACAAGGAGATCTGTAGAGGGAAGGTAGGCGCCGCCACCCGGGTTGCCGCCACGGGCGCGCCGCCCTTCTCCTCGCGGAGAAAGACGAAGAGGGTAGAGCCTGCTGTCGGAGCCACGCCTGCAGCCAGCTCGAGGCGGATCCCGTAGGAGCCGTCGGCAATGGCCGCCGAGCTTTCGGTCGGCGCCGAGGTCGCGGTCGATGGGGCCTGGGGGGCAGTCTCGCCGATCGTCACACCGGCTTCCGCCATGGCCAAGAGCTCTTCGAAGTCCGGATCGCTGCCACCCGCCATTTCCAGACCGATCTGCCAGGTATCGACGGCCTGCTCTACCTGGCCAAGCTGATACAAGGCAAGGCCGCGGTACAGGAGTGCCTGGCGGTGGTCGGGATGCGTCGCCAGGACTCTGTCGAGCAGGTCTTTGCCGGCTTCGAACTGCCCCATACTGACGCGCACGATGCCGTGCACCAGCAAAGCGTCGGGATCTTCGGGGAAGCGCTGTAGCACCTCTCCAGCAAGGGTGAACGCCTCGAAGAACTGCCCACTGGACAACAGAATGAGCGACAGCTGTTTCTTGGCAACCCAGTCTTCTGGATCGTTGACGATCCGTGTCTGAAGGTCGGCCACCTGTGCCGCGAGCTCCGGCGGCAGGGCCGACATCTGGCCCGAATGAGGATCTTCTGAAGCTCCGGGTGTGGCTTGGACCGTTGGCTGTTGTGCGGTTGGCGTCGCGTCACGAACGGCGAAGTAGACCAGGAGGGCGACGACTCCGACCATGGCGGCACCGATGAGAACGCCTGTGGCCATGGGTCGACCCTGGCGAGGCCCACCTCCGGCTGCCAGCGAAGCTTCATCGCGCTCGTCGGCCTCGTCCCGCTCGCTTTCTCCGCCAGTTGCCGTCTTGACTGAGGTCACCGCGGGCAGTCGCTTCCGAAGGTGATCGAGCTCCATCAGGGTCCTTGCCGCCGCGTCCACGAGCGAGTCGCGTTCGGAATCGCTCAGGTTGTCCTCGTCGGCCGCCCGCAGCCGGCGATAGAGATCATCCCGCCTGTCCTCCAAGTCCCGGATCTCGAGAGGCATGTCTGCATTCTTCGCTTGCTTGCCGGCTGCCTGCTGCCGAAACCGGAGGGCGAGCCAGACTCCTGTAGCCAGACCTACAGCCAGCACCAGCAAGCTCGGCGCCCAGGTCATCTCGTTCATGACGCCACCTCCCGTCGCACGCGCTCGCGGTAGGCCTCGAGCTCGCTCTCTGTGCTCGAGCTGGTCGCAGTCGGTTCCAATTCGGCCACCACAGGCTTCTTCATTCGCATGCCCAGGAACAGCAGGCCGCCCAGGAGCACGGCCAGTGGCGCTAGCCAGACAAACAGGTTGAAGCCTCTGGCTTTGGGTTCGAGACGAATGAACTCGCCGTAGGACTGCTCGAAGTAGTCCAGCACCTGAGATTCCGAGTAGCCCTTGGACAGCATCTCCTTGACTTCCGCTTTCATGGCGATAGCCAGGGCCGTCGGCGAGTCGGCAATAGAGAGCCCCTGGCAGACCGGACAGCGCATGATTCCAGCGACCTCTTCGGTGATCAGATCCAACTCCGTGCCCGAGATCGGCGGCCCGTCGGGTTGACCAACGAGGTCCCAGTTGGCGGCTCCGAGTGGAGCCTCCTGGCCCGCGGCGGGCACTAGCGCGGCCAGCGATAGGGCAACGACGACAACGGTCAAATAGATCGAACGCATGACATTTATCCGCTCTGCAGCATTCCGTTGAGCAAGCTGGCGAGCTCGTTGGGGTGAAGCGCGCCGGTGGCCTTTCTGACGATCACTCCATTCCGGTCGATGAAGAAGGTCTCAGGTGCTCCGTAGACACCGTACGCGATCGCGACGGTGCCGGCGTCATCCACCAGGCTGGGCCCCCAGGCCCCACGTCGATCGATGAAAGCCTGGATCTTCTCCGGCTCGTCCTGGTAGATCACGCCGAGGAACTCGACCGAGCCTTCGTATTGCTTGGCCCCCGCCTGTAGCACCGGATGCTCGGCGATACAGGGCTGGCACCATGTGGCCCAGAAATTGATGACCACCGGCTTGCCGCGCAGATCGGCCAGCCGCACCATCTCTCCGTCCAGCCCACGCAGAGCGAAGTCGGGAGCGGTTCTGCCGACCAGGGGCGAGTCGATGGCCCTGGGATCCTTGCCGAACGACAGCGCGAGGAAGATCAGTAGAGGCGTGACAATCAACGCTCCGACAATCAGGACTTTGCGGTTCATCAGGCGTTTGCCTCCACGGTTCTGGCCTTCTCGGCGACGGCTACCGATCTCGGTGGAATCAGACAGATCACCGTGCCCGCCACCATGATCAACACGCCGAGCCAGACCCACACCACCGCCGGAGTCACGATGGCTCGCAGACCTATCCGGCCGTCCTCACCGACGTTCATGACCGTCAGGTACAGGTCATGGGTCAGCGTCGTGCGGACGGCCGGGGTGCCGATGGGCTCACGTTGGGTCGGATAGTGATTGAATCTCGGCTGCAGGGTCCCTTCATCCTTGCCGTAGTGCTCGATCTGGATGGTGGCCTTCTGGGCAGTCAGGTGGGGCTCCTGTTCGATGTCGAGCTGTTTGAAGGTGAGGTTGTATCCACCGAGAGCCGCCGATTGGCCTGGCGCCAGAGTCGCCTCCAAATTCTCCTTGTACGTCGAGGAGATGGCGATCGCCACGAACGTGACGATGACTCCCAGATGCACGAGATAGGCGCCTGTGCGCCGCGGTGCGCGAACGAAGGTCTGGAGAACGGCCTGCCCGGCGGATTCGCCTTTCTTCGCACGGAGGCGCGCCGGCCGTAAGGCTTGGTCCAGAGTGACCCAAAGGGCGTAGCCGGCCAGGAAAGCGGTCAACAGTAACGACCAGGACCTCGCTCCCGCCAGCAGGGCAATACCCAAGCCGACGATGCCGGCAGGCAGTGGCCAGACGAGCGCGCGCTGCAGCGCACGCTTGTCGGCGCGGCCCCACGGTAGCGCCGGTCCGATGCCGATGAGAAAGAGCAGCCCGAGGCAGATCGGCACTGCCATCCGATTGAAGTAGGGTTCACCGACGCTGACCTTCACTCCCCGCACCGCCTCGGCGATGATGGGGAAGATCGTGCCGACCAGTACCGTGAAGGTGAAAGTGACCAGCAACAAGTTGTTGAGCAGGAACGCTCCCTCCCTCGACACGACAGCGTCCTCTGACGGCTCTGAGACCAGGGTGTCGATCCGCAAGCTGAGCAGGATGATGGATGCCACCAGACAGATCCCCAGAAAGGTCAGGAAGAGAGGGCCGATGGGGCTCTGGGTGAAGGAGTGAACCGAATTGACCACGCCGGACCGGGTGAGAAATGTCCCCAGGATGGTGAGCAGAAACGTCACCATCACCAAAATAACGGTCCACGCCTTGAGAGTTCCCCGTCGCTGTTGCACTACCGCCGAGTGCAGCGCGGCAAGCGCGGTCAGCCACGGTAGGAAGGATGCATTCTCGACCGGATCCCAGGCCCAGTAGCCTCCCCATCCCAGAACTTCGTAGGACCACCAGCCCCCCAACATGATCCCCAAGGTCAGGAAGCTTGTGGGCACCAGCAGCCAATTGCGCAGCGGTCGCAGCCAGCTGGCCCCCAACTGGCCCCTGAGAAGGGCAGCCACGGCCATTGCGAACGGTACGCTCATACCGACATAGCCCAGGTAGAGCATCGGCGGATGGATGATCATCAGAATGTGGTTTTGGAGCAGGGGGTTGGGACCCGGCCCATCAGTCGGGATGGGTAGTGGCGTCGGCCGAAACGGGTTGGCGGGTCCGGCGATCAGGAAGCTGAAGAAAAGGCCGATGACGAAGAGGGTCCCAAGGGTATAGGCCAGGTAGTCCTCGTGACCTCGGCGCTGCAGCAGCGTCACGCCCGCTGTGAACAGACCGAGAACCAGGCCCCAGAACAAAATGGAGCCCTCGAGGGACGACCACAGCGAGACGATGGTGATGTGCAGGGGTGTGGCCAGCGATCCGACGCTGGCTACGTAGGAGACGGAGAAGTCGTGTGTGATCAGGGCGTACTCCATGAGAAGAGTCGCCAGGACCATGAACAGAGCAAAGGCCAACGCCATGCGGCGGGTCCATTGCAGGCCAGCTGCCGATCGACTCGCGCCGGCGAAATAGCCGAGAGGCGCACCGATGGCGCAGGTCATCAGAGCCAGCAGCACTGCTGCCGAGCCGAGTTGGCTGATCACTCTACGCTCTCCTTCTCCCTGGCCTTCGTGTCCATCTCGAACTGCATGGACTTCATCATCTCGGCCATGTCCAGATTCTCACCCTCACCCGGTGCCTGGTATTGGTTATCGTGCTTGACCAGAAGGCGCTGGGTCTCGAATTGGCCGGCGCGATTGACCGATCCCTCCACGACCACGCCGACACCTTCGCGGAACATGGCCGGAGGGACCGAGCTCGTGCTGATCGGAATGCTGGCCTCGCCGTCCGTCACGGCGAACTTCAAGGTCAGGCCGTCCTCACTGTGTTGGATCGAGCCGGGCTCCACCAGGCCGCCGAGTCGGATGGTGGCTCCGAGGGCTTTGTCCCCTGAGGCCTCGAGCTCGCTGGGGCTCCAGTAGTAGACGAGGTTTTCTCCGATGCCGCCAAAAGCCAGGAAGGCCAGCACTCCCGCGGCGACCAAGATGGCGATAACCGCCAGGATTCGACGTCGATTTCTTTCGCTGCTCATTCTTGAAATCCTCTTACTCGAGTTCGGTTTTCCGGCGGCGGTGAACGAGGCTCAACGCGTAGGCGATCAGACCCGCCGCAGTGATGCTATAGGCTGCAACAACGTAGCTCCAACCACCGACGATAACGCCATCAGACATTGCTCGATCCTCCCACGGGAGCCAGACGCTCCGGTTCCGCTACCTGGTCCTGATGCCTCCTGTCGAGCTCCAATCTGGCCCGCTGCGCCATCATCCAGACGGCGATGAACAGGATTGCGAAAGCGTTGATCCGCAACGGCACGATCATCATGGGTGCGACCGTGTCCGGAGTTGACTGTACCTGATGGAGGCTTCGCCACCAGCGGACGCAGAAATAGACCAGCGGGACATCGACGAAGGCTACGATGGTGGCAATTGCCGTCCAGGTTGCCCGCCTGCCCGAATCGTGCACGAAGGAGCGCAGTGCCAGAACTCCGGCAAATAGCAGAAGCAAGATGAGCGAGGTCGTCAAGCGGACGTCCCAGTCCCACCATACTCCCCAGGTAGCCCGCGCCCAGATGCTTCCTTGGACGAGAAGCAGCGCGTTCAAGACGATACCCACCTCCACGGCTGCCGTCGTCATGGCGTCCCATTTTGCGCGGTGTGTCCACAGCGAGACAATGGCGAAGATGAAGGCGAGAGTGTAGAGCAGCATCGCGTTCCAGGCACAAGGCACGTGGACATACATGATGCGCTGCACCTCTCCCATGTACCGCTCGGCCGGTGCCACGAAGAGCCCGATGTAGCTGCCGACGAACAGCAGTAGCAGACCCAGGAGCCCGAGTCCCGAGTCCCATTTGAATTGGCGAGTCATATGCCCTCCTCGATAGCGTGGGGGAAAAGCAGGCCACAAAGACTCCAGTAGATGATGGCGAAGCTCGCCAGTAGAGTGGCCCACGAACCGACCTGTGACATGGGGTCTCCCGTGAGAATCAGAGTGATGGACTTGACCGATCCCATGAGCACGGGAATGACCAGAGGAAACAGCAGTAGTGGCAGGAGCACATCCTGGCTCTGGAGACGGCTCGTCATGGCTGCATAGAGGGTCCCCGGAGCCGACAGGCCTGCCGCGGCCAAAGTCCACAAGCCGAGCAGCACCGCCAGCCCCGAGAGATCCAGCTGAACGGAGTAGAGGATCAGTGCTACCGGGGTCAGGACCGGAGCGAGGAGCATGAGGAACAGGGTGTTGCTCAGGGTCTTGCCATAGTAGAGGGCTATTGGGTCCACTGGCAACAGCAGCAGGCCCTCGATCGCTCGCTGCTCCTGCTCTACCCTGAAGCTCTCCGAGAGCCCCAGAGTCGAGCTCAACAGCAAAGCGAGAACCAGGAATCCTCCAGCTGCGGCGCGTAACAACGTGCTGTCCGGGCCCACGGCGAAGGAGAACAGCAACAGGGTGACGACACCGAACAGCAGGACGGAGATCAGCCGACCCTTGCCCCGCCACTCCAGCAGCAGGTCCTTGCGCACCACCGTGATGATCTGACCGATCAGATTCATACGGTCGTTCCCACCTGGTCCAACAGCTCGGATCCGGTGCCCTGCCAGAGCATCTGTCCTTCTTGGAGGAGGATCGCCCGATCGCACATCTTCGAGGCGCGGGGCAGATTGTGGGAGGCCAGAACGACGGTCTTGCCGGCGGAGCGGTAGCCTTCGATCCATTCCTCGATGAGATTCTGCCCGGCGGCGTCGAGGGCTGAGAAGGGCTCATCGAGCAGCACGAGCTTGGGCTCCTCGAGCCTGGTGCGAAGCAGGGTGAGTCGTTTTCGCATGCCGGCGGAGAACCCCCCTACGGCGTAGTCCCTGCGCTCATCCAGATCCACTTCTCGCAAGAGCTCGATAGCCTGGGCCTCGGGTAGCTCCGCCCCTCTGAGGCGAGTCCAGACCTGGAGCATTTCCAGAGCCGTCAGTTGAGAGTACAAGTAGTTGTCGTGTCCGACGAGGGTTAGCGTTCGGCGGCAGGCCAGCTTCTCCTGATCCGGATCCATCCCGTAGATCGTCAGGTTGCCCTGTGTCGGCTTGTAGAGGCCGGCAATCAGTCTCAATAGCGTAGTCTTGCCTGAACCGTTGGCGCCGGCCAGCAACAACACCTCTCCGGGCCGCACCTGCAGATCGCAGTGGGCCAGGGCCCACTGGCGCCCAAATCGCTTGCCCAGCTTCGAGGTCTGGACTGCAAGGGTAGCTGAGTCTGCGGCGCGGAGAGACATGACTTTAGACTGTGATTGGCGGGGCTCGGGCCGGAGATGGACAGCGCTTGGACAACTACCCAATCTGGACCCGTTGCAGGTGGGCTTCGGCCGCCAACTCTAGCAGACTCCCCGGTGCCGGCGACAGGTGTCAGGAATGCAAGAAGCATGCTATCAACGCCAACGAAGTGTCATAGCATGTGGGCCGTGACCGTCAAACGACTCTCGGTTGTCTGGATCCTGGTCCTGGCCTCGTGCAGCGGGGCACCGCCCCCGGAGACGACCGTCGAGAGTTACACCTGGGAAGTTGCCGATTTGCAGGAGCGCGGAATGCTCCTGTTGTTGGAGGACCGGCGGCAATTCGACCCATTCGCGGTACAGATGACGCGCCAAGCTGACATGGAGTTGCGCGTCGATTTGGCAGAGGCCTTGGGGAGGGTCGGCGACCCTCGGGGATTGCCGACCTTGCAGGAGCTGTTGGTGGATCCGGAGGCCGTCGTTCGCCGCGCCGCGGCATTCGGACTCGGACTTCTCGGCGATGCAGGGGGTATCGATCCTCTTCTACGGGCCGTGACGGACCCGGACCGGAATACGGGCGCACGGGCAGTGGCATCACTGGCCCGCCTAGAGGCCGACTTCCAGCAGGTGATCGTGGCGTTGCAAGAGCTGCCGCCTGAAGAGTCCTGGCCGCGGTTGCTGCCCTCCCTGTTCAGGTATCCCAATCACGAGACCTTCTCTACGG
>JBATEX010000206.1:0-20714 GCA_049664225.1 Thermoanaerobaculia bacterium
ATTCATGACGCCGCGAGCAGATTGTGGAAAGCGTCTGTTAGATCTGGTCACCCGCAGGGAGGAGCACCGGAGGCAACCTTGCAGGTTGTTGAGGAGGGACGAGCGAGGACGGCCTGAGATGGCGGGCGATCTCCGCTAGATGCCGTGGGGCTCATGAATAATGCGGGCTAGACCCCTCGACATCGAAGGATGGCGCGGCCGGTGAGGATGTGCCAAGATGGCCCGCTGCAATTGACAGACGAGCTCATCTCATAAGAGGACAGGTACAGGAGGAATTGAACGTGAAGAAAGCTGTGTGGATTCTCTGTTTGGCGCTGACCATGATGGCGACGGTCTCGCCGGGGCAGGAGATCAATGATGAGTTCGAGCTGACCCGATCCATCATCCAAACCCAGCGTCAGGCCATCGTCACCGCAGCGATGCAGCTCACCGGGGAGGAGAGCCAGACGTTCTGGCCGCTCTATCACGAGTATCGCGAGGCCATGAGGAAAGTCGATGATCGGTCGGTGACTCTGATCAACGGCTACGCCGAGAGCTTCGACACGATGACGGACGAGATCGCTCAGACAATGCTCAAGGAGCTCATGTCCATCCGACAGGCGGAGCTCGACGTTACGCGTAAGTACCTCAAGCGATTCCAGAAGATCCTGCCCGCCAACAAGGTCGCTCGCTTCTTCCAATTGGAGAACAAGCTCGATAGCGTGATCGACTTCGAGCTGGCGTCAGAGATCCCCCTCGTACCTTGAACGGAGCGGGAGCCTCGTCGCGATGGTCACTCGAAGGCTGACGAGACTCGGGGTCCGTTTCGTCATCGGCGGGTCGCTGGCGTTGATAGCACCCTGGGTCGCTGTAGTCTCGACGACCATTCTGATCGGCATGATCCTCATCGGTGCCGGGATCACTTTCATCATCCTGGCACTCGAAGCCCAGTCCGGCGGTAGGGGAATGAGCCCCTTGCTCCTCGGGCTAGTGGCATCGGTAACGGGGGCTTGCCTTCTGATCTGGCCAGCGATGACCGCCGTCAGCCTGACAGCGCTGATGGCTACCTACTCGACCTTGAGCGGCATACTGATGCTGGGTTTCGCGCTCGATCTCCGACCTGTACCCGGCTGGCCCCGGCTGGTTCTCGGAGGTTCGGTTGCGGTGTTGCTGGCGGCATCGATGTGGTTTCAGTTTCCCCTATCGGGTGCTTCGGCCGTCAGTACCGTTGTCGGTCTCAACCTGCTGACGACAGGGTATTCTCTCTTCGCTTTGCAGGGTTTCGGAGCATCGGCATCCGCAAGGTCGAGCTACCATGCGGATATGTCTATTTGACATCTTGGCGCCAGTGACGACAATAGGGAGAGCAGGTTAAAAGGAGCCCAAGGATGACCCAGCAGCCGATGGTAGAACGAAGGAAGGTCAGGGTGACGGTGAACATGTCACCCGATATGGTTGCTGCCCTGAAGGTTGCCAGCTTCCAGCGCCGCTCCCTGGGAGAGATCGATATCGGTTTGTCGGAGCTGGTTCGAGAAGCGGTAGAGGAGTGGCTCGATCGTGAGATCAACGGAGCCAGCCTCATGTCGATGAACGGCTAGAGCTGCTTCAAGCGCCGGCTTCCCGCCCACGAGTCCAAAGCCCAAAGTAGTCCGACGGTCGAATTGTCGACCGTCCTCGGTCCTACCACTCCGGTGCTGTCCGCAGCACCAAAGCTCCACGATCAGCAGCCGGTGGTCCTAGACGGTGGCTCTCCGGATCTGGCGCTTCAGCCGGTGGATCTGCCGGCGAATCCTCTTCAGCTCCTTGTGATCACCGGAATCGATAGCTGCCTGCCGCTGTTGCTTGAGCTCACGAATCTCGCCCTTGACCTTCGTCTTGTCGAGGCCCACGACCTGATGGGTGACATGAGCTTCGATTCCGAGAGCCTGGCAGAGGACCTTCAGTAGATCCTCTTTGTGCATGCTGGAGTAGCCTCGCAGCTCTTCGTGGTCCATGTCCTTGGCGACTTCGCGCAGCTGGGCCACGGTCATCGCGTGGAGCTCTTCGTATGTATGGGTCATAGCCCTCCCCGTTCAATCGAATTCGTCGCCCATTCTACCCTGTCGACAGCAAGCTGGCCGAGTTGTCCGGGTGAGCTTCTCTGGCTCCGTGACCTCGTGGTATTCTCGATTCAGGTGAAGACGGCCGATTGGGCAGCCTCGGCCCAGACGTTGGAGCCGGCAGCCCGGTCCTATTGAAGGCTTATCGATTTCCAGAGAGCGAGGGGAGCCATGCGGCCCGTATACGCTGTTTCCGGAGGGGTGAGCAAGTTCGCCAAAGCCCGGCCGGACAAGACGTTCCAAGCCATCGTCAAGGAAGCCTACGACTACGCGATCGAGGATCTGGGGCTGGAGTTTCGGCAGTTCACCGAGTTGGTGGACGGCTCGGTCGCCAGCTATTTCTCGGACCACTTCACCCGCCAGCTGATGGCGGGGATCATGGCTCAGGACTACCTTGGACTCTGTCCCAAACCGGGGCATCGAGTCGAGGGTGGAGGCGCCACGGGAGGCATCTGTTTCCAGGAGGGATGGAAGAACGTTGCCAGTGGTCTGATGGACATCTGCGTTGCCTATGGCTTCGAGACCATGAGCCATGTCAACACCTGGAAGGGCAACGAGTTCATCGCCCTGGCTTCGGATGTCAGTCTCGACTATCCGGTTGGCGGCTTCTACTCCGGTTACTACGCCATGATGGTGACGCGGCACATGAAGGAGTTCGGTACTACCGTCGAGCAGCTGGCTACCGTCTCCGTCAAGAACCACATCAATGCGTATCACAACCCCTACGCGCAGAAGCGGAACCGGTACACCATCGAGGATGTGCGACAGGCCCCGATGGTGGCATGGCCGTTGACCCGTCTCGACATCTGCGTCATGAGCGATGGTGCGGCCGCCGTCATCCTCTGTTCTGAAGAGGGTCTCGAGAAGCTCGAGACAGCAGGTGGCCGGCGGCTGCCTCGTGTCCGGGTTACGGGTATCGGACGCGGTACGGACGCGATGAGAATGGCGGACCGGCCACATCAGACGCTGGAGGATTTCCTCAGACAAAACGCACTACCTCACGAAACCAACAGCCAGGAGACCTGCGACTACTATGCAGAGCTTTGGCAGGGGGGTTTCCGCTATCCGGGAATCCACTCCTTCCGTGCAGGCCGCATGGCCTCGAAGAGAGCCTACGATCACTGCGGTCTCATGGACCCGATCGCGGAGCTCGACTTCGTCGAGCTTCACGACGCCTATACCTCTTCGGAGATACAGACCTATGAAGACATGGGGCTCTGCCGTTACGGGGAGGGCGGCCCATTCGCCACCTCCGGCACAACCTTCATGCCCGGAATCGACTACGGGTTGGACCTGATCGAGAGTCCGGTGTGTCCGGTCAATCCGTCCGGTGGGCTCATCGCCTGCGGCCATCCGGTAGGAGCCACCGGCCTCATGCAGGCCGTGTTCGCCATCTGGCAGCTACAGGGCACCATCGAGCGGCATTTCGGAGACGCCACCCTGCAGTTGGACAAGCCCCGCCGGGGGGCTATCCACAGCCACGCTGGGACCGGGACCTACGTCACCGTCACCATTTTGGAAGCCGAGGACTAGATCATGACCGATTCCAAGAAGCTCCCAGGCAAGATCGAAGAGACCGACGATGGACAGATCCTGTTCAGTGTGCCTTTCCCCGAGGAGCTGAGCCCGGAGGCTTTACAGGCTTTGAAGGGGATGCGTCCGATCATCATCAAGCAGCCCTACGCCATCGACTACATCCACTCCTACGGTCAGGACTCTCCGTTCTTCGCCGGTCTTGCCGGCGGCACACTGCTTGGTTGTCGAGACCTCGAGACCGGCTACACCTACGCCAATCCGCGGTCCCACGACATGTACACGGGTGAGCCGACGGATTGGGTACAGCTACCCGAGGAGGGTCGCATTCACGCCTTTACCGTCTGCCACTTCGGGTCAGAGGAGTTTCTGCCCCAAACCCCCTTTGTATTGATACTCGTGGAGCTCGAGGGTGCCGACACCTTGCTGCTTTCGAGGCTAGTGGGAGTCGATCCCGATGAAGCCTCTCTCGACTGGATTGGAATGCCGGTCAAGGCTCGCTTTCTGCGCAATAGCAAATTCAAGCCCACAGACGTCTACTTCGCGCCATCGGAATAGCGAAGGACCGCAGACCGAGCTTTGGCGGGATAGGAATGGAGCAGGTCTCGAGCGTGCGAAAAGGGGTAGAATAGGGCATATCTTTGCCTAACAGGACAGAATCGGTAGGACCTCCCAGATGCCGGCAAAGCGCAAATACCAGAGGACCCCGCACCGGGTAAATGTGCGTTTCAAGAAGAAGACGGGGGATGAGGAATTCGCCGTTGGTTACACCAAGAACATCTCTCCCGATGGTTTGTTCATAGGCACGATTCGGCCCCTGCCTCCGCGAACCGAGATCATCGTCGAGATCAAGGAAGCGGAGGAAATCCGTCGTCGTGCCGCTGCAGTCGTTCATGCGGCCCGCGTGTCACCCCTGTTGGCCAGTGTCCAAACTTCGGGTATGGGGGTTCGCTTTCTGGATCAGGTGGACGCGGGAGATACGGTCTCCGGGCCTCGAGAGGGAGACATGGCGACGACGGTCGAGACGGAGGACCGGGACGAGAGATCGACCGAGGCGCAGGCCAGCTCCCCAGATATCGAGGTCGACCTCTCGGATGTCGAACGTTTCCGTGAGGCCTTCCGCCGGGATATTCAGCATGGCCTCATTTTCGCCCAGGGTCCGATTGCCTCGGAGATCGGAGAGGAAGTTCTGGTCAGGGTGCTCGTACCGGGGGGAGTCAGTGATGTCGCTCTCAGAGCCCGTGTCGACAGAGAGACGATTTGTCGGAGTGAGGCCTACGGCGAGCTCGGAACGGCCGGCTTCATGTTGGTCATCGTGGATGCAGATGCGGCTGTCAGCCTGCTGAGAGCATCTCTCTGAAGGCTGACCTCGGGTTGAATCGGGCGGACCAGGAGATCGCCCGATTTTCGCCACTGTGGAAAATTCCGACGACTTCCACGCCGCATTTTTGCCACAATAGATCAGAAAAGAGGCGCCCGGATGGTGAAATCCGGGCTGAAAGCGTCGATTCCGATGGCACGAATCATGCTGCACTTCAGTCAGTCAAGGCTCCGTAGCCAGGTTCCCTCGCACTGGAGACGAGGATGAATAGAGAGGTTCCAAGCCTCGAGGTCACGACCATGGAAACGAAAGACCTTCTGATGAAGGACGATCAGGGCAGGGTGATTCGCGTCGTCGGCAAGGAGCGCGACGGTGATGTCCCGCTGGCTGGGGCCTATCGAATCGTCGTCAGCTCACCCGAGATTCTCATTCTGCAGAGGGCGAGCGAAGATTCCGTTTGTCAGTCTCCAGGACACGTCCTGATGGCAGGCGAGATCGTCGGCCACACGACCGTGCTCGATATCATCAACGTGATCTCGGCTTCGCGCTGGGCCGGAAACCTCCACATCTATGGTCGCGATTCTCATCGGGTCCTGTCGTTCGACAAGGGAGCTCTCCAGCACGCCTCGAGCGACTATCCAGATGACCGGTTGAACAAGGTGCTGGTTCGCATGGGGATCCTCACGGCTTCGCAGGTGGAGTCGGTGATGCGCGATCTCGAGCCACCCATGCGTCTCGGCAAGCTGCTCGTCGAGCGAGGTTACATCAGCCGGCAGCAGCTCTTCGACCTGTTGAACAAACAGACCGAGGAGATCTTCTTCTCGGCGATTCTCGAAACCAACGGTAGCTATCTCTTCATCATCGGCGACGGCAGTCAGATAAACCCGAGCACGATCGCCCACATTCCCGTGCAGGAGCTCTTGCTGAGGGGGGCCGAGCGCTTGGACAGCCTCAAGCAGTTCGAGAGCCTGGTGCCGGACATCGAGCTCTGTCCCGAGCTACAGGCCGGCGTCGAAGGCACTCAACTCGACCCGAAGACTCGTCTCGTCCTGGCGCTGAGCAACGGGCAGCGCTCCCTGCGAGAGATCGCCAGCGAGACCTGGTTGGGCAAGTTCGAAACCATGAAGATCACGAAGGAGCTGGTGCGAAAAGGGCATGTCCGTCTCAAGCCGAGGACTCCATCGACTCAGGAGGAAGCTCGGCGGCTCATCGGTTCCTTCGACGAGCTTCTGCGGTACATCTTCGCCGTCGTCGAGCAGCACGGCAGTGTCGTTCAGACTCGGGAGGAGATCAACCGTTGGCTGGATCGCGGCGGCAGATTCGACCTGCTTCCCTATGGCATCAACGAGGATGGCTCCATCGTGCTGGACCCGAAGGACCTGATGACCCAGGTCGGCAACGATCAACAACTCGTCAAGACGATCCGCGACACCTTGTACGAGTTGACCTCGTTCGCGCTCTTTGCAGCTTCCCTCTCGATGCCGGCCGAAGAGGAGCTGAAGCTCTCGCAGGACGTCTATCGGCGCCTGCACTCCCTGCAACTCTGAGGCGGTAGGGACTCAGGTACGCACCGGGGAATCACCGAGATCTCTGGACTCGGCTTTCTGTCGCAAGATCAATCTCGTTATCGACTCTTCCAGAAGGCGTCCAGCCCGACGCAGAAGGTCCAGATCCTCACTCGAAGGCGCTTCGTCGCCTGTGTCCGCATAGAGAACCGTGACCATGCGGTGTCCGATGCGGATCGGCACCAAGACGGACTCTTTCTCGAGATCTCCGTTCCAGGTTTCGACGAGATCCTGGTGGACAGGCATGGCGGGAAGCCTGCCTCGAAAGAAGCTGCCACCCTCCCGCAGATGCAGGAACATCGACGGCTGATCGAGACTGATCTCGAGGCTTTGCAGTCTCAGCGGTCTGAGGGTGCGACCTCTTCCCATCCAGGCGCGCAAAGCGTTGGCATGGCACCTGAACAACACCAGTCTCTCGAACATGGGCTCCAAAACATCCAGCAGACCCTCCGCGGCCACATGGATGGAATCTGCCTCCGCGAGGGTCTTGCGCGCCACTGCCAGACGATCCACCGGTCGACCTCGGGTCGGCGACTGCACGACCTCCGTAGGCCATGGATCCCGGCGTTCGCGACTCCGTACTCGCTCGAAAGCGACCCCGGCCCGGTAGCGTGACTCCTTCGGTGCCTCCTCTTCGTTGGCAACACCCTGCGGTCGGCTCCACCGCACTACGCCTTCGACGACCAGCGAATTGCCTTCCTGCCAGAGCTCGAATAGGTAGGTGCCTCCGATACTCAATGGATTGTGGCTCAGGACCAACATACCTCTCCGACTCAGGTTGACGATGTCCAGATCGCCGTGGAAGGGAGACGCAGAGATATGGGGCGCCGGGATCCTGGGGTGCTGGCGCCGCTCTCGAGAACTGTGGCGGTCTGTCGACGCTATGGGGACAACGGTCATGATTCGGTCGTGGAATGGTCTCGAGCTTCTCGCGGCCTAGTCTACACCGGCGAACACTGCATCGTTCGGAAGGAACCGATTGCCGAGGCGTCGAGGTGCGTGGCCGACTCGTCAAGCCGCGCGGCATGGCGTAGAATGGCGGGTCCCGACACGGCGAGACTCTCGATGCTCGATACCCTGCAGCAACAGAAATCCCTGCCTCACAGCGATGAGTCCGAACGAGCTGTTCTCGCTGGGGCTTTGCTGGATCCGGCCCTTCTGCCAACCGTGTCGGGTCGGCTTCTGCCAGACGATTTCTACTCCGATCGGCATCGAACTCTCTTCCGCACGATGCTGGATCTGCAGGAGGCCAATGTCGAGATCGACCTCAGAACACTGCAGGCCAGCCTCGAACAGCAGGATCGATTGACCGCCATCGGAGGAGTTGCCTATCTGGCCAGCCTCGATCTGGACCTGCCAGATCTGAGCCGCTTGGACTCCTACGTCGAGATCGTCAAGGAGAGGTCGATCCGCCGACGCCTGATCGAGGCTTGCGGAGAGATCACCCGGAATTGCCTGGACGGAGGTTTTCAAGCACAGGAGGCTCTGGGTCGGGCCGAGCAGGCGATTCTGGGGCTGGGAGAGGAGGCCGTCCAGAAGGGGTTCATTCGGCTGTCGCAGGTTTTCCACGAGACGCTCGCCGACATGGAAGAACGACCGGCGAGAGGCTTCGTCGGAGTGCCCACCGGCTTCACCGACCTGGACGACATGACTCGAGGGCTCAACCCCGGCAATCTCGTCATCATCGCCGGCAGGCCAGGCATGGGAAAGACCAGCCTGGCTCTCAACATAGCCGAGCATGCAGCCATTCGGGAACAGCGTCCCGTGGGGGTCTTCTCACTGGAGATGAGCCAGGAAGAGCTGGCCCTTCGGATCCTCTCCTCCGAAGTGGACGTACCCTTCGGGCCGCTGCGGTCGGGTCATCTCTCCCAGAAACAATGGAGCAAGGTGATTCAGGCGGTAAAGACAGTCTCCACTGCACCGCTCTTCATCGATGACTCGGCCAACCCTACATTGCTGGAGATCGCCTCCAAGGCCCGCAGATTGAAGGCCGAACATGGACTGGAGCTGGTGATTCTGGACTATCTGCAGCTGATGCAGGCCGGCGGGCGATACGAGAGCCGAACGCTGGAGATCGCGGCGATTACCCGAGGACTGAAACAGTTGGCCAAGGAGATCAGAGTTCCCGTGGTTGCGCTCTCTCAGCTCTCGAGACAGCCGGAACGTCGCGCTGGTGACCACCGGCCCCAGCTGGCCGATCTGAGAGAGTCGGGTTCCATCGAGCAGGATGCCGATCTGGTGATGTTCATCTATCGGGACGAAGTCTACGACCACGATTCCCCGGACAAGGGAATCGCCGAGCTGATCCTCGCCAAGCATCGAAACGGCCAGACGGGAACAGTCAAGATGGTCTTCTTGAGCGAGACCACGAAGTTCTGCAACCTGGCTCAGCAGAGTGCCTCCCCGCCGCCCTTCTGACGGGCGCTTTCGGGCGCGGCGGCCGAGAACTGCGGAACCGACAACCTCTCGAGGCTCTCCTGTCAGAGTACCGGTTCCCTGCCTGTCAGCTTCCGGAAGGCCTCCAAATACCGCTCGAGAGTTCCCTGGACGACTTCCTGCGGTAGGTCGGGCGGTGGTGAATTACGGTCCCAACCAGAATCGTCCAGCCAGTTCCTCACGTACTGCTTGTCGAACGAGATGGGTTCGACGCCAGGCGTCCAGGACTCTGCCTCCCAAAACCGTGACGAGTCGGGTGTGAGAACCTCGTCGATCAGGGTGAGCTGCCCTGCGGAGTGGCCAAACTCGAATTTGGTGTCGGCCAGAATGAGCCCACAGGATGCCGAATGCTCGGCCCCCAAGCTGTACACGGAGAGCGTGATGTCCCGCAGCAGCCTGGCCAGGTCGTCACCGACATCGTTTGCCATGACCCCGTAGGACACGTTCTCATCGTGACCGGACTCGGCTTTGGTGGCAGGCGTGAAGATCGGATCCGGAAGTCGGTCGGCTCGCTCCAGGCCC
Source organism: Thermoanaerobaculia bacterium (assembly GCA_049664225.1). Taxonomy (GTDB): domain Bacteria; phylum Acidobacteriota; class Thermoanaerobaculia; order Multivoradales; family JAHEKO01; genus JAUVRX01. The sequence goes on from JBATEX010000206.1 coordinate 9,456, forward strand.
TCCGGAAGTGCAATCCCGCAGACCGAACGGCTCTCCGTGTACTCGCGAAATCCACTACCTGCCAGGTAACCCCGTGCGACGCACTCGAAGGGAACAACCTCGGCCTTGGTCACGAGGACCGACCTGCCCTCCAGCATGTCGGAGTGGGCAGCGAGCTGATCGGGAAAGTCCTGCACATCGACTGCGACAAGGTGGTTTGGAACTACTTTCTCGAAACGCTCGAACCAGAAGTTGCTCAATTGGGTGAGGATCTTGCCTTTGCCGGGAATGGCGGGTTGCAGGATGTGGTCGTAGGCGGAGATCCGATCGCAAGCCACGATCAGTAGTAGATCGCCGAGGTCGTAGACATCGCGGACCTTGCCACGTCGTGGCGGCGGCAGATCTGGGATCTCGGTCTTCCAGACGGGTTCTGACATCGTGAGTTGGCTCCTTTGGGGTCTCTGTTGAGTGAATTCAAAATGTTCGAGTGATCTTCGAGGGTCTCAGCGGAGTCCCGAAACCCCCTTCCAGGCCGTCAAGAAGGCTGCCGGCCGTCCGTTCTTCTTGGCGTGGCAGGTCCTTCCAGGGTTCACCGTCGACGACTTCATAGAGCAGAGCTTTTTCCAGGCCTTTGAGGTTCGCGTTTCCGAGCTCCCGTATGCCGACCAGAAGCTCCTGGTTGCCGAGCTCCAGCTTGATCACGAGGTACTCTCGCCGGTCCTCGCGAAGGCGGTAGAGGGGATGGATCATCCCCGAGCTGGACAGCTCCGAGATGAATTGCCGGGTAGCAGCGATGCCCTCGTTGACGAGAGCGCCGTGCTTGTCGATGTAGCAGTAGAACTGACGAGCCTCCTCCTTCTTGTCGACCAGGTCGACGTTCTGCCTCTCCAGGGGAGCGAAGAATCGCTCCACCTCCCGCTGCGGGTATCCGAGTCCCAGCAACAGCGTCTTGATGTCGTCGATCTCTCGCGTAGCCTTACCAGTTGCGAGCCTCGACAGCTCCACGATTCCGTGACCGAAGAACTCGTAGCGGTGGGTCTTTCCTCGGCCGCCCTCCTCGATCGGCAACAGTCGATACTCGCCGTGGTTCAGGCCGATACGCATTCCCCGGTCGAATGGGAAGCCCTCGTTGAGAGCACGTTTGTAGTAGCGCTGCACCTGAATCGCCATGAACAGAAGAATGTGAGGATGTCTGCCGGAGTAGAGAGCTCCATCGCCGAGGTACTTCTCCAACTGGAGGCGATGCTCTCGGGCCATCTGGTTGACCCGCCGCTGAAAGCGGAAGATGCTCCGATACGACTGGTCCTGGTCCTCGGACCCTGATCGACCGAGCACGGACACGATCGAGGAGAAATCGGTGATGTCATAGATCAAGCCGAAGCGTCGGACCAGCGGGTTGATAACCCACGAAGTGGAGAAGTCGAGAGGACGGGTGCTGTCCGACAGCATCAGAGGACGACCGAGATGTGCCCCGGAGCTCGGCTTCGGGGCTTCGCAAGACAAGCGAGCGCCGACGGCGTTCACCGGAATCACCAGACGACGCAGAGCCGCCAGGATCTCGAACTCCTTGAGCTTGTAAAGGAGGCTCTCCCAGATCTCCACCTGTTGGTGGCTCAGAAGAGCGCGACTGTTGTAGGCAGGGTGCTGCGAGAGAAACCGAACCCAGCCCGATTCGCCGATCAACGCCTGTGCGGACAGGTCCGGACCTTGCCCGACAAGATTGCGTGCTGCCGTTCCGAGGCTTTCATCCCTGTGGAGCCGCTCCTCGGACCAACTCTCGAGCAGAGACAGTCGGTGTCGGAAGTCCTTCCCGTCGATGCGCAAATGGCCGCGAAAATAGCTATCGAGCCCGGAGAGATCACGAGCAACGCGATTCTCGGTCAGGCTCAAGACGTTGTCGCGCATGCGGACCAGTAGATCTGGGAAGAGTCCTCGCTCGTCCTCCTCGGCTTCCTCGGCGACACGATGCACCACATCGAAGGTCAGGGTCAGGACCCGATCCAGGTAGCGCTCGAAAGTTCGGTATTTGATCAGATCTCCGTGCGCCTTGCCGACCGTCAGATCGTGGCGCATGGCTCTGCGGGGCGAGTCCTTGAAGCAACGCGCAACCGCGGCGGAGTGATAGAGCCAGAAGATACTGGGCAGCTTTCGACCGAAGCTCGACCGGACTGCGTTTTCCGTCGCGGTCTCGAGAAGTGTGCCGTACCGATTCCAGGCCTCGTCGACCGCTTTCTTGTTGCCTGGGCGCCGCGAAAGGGTGGCGATCTGGCGAGCCTCCTCGACCCTGACGTAGAAAGCCAAGGCGTCCTCCAGTCCTTCCGTCAGCGGGCTGATCAGAACCGGAAAGCCGTGCAGGGGAGTCGCCTCTTCCTGCTCCAGGAAGATCCTTTGAGGAATCGGCAGCAAGGTCTCCGGATTCGGAATGATCTGCTGCAATTCGAACGCACTGGCCCGAAAGAAGTTGAAGGGACCCGGAAACAGGCGGTGAAAGGAGTTCTTGTCGAGCATATCCGGCGAGTCGTGCGGGAACTAATGGTAGCAGGAGTCAGCCGCCCGCCGAATCCCCAGATAGAGATGAGTCACGGCGATCAGCGGGACCTCTCAGTTGCTAGAATAGCGCTCCGGCCGGACTGCCGGAAACGAGGCAAGGAGGAAAGACGTGCGACTGCCCTCGCTGAAGTTGACCCTGGATCAGCATCGTAGCCCCGACCTCGTCATCGTTGGCGCTTTCGAGCGCACCACTCTGACCACGGAGGGTCTGCCAAAACCAATTGCGAATGCCGCCCTCCGGTGTTGCGAAAGCCCTGGTTTCAAGGCTCTCCCAGGACAAATTCGGCGGGCCGAGACCACTGGCACTCAACGTGTGCTGGTCGAGGTTCACGGGCTCGGCAGGAGATCTGCGTTCGATGAGCGCAAGCTCCGAAAATGGGTAACAAGCGTTGCCCGGGCTGCCGCAGAAGAAGGCTGGAAGAGAGTCGTCTTGTTGTCTCCGGATCACCCTGCCGCGACAGGTCAAAGGGCTCTGTCGTTGATCACTGAAGTCCTACTGACGGGTTATCGATTCGACCTCTACCGCAAGACTCCACCCGCCAAGAGACTCCAAGAGATTCGCCTCTTGCCCCCTCCTGGCGAGCAGTCGGTCTATGAGCAAGCGCTGCCGCTGGGCAAGAAGCTCGCGGCGGCTGTCGCTTGGACGAGAGATCTGGGAAATACGCCCCCCAACGTGGCCAATCCCGCCTGGATGGCCGAGCAGGCGACGGGTCTGGCAGGGAGGTTCGGGATGGCGGTCGAGGTCCTGGGCCCGGACGAGCTCGCCGCCAAGGGAATGGGAGGGATTCTGGCTGTTGGTGGTGGGTCGAGGAATCCGCCACGTCTCGTGCGTCTGGAGTGGGGCGAAGAGGGAGAGAAAGTGGCCCTGATAGGAAAAGGCGTCACCTTCGATTCGGGTGGAATCTCGATCAAGCCGTCCCGTGGCATGGAGGAAATGAAGTACGACAAGTGTGGTGCCTGTACGGTATTGGGGATAGCGCGAGCAGTTGCCGACCTGAAACTCCCGATTCGCCTCCAGGCATATCTGCCTCTGGTCGAGAACATGCCGGATGGCCGCTCGTACCGGCCGGGAGACATCATTCGCTGTTACAACGGCAAGAGCGTCGAAGTGCTGGACACCGACGCCGAGGGTCGGCTGATCCTGGCCGATGCATTGGCCTGGGCGGCGGAGGATAGGCCTGACAGCATGATCGAATTTTCGACGCTGACCGGCGCCGCGGTAGTTGCCCTCGGGCATTATGGTGCTGCACTCTACTCGCCGGATACCGATCTGGCAGATGAGCTTCTCGGGGCCTCGGAAAGGTCTGGCGATCGCTTGTGGCAGATGCCGCTCTGGGATGAGTTCCGCGAAGAGATGAAGGGCGCCCAAGCCGATCTGAGGAACTTGGGAGGTCGATGGGGTGGAGCCAACAATGCAGCCGCTTTTCTTTCCAACTTCGTCGGCCGGGCTCGCAGGTGGGCCCATATCGACATTGCCGGGACGGCGTACGAGGCTTCACGCGAGTCGGGGAAATCCGGCGCCACTGGGTTTGGAGTTCCTCTCGCCATCAACTGGTTACTCAGCCGCACCGGACGCTTCTAAAGTCGTCACGGGATGAGAGATCTTCTCTCTATCGAGAATCTCTCTGTTGCCTTCGAGGTCGGAGGGCGCAGGGTTCCCGTTCTACGAAGGGTCTCTTTGCAGATCGATGAAGGCGACTCCGTCGGGCTGGTCGGGGAGTCCGGCTCCGGAAAGAGCGTCATGGCCTTGTCGGTCCTTCGTCTGCTCCCCCGGGCGGCGAGAGTCATCGAAGGTCGGATCAGGTTCAAGGGACAAGACTTGCTTGAGCTTCCCGAAACCCAGATGCGCACGATCCGGGGAGGTCGTGTCGGAATTGTTTTTCAGGAGCCGATGACATCCCTCAATCCGGTCTTCTCGATCGGCTTCCAGGTTGCCGAGGCGGTGAGAGCCCACCGTCCCATGGGGTCCGGCCAGGCCAGAGCCGAGGCTGAGCGGTTGCTCGATCTGGTCGCCATCAACCCGGCTAGGAAGCGCCTCGACGACTATCCGCATCAGTTTTCGGGTGGACAGCTCCAACGCGTCGTGCTCGCGATGGCGCTCGCGGCCGAGCCGGAGCTCCTGATAGCTGACGAACCCACATCTGCACTGGATGTCACGGTCCAGGCGGAGATCCTGGAGCTCCTCGGCGAGCTGCGCAGTCGGCTGGGTCTCGCTGTGCTTCTGATCACCCACGATCTGGGGGTGGTGGCGGAGACCTGCAGCCGCGTTTCGGTCATGTATGCAGGGCAGATCGTCGAGACGGCTGCGACCCGGGACCTGTTTGATGCACCGGCACATCCGTACACGCGTGGTCTCCTGGCTTCGATCCCAAGGCTCGGCAGACCCGAGGTCCGAGGCCAGCTGCCCGCCATCCCCGGCCAAGCTCCGGCATTGGGCGACCTGCCTACGGGGTGTTCGTTTCACCCTCGATGTGGGGAGGTCATGGAGCAGTGCAGAGTCGATGAGCCCCCGATGGCTCGGAGAGAGACGGCTGGCAAGGCACGCTGCTTCTTGATGGATTCCTCGACCGTTGAGAAAGCCGAAATCGGAAGGGAGGACCCTTGAAGGGCTGTCTCGTCGAAGTAACGGGTCTCAGCAAGGTCTTTCGCTTTCGCCGGGGACCTCTGCAAACCGAGGTTGCCGAGCTCCGCGCTGTGGACGGCGTCGATCTGGCCATCCTGGAGGGAGAGACCCTGGCGCTGGTTGGAGAATCCGGGAGTGGCAAGACGACCCTCGCCCGCTGCATCCTGAGGCTCCTCGACGCCAGCGAGGGAGATGTCTTCTTCGCTGGAGAGGATCTTCTCGCCATGTCTGCCGCTCGATTGCGGCGCGCACGGCGCAGCTTTCAAATGGTGTTTCAGGATCCATCCGGTTCGCTGGACCCTCGGATGAGGGTCGGCAAGACGCTCGAAGAGCCGTTGATCGTTCACGATGTCGTGGCGCCTGAGGCTCGCGCCGAGAGAGTCGGGGAGCTCTTGGAGCTGGTTGGGCTGCCCAGAGAGGCTGCGACTCGCTTTCCTCACGAGTTCTCGGGTGGTCAGCGACAGCGAATCGCGATCGCCAGGGCTTTGGCTCCCGAACCCATATTTCTAGTCGCTGACGAGCCGGTGGCGGCCCTGGATGTCTCAGTGAGAGCCCAGATCCTGAACATCCTGTCCCGTCTCCAGGAGCGATTGAAGCTCACGCTCCTCCTCATCGCCCATGACCTGGCTGTCGTCGGGCAGATGGCAGATCGGGTGGCCATCCTCTATTTCGGCAGGGTGGTGGAGTTGGCTCCGACCGCTGCGCTTCTCGCTGCTCCTCAGCACCCGTACACCGTGAGTCTCTTGGCTGCAGTGCCTGTGCTCCAGCCACCGATCGAGCGTCGGTCCGTGTTGATGTCTGGAGATCGGGCCAACCCGCTCAGCCCTCCTGCGGGGTGTGCTTTTCACCCGCGATGTCCCGCGGCCACGGAGCTATGCAGGACCGACAGGCCCAGGCTGCTGGAGGTCGAGGCCGGACATGAGGTAGCCTGCCATCATCCGGGTGAGCTGGAGTTGGTCAGGATAAGCAGCTCGTGAAATGGAACTTTCTCAATTCTCAGACGTAGGACTCAACAATGGTGGTCGCTATGGCTATCCATTGGTCTGAAGATCAATCATCTGACTAATGGCGAGGAGCGGGTTCATGAACGAATATTCTGCACGCAGAACAACGACTTCGGCTGGAGTTGGGCGGCGGATGGCCCAATTGGCTCTCAGGTCCACGGCCTGTCTGCTGTGTCTCGGTCTGGCGGCTGCACGGCTTCCCGCCGAACCGATCCTGGTCAGTCCTCAACAACCGGATCTCTCTGTACCCCCTTCACTGACCGTCCAGGACGGGGCCTTGGCCCTCAGTCTCGAAGACGCCAAGGCGATCGCCCTCGAGCGAAACCTCGGCCTGGTCGTCGAGCGCTTCGCCCAGGAGCAGGCCGAGCTCGAGATTCTGCAGAGCAAAGGCATCTACGACCTGTTCACGACAGCCGATTTCCAGAAGCTGTCCGACACCTCACCAGCGGCTTCGAATCTCGACGGTGCATTGGTCCAGGAGTTCGAGCTCATGGATGTCGATCTCGGTCTCGAGCAGCTGGTCTCTACCGGCGGCCGGGTGCGCTTCGACTGGGACAATAACGAGCAAAAGACCAATTCTCTGTTCGCTACTCTCAATCCGGCCTATCGGATTGATATGGACCTGACGTTCATTCAGCCACTCCTCAGGAATCGGGGCAAGCTGGCGACGAACAGGAACCTCCTCATCGCCCAGACCAACCGCGGTATCAGCCGTGAGACCTTCGAGCTACAAGTAACCAGGGTGATCCTGGATGTCGAAGGGGCCTATTGGAACCTGGCGGAGTCGATCGCGCAGTTCGAAGTGGCCGAAGAGAGCCTCGACCTGGCCAAGCAGCTACACGAGCAGAACATGATCCGTGTAGAGGTCGGGACGCTGGCCCCACTCGAACTGGTTCAGAGCGAAGCTGGGGTGGCGAGCCGCGAGGTGGAGATCATCCGGGCGCGAGCCGCAATTGGCGATCGCTCCGACGTGTTGAGGCAGCTCATGAATCTCGAGCGTGATGAGGACTTGTGGGAGCTGCCCATTGTCCCGACCTCGGATCCTTTCGAGCAGCCCGAGACCGTCGGACTCGACGAGGCGATCGAGATCGCTCTCGAGAACCGACCGGAGCTGCGGCAGCAGGAACTCGCCCTGCAGAATCGGCAAGTTGATGTGGACTACTTCAAGAACCAGCGGAAGGCTCGCCTCGATTTCGCTGGCACCTACGGCCTCAACGGAGTCGGTGGAGATATCACGGACCCGGAGTTCCCTTCGGATGGGGACTACCTGGACGCCATGGATCAGATTCTCGACGCCGACTTCGACGGCTGGCGAGTGGCTCTGAATTTCGCCTTCCCGATCCAGAATCGCACGGCGAAGGCCAACAGTGCCATCGCGGATGTGAACTTCGATCGGGCCCTGGCCGTGCAGAAAGACGTTGAGCTCGGCGTCATCACCGAGGTGCGGCGAGTGGCACGGGCGCTGGGGGCCTCGCTCGAAGCCGTGGAATCGGCTGAAGTTTCGCGGCGCCTCCAGGAGCGGAACTACGAGGCGGAACAGAAGCGCTATGACAACGGAATGTCGACTAGCTTCCAGGTGCTCCAGATCCAGGAGGATCTGACTCAAGCTCGGAGTCAATACGTGGATGCTGTGGCCGCCTACAGGCGGGCTCTGGCGTTGCACTATCAGTCCATCGGCAAGCTCATCGAAGAGTCGGGCGTCGAGATCATCGACTAGGTTGGGGCGCCCGCGAGCACGATGGTCCGCCGAGCCAGGGAATGCTCGAAGTGGTGCAAGACCTGAATGGCGAGTTAGCGCGCCACGAGGGCGAGCTGAACGAGGTTGTGTCGAACGACCTCCAGCGCTACATCGAAACGGCTCGAGACCTGTTGATCGGGCACGTAGTCGTGCCGGAGGACTGATCCGACTAGGTTGGCTGTTGCTGGTGCTGAGCCCACATTTCAAGGCACCATAGAGCCCAAAGGGCGTATGAGCGGTCGGCTCGCCCCTGCTGATGTTCGTCGAGCCACAGTCGAGCGCGGTCGAGATCGACCAGACTTCTCAAATGGGAGTTGGACCCCAGGGCTTCGTCGCGAAAGCGATCTCCCAGAAAGCCCTGGAACCACGCTCCAACAGGTGCCGTGAAGCCGTGCTTCGGCAGATTCAAGTTCTCTGGTGGCAAGCGTCGCCGCCCGACTTCGCGCAGGAGGTGCTTTGGATCGAGCCGTGGAAGCTTCGAGGCTGTCGGAATGCGGAAGGCGTACTCCGTGATCCGGTGATCGAGCAAGGGCGCTCGGACCTCCAAGCTGTGCTGCATGCTCATTCGATCGACTTTCACCAGCACATCGTTCGGAAGATAGGTCCGAAGATCTGCGTACTGCGCTTTCTGCAAAGGGCTCTTGGAGGGACAGCTCAGGTACGGCTCCGTCACCGCTGCGTACACCGGGCTGCTCCGGGGATCGGTTCTATCGCTCCGGCCGAGGAGAGCAGCCACGTCCGGAGGCTTGAGAAAGCAGAGGTCTAGGTAGTAGGCGGTGGCGTCGTCCCAGCCAAGATTGGTCAGGTAGGTCGCCAGCCGCAGGTAGCGAGGCAGGTGTTGCGACCGCGGCCACTGGCCTCCGAGCCAACGCAGTGCTTGCCGACCGAGAGTTCCGGGGACCAGCCGCCTGGCCCGGCTTTCGAGAGCGTGCGGGGTATAGCGGAAATCGTACCCGCCAAAGGTCTCGTCCCCCCCATCACCGCTCAAACAGACCGTGACGTGCTGCCGAGCAATCTTGCACAAAAAGTACGTCGGGAAGGCCGAAGAGTCGGCAAACGGCTCGTCGAAGGCGGTGACCACGCTCTCCATGGCCCCGCTCAGGTCTTCCCTCAAGATGTGACTGTGATGCTCCGTGCGGTACATAGCCGCCGCCCTCGCCGCTGCATCCAGCTCGTTGTGAGCGGCTTCGGCGAACCCCACCGAACAGGTGGTTGGGGCTCTGTCGCCCATCTCCGACATGTACGAGACGACAAGACCCGAGTCAATTCCGCCAGACAGAAATGCGCCTAGAGGTACTTCACTCTCGAGGCGGCAGCCCACGGCGTCGCCGAGCAGGCTCTGGAGCTCGTCGAGAAGGTCCGGCTCGGACCGTCCGTCAGTGTCGAACTGACTGATGTCCCAGTACCGATCTACCCGGGCCTCGCCATTGCGAAAGACCAGGTGGGAGCCGGCTTCGAGCTTGTTCACCTGCCGATAAATGGTGCGTGGGGCCATGATGTAGCCGAGAGAGAAGTACTCCTCCAGAGCTTCTCGGTTCCAGTCGCCGGCCCAAAGGGGGCTCTCTTTGAGAGCCTTGATTTCACTGGCAAAGTGGAGCGTGTCCCCGAATCGAGCGTAGAAAAGAGGTTTCTTGCCAAGCCGATCTCGCGCCAGCAAGAACTCGCCGGTCTTTTGGTCGTAGACCGCGAAGGCAAACATGCCGGCAAAGCGCTCGACGCAACCGGAGCCGTACTCCTCAAACGCGTGGACGATGACTTCGGTGTCGCACTCGCTACGAAAGCGGTGTCCCCGGGCCAAGAGCTCTTTTCGCAGCTCCCTGTGATTGTAGATCTCCCCATTGAAGACGGTCCAGACCGTGCCGTCCTCATTCGACATTGGCTGAGCGCCGCCGGTTATGTCGATGATCGAGAGCCTGCGGTGCCCGAGGCCGACACGATTGTCGAAGTAGAAATCCTCGCCGTCCGGCCCCCGATGGGCTAGGGTGGCCGTCATTCTCGGCAAGGCCTCCCGGACCCGGGGATCGAGCGATCCTCCCATTGTCACCACTCCGCAGATTCCACACATTACAAGCAGACCTCATCCAAGTGTTGTGATCGTCGAGAGAGTGTAGCCTCTTTTGTTCCAAATCCCAGGGTGAACATCACACAGATCTTCCTGAAGGGCAGGCGATTGCGAATAGCTTGGTGCCGATAGGGTTGTGGTGCGCAAGTAGCAGGGTCTAAACTCGTCTGGTGTGCACTTCCAGATAGGTTGGGTGTACCTGGTCGAACCTGTCGCTGAGGCAGTAGAGAGCTACCTCGTGACCACCGCCAGGGATGTAATGGAATACCGGTTGTGAACATGATTGGAACTGCCAAGGGGATGGCCCGATTTCTTGCGCTGGGACTGGTGAGCTGGCGCTTGCTCGGCTACTTTCTCTGGCGGCAGATCATCGACAAGGAAAAGGCGTTTGCAGCCGCATCTGAATCTATTGCGAGAGTTCCAGGTATGCGAGGTGTCTATCAGCGCCAAGCCTTCTACCGTCACACTCTTGACGCCTGCGGGAAAGATGTCTACTTCGGTTGGCAGACGGTCTTCTCCAAAACCGGTGCAAGGATCGGAGATGGCGTCTATCTCGGACGTCGATGCTCGCTTGGACTCGTTGAAATCGGGCAGGAAACAATGCTATCCGATGGTGTACAAATTCTTAGCGGCCGGCGACAGCATGGGACCAACCGAAACAAGGAGCTCCCCTACAAGGAGCAGCCTCAGACTTTCAGTCGGGTCAGCATCGGTACGAACGCCTGGATCGGTACGAACGCCGTTATCATGGCCGATGTAGGCAATTCGACGATTGTCGGGGCTGGCGCGGTCGTCATCGAACCGATCCCAGAGTTCGCTCTTGCTGCAGGTGTGCCCGCGAAAGTGAAACGGAGCTCGGCCGCTGCAGGGCCCCGAGATTCCGGGTTGATCTGACAGCTGAGCGCGCACCCTAACTTTGCTTATCGAACCAGGGCGCAGCTCAACCGTTCCGGCGCGCACTCCCATCAGCCAGGCGAAAGAATCTCTGGATTCACGAGCCGCGAGCTCAGTCATCGTCGCTTCCTCTCGAAGCGCTTCCAAGGCGACTCTTGCCTTCAGCTCAGCAGGAAGACACCGTCTCTTCCGTGGCATTCCAGACCTGTTCTCTTTGGTCTGGATTCCACCTTGTCATCCTGTCCGAAATTCGGGGTCCACCTCTGACTCATCGGGTTGGGTCGACGCCGTATCCTAGGCCTTCGGCGCCGGTCACAAGGCCAACTAGCGCTGATACATTGGCTGATAGGGCGTCAAGGAAAGTGGGCTGAGTCGGCTGGCAGAATCTGTGGAAGAAGTTATTCGCAAC
>JBATEX010000207.1:0-24800 GCA_049664225.1 Thermoanaerobaculia bacterium
AAGCCCCTAAGCCCCCAAGCCCTGTAGTTCACTTCCTCACCATGGAGCTCGTGGATGGCAAGACGGTCGCGGACTCGATTCCTCCTGGTGGGCTTGCTGCGGAGAGAATCCTCGAACTGAGTGTCCCGCTCGCAGACGCCCTGGCCAAGGCGCATGCGACGGGAGTCGTCCACCGGGATTTGAAGCCTGGCAACGTCATGGTCACCTCCGATGGTCGGGTCAAGGTCCTCGATTTTGGCTTGGCGAAGCTGCGGTCCGATCCCTCGGTCGACGAAGGTACCCAGATTGCCACCGAAGGGATCACCGGGGAGGGGCGAATTCTCGGGACGGTCCCCTACATGTCGCCGGAGCAGATCCAGGGTAAGGAGGTGGATCAGCGCTCGGATGTCTTCTCCCTGGGCGTGATTCTCTTCGAGATGGCCACTGGCAAGAGGCCGTTTCAAGGGGAGTCGTCACCAGATCTGATCTCATCCATCTTGCGGGATACCCCAAAACGCGTCGATCGTCTGAGAGGTGGCCTGCCGCATCATCTGGCTCGGGTGATCGGACGCTGTCTCGAGAAGGACCCCGAGCGGCGCTACCAGTCGGCCATCGACGTGCGCAACGAGCTATCGGATCTCTCTCGAGAGCTCGAAACGAAGGCGGTTCTCGAGGAGCATGCTGAGCCTGCGACGGCTCCGGAGCGACCCTCGATACGAGGGTGGCTGGTGGGGATCGCTGCCGTCGTGGCCATGATTCTCGTGGCTTCGGTGGTGGCCTTCAAGATGGTCAAGACCCGTCGTCCAGTATCGATCGCCAGTCAGACCGCCGCGATTCGGTCGCTAGCTGTACTGCCTTTCGACAATCTGATGAACGATCCGGAGCAGGACTATTTCGTCGACGGGATGCACGAGGCTTTGATTACTGATCTGGCGAAGATCTCGGACCTGAAAGTAATCTCCCGAACGTCAGCAATGCGTTACAAGGGGTCGGACAAGGCCCTGCCGGAGATCGCTCGCGAGCTGGGAGTCGAGGCACTGGTCGAAGGCTCGGTCCTGCGGGTCGAAGGCCAGGTGCGCATCACGGCTCAGCTCATCGATGGCGCCAGCGACGAGCACCTGTGGGCCGACAGCTACGACCGTGATCTGGAGAACCTCCTCGCTCTTCTGAGCGACGTGGCCCGTGCCATCGCCACGGAGATCGAGGTCGAGCTGACCCAGGAGCAGGAAAGGCTGCTGACCTCGAGGACGGCGGTGAATCCAGAGGTGCAAGAGGTCTACCTGAAAGGCCGCTCGCTGCTGAATCGGTTCGAGATGAAGCACGTCCCCGAGGCGAGGCGGCTGTTCGAGCAGGTGCTGGCGATGGACCCCGATTTTGCTCCTGCGATATCAGGTCTGGCGAGCTGCGATTTCTTGCTTGGATTCTTCGGGAGATCGCCTCTCGAGGAAGCGATGCCGGCAGCCGAAAAGGGGTTCCGGAGGGCTCTGGAGATCGATCCCGACCTGAGCCAAGCCCGGTCACTTCTCGGCTGGGTGAAGATGTTCTACCACTGGGACATCGCAGGAGGCGTCGAAGAGTTCGAGCGGGCCCTGAGAATCGACCCCAATGATCCGATCGCCAGACACGGGATGGCCGACTACTACATGATTCTCGGAGATCGAGAGCGGTCCGTGGAGGAGGTGATGGCGGCTCGTAGGGTCGACCCACTTTCTCGCGTTACGGTGAGTCCAGTGATCGGTCACTTGACGATGGCTCGTCGCTACGACGAGGCGCTCGACGAGATCCGCCAATGGATGGCGCTCTTCCCCGACGACAAAGGGGTGATTGGCATTTGGCTACCGATGATTCTCAAGCTGCAAGGTCGTTATGAGGAGGCCTTGGAGGAGGAGCGCAGCCTGTACCCGCCAGAGTCCGCCTACCTCAAGGCAGTAGTCCAGGGGTACGAGGAAGGCGGACCACGCGGCGCTGACCGTGCGGCGGCCGAATTCCTGGCCAGCCAGCCATCGCCATCGCTCTTGCTGGTCGCGAGATATTACGCCGCCGCAGGGGAAATCGAAATGGCTTTCGATTGGCTGGATCGGGCTTATCAGGAGCGGGAACCTCAGATCCTGCATGTCGTCGCCTATCCACAGTTCGATGCGCTCCGCTCCGACCCACGATACGAGGATCTCCTGCGACGGATCGGGATCCCTCAGGAGGCAAGGCCATGAGCCCAACTGGCGAATCCGCCTTCAAAGAGGTCGGCGGCCTGGCCGAGCTCGATCGGAATCTCCCTCTGAGCCACAAGATTTCCACAGTACACCGCGTGCTAGGAGATCGCGTGGGCTCGGTCGATCGGATTGCGGTCGCGGTCTACGAGCCCGAGACCGACCTCTTGAAGACCCTGGTGGCCACCGACCTGGACTCCAATCCGTTGACCCACTACGAGGCGAGACTGGCTGACTGTGGCTCGCTGGTCGAAGTGCTCGAGCAGCGCCGGCCGCGAGTGATTCAAGATCTCACCCTGCTCGACACCGACAGCGCCAGTGAGCACACGCGTCGCATCCTCGACGCGGGCTATCGGGCCAGCTTCACCAAGGCCATGAGGCTCAACAATCGTTTCTTCGGCTTCGTGTTCTTCGACTCGAGTACTCCCAAGGCATTCGTGCCGGAAGTGCTTGGTGAGCTGGATCTGTTTGCTCATCTGGTCAGCCTGATCGTGGTCAATGAAGTGGCCGCCATTCGGACCCTGCTGGCGGCCATTCGAACGGCTCGCGAGATGACCAATCAGCGCGATTCGGAGACCGGGGCGCACGTCGATCGTATGGCTCGCTACTCGCGGCTCATCGCTCTCGAACTAGCTGACAAGCATGGCTTCGACGACGAGTATCTCGAGCACGTCTTTCTGTTCGCTCCGCTGCACGACATCGGCAAGCTGGCGGTTGCGGACCGGGTTCTGCTGAAGCCGGGGCGTCTGACCGGGGCGGAGATGCAGCTCATGCGGACCCACGTCGCCCGCGGCCAGGAGCTGGTCGACTCGATGCTGCAGAACTTCGGTCTCGACAGCTTTCAGCACATCGAGATGCTGCGCAACATTGTTTTGTGCCACCACGAGTCCCTGAATGGCACGGGCTACCCGCGCGGCCTGCGAGGCTCCGAAATCCCGATCGAGGCGAGGATCATCGCCGTCGCTGACGTCTTCGATGCCATGACCAGCGCCCGCCCCTATAAAGAGGCTTGGACCAACGATGAAGCGTTTTCGGCTTTGCAGCGGCTGGCGGGAGCGGAGCTGGATAAGGAGTGCGTCGAGGCCCTCATGCTGCGGACAGACGAGGTCGAGAAGATCCAGGCGAGATTCTCCCAGGGAACCCTGACAGCGGTCGAGCAGGCTCCCACCTGAGGGAGTCCAGAGAGGAGCTGTGAAGGCGATGATCTGGAGGAAGCTGGAAAAGACGGGCCTCGTTCTGCTTGCTGCCCTGGTTGGAACAGTCGGCTTTCTGGTAGTCGGGGCGCGCGCCGAGGTGGATGAAGATCCGGTCGACAAACGGGTTCTGTCGCAGCTTTCCGATCAGGAGATCGAGACCATCCTGCGCGAAGGCCGGGTTGTCGAGAGGAAGAACCTCGACGTCGGAGTGACACTGGGGGAGCGGCTCTGGCTCGAGCACGACGGCTACCGGATGAGCGCTGCTTTCAAACATCTCGATTTCGAGCGCAAGGGTCTGACGCGTTTCGAGAACGCGCCGCCCGAGCTCAACTTCAAGGACAGCTATCGTTACGAGCGGGCCGCCTACCTGTTGGATCGACTTCTCGGCCTGGGGATGGTGCCGGTGACCGTGCTGCGGACCGTGCAGGCTCACGAAGGAGCCGTCGTGGCCTGGGTCGAGGACGCCATCACCGAGCAGGAGCGGTTGCGTCTCAAGCTGGCGCCCGAAGACACCCGGCTTCTCATTCGGCAAAGAGCGGCGATGAGGCTGTTCGACGCCCTGGTCTACAACAACGACAACAACCTCGGTAATCAGCTGTGGACACGGCCGGACTGGCGCCTTCATCTCATTGACCACACCCGCTCCTTTCGGCAGCGGAAGAGCCTTCCCGAGGACTTCTCGAAACGCCCGGTGAGCCTCACCCCGGAGCTTTACGACGTCCTCCGATCCCTCGACGAAGCCCAAATCCGGGCGGCGCTCGGGAAGGTTCTGAGCCCGGGTGAGATCAAGTCGGTACTGGCGCGCCACAAGCTGATCTTGGAGAAGATTGAGAAAGATCGCCGTGAGGTTGGCGACCCCTTCGTGTTTCTCGGTATGACGCCCTTACCAGATTCCTAGAGAGGCGGACACGGCTCGAGGCGGTGATCGGAGCCGACTTGGTCTATATTGAGCAGACCAAAGGAGGGCTTCGGTGACCGGGGAAGCACCCGCAGCGCGGGGCGGAGGAGCTGCAGAGGCAGTGTGGAGGCGCACTCTCAGGCGCCTGGGTGTGGATTTGCGTCCAGGTGAGGGCTCTCCCGCAGCGCTCCTCTTCGCTTCACTCTTCCTGCTCCTGACGTTTCAGATCGCCACCAAGACGATCCGCCAGTCCACGTTCATCGATGCCCTGGGTGCCGCCAGACTGCCACTGGTCTATCTTCTGGTAGCGCTCGTCTCCTACCCGGTCCTTCGTCTTTACAACCGATTCGTCGATCGCTATCGGATCGACCAGTTGTTTGTCGCTTCCTGCGTCGGAATCGCCGGCAGCCTGGTCGTTTTCTGGGCGCTGATGCGCTACTCCTGGACCTGGGTGCCGGTGGTCTTCTACGTCGGATCCTCCATCGTCTACGGCATGCTGGCAAGCCAATTCTGGTTGCTGGCTACGCATCTTTTCGATCCCCGTCAGGCCAGGCGGCTGTTCGGTTTCATCGGCGCGGGGGCTCTGCTGGGTGGCGTCCTCGGTGGGCAGGTGGCGCGACTGGCTGGAAAGCTGGTGGGCACGAGCTCGGTCCTGCTGGTCGCTGCGGTTCTGCTGGTGATCGTGGCGCTGCTCATGATACGGGCCCGCTCCTCCGACGCCATCGGGCTCAAGGGTGAGGAGCCCGGATCGTCCCGTGGCAAGCTCGAAAAAGCCAAGGGGGGATTCGAAGTTCTGAGGCAATCTCGCCCGCTGCAAACGATTGCTGCGGTGGTGATCCTGACAGTCATGGTGGCGCAGGTCGTTGACCTTCAGTTCAATTGGGCCGTGGAACAAAGCACCACCACTCTGGACCAGAGGACGGCTTTCTACGGCAACTTCTTCAGCGTCATGGGCATCGCTGCGTTCGTGTTTCAGCTGGCATTCACCTCTCGGATCCACCGGCGGCTGGGAATCTCCTTTGCGCTACGAGTCCTGCCGGTGACCATGGCCATCGGCACCGTAGCTCTATTGCTTGCGGCGGGCTTCGTGCCCGAGATGCTGGTGGCAGCGGCGCTGATCCTGAAAGTCGGTGAGAGCGGCCTCCGATACTCTCTGGATCAGTCGACCAGGGAGCTCCTCTTCCTGCCAGTTCCATCACGGCTCCGGGTCAAGGCCAAGGCGTTCATCGATGTCTTCATTCAGCGAGGAGCCAAGGGGCTGTCCGCGCTCCTCTTGCTGCCGGTGACCTTTGGCGCCTTTACCCCGGTGCAGGCCGGCTGGATCTCACTCGTGCTCATCGCGATCTGGTTCGGTGTGACAGCCATCGCTTCCCGGGAGTACGTGCGGGCTTTCCGCGTCGGCCTCAAGCAGAGGACGGTCGACGCTTCGGTCGCCGTGGATCTGTCGGATGTCACGACCCTGGAGCTGCTGTTGGAGTCCCTGGGTAGCTCAGACCGGCGTCAGGTCCTCCACTGTCTG
Organism: Thermoanaerobaculia bacterium; assembly: GCA_049664225.1. Taxonomy (GTDB): domain Bacteria; phylum Acidobacteriota; class Thermoanaerobaculia; order Multivoradales; family JAHEKO01; genus JAUVRX01. The sequence goes on from JBATEX010000207.1 coordinate 5,800, forward strand.
GACATTCTGGCGGCGAATGGGCGGGGCGATCTGGTGCCGCCGCTGCTGCTCTACCACGACGAGCCCGAGGTGCGGTTGCGAACTCTGGGCATCCTGGCAGATCTCGGGCGCGTCGACGTCGCCCCCCTTATCGAGCGACGTCTGGGGGATTCCGACCCCGAGGTGCGTGCCGAGGCCATCAGGGTGCTGGCGGGCATGCAGGGCAAGGATGTTTGCCAATTGATGCTGCCCAGGCTGGAGGAGGGGGATCCAGGTGTGCGGGCAGCGGCGGTGGCCTGCTTGGCGAACTACGGCGACGAAGCCATGACCGCCGACGCCACTCGGGTGCTCTTGAATCTACTGGCCGATGCCGAGCCCAGGATCAGGATCGAGGCTGTCAAAGCCATCGGCGCCGTGCACGAGCCGCTCTTTCAGGAAAGATTGATCCAATCGCTTTACGACTCCGACGTGGGTGTCATCAAGGAGGCCGTCGCTGCGATTCGCCGGCGAGTCGGCAGGGATGGCTTCAATCCACTCTACGTTCCGACCCTGATCGCGCTGCTCCAGAACCGCCGAGTCAGGCATGAGGCTAGAGAAGCGCTGGTGGCGTTCGGCGAGTCGACGATTCCGATGCTGGTCCATTTTATGAACCACCCCGATGAGCCCTTGTGGGTCAAGCGTGCCCTGCCGAAGGCCATCGCGCAGATCGGCACCATGGCCGCGGCTCAGGCACTGCTGGATGGACTGCGGCAGGGGAGCGATAGCTTTCTGAGGCGAAAGCAGGTGGAAGCCCTGACTTGGATGCTGGAACACAACCACCGCCACGCTTTGGACAGGCAGGACGTGCAGCAGCAGATTCGGGAAGAGGCGAGACGTTTCCTGCGACGTTTGGCTGCACTGCGCGGCCTGGGTCTGCATGCCAAGGGCGATCTCTCGGGGCCTCTCGTCGTGTGGAGCGAGGAGCGGGTTCCCACCCTTCTGGATCGACTGCTGGCAGAACGAGCGGCCAGCAATCTGTGGAATATCTTCGGTCTTCTGGCGCTACTGTTTCCACCGGAGCACATCTGGGCGGCTCATCGGAGTCTGACGAGTGGGGACAGGCTACACCGGTCCCGCTCTCTGGAGTTTCTCGATAACACCTTGGAGGGCGAGCTCAGTCGGGCGGTCTTTGCCGTCATCGACGATTGCCCATTGAGTGAGAAGCTGACCCGAGCCACCAAGTTGTTCGACATCAGGGTCCGTTCCAGGGTCGAGACCCTGCGTGGTTTGCTGGAGGTGCATATCGGCGGCGAGCCCGACTCGGCGGGCATCGCGGCGGCTGCCCTCTATGAGATTCGAGTCGAGAGCGTCCCAGGCCTCGAGGCCGAGGTCGAGGAACTGGCGGCAGGGGCCGAAGACCCCTTTGTGGGAGAAACCGCCACCTGGGTGGCGGAACGGGTGGCACGGGCCTAGCATCATGTCTGCGATGACCTATAATTCCAAGGCGATTCTGCGCCGGAGGTACCGATGAGTCCAGACGGGTCTGGAATAGCTGTGGCTACACAAGAGACGCCCTTCTGGCGGCGTCTGGCTAGCCGTCTCGGCATCGATTTGCGACAGGGCGAAGGTATGCCCGCTATCCTGCTCTTTCTCACTTTCTTTCTCTTTATCACCTTTCAATACGCCACCAAGAGCGTTCGGCAGTCCTCGTATATCAAAGGGCTGGGTCCGGCCAACTTACCCTGGGTCTACCTGGCGGTGGCGGTTTGCTCTTACCCACTGCTCAGGCTTTATGGGCGGTTCGCTGACCGGGTCAAGCGCCACCATCTCATGGCAGCGACCTGCACCATCATCGCCATCAGCATGGTCGTGTTCTGGTGGCTATTCCAGTTCACCTGGACGTGGATCCCGTTCGCGCTCTATGTCTGGATCTCGATCGCCTACGTAATGAACGTCAGTCAGTTCTGGTCGTTCTCGAACCATGTCTTCGACCCTCGCCAGGCCAAGCGCCTGTTCGGCTTCATCGGGGCGGGAGGCCTGCTGGGAGGCATCGCTGGCGGTCAGGTGGCTCGCCTGGTCAGCTATCTGGTGGACACCCGAACGACGTTTCTGGTGGCGGCCGCCATTCTCATGCTGGCTGTGGGGATCATCTTCCTGATCCAGCGGCAACGACCTGCAGACTCGGACGCCGTAGCGGGTGCAGCCGGCCTGGCCAAACTCGACAAAGCCAAAGGCGGCTTCGAGATCATCAAGAGCTCGCGCCAGTTACAGGTCATCACGGCGATCATGGTGCTGAGTGTCGTGGTGGCGCAGATCGTGGATCTCCAATTCAACTGGGCAGCGGACAATGCCACCACCGACCTGGAGAACGCGACCCGTTTCTTCGGCAACTTCTACAGCATCATGGGGATCGCGGCCTTCCTCTTTCAGCTGGCCTTTACGGCTCGCATTCACCGGGTGCTGGGTGTCGGGGTGGCGATGAGGGTTCTGCCGGTCACCATGGCCTTCGGGACGGCGGCACTGTTTGTTTCGGCAGGGCTCTTCCCCTCGCTACTCTTGGCGACGGCGCTTTTCCTGAAGGTGGGTGAGAACGGGGTGCGCTACTCGCTCGAGCAGGCGACACGTGAGCTGCTGTTCCTGCCCGTGCCATCCAAGGCTCGCGTCAAGGCGAAGGCCTTCATCGACGTCTTCGTGCAGCGAGGCGCGAAGGGGATGGCGGCGCTGCTGCTTTTGCCCGTGACATTTCACCTCTTTACCCCGGTGCAGGCAGGCTGGATCTCACTCGTGCTCATCGCGGTCTGGCTCGTTGTCACCGTCATTGCCTACAAGGAGTATGTACATTCCTTTCTGCTCGGGCTCAAGAAGCGAAGCGTCGATGCGGAGATCCCGATCAACCTCTCCGACGTCACGACGCTGGAAATGCTCGTGCAAGCTCTTGGCAGCTCGGACGCACGGCAGGTCATCCAGAGTCTCGACATCCTGGCTTCCAACAATCGAGAGAACCTGGTCTCCCCGCTTCTGCTCTACCATGATGATGCCGAGGTGCGACAGCGCACCCTCGAGATTCTGGCCAAGGCGGGGCGAGTCGACGCCTTGCCGCTCATCGAAGGGCGCCTGGCGGACCACAACCCGGAAGTCAGAGCCGGCGCTATTCAGGCGCTGGCCGAGCTGCATGGCGAGGATGCTTGCGACCTGATGCTGCCACGACTGCGAGAGAGTGACGCCGGAGTCCGTGCCGCGGCGGTGGCCTGCCTTGCCAACTACGGGACAGAGTCGATGGTGGACGAGGCCACCCGCGCGCTCAATGATCTTCTGTCCGATGCGGATCCGGAGATCCGGGCCGAGGCGGCGAAGGCACTCGGGGCCATACGTGAGCCCCGATTCCAGGAGCTGCTGATTCGTCTCCTCTACGATCGGGAGCCGCAGATCGCTCGCGAGGCGATCTCGGCTATTCGGCGCAGAGTAGCGCGGGATGGCTACAACCCGATCTACGTGCCGACCCTTGTCTCGCTGCTGAACAACCGCAGAGTGAAGCATGATGCGCGGGAGGCGCTCGTGGCTTTCGGCGAGCCCGCGATCCCGACCCTGGCTCACTTCATGGGTGAGTCTGACGAGCAGCTATGGGTGCGACGTGCTCTGCCGATGACCATTGCCAAGATCGGAACCCTGGCCGCCGCAGAGAAGCTCTTCAGGCATCTCGGTGATTCGCGCGACTCGTTTCAACGGCGCAAGCTGATCGAGTCGATAGGAGCTCTGCCGGCAGACATTCGGCATACGATCGATCTAAAGACGATCGAAGAACAGACTCATTTCGAGGCTGGGCGCTACCTTCAGGCCGTGACCGATCTGCGTGCCCTCGGCGGCATGGAGAAGAGCAGGCTCGAAGGGGGCTGTATCGTCTGGAGCGAGGATGCCCACGAACCCGACCTGGTTGAGAGACTCCTGGGGGAACGTGCAGAAGAGCATCTGCGGAACATCTTCGGCCTGGTTGCCGCTCTCTTTCCGCCGCATGACGTCTGGGCGGCGCATCGCAGCTTGACGGGTGGCGCTGCTGGCTTGCGAAGTCACGCCCTGGAGTACCTGGACAATACCCTGTCGGGGGACCTGCGGAGGAGTGTCTTCGCCGTCATCGACGATCAACCCATCGACGAGAAGCTCAATGCTGCCGAGAGGAGCTTCGGCGTGACGAAAGCCACGAAGGTCGGCACATTGGACAGGATGCTGGTGGTGCCCGAGGGGGGAGATTCCGAGGAGTGTCATCTCACTTTGGCGGCTCTCTATGCCGTTCACGAGGGAAGAGTCGCGGAGCTCTACGATCGGGTCCAGTCCCTGGTACAGAACGCCACGGATCCGTTTGTCGGCGAGACGGCCCGTTGGGTCGCTGTCAGAGAGGGAATATCAGCCTAGCCGTGGTGGAGGAGGGTAACCTGTGTCTGAGCTAGCCAGGATCGAAACGGTCGTCTTTCTGCAGAGTGTCGATATCTTCTCCTACTGCAAGGCAGAGGAGGTGCTTCGGATCGCCGCCATTGCTCAGGAGAGGATGGTAGCCGCAGGAGAGAAGATCTATAGCGCGAACGAGCCGGCGGAGGGCCTGTTCTGTGTCGTTCGGGGCAGTGTCAAGATCGAGTCTTCAAACGGCGAGACCAAGAATGTCGGCCCCCTGGCGACATTCGGTGGAATCGACATTCTTCGCAGTCGCCTGAGGACGGCGACGGCGACGGCCGAGACGGACAGCCTGCTACTGGCCATCGAGAGCGACGATCTGTTCGATCTTCTGTCGAATAACATCGAGATCGTCAAGGCTCTGTTCCGCCACCTCATCGAACGGTTTCAGGGCGAGTAGTCTGAAAAGCAAGGAGGCCTGAATGTTCGACTCCAATTCGAAAGCCCACCGAGTGCGGCGGATCCCTGTTTTGACAGCCCTGCTGATGGTTGTCTGTCTGGCCCCTATCGATGGCTACGCGCAGGAGGTCCCGGCCAGGGTTTTGGCGATCGGCGACAGCCATTCCGGGTACGAAAGCCTGGATGCGAGGCTCGCTGCCTTCCCTCCGCCAGGTCCTGAGTCGGAAGGCGCCAAGACGCCTAACCGGGTATTTCATGGTCCCGACGGCGCGCCGTTGCCTTTCCAAACGGTCTCCGAGGTGGAGGAGTTCTTGCGCACGGCGAATGTAGTCGACGTACAGCTCATTGGGGAGGGCGTAACCAAACCGAAGAGGATCCTCCTGGAAGCCGGCGGTGTCCAGGCGCGGGCGAAGTTCGGATACCACGATTTCAAGGGACAGGGAGAGAAGCTCGCCGACGGATCGACGGAGATGTACTTCCAGGACAGCTTCAAAGCGGACATGGCAGCGTACGTGCTCAGTCGCCTCCTGGGAATGGAAATGGTGCCGCCTGCAGTCACCCGACAGGTGGAGAGCCAGGATGGCATCGTCCAAATCTGGATTGAAGACCTGACCAGCTATGAGAGCTGGATTCAGGATGGCAATTCCGGTCAGCCAGCCTCGCTCTATTTCCAGCGGCAGGTCAAGGACATGAAGACCTTCGATCTGCTGATCCGGAATATCGACCGTCACAGTCGCAACATCAACTGGGACAACGACTGGAACCTCTGGCTCATCGATCACACGCGCAGCCTGGCCAAGGATGCGACCCTCCGCAAGGAAGACTCCTTCAAGGGTTGCTCCAGGGGGCTCTTCCAGGCGATTCGAGGCTTGAGCAAGAGCGATTTGGAGGCAGCTCTCGGCCCCTACCTCGGCGGGTTCGAGATCAAGGCACTCCTCAAACGACGGGACAAGCTCGTGAAGATGATCGAAGGACAGATCAAGAAGCAGGGCGAAGACAAGATTCTGTTCAACTACGGAGATGCACCGCCGGGTCTGGTCATCAGTTACGACGAAACTGCTGAGCTGGCGCCGCGCGGCGCTGCAGCCAAGAGCGCTGGATAGGGTCCACCACCGGCCTCGACCGGTGGTCTGCTGGGCTCGGTGGAGGGTTGCCTGCTGAACCCGAGAGAGTAGTTTGCGTAATACAGGTATGAGCACGGTTCTGCCAGGGTTTCTCCCGTTCGCCTGTGTGTTGGCTCTGGCTACACTGTCGCAGGCCTCGGCGCAGTCGGTGCCTGCTGGAACCTTCGACTCCCGAGTCTTGTTGGGCCCTGATGGGAAGAGCCTCCGGTTAGCCGCCCAGGATGAGATCTTTGGATTCCTGACCAGTGCCGAAGAGCGCTCGGTCACTGTCCTGTCGCGTGGAATTACCGGGGCAAAGAGGCTGACCCTGGAACGTGGGGAGACCGCAGCTCGGGTCATCTTTCATGACGTCGATCGATACGAGCAGAAACTGAAGCGGCTGCCGAACGGCAGGACCGTGATGTATCTGCGAGACAGCTACAAGAGTCAGATAGCCGCCTATCGTCTGGGACGGCTCCTAGGAATGCAAAATGTGCCGCCGACTGTGCTGCGGGTGTCGGGAGGCGCTACGGGCTCCGCGCAGCTCTGGATCGAAAAGGCGATGACCGAGGACATTCGACTGAGCGAAGGACTCGAACCGTCGGACCACAATCTGTGGAACCAGAGCCTGGCCGACATGCAGGTTTTCGACAATCTCATCAACAACATCGATCGCAACCAGGGCAATATGTTGGTGGACTCCTTCGGCAATCTCTGGTTAATCGATCACACGCGTGCGTTCGGGCAGGACAACGTACTTCCACTCCCCGAGATGATCACCCGGTGCTCGAACCGTATGCTGCAGGCCATTCGGTCGCTGGACGAGCGGACCCTGCGGGAAGACCTCGGACCCTACCTCACCGGAGTCGAGATCGAGGCTCTGTGGCGTCGTCGAGAGAGAGTATTGAATCGAATCGAGGAGACTGTCGACGTCATGGGCAGGGACAAGGTCCTGTTCGACTATGGCGATCCCGATCCCGGCGTAACCATTCTGGATGAGTGACCGGCTGCGGTCCAGCGGTGGAGGCGGTGGCACCGCAGATGGCGAAGAGTGGGCTCACCATTCCTCGGGCTCCACAGGGGTAGACTTGCCCGAATGACGAAGACCTCCTTCCCCGATCTGAGAGCTTTCCTCGAACACCTGCGACGATGTGGGGATCTCACCGTGGTGGAGGCACCCGTCGACCCTCGGCTGGAGGTGGCAGAGGTTCATCGTCGGGTGATCGCCGCCGACGGCCCAGCTCTGCTCTTCACCAACCCCGTGGGCTCGGCCTATCCACTGGTGACGAATCTCTTTGGATCTGCCCGCCGGGCGGAGGCAGCCTTCGGGCCTGAGCCTTTTCGTCTCATCGAGCGCCTCGTGTCGCTCTCGCAGGATCTGTTGCCTCCGACGCTGTCAGGCCTCTGGGGTGCGAAGGACGTGGCCTGGAAAGCGCTGCGAATCGGCTCCAGGAAGACCGGTCAGGGCCCGGTCATGCAGAGGATCAGCCGAGAACCGGACCTGAGCCAGCTCCCCGTGATTACCTCCTGGCCGGATGACGGAGGGCCGTTCATGACACTTCCTCTGGTCTTCACCGAGCACCCAGAGGGTGCCGGCCACAATCTCGGGATGTACCGGATGCAGGTGTATGACCGACGTTCAACTGGAATGCACTGGCAGATCGGCAAAGGGGGTGGCTTTCACTACTCCGTGGCGGAGGCTCTCCAGCAGCCTCTCCCAGCGACGGTCTATCTCGGAGGACCTCCGGCGCTGATTCTCGCCGCGGTAGCTCCTCTGCCCGAAAACGTCCCCGAGCTCATGCTGGCCTCACTGATCGTCGGTGAGAAGCTGCGTGTCTGCTCGGGACCCGACGGTGCCGGTCTGCTGGCAGATTGCGAGTTCGCTCTTGGGGGCAGGGTGGCTGCCGACCTGCGCCGTATGGAGGGCCCGTTTGGCGACCACTATGGTTACTATTCCCTCGCCCACGAGTACCCGGTCTTCGAGGTCGATTGGCTGGCCTGTCGCCAGGATGCGATCTATCCAGCGACTGTGGTGGGCAAGCCCCGCCAGGAAGATTTCTTCATTGGGGATCTTCTGCAGGAGTTGCTGGCTCCCCTGTTTCCGTTGGTGATGCCGGGAGTGATCGATCTCTGGTCCTACGGTGAGACCGGCTATCACTCGCTGGCAGCAGCCGTCGTCAAGGAGCGCTATAAGCGCGAGGCCATGGCCAGCGCTTTTCGAATTCTGGGCGAAAGCCAGCTCTCACTTACGAAGTTCCTGTTGATCACCGACCAGAGGGTCGACCTGAGGAGTTTCAAGGCTACCCTCGAGCACATTCTGGAGCGCACGCGACCCGAGACCGATCTCTTCGTTCTCAGCAACCTCTCGATGGATACGTTGGACTACTCTGGGCCGCGAGTCAACGAGGGCTCGAAAGGAGTCTTGCTGGGGTTGGGAGAGCCGGTGAGGCAGCTGCCTGGAGAGTTTCGGGCCGACGTCTTGCCGTCAGGGGTGACCGAGGTCCAGGTTTTCTGTCCGGGCTGCCTGGTTATCGGCGGTCCACCACAGCCCGATGAGCCCCAGGCGGGTGAGCGTCTGGCAGCCGAGGCGGTATTCCGCGACTGGCCCTTGCTCGTCCTGACTGACGAGCCGGCCCGAGCTGCCGCCAGCGCGATGAATTTCCTTTGGACGACCTTTACTCGGTTCGAACCGGCTGCCGACATCCATGCGGCCGCAAGTCGAGTGGTACGAAACCACGTCGCCTACAGCCCGCCCGTTCTGATCGACGCTCGGCGCAAGGAGGGTTTTCCAGCGGAGCTGTTCTGCTCCCCAGAGATTGCCGAGACGGTGACGCGGAGATGGAAGGAGTACTTTCCGCAAGGCGGTGTCGAGATGGGCGACTCGGACCGAGGCCATCTGGATTGACCGCAACGGAGGAGATATGAACCTGGAGCTAGAGGGAAAGATAGCCATGGTTACGGGTGGCAGCAGAGGCCTCGGTAGGGCCATCGCGATGAGACTGGCGGCGGAGGGTTGCGGGCTGGCCATCTGTGCGCGAGGTGAGGAGGCCCTTGTCGAGGTGGCAGAAGCGGTGCGAGGGATGGGTCGCCCGGTCTACCACGAGCCCCTCGATGTAACCGAGGCCGAGAGCGTCGACTCATTTGTAGAGCAAGCCGCGCGGCAGCTCGGAGGGCTCGACATCCTGGTCAACAACGTGGGCGGAAATCGGCGCGTGGCCTTCGCCGATTCCGAGGATCGAGATTGGCAGGAGATCCTCGAGGTCAACTTCCATTCCCATGTGAGATTCAGTCGGGCGGTCATACCGCATATGCGACGGTATTCCTCCGGCGTCATCCTGTTCATCGCCTCCATTTTCGGTCGGGAAGCCGGTGGCCCCGGCTTGTCGATCTACAACACCACCAAGTCGGCCCTCATCAGCCTGGCCAAGATCATGGCCCTGGAGCTGGCTCCGGAGGGCATCAGGGTCAACAGCATCGCCCCCGGCTCGATCCGCTTCCCCGGGGGTAGCTGGGACCGTCGGTGCCAGGAGGATCCTGAAGGCATGGCGGAGTTCATCCGAGTGAATCTGCCTCTGGGGCGTTTTGGCACCGCCGAGGAACTGGCCGACGTTGTGACGTTCCTGGCCTCACCACGGGCAAGCCTCATCACCGGCGCCTGCCTCAACGCCGACGGTGGCCAGTCGCACTCTCTGATCTAGCCCGACCTCCTCACCAGCGTTCGGCTGCAAGATCGAATATGCCCGGGCACCGCCTGAGAGGTGGTCCTACGACGTTTTCCGCCCTCATCCCTCCTCGACGTACTTCAAGTACGCCTGCGGGGGCTTCGGTTGTCAGGCCTTGTACCTCCGGGCATCTTCGCCCTTTCGCTGCGAAGCTGGTGAGGAGGTCGGGCTAGCCTAGCTGAAGCCGATCAGGTTGATGTGGAGCGTTCGCGCCAGGCCTGCCGCAGGTCCCCACTGCACGAGAACCGGACTCTGGTAGGTGCCCTGCACGATGGCAGGACCCTCGCCGCGGTCACTCACCAGGAGGCTAACCGAGCGCTTCATGCGGAGGAACTTCTGGGCAGGGGCGGCCAGGAAGCGAGCCATCAGGTGCTCGAGGCGGGACTCGCTGATGCCGGTGGCATCCAACACTTCGTTGAGAACTCTCACCAGATCGTAACTCGCGTAGTCGCGGGTTTTGCTAAGTACCCGACGTGGGTCCCTCAGGAGTCTGCGTCCCTGCCGGGCCATGAAGCGCACCGGATCCTTGAGCACCTCGGCGAGGTCATGGCGCATCAGGAGGGTTTCGTACTCGTTGACCGTCAGACCGCTGAGGGTCTCAGTGGCATCCAGCGAAACGTCGATGCGACCCTTCTCGACACCATGAGTGCGAACCATCTGGTCAATGCACTCGAACAAGCCGATGTCCGGATCCTTCAGATTCACGGAATCGATGGGATGTCTGGAGACGGGCACCGCGAACTCGAGGCTGTCGATTTTCTCCTCACGGTTGTAGGCCAGAGCGGTGGTACGGCGTTGGCGCACGCCGTGCTCGTGGACGCCGTCCAAGTCGATGAGATGCGCCGCGGTTTCGGCTCCGTTGGTGTAAGTGACACAGTTCTTGAGCCCCGAGCTGATGAAGGCCAGATGGGAGTCGGCGTTCTTGGGCTCGGTCTGCCGCTGCTCATCGCTCAGCTCAGCCCTGAGATGCAGCTTGTCGTGCTCGTAGTTGGCATTCGGAGGGAAGATCTGCTGGAACAGGTGGAGAATGGACCCCAGGCGATCTCGGCTGTAGCCGAGTCGCGAGGTAAGGCTCTGATCGAGATACCCGGCGGTAGTGTGATGGGAGCAGTAGAGTGTCCTGCGATACTTGGCAAAGACATCGCCGAGTTCCTCTCGGATACGCTGACTGACATCGATGACGTCGAGCCGATCGGCGGGTTCTAGAACCAAGGTGATTTCGGTCGGGGAAACACCCATCACGTGCCTCCTGGAGTCTGAAGCGCGAATTCTACTCTTTCGAATGGAAATCACAAGGATGGGTCCGTCACTGCAGTCGAAACGGGGCCGCTGCGAGCTGCCCAACGAGGCCTGTCGGGATCGATGGGAGGAGTCTCTTGGTAGGCCCTGTTGGGCTCGCCTGAGGACGCTTGCATGAGAGGAGTCGAACAGATTCCATGGCTCTATGACGGCTATATGGCCTTGGTGGAAGCTGTCGGCTTCAGGCAGTGGCGGCGCTGGGTTGTGCGGGGAGCCAGGGGTCGAACGCTCGACCTCGGTTGTGGTACTGGACGCAACCTGCGGCTGTTCGAGGAGCAAGCCGATGTCATCGGTCTCGAGCTCGAGTTACGCATGGCGCGCCGGGCGAGAGGAAGGGCTCACGGTCGGCCTCTGGTCGTGGCCAGAGCGGAGAGCCTCCCTTTCCGGTCCGGAGCCTTTGACACGGTTGTCAGCAGCCTGGTGTTCTGCTCAGTGAGAAATCCCGAGCAGGGCCTGCTGGAAGTGCACCGTGTGCTGGTGGCCGATGGCAGGCTGCGTATGCTGGAGCATGTCCGCTCGGCTTGGGCTCCCCTGGCCAGGATGCAGGACCTCTGTCAGCCGCTGTGGACCGGCGTCACGGGTGGCTGCCACCCCAATCGTGAAACCGAGAAGGTGGTCGAACAAGCAGGCTTCACCATCGATCGGTCGAGTCGGCGGGCTCGGGGCACGATGCGTTGTTTTACGGCCACTCCTAGCGCCGATCTTCCGACTCGATAGCGATTCCGGCGACAAAGATCGGCGTCACCTCACCACCGGGGCCATTCCGGGTGCGTGCCAACCGGCTCCATCGGACAGCTCCTGTTACCTTGAAGCTCATCCAGGGTCGACCCAATCGGAAGGTGTACAGAGCCCCGACGCGAAGGCTGTGGGTGGTCTCGATCGCCAGTCCACCGGCACTGAGATTGAGTAGCTCCCCACTGACGACCCCGTTGTGGACGTGTACTCCCTGAATGGTTCGGCGGGGATGGCCTCGGCGTTCCTGGATCGACATCATGGACTCCTTCTGGGTTGCATGACTGGTGTCGGCGATTTGATGCCGCGGTGTCGGCGGAGCGGCCTTTGCGCTCCATGGATCCTTGACGGGAAAGGGCGCGTCGAGCTTGCAGGACTGACAGACCAGCCAGACCGCGATCGCCGTGGAGGCGGATCCGCGCTCTACCCGGTGCTAGAATCGCGCGGCTCATAGCAGCGCGAGGAGAGAGAATTGGCTAAGCGACACAAAACAGTGGGTGTCACAGTCGGATCCATTCATGTGGGGGCTGGTGCTCCGATCGTGGTCCAATCGATGACCAACACGGACACGGCCGATATCGACTCCACCTACCAGCAGGTGCTCGAGCTTGCGGAGGCCGGTTCCGAGCTGGTCCGAATCACGGTCAATACGGCGGCAGCGGCGGCCGCGGTACCCGAGGTCAAGCGGCGTCTGGAGGACGCCGGTCGTCTCGTGCCGCTGATCGGAGACTTCCACTACAACGGCCATGTTCTTCTGGCTCAGTTCCCCGACTGCGCGGCAGCCCTCGACAAGTTCCGCATCAATCCCGGTAACGTGGGGCATGGCGAGCGCCGGGACGACAACTTCGCCACTATTTGTAGGATCGCCGCGGAACTCGATACGCCGATCCGAATAGGTGTCAACGGCGGCTCTCTGAACCAGGATCTTGTGATCGAGAAGATGCAGCAGAACACTGACCAGGGGCTGGGCAAGACCTCGGAAGAGGTCCTCAACGATTGCATGATTCTCTCGGCTGTACAGTCGACCGAATTGGCCCTGGCATGCGGCCTACGAAGGGATCAGATCGTCCTTTCATGCAAGGTCTCTCGGCCTTGCGATCTGATTGCTGTCTATCGCCGCCTTGCCGCCGAGTCCGAGCAACCTCTGCATTTGGGTCTGACCGAGGCCGGGATGGGGATGAAGGGTCTGGTTTGGTCGGCTTCGGCCATGGCGGTGCTACTCGAGGAGGGGATCGGCGACACGATCCGCATTTCCCTGACTCCGAGACCGGGCGCCGATCGACGGGAGGAGGTTTACGCCTGTTTGGAGCTCCTGCAGGCTCTCGACCTGCGCCGCTTCGCTCCCAGTATTACCGCCTGTCCAGGTTGTGGGCGAACCACCTCCACGACGTTCCAGGAGCTGGCCCAGAGGGTCCAGGAGTACGTACGAGAGCGCATGCCCCAATGGAAGGAGCGCTTCGCAGGCGTAGAGACGATGACCGTAGCCGTCATGGGCTGCGTGGTGAACGGTCCAGGCGAATCGAGGGCCGCGAACATCGGAATCAGCCTACCTGGAACCGGGGAATCGCCGCACTGCCCCGTCTACGTCGACGGTCGCCAGACGACCAGCCTTCAGGGGAACTTCTCAGAGCTCTCGGACGCCTTTCGTCAGATCATCGAGGACTACGTCGAAACGAGCTATTCACCTATCACAGCGGCATCGGCCGAGCTGATGACCGATCCGATCCATCGGTCAGCTCCCTGACCGTTCGGAGGTATCCATGCCTGTTTCCTCAGAGGACTATCGCGACGCACTGCGGCACTTTCCGGCCGGGGTCACCATCGTCACCATCAAGGCCGGCGAGCAGGTCCACGGGTTGACGGTCTCGGCCTTTGCCTCTGTATCGCCCGACCCGCCCCTGATCGCTGTGATGATCGACCATCGACACCACGCCTACCCGTTGTTGGAGGAGGAGGATGCCGTGTTCGCGGTCAACATATTGCGGGAAGATCAGATCGACCTGTCGAACCGCTTCGCCTGGGTCAAGGATGAAGACCGCTTCGCAGAGGGCAACTGGCACAAAGCGGTGACGGGAGCTCCCGTACTGGCCGACGCGCTGGTCTGGCTCGACTGCACGATTCATGGCAGGCGTCCTGCTGGGACCCACACGATCTATCTTGGTGAAGTGCAAGCGAGTGGCGTTCCGGAGCCCGACGCGCCTCCCCTGGTCTACTGGAATCGGGGCTATCGGAGGGTTCATCAGCACGAAGAAGAATAGAACGGAGCTGGAATCGATCGAATCGATCAGCTTCCAGGCACCGATCTTGAATAGAAGATGGGGGCTTCTGGTCGGGTAGGAGTCGACCTACAACCGAAACGAGGTTTGAGTTTGAGATCGCGCAACAATCAGGGGGAAATGCGCCATGTCCGCACCCGACTTCCTTGGGCACGATGTGGGTCGCGGATTGCCGTTATGGCATGGCTGGGTCTTCTGTGGGCAGGCCTGCTTGGAGGTCAAGCGGCTGCCGAAGTCGGTCCGAGCCGCCACGAGATCGAGCTGGAAGCCCTCAACCCGGGGGGCGAAGTCGTGACCGATCAGCTCGCCGGCCGCGTCGAAGCCCTTGTCGACGGGCAGACCGTAGCGATCTCCGATCTTGGAGAGGCAAGCGGCGAGTGGCGGGTAGTGCTGTTGTTCGATCAGGTTCTTACCAGTCCCCTGGACTTCGGCAACGCCGCGCTGCAGCTGGCGGAGCGCTCCAGGGAGCTGACTCGCCTGGGCCCCGTCGAGATCCTCCTCGCCGGCCGCGAGATGAGGACCGGTTTGCCGGCCACCCGCGATGCGGATGTCCTCGAACAGGCCCTGCATTGGATTCGACTGCGGGAAGAGTCCGACAACCTTCAGGAAAAGCTGCGCTGGAGCCTGCTGGAAGACACTGGCCTCGTAGGTGATGGAGAGATCTCCTCGGGAGTTGCCCGCAGCGAAGCAGCTGACGTGGAGGCTCGGGTTCGGATGGCGGTCCGGGACGAGGCAGAGCTGCTGCGGGAGTACCATGAACAGCTGCTTCTGTGGGTGAGTGAGGAGACAACTCCGGGGCCCAAAGCAATCTTCATGGTGGCCAGCGGCTACGATGCCGATCCCGACGAGTTCTACCGATCTCTTCTAGTGCGCGAGTACGGAGAGCCCACCGCCGCACGATTGGCTCCCCAGCCGTCGCGTCCTTCAGCGCTCGAAGTGGCTCAGACCTTTTCAGCCTACGGTTGGGTGGTGCTGCCCTACGTTCCCGAGCAAAGGGCCAATGAGCTCCTGGAGCCGGATGAAGACGCGCCACTGGAGCAGGAGGGCAAGGACAAGGTCGATGTCATTATTCAAGATGGTCGCATTGTGGACAAGACAACGATCGGAGTCGATCCCCTCAAGTGGCTCCGGGAGCGTCGCGAAGAGGCTCAGAAGCAGGAGGGTGGACCGCCCCTGGTTCTGGACCCGGCCGTGCCCTTGCAGGCGCTGGCTGAGGCCACCGGCGGAGAGCTGATCCGGGGCAAGTTCCAGCTCTCGGACTTGATCGAGCGTCTACCCCGGCGTCAGCGACTAGATCTCGGTGAGATCGAGGCCAGTGGTCGGCAACTGTTGGAGGTTCGTCTGATCGCTCCCGGAGACGACTCGGGGTCGATTCTCCGCTATCGTCGCTGGCTCTCCGACATCACGCCGGAAGTGGTTTCGCAGACCCGCGCCGCGCGGATTCTCCAGAACGACCTCGATGATGGTGAGCTGCCGTTGGTGGCGGCCTTGCAACCGAGCGAGGACGGTCAGAGTGCGCGGCTGGTGGTCAAGAGGGATGTCTACGACGTGGAGAACGGAGCTCGATCCTCCCCCCTGCGGGTCACGGTGGCTGTTCCAAGGGAAGGAGAACAGCCTGAGATCTTCCACGAGGAGCACTTGGGCTGGGGTCTTGTCGGTGAAGGAGAAGATCCCGTGGAATCCGTCTTGGAAGTCGAGCTCGGTCGTCAGCCGGAGGGGCCGGTCGTGGTGCTTGTAGAGGAGCTGGACAGGGGAGTCTGGGGCGCGACCTTCGCTTCGTTCGTGGAACCGGGCGCGACGGTCTCTATGACCGACAGCCTGGAATCACTGGTTCTGCCGGCACCCCAGGTGATTCACCTCATGGCGCCCAGGCAGGGTTTTGCCATGGGGCGAACCCTGATGGAGACCGTTGTCTCTCGCCGCGAGGTGGCGTCGGTGGAATTCCTCATGGATGGGGAGAGCAAAGTGGTGCGGGACTCGCCACCTTTCAGCGCCAGCCTCGACCTGGGACCGCTTCCCCAGCCGAGACGGGTCACGGTAGTGGCGCGGGATAGCGCAGGAGTGGAGTTGGGTCGCGACTTTCTGATCGTCAATGAGGGCTCGGGTGTCTTCGGTGTGCGTATCGTCAAGCCCAGACCTGGTGAAGAAGGGCAACCGCAGCGTTTCGCGGGGCCGATCGACGTTCATGCCGAGGTGGAGCCGCGCCGGGGCCAGGGAATCGATCGAGTGGAGTTCTACTGGAAGGAGGCCCTGGCGGCGACCCGCTATGCGCCACCCTACCGACAGCGAATTGTCATTCCTCCGGAGGCGCCCCGGGGCTTCATTCGGGTTGTGGCTTATCTGGAGGATGGCAACAGCTCCGAGGATGTGGTCTTTCTCAACAGCCCGGGCTCCAGCGAGAGGCTGCAGGTCAACTTGATGGAGCTCTACGTGGTCGTGACGGATCGCAAGGGCCGGCCGGTCACCGACTTGCCCCGAGAGAGATTCCGGGTTCTCGAAGACGGGGTGGCCCAGGAAATCGGCACCTTCAACGACGCGGGTGATTTGCCGCTGACGGTTGGTCTTGCCATCGACAGCTCGGCGTCGATGTTCGTCAAGCTGCCCGAAGTCCAGTTCGCGGCGGCGGAGTTTCTGCGCGGCCTGGCGACGCGCCGGGATCGCGCCTTTGTCGTGGGTTTCGGTACGGAGCCCCGCTTGACCCGCAATACGACCTCAGACCTGCCGGAAGTCATCAAGTCGCTCGACCTGCTGCAACCGGATGGGCAGACCGGGATCTGGAAGGCGGTCGTCTATTCGCTGGTGCAGCTGCAGGGAGTACCGGGAAAGAAGGCTCTTGTCGTCTACACGGACGGTGCCGACGAGGACCCCGACTTCGCCTACCGCACGGCGTTGCGATTCGCGCGCAAGGTCGGCGTTCCGATCTACGTGATCCTCTCCAACAACGAGATCAATCGGACCCAGGGCAAAGGTTTGAGCGTTCGGGGCTTCTTGGAGCGGCTTGAGACCCTAACCACCTCGGTAGGTGGGAAGGTGTTCTTCGCTCGAGTCGGCCAGGACCTTCAGGACGTCTATGCAGAGATCGACGAGGAGCTGCGCAATCAGTACCTCGTCGGCTACTACTCGGAGTACACGGGAGGAGAGGAATGGCGACAGATCGAGGTTGGAGTCGAAGGTGGCGGCTTGAGCGCACGCACGATCGCGGGGTACTACCGGTGAGGGCCGGCCCATGTCGCTCCTGAAGATCCTCGGTATTGGAGGCGAGGAGGGCTCTCAGGCGGACGAGGGCACAGCCACCGTTCGCAAGATCGTCGCCGAGTTGGAGACGATGGACCCAGACAAGGCGCGTTACGTTGCCGCTTTCGCCTACATTCTCGGACGAGTGGCGCACGCCGATCTGGACATCAGCGAAGTGGAAACTCGCAAGATGGAGGAAGTCATTCGACGGCTCGGACATCTGCCCGAGGAGCAGGCCATTCTGGTCGTGCAGATTGCCAAGAGTCAGAATCGCCTCTTCGGACACACTGAGAATTTCCTTGTGACCCGTGAGTTCGTGCAGGTCTCGACCCCGGAGCAGCGACAGGAGCTTCTCGACTGTCTCTTTGCAGTCTCTGCCGCCGACGAGTCCATCACCTCGGCGGAGGAGGCGCAGATTCGCCAGATTGCCAGTGAGCTGGGGTTCAGCCACCAGCAATTCGTCGAGGCCCGCAAGGTGTACTCCCAGCACAGAGAAGTGCTGAAATCCCTGCAGAAGCCCTCTTCCTGAGTCAGAGTCCTACTTTCAACGCTCGGTCAGCTGGCCTTGATCGAGGCGTGGTCGCTGGCGGATTCCAAAGGCTGAGACTCGGCGCCAGGGCTCGCTTCCATCGGCTGCCCTTTTCTCCAGCGGCGGTGCGCCCAAAGCCACAATTCCGGCCACTCCCGAATCGCATCTTCGATCGTGCGGAGGTACTGCAGTGTGAGGCGATCGACAGCATCTTCGCCGTCGGTCTCGGGGAAGATCGGCGGCCGGTAGACGATTCGGCAGCGCTTCCAGCCCTCCAAAGGAATCCCGAAGACGGGGACCACTGGGGCACCGGTGCGCAGAGATAGCCGCGCCATCAGAGGCGTCGTATAGGCCGGGTGGCCGAAGAAATCGTAAGCTCTGCCTTCGTTCGGGTGGACGCGCTGATCGATCAGCAGACCAGTGACCCCGCCGCTCCTCAGGGTTCGAATCAGCTGTCGCGCCGCACCGCGCTTCATGATCGTCCGGTTCCCGAAGCGCTCCCGTATTCGGCGGATTTCCCTTTCGAGATAGGGATTGTCGAGTGGCCGCGCGACGAAGGACACTGGCTTGCCCCGAAGCACCGGAGCCTGCGCGAGAGCCTCCCAGTTGCCGATGTGGGCGGTCATCAGCAAGACGCCCTTGCCCGCCTGCTCGGCCAGTTCGAAATTTTCCCAGCCTTCGAAATCGAGACGGGCCAGGTAACTCTCGCGGTCCAGTTTCGCGGTGGTGGCGAGCTCTACCGCCGCCGTGCCGATGTTGCCGAAGGACTCCCTCGCGATGCGCTTGCGGCTGGCCGACGGCCACTCGGGAAAGGCGAGCTCGAGGTTCTGCAGCGCTACTCGTCGATGCCTGGCGTCCAGAAAGTAGCCGAGCCGGCCGCCCCATCGCCCCAAAGCCAGTCGCATCGTCTCAGGCAGTACGTTCACCAGGGACTTGGCTCCCCTATAGGCACCCAACTCCAGCCTGTAACGGACAGGGTGCTCTTTCGATCGCTGGTTTCTGTGCGTCATCGTCTCGATCTGACACCTTGTTAGATGTCGACTCCTCGGTCCAGGCCAGCAGTGGGTCCACAAAATACCCTCGACCCGGTGGCCCCAGGACAGAAAAAGGCCGCCGCCTACCGTCAGGCAGGTGCGGCTCGAGGATTATAACCGTGGTGTCTGGCTGGATCGAACCCTCAGCCCGCACTAATCATGGGCCCCACGGCATCTAGTGGAGATTGCCCGCCATCTCAGGGAAGTCCTCGCTCGTCGCTCCTCAACAACCTGCAAGGTTGCCTCCGGTGCTCCTCCCTGCGGGTGACCAG